>JBHIXH010000037.1:0-22447 GCA_041984885.1 Gammaproteobacteria bacterium
CCGAGTTATCAAAAATTAATTCAACGGCAGCCTGGCCTACCGGTTGGCGCGCGTTGGAGCCATTAAAGATAACGTCGGTTAGAGAATCACCACGCAGGTGTTTGGCCGACGATTCGCCCATGACCCAGGTCACGGCATCGATGATGTTGGATTTGCCACAGCCGTTCGGCCCCACAATTCCGACCAGGTTACCGGGGACTGTTAGCGTGGTGGGATCAACGAAAGATTTAAACCCGGATAACTTGATCTTGCGTAAGCGCATGGAGCGCTACAATAGCAGACGAGCGGTCTGAAAAACAAGCCAGTAAATATATCTATTATTTACATTAAATATAAGTTATATATTATTGTTTATATTATATTTATTATGGTTTTTATTCTGTTTTTAAAGTGCTTTATCAAGTACTCGAAATCGAGTCAATTTCTTTTATGTTATGGTTCGCGCTCGCGTAATTCAGGAATTGATTTATATGAGTGATACCGCTGTTGAAAAGCTGGAAACGTTTGCCAATCCGGCGCCGCAAAATGATTACACCATTCACATTCGCATACCGGAGTTTACCTGTTTGTGCCCGAAAACCGGTCAACCCGATTTTGCCGAACTGCTGCTTGACTATGTGCCCGATCAACTCTGTGTCGAGTTGAAATCATTAAAGCTTTACACCTGGTCATTCCGCGAACAGGGAGCGTTCCATGAAGCAATTACGAATACCATACTGCGCGACCTGGCGGACCTGATCCAGCCCAGGTTCATGCGGTTAACGGCCAGATTTAATGTCCGCGGCGGCATCTATACTACCGTGGTCGTTGAGCATATAAAAAAGGACTGGCAAGCCCCCGCACTCATCAACCTGCCCTGAGAAATCGCACCTGTCATGTCTGAGCTGCTCAACGGAGCCCGTTACTTCCTGTCCGGCTTTTCCCTGATACTTCAACCCGGTATCCGCAAATTTGCCGTTGTCCCGATATTAATTAATGCACTGCTGTTCGCTCTGGTGATCCTGTTCGGTGCGGCGGCCATGAATGACTTTGTGAATTCACTCAGCGGGTGGTGGGAGTATCTGCAGTGGTTGCTATGGCCATTATTCGTCATCGTCACGCTGACCGTCGTTTTTTTTACATTCTCGATTGTGGCCAATCTGATCGGCGCGCCGTTTAATGGTTTTCTCGCCGAGGCAGTTGAAAATCATCTGCGCGGCAATCCGGACGGCGAACAGTCCATCACGGGCAGCATGACACAGGAAATCATCAAGGCGATACGTTCCGAGTCAGCCAAATTTCTGTATTTCATCAAGCGTGCTATCCCGCTGTTGATCCTGATGTTTATTCCAGGCCTGCAGATTCTCTGGGTTCTGTTTGGTGCCTGGATGCTGGCACTGGAATACATCGACTATCCGATGGGCAATCATGGACATACATTCACGGAAGAACGTGACCGCCTGAAGCAAAGACGCTTGCTGGCACTGGGCTTCGGTGGTGCAGTCATGCTGATGACAATGATTCCACTGGTCAACTTTATCGTAATGCCGGTAGCCGTGGCGGGCGCTACCCGGCTCTGGGTGCAGGAGTTGACTGGACAGAATTCCGGCTAATTCAGGCAAAAATCATGTTTGCCAGCCCTCTGGCTTTCTGGTAAAAATGCACGCCTTAAAAAATCCAAGCTGAAATTACGATGGCCGCGAAAAAGAAAACCAGCAAGAAAAAATCAGCCAAGAAGAAGACTGCATCGAAAAAGACTGCGGTCAAAAAGAAAACGGCCGCGCGCAAAAAGCTGGCAAAAAAAGGCAAAAAAGCTACCACGAAGAAAAAGACTATAAGCAGGAAAAAGTCTGTGACAAAGAAAAAAACGTCAGCTAAAAAATCAGCGAAAACCACAACCAAAAAGAAGGCTAAAAAGAAAGTCGCGAAAAAAACCACGAAGAAAAAAGCGGCGACGAAAAAAGCAGCATCCAGTAGCAAGGCAGCGACCAGCAGGAAAGCAACAACCAAACGTAAACCGGCAGGCGCTGCAGCCGAAAAGCCGGATTTCACGCCTTACCGACGCAAGAAAAACGAAGAGTACATGAGCGATGAACAGCTCGAGCATTTTCGTGAAATCCTTACCGAATGGAAAAACCAGTTGCTGGATGAAGTCAACCGTACTGTCAGCCATATGAAAGAAGACGCAAGTAACTTTGCGGACCCGGCTGATCGTGCCACGCAGGAAGAAGAGTTTGGACTGGAACTGCGGACGCGTGATCGTGAAAGAAAACTGTTACGCAAGATAAATTCAGCCCTGTCGCGCATTGATGAAGGCAGCTACGGTTATTGTGAAGAGACTGGCGAGGAGATTGGCATACAAAGACTTGAGGCCCGCCCGGTTGCAACCTTGTGCCTGGAAGCGCAGGAACGTCATGAAATGCGTGAACGCCAGTTTCGAGATATTGAAGATCGCGATCGTTGATATCAGCGAATTAGTCATATCACTGAACAAACAACCTCTACTCATGTCGGTCGATTCGCGCCGACACCGACCGGCCCATTACATTTCGGTTCTATTGTCACGGCAGTCGCCAGCTACCTGCAGGCGAAATCCGGTCAAGGCACCTGGAATGTGCGCATTGACGATGTCGATACCCCGAGAATAACCAGGGAATCCATTCCCGATATTCTTCGAACACTGGAGTCCTTCCACCTGTATTGGGACGGTGAGGTTGTCTACCAGTCCAGGCGGCAGCAGCGATACGATGAAGCATTGCAACGACTCATCGATCTTGATGTGGTTTTTCCCTGTGCCTGCAGTCGCAGGAAATTACCGGACGGCCCCTACCCGGGCACCTGTCGCAATGGATTACCCGCAGGCAAACAGGGTCGCTCAATCCGCTTTAAAGTCAACGATGGCATAACCGGATTTATCGATGGACTGCAGGGGGAATATCAACAGAATCTTGCCAACGATGTCGGTGATTTTATTATTCATCGTGGCGATGATATCACCTCGTATCACCTGAGCGTCGTCATTGATGATGCTGATGCGGGGATTACCGACATTGTCCGCGGTGTTGATTTGATCGCCTCCACACCCAGACAGATCGCATTACAAATTCAACTCGGGATACAGCAACCCGACTACATGCACCTGCCGGTCGCAACAGATCGCAGCGGGACAAAACTGAGCAAGCAAACGCATGCAAAACCAGTGACTGATTTCCCCGTTCAGCAGGTTATGTTTGATGCACTGGAATTTTTACAGCAGAGACCGGAATCCTCATTACGATCAGAATCCGTCGAGGTCATGCTGGAATGGGCAATCCGAAACTGGGACATCAGTCGGTTAAGCAACTGCACACAACTAGAGGCGCCTGTCGCTTACGCGGCAGATACGCGCCCCGGCACGACTAGTCGTTAATCAACTTTCGTCTTGCCTCGTAGGCTTCACGAACGATTCGAACATCGTCGAGGAACCAGGGTAATTCCTCCAGCGTTAACGCCTGCGCCCCATCGACCAGCGCCTGTTGCGGTCGGGGATGAAAATCCACCAGCACCATGTTAGCACCGCTGATGATCCCCTGCCCGGTTGCATGCAAAATATCCGGAATACCATCCGGCCCGGCCTCACGCGTACCGACGGAGTGTGAGGGATCGATACAGACCGGCATGCGCGTTATGCGTTTGACGACGGGGACATGTGAAAAATCGACCAGATTACGATGTGGGTCACCGAGGTTGGTTTTCATACCGCGCAGACAAAAGACAACATTGCGGTTACCCTCACTGGCGAGGTACTCGGCTGCGTTCAAGGATTCCTCCAACGTGATGCCAAAACCACGTTTTAATAAAACCGGAAATGTTTTTTGTCTGCCGACAGCCTTGAGTAACTCAAAATTTTGTGTGTTGCGGGTGCCGATTTGCAGCATGACGCCGGTACAGTTACCGGCCTGTTGCAAGGCTTCATTGATTTCATCGATATGGTCATCATGCGTGATTTCCATTGCAACCACCTTGATGTCGTATTTGCCGGCCAGCTCAAACACATACGGCAGGCATTCCTTACCGTGTCCCTGAAATGAATAGGGATTTGTCCTTGGTTTGTATGCCCCCATTCTGGCACATTGCAGTTGGTTCTCCTGCAGCGCCCTGAACATTAGTTCGACATGCTCGCGGCTGTCTACAGCACATAATCCGGCGACAACATGCAGATTATCCTGACCAAATGTCACTCCGTTATACTCGAATTGACTGGAACGAACATCTTCATTGTGTCTGCCGAGGATTCGATATTCGCGTGATACACGCACCACCCGTTCTACGGCAGCAAAACTCTCGATCATGTCCTGATTGAGCGCAGCCGTCTCGCCTATCAGATACAACTCGGTTAATACCTGCTGCGCGCCGTATTCATCATGCGTATTGATCCTGATATTCGGCAGATTGGACAGATATTCGGTCAACTGTTTGTAGTCATCGTCTTCCTTATTAATATCCGGTTTTAAAATTACAATCATGATTGTTTGCCTTTTTATATCGGGCTGAAATACCCGATTTTGTTAATTTATCTCAAACTATTCAGAAAACCACTGAACCCGTGAACGCGCATCATCTATAATAGTAAGAAAACGACTCTACGTACGCCAGGGCACTGTTTCGATGAACCGCTTTTTTCTGTTGCTGTTGATATTTTATCCGATAACGAGCTGGTCAGTCGGTAAAATCAAGGTTGATGGCCTGTTTAAAGACAAGGCTGTGATTACGGTTGATGGCAAGCAACGTTTGCTGAGCAAGGGCAAAACCAGTCCGGAAGGCATAACACTGATCGAGGCCAACAGTCGCGAGGCCATCATTGAAATTAATGGTGAACAGCAGACATTAACACTGGGTTCGCACATTGGCAGTGAATTCACATCCGATAAATCCAAAAAACAGATAACCATAGCGCCGGATGCTGGCGGCATGTACCTGGTCAACGGCAGCATTAACGGCTTTCAGGTTGAATTTCTTGTTGATACAGGCGCCACCCTGGTTTCGATGAACAAGCATGAAGCCAAAAGAGTCGGACTTGATTATCGTCTTGAAGGGAAAGAAAGTGCTTCCTACACGGCGTCCGGCATCAGCAAGGTGTACCTTATGAATCTCGACAAGGTAAAAGTCGGGGATATTGTCGTGAATGATGTACAGGCATCCGTTCATGACAGTGATCACCCGCACGTTATCTTGCTGGGCAATTCTTTTCTTGAAAAACTTGATTTGCAGCGCGAAGGAAAATTGTTAAAGCTGCTGAAATAGATATTCAGGCGGACTGTTTCAGCCGGGCGCTTTCCCAGTAAACCTCTTTACCACCTTTTTGTAATACCAGGGTACGTGCGAATACGAACAACAGATCCGACAGTCGGTTCAGATATACGACGGTAGTCGGGTTTACGTATTCGTCACGTGCCAGCGTTACCAGGGTACGTTCGGCACGCCGACATACACTACGCGCCATGTGACACAATGCCCCGGGCATATTACCTCCCGGCAGTATAAACTCCTTCAACGCAGGCAGTTCTTCATTGTATGTCTCGATCAATTCCTCGAGACGGGTAACCGACTCCTGACCGAGCCGATCCTGTCCAGGCATGGATAACTCTCCACCAATGTCGAACAGTCGATGTTGAATATTTCGCAGGTAACCGGCGATATCATCGCTGGGACCACTCGCGGCCAGCACACCAATCAGACTGTTCAGTTCATCGATTTCGCCGATACATTCGATTCGCTGTGAATTCTTGTCCACTCGACTGCCATCGGCGAGACCGGTAGTCCCGACATCGCCGGTCGCGGTGGTGACTTTTGAAACGCGGTTGCCCGAGCTCATTCGCCCCTCTCCTTTTAAGCTGTGTTAGGAAGGCGCGAATTAGAACTTATTTTTATCAGGTATTCAAACAAACCAAACATCGCTGCTCCATAGACCAGGTTACCCGCCAGCGTATAACCAAAAAACGGAATCGCAGCCAGGAAGCAGGTCAGCAAGCCGGACAACGTCATCGGATACAGTGTGCCACTGAACCAGACGCCCAGGTTGGATACCAGGAAAAACAGCAAAGCTGAGGCAAAACAGGCAGTTACTATATTTAGTACATGACGTTTTTGACTCAGCAAGCGTTTTCCAATGTACATGCTGAGCATGAATCCGATGTAGACAAACAGCATCGAGACGGGATCATACAGACCCAGGATTAAATCACTGATGAACAGTGCAATGACCGGGACGATCCAGGCAGCAATACGGTCGGCATAGGCCCCGGTGTAGAGTCCAAGCGCACCCACTGGCGTAAAATTCGGCGGGTGTGGCAGTAGTCTGGCCAATGTCGCGAGGACGACGATTCCATAATAGGCGGCTTGTTCAGATCGAATTTTCATCGGGATATCCTTCTTGTCATTTCACATCAATTATAACGAATCTATGGTAATGAATGCGGCTTAATTAATCGAAACCATAGCTTACACTGACACCAAAATTACGCTCCGGCAACGGTAATGTATTGAACACACCCGGGGTAAACACACTGCTGACCCCGGAATCAAACGCCTGTTCATCCAGCAGATTATTCCCGCTTAGTGAAAAATCCAGACGCCCGATACGGGAATTCAGTCCCAGGTCAAGAAACGAATAACCGGGAATTTTCTGGCCGAATGTATTGTTCTGATCGTTATCAAAAAACTTTTCGCCGACATAAGACCAGCTCGCGATTAAAGATGTTGATTGGTGTAAAGCCAGTTCGAAACCGGCACTGAACAGTGTCTGTGGTACCAGCGGAACTTCATTACCGGCAAATGGCCCGTCCGAAAATTCCGACCGTGTCAGCGTGTAATTCATGAACGTATGGAGTCGATCTGTCAGATCCGCATCCAGATTAAATTCGACTCCACGGCGTTTGGTTGGATCCAGGTTCACATTTAAAAATGTAACGGGATTAAAATGAATTTCATTTCTCAGCCGCATAAAATACGCGTTGATACCAAAGGAAAAACCCGACGTTTCATATTGAAATCCAAAATCAAGGTGCCGGGACCGCTGCGCTTTCAGATCAGAAAATTCCCTGACCGCAGCAAAAGCCGGCGGGGGGAAACTGACCTGGTTAATGTCATCAACATTGGCAACGCGGATACTCTGACCGACATTGATATGGCCCGACACGGTCGGGGTAATAAAGTGCTTCAACCCGAGACTGAAGAAATACTGATTGTCGGCACGATCCACGTCTGGTGCCTCTGCATCGAACGCCGCCCCCGGGGCGGTGGCATCATAAGTGTCAGCAGCATCATAGGCCACATGTTGATATCGCCCACCGATGTTGACTGATGTTCGCTCCGTGACCCTGATCAGATCATTCAGATAGATCGCATAACTCTGTTGCGAAATATCGAGGACATGCACCGGTTGAGAGCGATCATTGATTGAACCGGATATTTCGGAATCATATTCATAGTGATAGAGGTCGACACCTAGAGATAACCGGTGGGTTAACCCGGCCGTATTCACTTCCCCGGTCAGGCGTGGCGAAAAAAAATAGCTCTGGAGTTCCGTATCGATGTAGCGCGGCGTGCTTGGCAAGTCGGACACTTGCAGCTTGTCTTTCACGCCACCATCGATGATGTAATGCCATTTGTCTGCAATCACTCCGCGGGTTCCCAGTGTAAAAAACCACACTTGTTCATCGGCAATATCATCCGGGTTATTCGTGCCACGCCGGTCTGCACGTAATTCGTCAAGACCAATCGTTGGATTGACCGTGCGATTCCCGGGCAATCCAAGCGCCTGGTCAGAATAACCAAACTTGCTGAAAAATTCAGAAGTCCCGGCTTGCATGCGGACATCGCCCTGAATGTTGTATTGTTCCAGCGCATTGTTATCACGATATCCATCACTGCTGAGACGATTGGCAAACAGGTTAACTGAAGCAGCTTCAGTTCCGTATCTCACACCGGCATCAGTCTGCCAGGTGTCATAGGAGGCGTAGCGTTGTTTTATTGAAACCGCCTGCGTATCCGCTGGCGTCCGGCGTGTGACGATATTGATCACACCCCCGACTGCACCGTCCCCATACAACACACCACCGGCACCACGCACAATTTCAATTCGCTCGATATTTTCAATGGGTATGGCTGAATAATTGATAGTTGACTGATCAATGTCATTCAGTCGTTTGCCGTCCAGCAAAACCAGCGTGTTTTGCGTGGCGGCGGCGCCGAAACCCCGAATATCGATCACGCTACGGGCGGCATTATTACCAAAGCTACTGCGCGTAATGATTCCCGACTTCAGGGAAAGAATCTCGGGAAGTGTTTTCGACGGATACTTTTTTAATTCATTCGCTGTGATGATCGTGACATGATTCGGCAGGGCAAATGTGTCTGCATCAAGACGTGTTGCCACAACCGTCAGATCATCGAGTCTTATGTCTGCCCGTGAAGTTGAAGGCAGTATTGATACGAATATGGCAGCAGCCAGTATTCCATTTCGAGTATTCATGCTTGTTCCTCATCTGATGTTCAGATGCGGATGTGCTCAAGAAAGCCAGGGAAATAAACGACTCCCTGATTGTTTCCAGTATACGCCCACCGCGACCTGTGATACGAAAAGCAACAGGCCGGTATCCGGGCTTGTGAGCGTGTGAAACTGACGATTTGTCCGCCTTCCCATGTTATTCAACACAGTGGCTGGATGGACAACCTTGACTCACTTACCGTTGCGGGGGCAGCGTCGGCTTTGTCGTATGACTCACCGTCTTCCCGTTTAACCATTGAATCGAAAGATTCGCAGGCACCTGAGCAACCAGGCGCGTAATCTAGGTTTTTGGCTTTATAAAGTCAAATTTACACCGCCAAACTGGAAATCGTTGCCTCATCTGCCTATAATCGCGACACGTTATGTCTGAGGAGCGTTGCGACGATCCTCTCTGATCGCCAGGCTCAGACACATCATTGAAAACGACGCTCGCTTGCAGGCAAACAAGCGAGAGGTTCGCCCCACCCGGTTCAATCGCACTCGTTTGTTGTCAGGTTTACCAATAGCGAGATTGAAATTGACACAGCAGACAACCAGAGCACAACTCGAATCCACACTCAACGAGCGAATCATGATTCTGGATGGCGCCATGGGCACTACCATTCAGTTAATGGGTTTGTCGGAAGAAGATTTACGTGGTGATACATTCAAGGATGTCAAAAGCAAGGATCTGATCCGGAATAACGAGCTGCTCGTCATTTCCCAGCCGGATATCATCGTTGATATCCACAAACAGTTTCTGGATGCGGGTGCTGACATCATTGAAACCAATACATTTGGCGCCACCCCGCTGGCGCAACAGGACTTTTTTATCGAAATTGAAGACGGCAAACGCAAAGACCAGTCCTACTTTGATGATGTGCTTGCCAATGATTACCTGAAGCAACTCTGTTTCGATCTGAATATTGCCGCAGTTGAATGTGCTCGCAAGGCTTGCGATCAGGCAATCGCAGAAACCGGACGACAACGTTATGTCGCTGGCGCCATCGGACCAATGCCGGTCAGTGCCTGCACCGTCGTCGATGTCAATGCGCCCGGGTTTCGCCCGATTAATTTTGAGCAGTTGCGTTATGCGTATTATGAACAGATAAAGGCAATGATCGAGGCAGGTTGCGACCTGTTACTGGTTGAAACAATTTTTGATACGTTGAACGCGAAGGCGGCGCTGTTTGCAATAGATGAATTATTTGCAGAGCTGGACGTTGAACTGCCATTAATGATCTCCGGCACGATCACCGATCGCGCGGGCCGCACTCTAAGCGGTCAAAATGTTGAAGGTTTCTGGAATTCATTGCGTCATGCCAAACCGTTAACCGTTGGTCTTAACTGTGCCCTGGGGCCGGACCTGATGCGCCCCTTCATTGAGGAGATCAGTTCGATCGCAGAAACCTTTGTCTGTGCCTATCCAAATGCGGGCCTGCCGGATCCATTACTGCCAACCGGCTATCCGGAAACACCGGAATCACTGGCACCGCAGATCAAGGACTGGGCTGACTCCGGCTTCCTGAATATTGTGGGTGGCTGTTGTGGCACAACACCGGATCATATTCGTGAAATTGCGAAAGCAGTTGAAAATGTTCAGCCTCGCTCCATTCCTGAACGTAATCAGATTTGTCGCCTTAGCGGACTTGAGCCGTTTAACATCAGCAAGGAAGTCAATTTTGTTAACGTCGGTGAACGTACCAACGTGGCCGGTTCACCGAAGTTTCTCAAACTCATCAAGGAAGAACAGGACCTGGAAGCTGCGCTCGATGTTGCCAAACAGCAGGTCGAGAACGGCGCACAGATCATCGATGTCTGTATGGATGAGGGTATGCTGGATTCCGAACAATTGATGCAGGATTTTTTGAACCTGATCGCATCGGAACCGGATATCAGTCGAGTACCGATCATGATCGATTCATCAAAATGGACCGTGCTGGAATCCGGCCTGCGTTGCGTGCAGGGCAAGGGCATCGTCAACTCGATCAGTCTGAAAGAGGGCGAAGAAAAATTTATTGAACATGCAAAGCTGGTCAAGCGTTATGGTTTTGCTGCAGTTATTATGGCGTTCGATGAAAAGGGTCAGGCCGACACAACCGATCGACGCATAGAAGTCTGTAAACGTTCGTACGATATACTGGTGAACAAGGTCGGCTTCCCGCCGGAAGATATCATATTCGATCCGAACATCCTGACCGTTGCTACCGGCATGGTCGAGCATAACAACTATGCGGTATCGTTCTTCGAGACGACAAAATTGATAAAAGAACAACTGCCACATGCACTGGTCAGTGGCGGCCTCAGCAATGTCTCTTTTTCATTCCGCGGTAATAACCCGGTACGGGAAGCGATGCATGCGGCATTTCTCTATCATGGCATCAAGGCTGGCATGGATATGGGTATCGTCAATGCGGGTCAACTTGAGGTATATGACGAGGTTGACAAGGAATTAATGGAATATGTTGAAGACGTCCTGCTGAATCGTCGTGAAGATGCGACCGATCGTCTCGTTGAATTTTCTGAAACAGTCAAGGCCGGTGATAAAAAAGAAAACAAAAAAAGTCTCGAATGGCGCGAGGGTACAGTCGAGGAAAGGCTAACACACGCGCTGGTCAAGGGAATTACCGATTACATTATTGAGGATACAGAAGAAGCCCGCCAACAGGCAGACAAGCCACTGGAGGTCATCGAAGGACCGCTAATGGATGGCATGAATGTTGTTGGTGACCTGTTCGGAGACGGCAAGATGTTTTTGCCCCAGGTTGTAAAGAGTGCACGCGTCATGAAAAAAGCCGTTGCTCATCTGATTCCGTATATTGAAGAAGAAAAGAAACGGAGCGGTGATGAAGGCAAAAATAACGGAACAATCATCATGGCGACGGTTAAAGGCGATGTCCATGATATTGGTAAAAATATTGTCGGTGTCGTTTTACAGTGTAATAACTTTGAAGTAATTGACCTCGGCGTCATGGTGCCGGCTGAAAAAATTCTGGATACAGCAAGGGAGAAGAATGCGCATATCATTGGCCTGAGCGGACTAATCACTCCCTCTCTTGATGAAATGGTGCATGTCGCCAGGGAAATGCAACGACAGAAATTTTCCGTGCCGTTGTTGATCGGTGGTGCGACTACTTCGCGCGCCCATACGGCGGTTAAGATCGAACCACAATACGAAGAAGCGGTTGTCCATGTTAAAGATGCATCGCGCGCCGTCGGTGTTGCACAAAATCTCGTCAGTCCAACCCAGAAACCGAAATTCGTGGACAGGATCAGGGAGGAATACGCGACAGTGCGTAAACGCCATGAAGGCAAGCAAAAGAAAATTGAATGGCTGAGTATTGACGAGGCCAGACAGAATAAATTTCAAACTGACTGGAGTTCGCACTCGCCTGTCACGCCAGCCTCTCTCGGGATCACCGTTTTTGATGACTACTCATTGTCTGAACTCGCCGGCTATTTTGACTGGACCCCGTTCTTCGTTGCCTGGGAACTGGCGGGCAAATATCCGCGCATACTCTCTGACGAAGTGGTCGGCAAGGAAGCAACGAAATTATACGAAGATGCACAGCAGATGTTATCGCGCATCATCGAGGAAAAATGGTTTACTGCCAAAGGTGTATTTGGCCTGTTTCCAGCCAACTCGGTTGACGATGACCTGGAACTTTATTCGAATGATGAACGCGAACAGATCTTAATGCGACTGCACACATTGCGGCAGCAAACGAAGAAACCGGATGGTCAGCCAAACTATGCCCTGTCTGATTTTCTCGCACCGAAAGATTCCGGTGTGGCAGATTATGTCGGTGCATTTGCCGTTGCCGCCGGTTTTGGTATGGAGAAAAAACTGGAGCAATTTGAAAAGGACCACGATGACTATAATGCCATCATGTTAAAGGCGCTCGCAGATCGTTTCGCCGAGGCCTTTGCTGAATGTTTGCATTTACGTGTGCGTAAGGAATTCTGGGGCTACGATTCCGATGAAGCACTGGAAAATGATGATCTGATCGCGGAAAAGTACCAGGGAATACGCCCGGCTCCAGGTTACCCTGCCTGCCCGGATCACACTGAAAAACCGTTAATCTGGCAGTTGCTTGATGTTGAGAATGCTGTCGGAATTAAACTGACCGAATCACATGCCATGGTACCGACTGCGGCAGTCAGTGGGCTGTATTACTCTCACCCGCAGTCACGATACTTTGGTCTGGGTAAAATCAATCATGATCAGGTCAGTAATTATGCCGAACGTAAAAATATGCGGGTGGCAGAAGTCGAGCGCTGGCTTGGACCTAATCTGGGATATGACCCTGACGATTAGATAGAACGCTACTAGTCGGTCAGTTGTGAGCTGTATGATGTCTGGTTACGGCCATTAGCCTTTGCCTTGTATAATTCCCTGTCTGCCATTAGTTGTAATATTTTTCCATCAAGGCCTTTCTCCGGCACCAGTGTTGCGATACCAATACTGATCGTGACGTAGTCCCCGATATTCGAGTCAGGATGTAACAATCCCTGTTTTTCCAGCAGGCTATGCACTCGCGTAGCCACTTCAAGTGCACCCTGCCGTGAGGTTTCAGGCAGCAGGATGACAAATTCTTCGCCACCATATCGTGCGATCGTATCGGCGGGCCGCAACAATGCCTGGCGTAACACGTCCGCCACAGTCTGCAGACAGTGATCGCCCTTGTCATGGCCAAAATGATCGTTGTAGCTTTTAAAAAAATCGACATCCAGCATGATCAAAGAAAGTTCTGACCGGGTTCTGTAATGCTTGTCCCATTCACTCTTAAGGGCATTCTCGTACGCCCTGCGATTTGGCAGATTTGTCAGGGAGTCGTTGGTGGCAAGTGACTCGAGTTTTTTATTTGCGTCGATTAAATCAAGTTGCTGGGTAATAAACAGGTTATGTTTGCGATTAAAATTTATAGCCGTCAGGGACAACAGGATGCTGAAAAAGAATAATATCGTTGCAATGTTATATTCCTCGTTAACAGCGAGCACAGCGAGTGAAAACCCGATTATCGGCAGACAGTAGGCCAGATAATATCGAAAGACGACTGAAAAGCTGGCACTGGCTCCTGCCATTAATGCTACAAGCAAACCCCAAAGGGCCGCCTGTTGCTGAACCTGCCAGTCTGACTGATATTGCAAGGCCAGCAGCCCCCAGATAAGACCCGTCAGCAGTGTGCTCAAAAAATTATAAACATCCCAGTGTAATAAAGAAAACTGCGTCAGTTTGTATTTTCTGTAAATAAGAAGAAGGCCAACGCGATAGGTCATGATGAGGAAAAACAGGCTGAACCATAGCCCGAAATACAGTGTGCTGGTTTCACCACGAAAAGCGATGCTGACAAAAGTTACCGCGATCAAACCGGTAAGAATAGAAATTGGCAGATGTGAGTAAAGCGCTTCCAGTTGACACTGGTGGTATCTGACCAATCCGCCGGTTTCCGGATTATTTTCGTTATTGTGCATAGTCAGTAATATTATTGCTGAACCAGCCCCTGAAATAAAAATGACTTAAAAACAAGAAATTCGATACAAGAAATAAAGTTGTGAATGTTACAGTCTATGATAGCGGATAAATGCCGATTATTCCCTTAAAACAGCACGAGATAGCCATGGAAACGAACAAATATCTACAGCATCTTGAAAGCCTGTAGTCCACCGCCAGGGAAATTCAACAACTAATGGACAGGCAATCGCTGGTTCTGGATTTCAGCAAGTGTCAGGCTGTCATCGTTATTCCCGTCCTGCGCGACTCGCCCGGACCGGTATCCGGTCATGGGCAGCAGTGTTCTTTTAACCGCTTCACCGACAGCACGGGATTTTTTATCTTTCCTGGCTTGGCCAGTCTGTTTCTGGTTTGATACGATTTACCCATGACCGATACGATGGAAACTTTCTCACAGCGCCTGCTCGGCGAAAACTATGTCGCCGAGTCTGAGCTGGTCACAACCCTGCTGCTGATGCAGACACTGCAACGTCCATTACTAATTGAAGGTGAAGCCGGTGTTGGTAAAACCGAGGTCGGCAAGATGATGGCAAAACTGAATGAAAGTGAGCTGATACGCCTGCAATGTTACGACGGTCTGGATGCGAGCACGGCGGTGTACGAATGGAACTACACACGGCAGTTATTGAACATCGAGATACATAAAAATACGGGCAGTGAGTCAACGGCAGACACCGATCTGTTTGATTCGGAATACCTGTTACAGAGACCACTGTTAAAAGCCATACAGCAAAATCACTCGCCGGTATTATTAATTGATGAAATTGATCGGACGGATGAGGCGTTCGAGGCGTTTCTTCTGGAATTATTATCCGATTTTCAAATCACGATACCCGAGATCGGCACAATCTACGCGACCAGCAAGCCGATGGTAATACTCACTTCAAACGGCACACGTGAATTAAGCGACGCGTTACGCCGACGATGTTTGTACTATTATCTGGAATTTCCGGATTTCGAAAAGGAATTGCGCATCATCCGGCTAAAATTACCCGGCATTCATCACAAACTGGCCATGCAGGTGGCCGGGTTTATGCAAAAAATCCGGCAGCAGAACCTGCGTAAACAACCGGGCGTCGCTGAAACACTCGACTGGGCCAGCGCACTCGTCAGCACTGACACTGAAAAGTTGACTTCGGACAACTTTGTTATTGAATCATTACGCACCTGTCTGCTGAAGACACGTGAAGACCGTAGACAGTTAAATGACGAAGCACTGTCGGAATTAATTACTACTGTCTCTTGAAACTGACAACAATATCGGAACGGCTGGTTCAATTTGTTCATTTGTTACGTGAACAGGGATTTTCTATCGGAATCAGTGAAACCGGGGAATTACTCAACTGCCTCGGTCACTCAAATTGGATCGATCAACGCTGGTCATACACGATGATGCGCGCGCTCGCGTGCAACAATCGTGATGACTGGTATCGATTTGAACAATTATTTCATGCCTTCTGGTTTCAATCCGGGGATCCGGCCAGCGCACAGGAGATTAAGCCGGATACACTGAACCCGGCAAAACCGGGAATCTCCGGTATTGCCGGCAGTACCGGACAGGATCTCGGTCAACCGGGTGGTCTGACCGGACTCGAAGGCACCGGAGCTGGTAATCAAAAAACGATTTCAAGGGCCGACTTTCGCTTTCTCAATGATCACAAGGCAATGCAGCAGGTTGAAGAACTCGCCGAGCGCCTGGCCAGCAGGATCAAGCAACGCCGGGAGCGGCGTTTTCGTATCAGACAAAAAGGCGAGGCCATTGCTTTTCGACAGACGTTGCGCCGCAACCTGTCGTGCGGGGGCGCGCCGATACGCCTGTTATACAAATCCAGACAGTCCAGTCCGGTCCCGATTGTTATTCTGCATGATGTCTCGCACTCGATGGCATGGAATAACCCCCTCTTGTTCCGGTTTGTTCGTGGCATCATTCGCACGTTTAAAAACAGTGAAGCATTTGCCTTCCATACCCGATTATTTCGTGTGACCGAACATTATCGACATCGCTGTCTCGAACGCACACGGCTGAGTCTGGAACAGGATAATCATCTGTGGCTGGGTGGCACCTGTATAGCCGAATCAATGGAACACTTTAATAATCTGTATGCGAAACGCCATGTCAGTTCAAACAGTGTCGTCGTGATCATCAGCGATGGATATGACACGAACGATCCCGAACAGCTTTCGGAGCAACTGGCATTATTGGCAGCCCGCTCCCGCAAGATCGTCTGGCTTAATCCCATGATTGGCCGCGAGGGATATCAACTGGACAAACCGCATATGCGTCAGATAAAACCATATATCGATGCATTTGCTTCGGCTAATAATCTTGACTCGTTGGCGGCGGCCCTCGACTATATTGCAACTGATAAAACCGGAAACACTCTGGTTTTGCATTAACACCGGTGAATATTATGCGCAGGGTATTTTTTCTCACTTTTGTACTACCAGTTTTTCATCTGTCAGTGTCAGCCGAACAGGTTTCCTTGCACAAAGTTGAAATTTGCGACTATCGCCCGGCCTGGAGCGACAAGGGATCAGGCGGTGACAATGATGTCGCAATCTACACACCACGCGTGCCAGCCGGTGCCTATATGACTGGGAGCTATGTGCAGGGTGACTATTCGACACCGTCGCAGTGTATTGTTGGGGTAAAACCGGCCAATGAACAAAGCCAGGCCCTGTTAACGGTACCCGATTCCTGGCAGTTGATCTGGCAGGATAAAGGTAGTGGAGCCGATCTGGATGGCTCGGTCTGGAGTGCCGTCACCAAAAACAGTGATTACATCTGCACCGGGCATGTCGGTCAGCGCGGGTATACAGCACCGGTTTTACCGGAATACCGCTGCTTGCACCGCTGCCTGGTCAGTGAAACCGGTATCGGTAAATATATCTGGTCTGACAGAGGCACCGGAGCGAGAAAGCCGGTCAGCTTGTATCGACTTCCGCGTAGTAAAGGCTTTATCGCCGTGCCTTCACGGCAGGCACCCCGTGCCGGCATGGACATCACTGAGCCGCTCGTCTGTGATGTCTCTGAAATTCAGACTTCACAGAAGGAAATGAACAGGAATGTACCGGCGACACCGGGCCCGGGCCAGCAGGAAGCAAAACCACAACCCAAAAAGCAATGGAAAGATCCGGATAGTCAGCCGCCCACGAATCGTCCGAGATCCAACAGTGAGTGGATCAATCCGGATACCTGATCACGGCTACCAAACCACGTGTCAGTGACGCAACTCACCCGCTGGCAATTTAGAAATTGCCAGTGAGTTCTAGCTTCAGTATTCAACCTTATAAAGGCTCCTGACTGGTCCTGGGAGAAGTCAACCACGGCTCTGCCATTGGTGACATTGCCTGTTTCGGTCTTAAACACAAACCCATCGCCAGTGAATACGCCAACAGCGGATTGTCGACACGGTTTTTCCAGACGAACTGTATCGCCTGAAAGGCACGGTGTTTTTCACTGTCTGTGACCGGAGCGCGGTCGATTTGCTCAAGCAGCCCCGGCAACGGGACACCGTGTCTATAGGTGTCCGCTGCCTGAGACGCGTTTTGTGCAAACAACTGACAGGCACTTTCCGTATAGGTGCGGTTGGTATAACTCCCGCTAGCTGCAGACGGTGATGCAGACACAATTAACAAGCATAAACTGGCAATCAAGGTTTTCATTGTCTTACTCTCTTTCGATAAGAGCCTCCTGTTTGGCTGATTGATGGCAATAAAAAAGGCCGCAGATTTTCACCTGCGGCCTTTCAAGAAAACTATAAAATTCAGTAATTTACAAAATCATGTTTCCTCAACACACAGGCGAGCGACAGCACCACACAGATACGTGTGGCGCCATGTAAACACCTGTTTTGTCATGTTCATAGATTTCATCGGCGCGATAGTTGTCCAATAAGTGGTTCAAGTCAAGTATCATCTGGTGTCGATTAGGTTGTTTTTCAAGATAAATTTAATGATTTACTCTACCGCTGTCGTATTGCTTGCGTTACTGCAGTATCTGGTTTTCGTCATGTTGACCGGGGCCGCGCGTGGCAAATTTGGTGTCCGGGCTCCGGCCTGTAGTGGCAACGAACACTTCGAACGGTATTTTCGGGTACAACAAAATACGCAGGAGCAGATGATTGTCTTTATCCCGGCAATCTTCCTGTTCTCGATTCATGTCAGTGATACCTGGGCTGCGGTGATTGGGGGTGTGTATCTGCTTGGCCGTTCACTGTATGCCTACTCGTACATTAAAGAGCCGGCCAAACGGGGACCAGGCATGCTGTTGACCTTCTTTCCGAATCTTATTCTGGTGGTTGGTAGTGGAATCGGTCTGGGGCTGTCTTTTGTCATCTAAACTTCAGGAAACCCGGGAAACATGAATGTAGAAAAAATAAATGAGTTTCTTCTCTCTCTGACAATACAGGGCACGGAGTTTTTAACCAGTCCATCCGTATATGTACAACTCGGGCTGATCCTGATGGCAGTTGCCCTGGCCTACTCGGCTTCGCTGTCCATCACAAAATATGTACACATATTCAAAGCCAGGCCGAAAAAAGGTCCATTGTTCGGTTTGCGCGAAAAGATCTACAACAGTCGTGATCTGCTGTTTCCACTTTTAAACATACTCGCACTCAGCATTGCTGTCGAAATAACGCATTTGATCCATGAAAAAAGCTGGTTGATCCGTATCGCCGAGAGCCTGGCTGTGATTATCCTGATCTATCAGATCATTTCACGTTTTATTAAAAAGCAACTGTTCAAATCACTGGTGAAATGGATAGCGATTCCGATTGCCGTGCTCCAGGTATTCGGTTGGCTCGATGACGTCACTGCCTACCTGGATACGCTGGACATGCAGATTGGCAACATCCGAATTTCCGCCTATGGCATCGCGCGTGTCATCATCTTCGGTTTTGTCTTGTTCTGGCTCGGTCGGCTGTCAAACCAGACCGGACAAAAACTGATCCGTAGTCAGTCGGAGCTGCACATCGGCACCCGTGAGGTGTTTGCCAAGCTGTTTGAAGTGACGCTGTTTATTGTCATCTTTATCCTGTTATTACAGGTTATGGGTATCAACCTGACCGCATTGGCTGTATTCGGTGGTGCACTCGGCGTCGGACTTGGTTTTGGACTGCAATCCATCGCATCAAATTTTATCTCCGGCATTATCATCCTGCTGGACCGTTCGATATCCATTGGCGATTACGTTGAAATCGATCCCGATACGGCTGGCACCGTGCGGGAAATGAACATGCGTTGCACCATGCTGGAGACGTACGACGGTCGTGACATTGTCGTCCCCAATGAGAAGTTTATTACTGAAAATGTCATTAACTGGACACATAAAGACAAGAAACAACGCTATTCACTCAATGTGCAGGTTGCCTACAAAACCGACCTGGATGTGTTATTCGAAGCGATACGCGAGGTCTGTCGAGAGCATCCACAGGTATTAAGTGGTCCGGATTATCCATTCGAGGAGCAACCGGATGCAGAAATCCAGAGCTTTGATGATTCCGGCATTACCGTTCTCGTCGAGTTCTGGATGATGGGAATTGATGATGGCAAAAACCGTGTCGGCGCAGATTTGTTACATGGCATCTGGAACACGATTCGTGAACATGGCATGGAAATTCCGTTTCCGCAGCGTGAAGTACGCATTCTCAACCCCGAGACAACGGTGCAGGCGAAACCCGGCAATTCAGAATAGAATCCCGTCTTCATGTTCAGGCTGGCTAACATTTCCTGACCAGCATCGGTATGTCATGCGTGACTAAATGAGCGAGTTCGTCGAGTATCTGCAGGAGGTGTTCGTTGAGTTTGGCGCGATACGTTCGCGTAAAATGTTTGGCGGATATGGAATCTATCATAACGACCTGATGTTCGGCCTGGTTGCTGATGACAGCCTGTATTTGAAAGCCGATGATCAATCGGCTGGCTATTTCAGGGACAGGGGTCTGGAACAGTTTGAATATATAAAAAATAACAAGCCGATGAAGATGTCGTATTACCTGTCACCGGCAGAAATATTTGAAGACCCTGACGCGGCCAGGGTATGGGCCTCTCGCGCCTGCGCAGCCGCCTTGCGATCAAGAAAATCGTAACCCGGCTCCACTAACCCAACGCATGTTTATGTCTTCGGCAGCGTTCCGAGCAGTACTTGACCCTGTCCCAACATTGGCGCCACTTCCTGCGCCAGTGAAAAGGCCGCTGACAAACCGGACAGATTTTCTCAGGCAACTCCTGTTTTTTTCTCATCACTTGTAAGATAATGCGCCGCCTCGCGGCAGACGACAAGTCACACTTTCACAGGTCTTATATACTCTTTAACTGCCCTGCCCTAATGTTGTATTCACTCAGACAAAAATGGTTTGAACTAACCCGGCTGGTTCGTGACTCCCTGCGCGGCGATGAATACGATTACACACAAGGTTCAATTCGTCGTGCTGCCGTACTCCTGGCGATACCGATGATGCTTGAAATGGCAATGGAATCCATCTTTGCCATAACCGACATCTTTTTTGTCTCACAGCTTGGGGCAGACGCTGTCGCGACAGTCGGACTGACCGAGGCGGTCATCACCATACTGTATGCCATTGCAGTTGGTATGAGCCTGGGTGTGACTGCGATGGTGTCACGTCGTATCGGTGAAAAAAAACCGGATGCGGCCGCCATTGTGGCCGGACAAACCCTATGGATTGGACTCGTACTGTCCCTGATAACAGGCAGTGTCGGTTTGTTTTTTGCCGAGGACATTTTACGCTTTATGGGAGCATCGGCAGAAGTCATTGAGCAAGGCAGCAGTTACACCACGATCATGCTGAGCTGCTCAATCACAATCATTTACCTGTTTTTACTGAATGCGATTTTTCGTGGTGCCGGCAACGCTGCAATCGCCATGCGTTCACTGTGGCTGGCAAATGGTATTAATATAGTACTCGATCCGTGTTTGATCTTTGGTATTGGTCCGTTCCCGGAAATGGGCGTTACCGGTGCCGCCATTGCCACGAATATTGGCCGTGGCATTGGTGTTTTGTATCAGTTGTATTATTTATGCAAACAGAGTGACGGTCTGTATATACAACCGCGTCATTTACGTATCGTACCCGATGTAATCCTTAAATTACTGAGAGTATCGTTTGGTGGTGTTTTTCAGTTTTTTATCGCAACGGCCAGCTGGGTAATCCTGATGCGCTTTGTTGCCGGTTTCGGCAGCATCGCCATTGCCGGCTATACAATCGCCATACGCATAATCGACATGACATTTTTACCCGCCTGGGGGATCAGTAATGCGGCATCAACGCTGGTGGGTCAGAATCTTGGTGCACGTAAACCGGAGCGTGCTGAACAATCGGTCAAATTGATCGCGAAATACAACTTTATCTTTCTCGTCTCTGTCGCCCTGATCTTTATCGTGTTTTCACATGAACTGGTAGGAATCTTCACTGATGATGCCGAGATCATTGCAATCGGTGGCCAGGCATTACGATTTATCAGTTATGGCTATGGCTTTTATGCGATAGGCATGGTGTTGTCACAAGGCTTTAACGGGGCCGGTGATACGATGACACCGACATACATCAGTCTGGTCTGCTTCTGGCTTGTGCAGATACCGCTGGCGTGGCTGTTATCGAATCCGCTTGATTTCGGTCCCGGTGGGGTGTTTATCACGGTCACGGTCGCCGAGTCACTGTTTGCAGTCATTGCCTGGTTCATTTTCCGTACCGGCAAATGGAAACAGACAAAAGTCTAGCTCACCCTAGTGGCCAATCTTGCCCTCGGTAAACAGATAGTCCTTTAACTCCTTGTCCAGTACAGTGTCCTGCCGACGGATCCATTCAAGCACCATTGCCGCGTGTTCCTTTTCCTCGTCACGGTTGTGGGCAAGAATTCTTTTCAATTCGGCATCCTTGCACGCATCAACGCGCTGGTTATACCAGTCTACGGCTTCCAGCTCTTCCATCAACGAAATGATGGCACGATGCATATCACGTGTCTCATCTGATAATTCTTCAACTGGCTCATGGTAACCTTCGTTTGCCACGGTTCTCTCCTCGGTAAATTAATTTTGTCTGGATGCGGATCGGTAAAACATTGTACTCAATAAATCCATGTGTCCCAATACGGCGGTGACTTGAAATATTGCTGGATAAAATCAACAAAGGTACGCACCTTGGCGGTTAAAAATTTTCGTGATGCATAACTGACATGAATCGGCAGATCAGACGGTGCATATTGTTCCAGAACCGGTCTGAGTCTCCCCGATTGTATGTCGAGGCCAACAACATAACTCGGCAACTGCACCAGACCACTGCCCTGTAGTGCTGCGATCCGCAACGAATCAGCCAGGTTAGAGCGGATATTGCCGCTGACCGGAAATACCTTGTTCTTGCCATCAACGTTAAATCGCCACTCTGATAAGGGTGTGTGGTGCTCGA
>JBHIXH010000038.1:0-3220 GCA_041984885.1 Gammaproteobacteria bacterium
AACGTCACCGCCGTCAACGCGTTCGCATCCGCGTCCAGCGTCGCGATGTTGTTAGCGGAGCTATTCAGCGTAAACGTAGCCGCACCACCTGCAGTTGAGTCATCCAGATTCAGTGTGGTTGCGATAATGCCGGCTGATTGCGAGGCTGCCCCGGCGGTATCCAGCGTCAGGGTTCCACCAGTCAGCGTACCGTCGACACTGATCGCAGTCGTGGCACGGAGTGTTGTCGTTGCGGGTGGATTGGTTATCGCGGTGAAATCGATAGCACTGGCAACTGTGACATTATCATTAATTACAGTGGCAGCAGATGAATCTGTTGCACTGCCAAGTACCATGTTTCGGGCATTGCGTAGATTGTTCAGGGAAGCCTGAGAAATATCAGTACCGAGTGTCAGTGTGTCTGCAGCGCCCGTATCCGATCGAGCTATAAAAATATCGCCATCACGACCCTGCGTACTTGAACCGCCATCATTCACATCAACGACGGCAGTAATACTGAACGCATTCGCGATCATGTTTAAGTCACCACCATTCAGCGTAATTGCTTGTGTGATACTGATATCGCCAGCGCCGCTGCCGTCACTGTCAGCATGCAGGATTAAATCGATAAAATCGCTGCCAGGTGAGCCATCCGAGATGGTGCCATTTATGTTTATGTCATTAATAGCATTGAATATCAGCGTGCCCTGGGCCGCTGCACCATCATCAAAATTCAATGCGGTACTCAAGGTGATGTCACCCAGATCCGGTCCATCACCGTCAGTGCCGGTAATGATCTCAACCGTATTGTTACCTGTTAATACGGCTTCGATGTCATCCACTTCGAGAATGGCACCGTCATCGTTTGACGTGAAGGTATTGACACCCACCGTGATACTAGCGGTCGGGCCAGCGCCATCGGCAACGATAGTGATGTTGTTCGGGTCAATCAACCAGTGGCCACCATCACCATTCGGGGCGTTGATGTCTGGGTGACCATCGATGATGAAGCCTCTCTTGCCCGAGGTTTCAACGAAACCGCCGTCACCACCCTGTGCGCCACCGCGCGCTGAAATTTTGCCCGCTATTTTTGTTGAGTTCTCGGAAAAGACAACAACCTTGCCACCATCGCCATTGTCGATTGCACTGGCGTTAATTTCTGCTTCGCGGTTAACGAACACGGCCGAGGCATTTTTCACATCCAGGTTTTGACCCATGACATCACCACCGACGAGTACTTCACCACCGCCGGTTGCGCCGGAAGCGTCAACGACGGCTTCATCAAATAACCCGACCTTGTCACCGAGCACCTTGGCAACACCGCCTTGTTGTAATTCGGAGGCGACAC
This sequence comes from Gammaproteobacteria bacterium, assembly GCA_041984885.1. GTDB lineage: Bacteria > Pseudomonadota > Gammaproteobacteria > Eutrophobiales > Eutrophobiaceae > UBA4486. The sequence goes on from JBHIXH010000038.1 coordinate 1,328, forward strand.
TGACAACAGATTGTTCAGTCAATAACGTCGTGTCATTCGACTCAATATGGACCTGGCCACCATTACCACTTTCCGAGGTTGCGGCAATGACACCGGAACTGGTGATGTTATCGGCTGTGACTTCGATGGAACCCCCGTCTTCATTGGCCGAAGTTGTTGAGGCAGTAATCGTGCCAGTGTTGATTATTGAACTACCGGTTCCCGTACCAACCAGACGAATCGTGCCACCGGTTTTATCAATACGCCCGGCCTTGATGACACCGCTGTTATTAATCGTGTTGTTGAACACTTCTTTCGATGCCCTGGCCGATAACAGGACGCTGCCACCTTCGGCATCAATAGTGCCATCATTTTTAATAGCATCATCGAGATCCTGTGCGTTTTGCAGCACCTCCTTGTCGATGACAAATCGCATCAGTCCATCACCGTCAAAATCCATCGTGACCTTGTCACCGGCGACCATGTTGACCTGACCGGCATGTGCCAGTATCACGCCTTCATTTTTCACCGCGCGCCCAACCAGGTTGATCGAACCGCCGGTTGCAGCTTGTAACACGCCCTGATTAATCACCATGCCGGCGGAACCATCCGGTGCATTGAACGTGTATTTACCGTTCATAAAATCCTGCGTGTTTATGTCGAGTCCGGATGCGACCAGTGAACCGACACTGACAGTGGCGCCCGGTTTGAAATAGACGCCATTCGGATTGACAAGAACTATCTGGCCATTGGCACGTATCGTACCGAAGATTTGCGACGGGTTGGCGTCAAAGATTTTGTTTAATGCTGTCGCCGTTTTATTTGGCTGAATGTATTCAACCAGTTCATTCGCACTGACGTTGTAGGTTTGCCATTCAATTGCCAGGTTCTGCGTGTTTTGATTGATAACTGTCGTCGTTGCATTCGGGGTATTGATTGAACCCTGGCCACCGACGACCTGACCACCCTCGGGTCCGGCGATGACGTTGCCGGTATGACTGCCGACGAGTAGCGATAACAAAAATACCAGGTGGTGGGAGCGGATGGCGGAGGATGGAAATCGAGGAATACAAGCCGAGCGAATACGTGCACTGATGGCACTACAAAAAACTGCATTATCAGAGCGTGTATCCACTCGTTTTTCCCACCACGTTTATAGTTATTAAGTCTATTTTTACAGTGATTGTCAGACAAACCGACTGTTCACTTCTGTGAACCCCTTCACACATCCACAAGTTGTTGTTTTTTATATACTTATCCGGGGAAATCTGGCCCCATATCCAATTATACGTTTAGAAAGAATAAGTTAAATCGCCCCAGATTTGTGGCCGACGACCGTTTCCGGTATCACTTCGACCTTCGCCATCCGTCTCAGCGCCAACGGCCCAGGCCCACATCAGTCTCGAATCAATCATGCCGGGGATGTTGAAGCGAAGTTGCATGCCGGCACCCCGGTAGCTTTCGTACGTCGGTTCTTCCGTCCGTCCCGGATCATTCAGACGACCCAGCGCATGATCGTAGAAAACCGAAAACTGCAGGACTTCACCCCAGGTGCGGGTGCCGAATGCCGGCACATCAGCAATGAAAGGCGCGTTCATGATGTATTCAAACGACATGAAGTAGGCCCGGTCGAACAGGGCGACAGCGGGGGCAAAGGCACGGACATTTTCCGGTCCGCCGATGGAATACTGTTCAAGCGGCACGAGCAGATCATCACTCCACTGGTACTCACCGCGTAATAGCAACGAGTGATTTGGTGCCAATGTCTGTAAGCGGGACGCCGTGGCAAACACTTTGGAAAACTGGCCTTCAGCAAATGTTCTTGATCCGCCTTGTCGACTGGGTCTTAAACCGGTTGGCAGTAAATTGGCATCACCGCTTGACCCCATTGAACCGGCAAAGTCGTTGACGCCT
>JBHIXH010000038.1:3230-21831 GCA_041984885.1 Gammaproteobacteria bacterium
TTGTGAAAGTTCGATCTGGGCGAAGTTTATGCCACCGGCCTGGAAGCCCTCGGCGTTTTCACCAAACGGTGGAATCAATTGAAACGTATCCACTGAGTCGTAATCAACGGTCAGTGCCAACACGCCGAGAATATCCCGGTTGCGTTTTACGTGTGCCCGCTTGGATACGGATTCTTTTCTTGTAACAGAAAACTTTGCTGAGAGGTTTTCAATTCGACTGCGCAGGAATGTCTTTTTGACCCAGATACCAGCATTCTCGGTTTCTGCTGAAATTCGCTGGGTCTTGAATTCACCCGCGACATCAAATTTGTTTGCATCCCAGGATCCTCCGGCCAACCAGGAATCACCAAAATGGAATTCATAGGCGAGAGACTTGAACACGTTTTCTTTTGGTCGATAGCTCTGCTGCACCGTCATCGTCAAACGATCCGACTGACTCAGCGTGTTGTTCCAGTCGATCGTCGTTCTAAACCGTGCTCGCCCCGTTTCCTGCGTTCCATGATTATCGACGCGAAAAGCAATGTCGTAGAATTTTTCTTCCTGCACTTTGAGAACAATGTCAGCGGTTCCCACTTTCAAACCTGGCTGGAAAACACCGAACACGGTCAATCCCGGGTAGTCGGTCAATGTTAACAATGCCGCCTCAACCGCTTCTTTTGTGATCGGTTTGCCAATTAAATTATTGAAAGGCCTTCTTAAAATTTCCTCTGAATACATCTCGTTGCTTTCAACCAGAATGCGATCAAGTCGGCCTTCAAAGATCTGGATATCAACAATCCCTTCTTCGACGTCCTGCACTGGCACCACGGCCTGCGCCAGGATGAGGCCTTTCTGGCGATAATAGCGAGTGACCTCGTCGGCCACCTCCTGCAAACGACCGATAGTGAACCCTTCCGGTCTTTCCGCACGAATCGACTCAAGCAGTTCTTCAATCTCGGTGAGAAGGATCTCGAATTCGGGTAAATCCTGGCCGTTCAACAGACGGAACCGACTGACGGCAACCACCTCGCCTTCGTCGATATCAAAGGGACGGTCGATTACTGCCGGGATTTCGAGAACTTCAGCGGCCGGTTTCGGCGGCAAGGTGGGTCGGACATCATTGTCAGGACGTACCGCTCCAGGACGAGCGGAATCAGGCAAACCAATCGGTCCGGCCAGGACTTGCCCGCAGATAACGACGATGGTCAATGACCAGTAGCGAAATTGAATCAGTTTCCCCATTCCCAACCTAGCATTCTTGAGCAGGTGCGGATCTCCCTGCTGACAAAATATTTCGTATAAAAATCAATATACTATGACCACTCTAACACCTGATTTTGTCGGCGTAAAATGCATAGACGTACCAACTTACAGAATATATCAGCATTGTCGTAAATGGGCAAAAACAAATTTTTAATTATTATTATAGAAAAACAGGCTAATCCCTTGATTACAAAAATATTAAAAGTAGCAAGATCAGACTAATTTCTTGTTGCTATAATACAACAAATTGGTGATTTACTGCTTTAGACGGTTCAGAGGTTGGTGCGTAATTTAAGCCGCCACTCTTCGATGCGCTTGGCGTCAATATTTTGCGAATAGGTTTTACTTGCCTGCTCGAAAATTGCTTGCCGCAGACGGCGCCCCGCCTCTTGCCTGAGAGCCTGATCAATACGCGCCCGCACCTGCTCAAACGGCAACACCGTTGCTTCGATTTTCTCCCCGCGTTTGATCAAATGATAGCCGGCATCGGTCATGACGGGTTCACTGATGATACCTTCTCCCAAACTTAAAACAGATTCACGAATTTCAGGCTTGATATCCGACAGCTTGATCAACCCCATGTAACCACCGGTGTGACGACTCGGAATATGCTGTGAGTGATCAGTGGCGATGGATTCAAAACTGACCTTTTTATCCTGAATACTTTTCCTGAATGCTGCGGCTTGTTGTTTGATCTTCTCCCTGGCGGGCGCGTCAGCGTCTGTGCCGAAAGGTAGAAATACCTGCCAGACATGAAATCGCTCCTCCAGCGTAAACTGCCCTGGATTATTTTCGTAAAATGTCCGGGCTTGTTCCTCGCTCGGAAAATCCTCAGGTAATTCTTTATTTATCAAGCGTTTGATGTAGATCTCGCGTAATGTGTTGTCGGCGCTGATCTGCATAAGCAATCGTGTTGCAGGCTCGGTGTGAACATTATTTGCCCTGGCTGCCGCGAGCACGGATTTATTAGCTGCCTGACTCTGAATGAAATTGCCAAATGCCTGCTCATCACCGAGTAACTGTTTTCGCTCACTCTCATTCAGGTTGATTACAATGTTACGAACTTCATCGAAACCCAGTTTATCCGGCTGGACTGAAGCGGCTGCATTGCTGTCCTCCCCCGGTTCCTGATCAGGTGTTTTGGAGTCCGCCCAGTTCGGCGCTTTTGTCGGCTGTGCTGATTCAGCGACGGATTCCTGCGCCGGTTTTTCTTTCAATCCAAGCCACTCTAACAACGAGAATGCCTGTGAAGATGAAGTCGCCAGCAAGCATGTCAGAAATAGAATCAGCTTAACGGGTCGGGTCGGGTTCATTGTCATGGACTCCATATATCTGCGCATACGCAACGCGTGATTTTGGCTGGCAATCGTACACAGGCAAAGCTGGATGAACAACAAGCAACCGATGACAGCAAATTCAACGGGTAAATATCGGTCGGCGAAAAAATCAGGTCGTAATTATGCGTGACTGAATATCTGCTTGTGGTTATGATTACCTGATACTAATAATATGAAATTGTTAGAGTTATACTTGTGCTCAGTGGCCACAGTCTGGCTCAGTGATCCGGGTAGCGAACAGTTTTGATAAACCAATAATCGATACGACATATGGCCCCAAAAACAGCAAATCTTGCCATTATGTTTGCCGACATCAGCGGCAGCACAAAACTATTTGAAACACTGGGTGACGAGACCGCTCGCGTCAAAGTGGCCGATTGCCTCGATCTGCTTACCCGCGTGATTAAATCTTTTGAAGGTACGGTCATCAAAACAATTGGTGACGAGATCATGTGCACGTTTGAAACCGCCGACAACGCGGCATCGGCGGCGATGGAGATGCATGAGACACTGGCAGAAGATATCACCGAAGGATTGAGCGATACCGTTGTGTTATCCATTCGTGTCGGCATGCATTACGGACCGGCGTTGATGGAAAGCGGCGATGTGTTTGGTGACGCTGTCAATGTCGCAGCACGTATGGCCGCACAGGCTAAAGGCGATCAAATCATTACCACCCAGTCAACGGTTGAAAAACTCTCCCCGGTACTACGCGCAAGCACCCGCTTTGTGGACCGCGCCCCTATCAAGGGAAAGAGTGAAGAAATCGATATTTTTGAAATCATCTGGCAGCAGGAAGATGTGACGCGCATGGCAACCGGCATGCTGGCGGAAAAGGCCACACCGGAGGTCAGCCTGGTCGTCAGTTACAACAATCAAAATATTACATTGAATAAAACCAAATCCGGCATGGTCATCGGTCGCAGTCAGGCCTGCGACTTGCCAGTGAACGAAAAACTGGCATCGCGCCAACACGTACGTATTGAAATGCGCAGAGACAAGTTTTTTCTGATTGATCAAAGCACAAATGGTACGCATGTACTGATCGAAAACAGCGATGAAGAATTTTTACGCCGGGAAGAAATGCCATTGTCAGGCAAGGGCCAGATCAGCTTGGGTCGTTCTTTCGCCGAGGGGCCATCAGAAGTCATCACGTTTAATCATGTGTCATGACATTAATAGATAAACGCATAGTAACCGGTACTCTCTGAATGACCGCCGCGGTAAAGCCAGATTCTGCCGGACAATTAAGCTGGCGTTCGCATGGCATTACAAATGTCGGCAAGGTGCGCAAACTGAATGAAGATTCGATGCTGGAGCGGCCGGAAATCGGGCTCTGGCTGGTAGCTGATGGCATGGGTGGTCACTCGGCCGGCGATGTCGCCAGCCAGATGATCGTGGAAAACCTGAAGAAAATACATGAGGGCATATCGCTGGATCGATATATTGATGCCGTCGAAGACCGGTTGTTGAAGGTCAACGCCAAGTTACTGGAGAAGTCCCGCGAAACAACCAAGCGCAATACGATTGGCAGTACCGTTGTCGTGATGGTTGCGTATCAGAATTACTGTGTTTTTGTCTGGGCCGGTGACAGTCGACTGTATCGACTACGTGATAATGAACTGCGGCAGATGACAACGGATCACTCCCAGGTGGAATTGTACGTTGAACAGGGACTGATCAGTCGGGAAGAAGCTGCCGTGCATCCGCATGGCAATATGATCACTCGCGCGGTCGGCGCTACGGATGACTTGTATCTGGACATGGACATTCAATCCATGCGCAGTGGTGACCGATATCTGTTATGCAGCGATGGACTGACAAAACATCTGGTTGATTTCGAGATTGAAGATATCTTGAGAGATGAAGGCGACACGGAAGAGATCTGCACCGAGTTAGTCGAATTAACACTGGAACGCGGCGCAGGCGATAACGTCACTGCCATTGTCGTGGATGTAAACTAATACTATCAATTTGTGAGGAGCTATCGTGGCAGATTTCAATACCGCACTTGAAGCTTTGGGTCAGGGTAAGGTCAGCCTGGAAGCCCTGTCTGCACAACTGGATAACTTGCTCGCCAGTAATCCGGCGCACGCAGCCAAATTACTTGCCCAACTCGATAACGCGCATGCGAACAAGACGATCGAAGACAAGGCGTATGCGGAATTAAAACGCAAGATTAACGAGTTTCGTCGTGCCAACGCGGCGTCCACCGAGACCGGGGGTGAAGGTGGGGACTCCACCGTGTTCGCCCAGGAAGATAACTTTGCCGCTGAAACTTCAGCCGGGGAGCAGTCTGCTGCAGCCGGCACATCAGGCGGCTCAGCCCATGAAAAAACAGTAGTCACGGAAGCCGAACCGGAATTGAGCGATGCCGAACGTGAAGCCATCGCTGCCGAAATGCGTAATACGCAGACAGGTGCTGGCACCACCACCGGTGTGGATTTCGACCTGATGACGGAACAGGATTCGATCTCAAACATTACTTCCGGTACCGGTCCGGCCGGCACCGAGTGGTCCGATCCGTCACAACAACAGGCCCCGACCGGCGAACTGACCACCGGCGGTGTTATCAAACAACGTTTCAAATTACTCGATGTTCTAGGTGTTGGTGGCATGGGTAAGGTGTACAAGGGCATCGACCTGTTAAAGCAGGAAGCCCGCGATAAAAACCCCTATGTCGCGATCAAATTATTAAACGAGGACTTCAAGTCACATCCGGAAGCGTTTATCTCTCTGCAACGTGAATCCAGTCGCCAACAGAAACTGGCGCACCCAAACATTGCCACCGTGTATGACTTCGACCGCGTCGGCGGTCCGGGCACACCGGTCTACATCACCATGGAATTGATGGAAGGCCAGCCGCTTAACACGTTCATTAAAAAAGAGGTGAAGAAAAGAGGCGGACTGCCATTCGATGAGGCCTTTGTCATCATCAAGCAACTTGGCGCTGCCCTGTCCTACGCGCATGAACGCCGACTCGTGCACTCCGACTTCAAACCCGGTAATGCGTTCCTGTGTAATGACGGCGCAGTGAAAACCCTGGATTTCGGTATCGCCCGTGCGGTGAAAAACCCGGTCACCGGTGAGGCTGAAAAAACATTATTTGATCCGGGCAAACTGGGTGCGTTAACACCTGCCTATGCCTCACTGGAAATGCTCGAAGGTGAAGAGCCGGACACGCGCGATGATACCTACGCGCTTGGTTGTGTGGCCTATGAATTGTTAACCGGCAAACACCCGTTTAACAAGTTGCCGGCAAACACGGCACGTGAGAACGGCCTGATACCGGCGCCAATCAAGGGATTGAAGAAAAAACAGAACAAGGCAATTCGCAAGGCGCTGGCGTTTAAGCGTGAGGATCGCAGCCAGACGGTCGATGAGTTTATCGAGGATCTCGAAGCCAAGTTCATCTGGTACAAGAGCCCGGTAGCCATCGCCGCGATTCTGTTTGTCGTGGTTGGTCTGGGTTCGATCGCACCGGTCATGAATTATCTCGAACAACAGGAGATCCAGGCCATTATTGCGGACATCAATTCAGGCGATGCAGGTACGATTAAAACCAAGTTGTCCGAAATTCTGTCGCTGGAAACCGCCAATCAACTTGCAATTACGACAGAAGCCAAAGATGCGATCCAGGCGTATTTCAGTGATCAAATTAACCGACAGATAGACATCAGCAGTGATAACTACAGTTTTATCGATGCCAACCAGACGTTAAACGAGATCGAGAAAATCTATCCGGATACCAAGTTTCTGTCTGATCAGCTTGAGGTCGTGGAGTCCAGCAAGAAACTGGTGTTAAGTGACCTCTATACCCAGTTCACGGCAGCGTTAAAAGACCCGGGGCTGATCAATGAATCGAAGGACATCCTGGTCACGATTCGCAATCGCATTGATCCGAATCATCCGCTGCTTGCCGATCCCAGACCAAGTAATGCGTATCGATTACTCGCGGAGCAGGCATATGAATCCGGCGATCTGGACGGCGCGCTCGCGCTGGTCGCATCCGGACTGGAAACAGCACCGGACGATGTCCTGTTACAGGATGCGAAAACGCGTATCGAGAAAGCCATACGCATTGCTGAATTGAGAACGGATCTGGAAGCCGTTGAAGGTCAGATAGCTTCCCTCGAAGATATCAAAACCCACCAGGAAAATATTAAAGAGTTGACCAGCCTGTCGCCGGACGAAATTGTGCTGAGTAGCATCTCGAACACTGCACGCACGTTAACGACCACCAGGCTTGATCAAATCCTGCAGACCGGGAGTCGCGCCGATGCCGAGGCAGTGGCTGCCGAATATGGTGAAGTTCTCAGTGCGCTGCAGCTGGGTCGCGAGTTATCACAAATCAAACTGGCACATCTGAGTGGTGCCGAACGTATGGCCGCAATTCAGGAGATTGTCGAAACTGACATCAGTAACCTTGAACAATTGATTGCATCCCCGGATTTATCGGCTCCGGAATGGGAATCAAAACTGTTGGCAAACACACAGGAACTGGAAAGTTTATCGACAGAAGACAGTTCTATTACACCGAAACTGGACTCGTTACGGGCATCGATCGCCAACCTGTACAGCACGGAAGCCAACAACATTCTTGCTGAAGAACGATTTGATGCTGCTGCCGATGTCATTACCCGCGGCGAACGTTACGCACCAGGCAATTCAGAATTGGTAAACACGAAGCAATCGATCGCAGATGCAAAAGCTGAATTCGAACGCAATATTCGTGTTGCCGGTCTGAAAGATGATTTCAAGGCACAGACAGAGGCGAATAAAGTTGCCGAAGCTAATGCGATTTTTGAACAACTGAAACTGGATCTGCCAGCCGACGACCCGTACATCACGACCGAGGCGCCAGCATTACTGTCAAAGAGCTATGAGGCGCTGGCACAAAACCGTTTCGAGGCAAAAGATTATGAAGCGGCATTAAAACTGGCTGATGCCGGTCTGGCATTAAATCCGAAAAACTCCACGCTGGGTGCAGCACGTCGGGATTACGCCGTAGAGGCCTACATCGTTGAAGTCGGCGAAAAATTCAGTAACGCACTCTCGCTGGATGTCGCTGACATCCGGGCGAAAGTGGAACTGATCAAGAGCAGTCCCAAATCCGGTTCTTTCCTGCAGCAATCAACCGATACTTTGGTCTCACGTATTACTGCACTGGAAACCACCGACCAGAATGCAGCTGCGTCACTGGCGCAGGCAGCAGCACAGATCTTTCCCGGGACACAGCTGGAAACCCTGGCACAACGTATCAAGCAGCAGCCATGGCCTGAAGTCGCGGCCGCCAACGCAGCGATTACTGCCGGCGAACTCAGCAAAGCCAGCCAGATACAACAGGACTCGGCTGGCGAGTTCAGTGGCCATCCGGATTTTATCGCATTTTCTGAAGCACTCTCGTCCGGTATGCAGAACGCGAATAACGCCTACCAGAATTATCTGACGGCAAAAGAGGCGGCTGGCAATGATTTCAAGGCATTAAAACAAACCGAGAAGTTGTTAACCCGCGCACAGTCCATGTGGATTGATAATCCGGACTACGATCAGGCCGCCGTCGACCTGGAACAGCTACTGGCGGCGAACAAACCGGCACCAAAAATCATACGCCGTGAGGAATCCATCGAAGATGTTGCAGCCGCAGCGGCAGCCACAGGCGAGACAGGCGCGGCGGCAGCGCCGGTTGAGTGGAAACCGGTCTCCAGCGGGCGTGAATGTGAACAAAAATATGCGGGTTACGGCAAACGCGCCAAGGCGATTTGCTATGACCTGGTCAATAATGGCTGGCGCGGGCCATTAATGGTTGTCGTACCGTCGGGTGAAGGCATTGCTGATAACTTTGCCATCAGCAAGTATGAAATCTCGATCAACGACTGGAGTAAATATTGCGCCTTAAGCGGACGTTGCAAACCGGTCAAGGACAAGGATCGACAGGACGAACCGATCACCGGCATCACATTGCAACAGGCACAGGAATACACGACCTGGTTGTCGGAACGTACTGGAAAAAACTATCGCTTGCCGACAGCAAGCGAGTGGGAATACGCCGCCAACGCCGGGGGACAACAGCCGAAAAAGGATTTTAACTGTCGAGTTGCGCTTGGTGAGAAAGTCATCAAGGGCACCGGTACGGTGAGCATCAAATCCGGCCGCTCTAATGGCTGGGGACTGAAAAATTATGTGGGCAATGTGCAGGAGTGGGTAACCGATGGTTCTTCAACATCGGCACGCGGTGGCGCCTATTCCGATCCGCATTCAAAATGTGATATTGGCTTGCAACGCCCGCATAACGGCGCTGCCGATGAGACGACCGGATTTCGTATACTTCTGGAAGAAGTCGGCTAATCAAACACAGACCCTAATCACAGGTTTTACGAATGAAACATTTGCGGGAACTGGCAAAGGACTTCGCGCAAGGTAATCTCAACAAGGATGAGTACCGCAAACTGCGCGGTGACCTGATTCAGGGTATTGTGGCCGGAGATATCCCGGTACCGGATCGCGAGTTTCTCGCCCCCCTTAGTCCGTCAGAGGACGCGGATATTACTGCGCAGGGCTACGAATACGATCCGGGTTCCACGACACAAATTGTTGCCACACAGCCCGGCAAGAAAAAAAGCAGTACGCCACGCCCTCAATCGACTTCGAGCACCACGCCGGTGAAGTCACCATCGCCGTTTTCCGTGCCGCTGTTTATAGGGCTGAGTATCGGCGTGCTGCTTCTGATAGCCGGCATTACCGCGATTTTTATTTATTCGAGCGATAGACCGGCTACCACGACCGAAAATGCTGCCACTGAGACTACCTCGCAACCTGTGGCCGGGCAGGCAGCCGAGACACTGATTCGCCTGTTTCTGCAACAGAATGACTGGCGCCAGGAAAACCTGGATAAGTTTGTTTCGAACTGGCAAAAAATCGGGCCTCATGAACAACAGGCAGCAGCCGATCTGCCGATTAAAAATCAAATCAAAAATGCGATCTACAAACAGATCATCGAGCAGCGGGCACTGATCGCTCTCGGCGATGCCGAATCTGCCAGGGCCAACCAGCAACGCCTCGTCGAATTTGCCGCTGCCATTGGCATACAGGACCCCTCCATCTCCGTAGATCCCTGAATTTAACTCTGTTTCTCGCCCCTGTACCCGTTTCACTGCAGGTATTCCACGAGCGTTTTCATACATTTTTCGGCTAAAGTTAAAGCCCTGATCTATCGATATAGTCGGTATTGATTGAGCGGAAGCAAACGTGTCGATAAATTCGGAAACTCTACCAAACCCGTCCGTAGAAACGGGATCACCACCGAGCAATGTCCTGGTCGGTCGTCAGCCTATTTTTGACCGGGAACTGGACATCTACGCCTACGAGTTACTGTTTCGCGGTGCGATCGATATGTCATCGGCGGAGATCGATGACGGTGACTGCGCAACATCACAACTGATACTGAATACGTTTCTTGAAATAGGTACGGAACAGATTGTCGGCACCAAGCCGGCGTTCATTAATATGACGCGTAATTTGTTACTGGGCGATGCAGTATTTAACCTGGATCCACGGCAAATCGTGCTGGAAGTTCTCGAGGACGTGGAAGTCGACATTCAATTGATCGAACGCATAAATCAGCTATCCGAAAAAGGTTTCGTATTCGCTCTGGATGATTTTATTTTCGACAAAAAATATCTGAACCTGTTACCGATCATTGACATTATCAAAATTGACATCATGGGTATGGATGAGGCAGAAATTCGCCAAGAGGTCGAACACCTGCAGCCGTATAACGTGAAACTGTTGGCCGAAAAGATTGAAACGCACGAAGAGTTCGAGCTATGCAAATCTCTTGGCGTCGACTATTTTCAGGGTTTCTTCCTGTCGAAACCGGCCATCGTTTCTGGTCACCGGGTGCCGACCAACCGCATGTCGATTCTTAACCTGATGCAACTCCTATATGAAGAGGAACCCAGGGTAGATCAAATTGAAGATTGCATCTCGAAAGATGTCTCGCTCAGTTACCGTTTGCTGAAAAACATCAATTCCAGTTATTACAACCTGAATACGGAAATAAAATCAGTCAAGCATGCACTCACATTGCTGGGACTGGATAAGGTGCGTCAATGGGTCACCATGGTTTCCATGGCAAAACTGGATGACAAGCCAAGTGAACTGGTTACCACTTCATTGATTCGGGCAAAAATGTGCGAATTACTGGCCGAGATGGAAAAGCAAAACAACAGCAGTACGTATTTTACTGTGGGGCTGTTCTCGAATCTGGATGCCCTGCTCGATACGGATATGCAGTTTTTGTTGAAGGAAATGCCATTGGCTGACACGATAAAATTTGCGTTGTTGCATCGGGAAGGGGCACTGGGCAAGACACTGGATTTTGTCATGAATTACGAACGGGGAAACTGGGACGCCATTCAACAGCACCCGACCGGTTCAGCGAATGCGACCTACGCTTACTTGCAGGCGTTAAACTGGGCGACCGAGACGATGAAGGAGTTGTCTCTGATCGACTGAACTATTCTTCGAATTCCGGTTCGCCGTCATTGACCAGCGTTTCGCGACGATCAAAGTAGGCATTTTTGATGAATTCGTATTTATCCAGCGCGGCCTCTTCCAGCAAATTGCTGGCACTGGTTAAATCGGCCTTGAAATCAATGTAATTCATCGTCAACAGGCCCGCACGCAGCAGTTCGTTGTCGAGGTAAAAGATAGGGTTAAACAAACCGGCATCGACAGCAAAACCCGTGGCATCGCGAACCGAGGACGGTCCGAAAAACGGCACCATCAGGAACGGGCCATGCCCCATGCCCCAGGTTGCCAGGGTCTGACCAAAATCCTCATCGTGTTTTTCAAATCCCATTTCAGTCGAGACATCAAAAAACCCGAGTAGACCAAGTGTTGAATTGAAAACAAATCGTGCCAGATCGGACAGCGCCTGGCCGAACTTGAATTGTAAAATGTCGTTGGCAATAACGGACACTTCACCGACATTGCTGAAAAAATTGGTAATGCCGGTATCGACAATCTCCGGTGTAATGGCTTTATAGACGGTTGAGATGGGATTGAAGATGGCAGAGTCGACAGCCTCGTTAAAACTGTAGACGCCGCGATTAAAGCCTTCCCAAGGGTCACGCGGGTCGCCGGCTCCGGTCGTCGCACAGGCGGACAAAAAAGAAACTAACAAAAGCACCAGACAAGGTCTGATAAATCGATTCACAACCTGCGACATCATTATCCCCATATATATTTCGTTATTGTTGATGAGATAAATATTTTTGCCGAAGCCGGGGGCTAGCTATAGACTCCCTGTTCGCAGTGCCAGAGTATCGAAGTTAAGCATTGAATTCAATATCGAAGTAATTGAAAACATTAGAGATTTTATTACACTGATTAAAGTAATAGAAACCTATTTCTAATCATCAGGTTAGGTCTAATACTTAAAATTTTTGTTACAAGCAATGCAATCAGAACAAACAAACCACGATTCAGATGAACTGAAAAAGTTTGCGGTGGATAGCTCCGAGTGGTGGCAGACGAATGGAACATTTAAAACGCTGCATCAAATCAATCCGCTCCGCGTCACTTACATTCAACAACGATGTCAACTGGCCGACCGTCATGTCCTTGATGTCGGTTGTGGCGGCGGAATTCTGGCTGATGCGCTGGCTATGTTTGCCCTGTCTGTTACCGGGATTGATTTAAATGCTTCTGCTATTCAGGCGGCGAGAGATCACAATCAATACCGCCATGTTGACTATCATTGTTGCTCGGCCACAGAGGTACTCAAACAGGAAAAACGCTTTGATGTGCTCGTTTGCATGGAACTGCTTGAGCACATACCCGACCCGGCAAGCCTGGTGACAGAATGCAGCGAACTGGTCAGGCCGGGCGGGCATGTGTTTTTCTCGACCATTCACCGCAGTTTGTCGGCCTATTTTAAAGTGGTGGTCGCGGCCGAGTATCTGCTCAAGCTGCTGCCGAAAGGTACGCACGACTATGCCCGATTCATCCAACCGGCTGAACTGGCTCGTTGGTGTCGACACGCCGGCCTGCTCGTAGCCGATGTGTCCGGTATGGACTATTCACCCTTTCGCGACGCCCATCGCCTGACAACACAACCTGTGTGTAATTACCTGTTGCATGCCATAAAACCGGAATAAACCGGATGCCACCGATTCAATCCGTATTTTTTGACCTGGATGGCACGCTGGCCGATACCGCGCCGGACCTGGCCGCGGCATTGAATCAACTGCTGCAACAGCATGACCGCCCTGCCCTGCCACTGTCGACGATTCGGCCCAGCGTGTCGCTGGGCGGCAATGCCATGCTCGAGCTGGGATTTCCGGAACCGATATCTGAAGAAAGATTTAACGATCTGCGTGATTCATTCCTGAACATTTACGCCGAACGTTTGCATCAGGAATCGACGCTGTTTCCCGGAATCGATTCGGTATTGGAAAAGCTCGAAGCAAGCAACCTGCAATGGGGCATCGTGACAAACAAGTCCACCTGGTTATCCGAGCCGTTGATCGACACGCTGCAATTATCACAACGCACTGCCTGCCTGGTCTGCGGCGACACAACGGCCTATCGCAAACCGCACCCCGAACCGCTGAATCATGCCTGCAAACTGACCAACAGCAAGCCGGAGAACAGTGTTTATATCGGGGATGCGCGCCGTGACATTGAAGCGGGACGCGCCTGTGGTATGCACACCGTTGCCGCGGCCTACGGTTATATCGAGGCGGACGACAACATTCTCGACTGGCAGGCCGACGCGATCATTCAACACCCCACAGACATACTCGACTGGTTGCAACTTTGATTCAGACAGACGAATCAACGTTTGAAATTGAACCCGTGGCCGGTTCAACGCTGTACTATGTCAGCCGATACTTCCCATCTCATATTCGCCCCGAGCTATTGCTGCTGCATAAACTGCATCAGGAGATCCGGCAGATACCCTTGATCAGCGATGACCCCGGCGTGGTACGCATAAAGCTCGGCTGGTGGCACGAAGAAATCGAGCGGCTCCACAGACACGCCGCCAGGCATCCGCTGACAACAAGATTACAGGAAGCATCACAACCTGAACGGATTAATCAGTCGTTAATCGCGCTACTGAATGCCTGTGATCGCCTGCTTGACAGAGAGGTGTTGGCAACTGAATCGGACTGGCAAGCCTGGGTGGACAACGGGGCCGGAAATATCTGGCTGCTGACTGCAGAATTGTGTCAATCGATCACTCCGCAAAATAAACCGACGCTGGAAAAACTGATTCGGTTCTCGGTCTGGGTTGATCTGCTGCAACTCAGCTATCCGTTACTCCGTCGTGGACAATGTGTCATCCCGGATGAAAAACTTCAGCATTGCTCTTTGAACCGGGAGCAGATAATCGAGAATCCGCAATGTTCAGAGTTTGCAGCCTTTCTTCTGCATGAATATAAACGTACCTGGCAGCGACTCGATGAATGCCTGCATCGATTACGTCAACAAGCTGGCGCTAATCTGTTACCGATTATTATCTTTGCTCGCCTGAACCAGGCGCTTTGCCGTGAAATTTTCGATGCCAGTAATTTTGATGTGTCCAGCAAATATGCATTGACGCCGTTACGGCGCGCATGGAACAGTGGCGTGACTGCGCTAAGCTATCGGTTTCTGTTCCGGCAACAGTAACCACACACGTAACCGTCGAAAACATTCCGGCTCAACATTATCCTGCGTCAAAACAATCGTGCGTGTTTTCCCGTGTCGTCTGAACACGAGTATGGTCAATAATGGGTGCACAAAGCAGCCTGGTTGCAATACATATTCTTCGTAGACAAATGAACCGGTATCCAGCAACCAGCGATCGCCCGTCTGCAGGATCAAACGGCACTCACGGTTGAAGTCACTGCGTAACACACGAATGACATTCAGCAGTAAGAGTATGGCAGTCAGCACCTGAATCCATATCGGCGCACCGCTGAAAATGAGTGGAATGAGTGTCACGCCATGTAACAGCATGACCATACGCGCGACGGATTCAGATCGCATGATATTCAGGTGTAACGGCAACCTGAACCCGGATTGTCCTTCCATGTCTGATAATTTCCCTGCCAGAACCGTGATTCTGGATTATGTTCGCCAAAGTGTTGAATTATAATAGGGACACGGTATCTTGTGCGACGCACAACAATCTGTCCTGTAATTGAAATTTACTGCTGGATTTATACTTCTGTATGAAAAATAATGAAAAACATAAAGATAACGAGCATCTTTACGACAATAAACCATCTGATCCCCGTCCGCAGGACAAACCGGTAAAAGAAATTGGCGGTCCAAAAGGACCTGAGCCAACCCGGTATGGGGATTGGGAAAAACGCGGTCGCTGCATCGATTTTTAGCATGCCGCACTGGCTGAACCACTAATAGAGATTTGAGGTAGATCATTCATGGCAACGGACAATCGCCCGCTATCGCCACACCTGCAAGTTTACAAACCCCAACTCACATCGATATTGTCGATCACGCATCGGGGTACCGGCGTATTTCTCAGCATCGGCGCGTTGCTGCTCGCAGGCTGGTTACTGGCACTGGCGACCAGCCCGGCCAGTTTTGCGAAAATGCAGAGCCTGCTTGTCACCTGGTATGGCCAGCTGGCCCTGCTTGCCTGGGCTTTTTCCTTTTACTATCACCTGGCTAATGGCATTCGCCATTTGTTCTGGGACGCGGGAATAGGCCTGGAAATTGAGACAACGTATAAAACCGGCTATGTCACTATTGTAGCCAGTCTCGCATTGACAGCGATCACGGTTTATTTCAGTTGTGCAGGAGGTGCAGCATGAGTTTACGGACGCCGCTGGCACGGGTGCGTGGACTCGGTTCAGCCAAGCAGGGCACGCATCACTGGTGGATGCAACGAGTGACAGCCATTGTTCTCGTGCCATTATGTCTCTGGTTTGTCATTTCACTGTTGCAGATGAGCCAGATGGATTACAACGCGGTGCGTGTCTGGATGGCAAATCCGCTGTCCTCGGTGTTACTCATATTTATGCTGGTTGCCCTGTATTACCACGCGTATCTCGGGCTGCAGGTGGTGATTGAAGATTACATCGATCAGGAATGGCAAAAGATTGCCAACCTGTTGCTGGTTAAATTTCTCTGTATTTTTGCCGGCCTGGCCTCGGTTTTTTCAGTTATTAAAGTTTCATTGGGAATCTAGTGCGGATGTCTAAAGCATACGAAGTTATCGAACATAAATACGATGTGGTAGTTGTCGGTGCCGGCGGTGCCGGTTTGCGAGCCACGTTTGGCATGGCGTCAAAAGGTCTGACGACCGCGTGTATCACCAAGGTGTTTCCAACCCGTAGTCATACCGTTGCCGCTCAGGGTGGGATGAGTGCATCACTCGGCAATATGGGTGAAGACAACTGGCGTTGGCATATGTATGACACGGTCAAGGGTTCTGATTGGCTCGGTGATCAGGATGCGATTGAATACATGTGTCGCGAAGCCGTGCCGTCGGTGATAGAACTGGAACATTACGGTGTGCCGTTCTCCCGTACCGAAGAAGGCAAGATATACCAGCGCCCGTTTGGCGGCATGACAACGAACTTTGGTGAAGGAACGGCCCAGCGCACGTGTGCCGCGGCCGACCGTACCGGCCACGCTATTTTGCACACGCTGTATCAACAATCGTTAAAACACGAAGCCGAATTTTTTATCGAGTATTTTGCACTCGATTTGATCATGGACGATGGTGTCTGCCGAGGTGTTCTGGCCTGGAACCTGGAAGACGGCACGATACATTGTTTCCGTGCCCACCAGGTCGTACTCGCCACTGGCGGTTATGGCCGTGCCTATTTTTCCTGTACGTCAGCGCATACGTGTACCGGCGACGGCACTGCAATGGTATTACGCGCCAACCTGCCCTGCCAGGACATGGAATTTATCCAGTTTCATCCGACCGGCATTTACGGCTCCGGCTGTTTGATCACGGAAGGCGTACGCGGTGAGGGCGGTTACCTGACAAACTCTGAAGGTGAGCGTTTCATGGAACGCTATGCGCCGAATGCGAAAGACCTGGCCTCGCGCGATGTCGTCAGTCGTTCCGAAACGATCGAGATTCGCGAAGGCCGCGGCGTTGGCCCGGACAAGGATCATTGTTACCTGCACCTGGAACACCTCGGTGCGGATGTGATCAACGAACGCCTGCCCGGTATTGCCGAATCAGCGAAGATCTTCGCCGGTGTCGATGTGGCGAAAGAACCGATCCCGGTGATACCGACCGTGCATTACAACATGGGCGGTGTGCCGACGAATTATCACGGACAGGTTGTCACGAATAAAGACGGCGACCCGGATACCGTCGTCGAGGGACTGATGGCCATCGGCGAAGCCGCCTGCGTCTCCGTACATGGCGCGAATCGCCTTGGCTCGAATTCGTTGCTGGATCTGATCGTCTTCGGTCGAGCCGCTGCCAACTACTGCGCTGAAAATATCAAGCCTGGACAATCACACAAACCGATCGACAACCCGGGCGAGGCCAGTCTCGAACGGCTGGACAAGTTCCGTTACAGCTCGGGTTCGACACCGACGGCAGAGATACGTCTCGACATGCAAAAGACAATGCAAAGCGACGCCGCCGTCTTTCGTACCGGCGAAGTCATGCAGGAAGGCATCGGCAAAATGGCGAAGATCTGGGATCGATTCTCTGATGTCAAAGTCGCTGACACATCCATGGTGTGGAATACCGATCTGGTGGAAACACTGGAACTGGAAAACCTGCTGCAAAACGCACTTGTCAGTATTCATTCGGCAGAAAATCGCAAAGAGAGCCGCGGTGCCCACGCGCGTGAAGACTATCCGGATCGCGACGATGAAAACTGGATGAAACATACACTGGCCTGGGTCGATAATAGCGGCAAGGTCTCCTTCGATTATCGTCCTGTACACATGTATACATTGACCGACGAGGTTGAAGTCTTCCCACCGAAAAAACGCGTTTATTAAGCAGGAATCATCATGGCTGAATTTACCCTACCGAAGAACTCAAAGATCAAGGCTGGCAAAACCATCGACGCCGCGAATGGCGCCACACGCAGCAAGACGTTTCGTGTTTATCGCTGGTCGCCGGACTCCGGCGAAAACCCGAGCATGGACAGTTACACGATCGATCTGGATAAATGCGGGCCGATGGTGCTGGATGCCATCATCTACATTAAAAATGAAATCGACTCGACGCTGACTTTTCGCCGCTCCTGCCGCGAAGGCATCTGTGGATCATGTGCAATGAACATCGGTGGCACGAACACACTCGCCTGCACGACGGCAATTGAAGACATCAAGGGTGATATTAAAATTTACCCGTTACCGCATATGCCGGTGATCAAGGACCTGGTGCCGGATCTGACGCATTTCTACGCACAATACGCCTCGATCAAACCGTGGCTGCAATCACAAACACCGCCCCCACCGGATCGAGAACGGCTGCAGTCAAAAGAAGATCGGGCCGAGCTTGATGGCTTGTATGAATGTATCCTTTGCGCCAGTTGTTCGACTTCCTGTCCGAGTTACTGGTGGAACAGTGACCGCTACCTGGGTCCGGCCATCCTGTTACAGGCGTACCGCTGGATCGCGGACAGTCGTGATGAAAATACCGGTGAACGACTGGACGATCTGGAAGATCCGTTTCGCCTGTATCGTTGCCATACGATCATGAATTGTACGAACACCTGCCCGAAAGGGTTGAATCCGGGCAAGGCAATTTCCAAAATCAAGAAGTTGATGATTTCACGCAACGTTTAAACACAACGTTATTCATTGCCCGCTATCGAACGCTCCAAACTACTCTGGCGTTGCCGTCGCGGCACCCGCGAAATGGATTTGCTGTTATCCGAGTTCGTAAACGAACATATTCAGCAACTGGATGAACAACAATGTCAGCATTTCGAGGCATTTCTTGACGAGGCCGACCTCGACACCAAGTCCACATTGGTCACGCAGATGTACACGTTGTGGCGCATCGTCACAGGGCA
>JBHIXH010000039.1:0-20000 GCA_041984885.1 Gammaproteobacteria bacterium
ATCTAGAATAAGGATTCCGGAACGACCACGATATCTCCCGGGTGCATACTAACGTTGGCACCAATATCGCCACCTTTCAGCAGATCATCCAGACGTATGCCCAGACTGTTTTGACTTCCATCAGAATTACGGACGATGCTTGCCTTGTTTCCAGATGCAAATTCAGTCAGGCCACCAACGGCTATCATAACGTCGAGTAATGTCATATTTTCGCTATAAGGCAATGCACTGGGGCGCATTACTTCACCAATTACACGAATTTGTTGTTCCAATCCTCCAACTATGCCGGTGACCGTTACTGTCACAAACGGCTCTTTTATGTATTCAGCAAGAATACCCTCGATTTCCTTTGCTAGTTCAGCAGGCGTTTTCCCACTGGCATCAATGCTGTTTATTAGAGGAGCTGAAATTTTTCCATCAGGCCGCACTGGAATTCCGCTTGATGATACCTCCGGATTTCTCCAGACAAATATATTCAGCCGGTCACCGGGAGCAATCTTGTAGTCATAGTTGCTTACCGGAGCTTGCTGGGCCGAATCAGAGGATACTGGCTTGGTCTCCAGCAATGAACAGGCATTCATTGTCAAAATAATCCCGATGGTAACGACATGTAAAGCTGTTGAAATTAACTTTTTCATATTGAACTCCGGCTTAATCCTACTAACATAAATTTTACTTCAATTTCAATAAATTACCATTGTTACTTAGAAAAAATCACAGGAATTTTTGTCGGACTGTAAACGATTGATTTCACCTCTGGTTTTTTAGTAAGTCCTTCATTTTAGCTAAAATTTTAGCTTTGGCAGTGTAATTTGAGTCAGGCATGCATAGACCAAGCTGCCTCAATCTATGCCGTATCTCTCAATCAGATCGTAAATTGTTGGTCGGCTAATGCCTAACAGCTTTGCCGCTTTTGTCAGATTTCCATCGCAACGCCGTAACGCGAGAATGATGGCATTTTGTTCGGCTTGTTGCCGGACATCTTTGAGATTAAGGGACTTTGATTGCAAGGAATCATCCTCGGCAGCTTCCAACTCCAGATCTGAAGCGTAGATCAAGTCTGTTTCGGAAAGTATGAGTGCGCGTTTTACCTTGTTCTCCAGTTCTCTGGCGTTACCCGGCCAGACATAGTTCTCAATAGCCATTAATGTTGTTTCATGAAATTTTTTTCGCTTGCTTTCTGATTGTTGAAATTGCTGGAGAAAATATTGTGCGAGCAGGACAGCATCGCCGGTACGTTCTCTCAGAGGCGGTATGTCGATGGTGATCTCGCTTAATCGGTAATACAAGTCCTCACGAAATTCATCTTTTTCAATTTTTTCGAGAAGATTCTGATGGGTGGCACAAACTATTCTTACATCGACCGGAATTTCCTGTCTTCCGCCGATACGTTCAATGACACGCTCCTGGAGAAAACGTAATAACTTCGCCTGCAGGGACAGGGGCAAGTCACCGATTTCATCCAGAAACAGAACGCCACCGTTCGCTACTTCGATCTTGCCGAGCGTCTGTTTTGATGCGCCGGTAAACGCGCCTTTCTCGTAACCAAAAAGCTCGCTTTCAAGCAGATTTTCAGGGATAGCGGCACAATTGATCGCGATAAATGGCCCGTCTTTTTTTGAGCCGAGACTAAACAGGGAGCGGGCCAGCAACTCTTTGCCCGTACCACTCTCACCCAGCAACAATACGCTGATATCCGAGGGCGCAACTTTCTCGATTTTCTTGCAGACTTCCTTCATTGCCGGATTCGAGGTGATAAACCCGTCCAGCAGGGTATTTGTGTTTGCCTTTATTAATTCACGATTTTCCCGTTCAATGTTAAAGAGTTTATATGCCCGATCAACGATAAGGCGTAGTACATCCGGGTCTACCGGTTTTTGGTAGAAGTCGTATGCTCCCAGTTCGATTGCCTTGAGTGCGTTTGCCCGGTCTTCATTACCGGTTACCACTATGATCTTGATCCTGTTATCCTGGTTTAATAACTCTTCAAGTAACTTCAGGCCCTCGGTAGCATTAGCCGGATCCGGGGGCAGACCAAGATCGATTATGGCAATCGGGGCCTGATGTTTTTCCATCTGTTTTAATGCTTTCTTCCGGCTTTCACTGACGGCAACGTCCATTTCAGAGAAACACCATTTAAGTTGTTTTTGCATGCCTGGATCGTCATCGACAATCAAAAGTTTGACATTATCCAGTTGGCCTTGCAGAACCATTCTATTCTCCCCGGCTAGTTGTTAAGTTCAGGTAATGTGATGGTAAAACAGGTTCCCTTTTCAGGAGCGCTCTCCACATCCAGTTTGCCATTCATATTCCGAATAATATCACGGCTTTCGTACACGCCGATTCCCATTCCCGCATTCCCCTTGGTTGTATCAAATGGCTTGAACAAATGATGTTGTAAAAATTCTTCCGTCATTCCACAACCAGTATCTTCAATAACTATGTAAACCTGTCCATTCTCCCGGCCTGCCCTGATCAGGATTTCTCCATCATCAGCCGTTGCTTCCTGGGCATTTTGAACGATGTGTTCAATGACGGAAGCAAATTTGTCTGCATCGGCAGATACATATATATCGCCCTGGTTAAATTCAAGTTTGGGAACAGGCAGATCGCCGGCGCGGTTTTCAATTACGGAGTTGATTGTACTTATGACATTTAGCCTGATCTGGTTGCCGACCCGATCCAGCTCCTGTTTTGACAGGCTTTTTAGCATGCGTTTCATTTTTGATGTTGCATTTTCAATGGTTTCAAATGCATCATCAACAAACTCGGGGTTGTCCCTGAATTTGATTGCATTCGCACTGACCAGAGACAGTTGAGCGACCAGATTTTTAATGTCGTGTACTACGTAAGCCGATAATCGGTTGAAAGCCTCGAACTGTTTTGCCTCGGTTAGCTGCTCATTTGCCCTGAGCAAGGCAATGTAACTGGCAGATTGATTTGCCATCGTTTTTAAAAGATCAGCGTCTTCCCAGTTTATTATTTTATTATCTTCACTTGAAAGGGTGATAAAACCAATCAGACTATCGTTATATATCAGGGGTAAAATCAGCTTCAGGTTTTTAATTCCGGTCAACTGATCATCAATGTATATATGCTCATATTTTTCCGGTGATGCAAGATACTCTTTTATATCCAGAATCCACTTCTTCTGTTCAAGAAATGCAATCAAGTCATCCTCGTTCGTCAGGCGTAAATTCAAATTGGGAAAATCGCTCCAGGTTTTAACCAGGGAATACATTTCAGTTTGAGGGTCATGTAACCAGATAGCACCCCCCTTGCAATTTATGATTCCGGCAATGGTTCTGATTACATGCGTGTATTCCTCACCTTTTGGCACTTCCTCCGCCAGGGTCGAAGTAAATTTCAGCCATTCCTCCCGGTAATCATATTTGTTCTTATAAAAGTGCTTGGCCAGGGTGACTTTCAGGGTTGAACGGAATTGATTGGAAAAGATTACGACGATTAATATGATAATCGCCCCGAAGAAGAACGTGATTTGTAAAGAACTGCCCCAGGTTCCTCCATACTCCCTCACGTAATAGCCGGCAGCGGCCATGACACTGAGGTAGATACCAGCCGCTATTACCACGATGCTTCGGTAAACAACATGGCGCGAGACAAACAGGTTCGCTTCCCAATGCGGGTTACGTACGATTGAGACAACGATGAGAGGTACACACAAGGCATTTATTAATCCTCGTGCATACCATAGGTCCGGATTGATACTTTTTAACAGCATGGCATCGGAATAGAGGAAAAAATCATAGATAAAAATCCCGCCGATACCGAGACAAAAATATCGAATGTTCCATTTCTGTCCAACCGCCGTGTTTTGGTACAGTTTTTCCACGAGCAGTAATCCAAACAAAGCCAGCACCAGATAGAAAAAATAGAGATTACTTAGCCCTCCCAGGCTCTCCAGTTCAATAAACCTGAAGAACTGGTTAGTCAGGACAATAACGAAGAACATCGAGACGAATGCCAGAAAAAGAAAAATAAACTGCTTGTCTGTACGTTGTAGCTGGCGATCGCCGCTTCCATAGCGAATAACCAGAATCAACAAACTCAGCCAGGACAAATCACGGGCAAATTCCAGTATCCTGAGCATGTTCAGGGAAACGGGGCCATTGATCGCATGCCAGGCAACAGCGGCGAACCAGACAGCAGAGACAAAGGCTGAAATACTGAGTAGAAAACTGACCAGTTTGCCTTTCCAGTTGATCAACAACAGGCAGAACAGGAACAAAAACAACATTGCCCCGATGGAATTACAGATCAGTCCAAGATTTGCCATTTGAATCGTCTAGTCGGCATGAATGTTAAAACTCCAGGCAGCCGATTATAAAAGCTTTTCGTTTTATAAAGAAAAGAAAACGGCCGGGTCAAATATCGAGCCGGCCGTATCACTTATAAATCAGGCTGAAATTATAATACGTACTGAATCAACGTGCGCCTTTACAAAGGAGAATTACTGCGGCTGTTTGAATCATAATTAACATATCAAGAAAAACCGTATTGTTTTTCAGGTAGTACAGATCATATTGCAGCTTCTCTCTTGCATCATTGACATTGGCACCGTACGGATAACAAATCTGCGCCCAGCCGGTAATGCCTGGTTTAACATGATGTCGCAGTGAGTAGAAAGGGATTTCCTTTGCCAGATCTTCGACAAACTCCGGACGTTCCGGTCTTGGACCGACAAAACTCATATCACCCTTTAAAACGTTAAATAACTGTGGCAACTCATCGATACGGGTTTTACGTATGAATTTGCCGATCGAGGTCACACGTGTGTCATTCTTACTGGCCCAGATCGCCTTGCCGCCGGCTTCGGCATCCTCACGCATGCTACGAAATTTATATATCTTGAAGGTCTGACCGTTCGCACCAACACGTTCCTGACTATAAAATATTGAACCACGAAAATGTGATTCGACAAGAATGGCCAGCGCCGTGAGCAGCATAATTGGCAGGCACACGACCAGCATCAACAGGCTGACATTGACATCGAAAACGCGTTTGACGAATGACTTGAATTCACCCTGCAGGAAACCTTCGGTGAAGATCAAGGAGCTCGGATGTAATGTTTTCAGGCAGATCTTGCCAAGTTGGCGTTCCAGGAAGGAATTGACATCAATAACGCGCACTCCGCGCATTTTACAGTCAAGAATGCGATCAATCGGTACCATCTTTCTGCGCTCGTCCAGCGCAATGACGATTTCCCGAATATTGTTATCACTGATAATGCTGGCAAGGTTTGCCAGGTCAGCATCGACATCAAATATTCTCTCGTTCTTGATCCGGGTCGGCCCGCTGCCCTCGATGTCCAGATAGCCGGTGATATTCACACCGGCGTTACCCATGCGGTTTAGTCTTTCCAGCTGCTCGGCCTTGTTGCCAGCGCCAATAACCAGGGTGTTCTGCTTCAACAGGTTATCCTGGCGTAAATGCCAGACCATACGGCAGGTGATAATGCCGAAAAATGACGACAGGACAGCCAGTAAAAATACATTGCGGCCAAAGAAGAAGTCCGGAACCAGCTTGTATATAAGGGTTAATAACGCGACACCGAGAAGAAAGCTGAGTAGAACCCGGGTCAGAACCAGTGTCGTATCGTCTTCAGTTATGTGTTGATACAGGCCCATCGCAGTCATGACCACGAGCATGACAGCACTGAACAGCAGTGCTTTTGGCCAGATGGGTGTGTCCAGGACGGATACACTGGCACCGAGGCTGATGCTGAAATAAACAGAAATCAGCAGGATCAGGTTTTCCGTCGAACCAAGCAGAAACAGGGTTTTCGGGATGTAGTGTCCAAAGATTCTAAACATGAGTATCCAATTCTCCTATTAGCAAAATTCCTGGTTGTGCCCCCATTGCACCCATACCCTCGAAGACGCGAAATGTACTCCGACTTCATTACTTGTAAATTAAATTAAGGTACTGCTTTATTATTATTTTCAGATGTTATCGCAAGCGCTGTGCCAATCCCTGGTCGAGCTGATAAAGGCAGGATGTACAGAATCGATTTGAACAATAAAATACATGAAAAACATATATTTAAATACAACCTGATGTTACCGACGGGCGGCATTCTGCCAGTTTTCTCCGACAAGTCAATCGGCTGTTTCTGTTAAAACTGTCACTATCTGGCAACAGGAAAAAGGGTGCTAATTTCTGGCTGGAACGTATGCAGGCGGGCGCAGAGCGTGAAGTCAAGAAAAAGGCGAAAAGCAACCGCCAGACTGGCTGCCGTCGCGTCTGCATAAGCGCTGCCTCTTCCGATACGTGGCTGTATAAATCATTGAATAATAAAGAATAAATCGCATCAATGGATTCGCGTAAGCGTTATTTTCACTCTTGCCACTGCGGCTGGCGAAATTCAATATCCACGTGGCGACAGCGTTTCAACCATATAAACTCTGTCGCTGAAAAGGGACAAACGATTTAAAGAAGATTAAAAACAATAATAACAATAACTTATGCAAGGCGTGTGTTTCGAGGGAGACCAATTCCGATGATCAGGGTGAAAGACTATATAAAAACGAGGGAAGGTCTGTATTTCGCCGTTGTATCGCCAGTTCGTGAATCAGGTCGAGTCCTGTGCGGACTCCGATATGTAACGACAGATGAGGACCAAGTCAAAAAGCTCGCAACGGGTGAGGCCAACTGCTACCTGCAGCAAAATCAGCCGGATTACCTCTTTCACAGTAACCGTTTTGATGTCGACCTGCATGCGGTGCCGGAAAGCAGAATCGAGCAGGTGATCCGGGCTATTGATACGCCAAAGCGGTTGGCCGAGCAGGGACACCTTGATGTCAAACAAACACAGTGCCTGGAGATAATTCAGATATTTAATGATTGTGGGCTGGAAACCGAACAGTTAGGCATCACCGGCTCCATTATGCTCGGGTTTCAGACGCAGGCTTCGGATATTGACCTGGTTATTTATTCGAAAACCGTTTTCGTACAGGCGCGCCAGATTATAAGTAAACTGATCACTGACCATGCCGGGTTCGGATTGACTGATTCAATGTGGCGGGCCGCCTGGTCACGACGTGATTGCTATTTGTCCTATGCAGATTATGTCTGGCATGAGCAACGCAAGCGCAACAAAATGAATTACCACGGCACGAAAGTGGATTTAAGTTGCGTCGAAGTCCCGGCGCGACTCGACCTGCAGCAGGCTTCACGCAAGCTGGGCGTTGAAACCATTGAGACCGATATTACCAGTGATGAGTTTGGCTTCTCTTGCCCGGCAATATACAGCACCAACCACGACACGATAGCCGAGATTTGGATCTACACCGCGACCTACATTGGACAGGCATTTAAAGGGGAGCGTGTCGTTGCGCGTGGCTCGGTGGAAATCGATGTGAACGGAAATCACAGGCTCTTGATCGGTACCAGCCGCGAGGCGGGTGGTGAATATCTGCAGGTAATGCGATAGCCGTCTTTCGCCGGTTAAAAGATACAGTGTTTGGCAAAGTCTGCAGCTTCGTTTGCTGTCCAGTCGCCTTTCTGTTTCTCTTTCATTAAGGCACACCATTTCTCACTGCCTACCTCCGGGGCACAGGCGGTCAACATGAATG
Organism: Gammaproteobacteria bacterium; assembly: GCA_041984885.1. Lineage (GTDB taxonomy): Bacteria > Pseudomonadota > Gammaproteobacteria > Eutrophobiales > Eutrophobiaceae > UBA4486. The sequence goes on from JBHIXH010000039.1 coordinate 7,596, forward strand.
TGACGGCGCACATGGTAATGGTTTTAATGATGTAGTCTGGCAGTGTCATGGTCATTCACCTTTTCGGTTATAGATTTTTAAAGGCTTGTGCAGCCACTTCAATTGTCGCATCAATATCATCGTCAGTGTGCGCACTCGACACAAAACCCGCCTCAAACGGGGAGGGCGCCAGGTAGATGCCGTTATCCAGCATACTATGAAAAAAGGCATTAAATTGTTTCCGGTCACATTCGACTACCTGTTTAAACCTGGTAATGGAAGACTCAGGCGAAAAAAACAGGCCAAACATGCCGCCGCACTGGTTTGAGCCTAAAGCGATTCCATTTTCATTGGCGGCCCGTGTGATGCCCTCAACCAGTCGTCTTGTGGTTTTGCTCAAGGCATCAAAAAATCCTGGCTGCTCAAGTAATGAAATTGTCGCCAGACCCGCTGCCATTGCTACCGGATTACCGGACAGCGTCCCGGCCTGATAAACCGGACCATCCGGTGCCAGTGCATCCATGACCGCAGCTTTACCGCCAAAGGCCCCGACCGGCATGCCGCCGCCGATTACCTTGCCGAGCACAGTCAGATCCGGAGTGATTGAATAGATGGATTGTGCCCCGCCGAGTGCAACACGGAATCCGGACATGACTTCATCAAAAATCAATAACGCGCCGTTGCTATCACAGGCCGAGCGTAGTGTTTTCAGAAAGGCCTGTTCGCCCGGTACGCAGTTCATATTGCCGGCAACCGGTTCGACGATGACGGCAGCAATTTGATCAGAGAACTCATCGAAACAGGCAGCAACTTCATCGCAATCGTTGTAAGTCAATGTAATCGTATGTTGTGCCAGATCAGCGGGCACACCGGGCGAGGTCGGCACACCAAGTGTCAGGGCGCCAGAACCGGCCTTGACCAGTAACGAGTCCGCATGGCCGTGGTAACAGCCTTCGAACTTGATGATCTTGTCGCGGCCGGTAAATCCGCGCGCCAGCCGTATCGCACTCATGGCGGCCTCGGTGCCGGAATTCACCATGCGAACCTTTTCAATCGAGGTCACGATAGAACAGATTTTTTTAGCCAGTTCTGTTTCGATCTGGGTTGGTGCGCCAAAACTCAAACCGTTTTTTGCTGTTTGCAGAACAGCAGATAAAACATCGGGGTGGGAATGTCCGAGCACCATCGGTCCCCAGGAACCGACATAGTCGATGTAACGTTTTTCGTTTTCGTCGAAAACATAGGCGCCGGCGGCCCTTTGTATAAATACAGGCGTGCCACCGACCGAGCCAAATGCACGTACCGGTGAATTGACACCACCGGGGATATATTTTTTTGCCAGTTGGAAGCGTTCGCTGTCAGTTGTCATGGATTAATACAGGGATAAATAGCGTTTGAGTTCGGCGACGGGTTCAGAGGCAGAATATAACCCACTTATCACAGCAAGAAAATCTGCCCCGGACTGGATCAATACAGAACCATTATCCGGTGTGATGCCACCAATAGCGACAATCGGAATGGACAGGGTTTGCTTCGCTTGTTGCAACGTTTTTATTGATGCTGGAATTGCATCCGGTTTACTTGGAGACGGATAAAATGCTCCAAACGCCACGTAGTCGGCGCCTTCGTCCTGTTTTTGTTTTGCCAGTTCGACATCACCGTAGCAGGAAACGCCAATGACAAGTTCCGGATACGACCGGCGAGTTGCAATAATATCCGCGTCGTTTTTACCCAAATGCACGCCATCGGCATTGACTGCAACCGCAAGCTCGGGGTCATCGTTGACAATAAAAGGCGCATTCACTTTTTGACATTCAGCTTGTAGCCTGCTTGCCAATGCGATTTTATCTGTAGCAGGGAGATTCTTGCAGCGAAATTGCAGCAGGCTCAAACCCGCTTGTAATAGCTGGCTACTGATACGTACTACCGTTGCGATATCACAGTGTTCGGTATCTGTGATGCCATAGATACCTGCTACGGGAAGGTTCTGTTTTGCCAAAATGGTGTTCGCTTTGCGATTTGCGCTTCAATAAAATATTCGTATGCTAAACATTATTATTTTAATTGCGAGGATATCCTGAATGAAACAATACATGTGCGTTATCTGTGGCTTCGTCTACGACGAGCAGCAAGGCTGGCCTGACGATGGCATCAAGCCAGGTACTAAATGGGAAGATGTGCCGCCTAACTGGATTTGTCCGGAGTGCGGGGCACGAAAAGAGGATTTTGAGATGATTGAGGTTTAATCCCCGTCCGGTAGTTCCATGATCATATTGGTCGAACCACGGCCAGTATGACAATCAGAAACAATATTACGACGGGCACCTCATTAAACCAGCGATACCAGATGTGACTCTTCCTGTTGCGATCGTATTTGAAATCAAACAGTAGTTTCCCGCAATAAATATGATAGAGGACAAGAATCAGAACCAGCACCAGTTTTACATGCAGCCAGACAGAGCCAGCGTACATTGCCATGCCATTCAGCATTAATGTCCAGACGCCAAACACCAGTGTCAGGACAGCACCGGGAGTGGTAATACCGAAATACAGTTTACGCTCCATGATTTTAAAACGATCCAGACTGATTTGATCATCTGACATGGCATGATAGACGAACAATCTCGGCAGGTAGAACAGGCCCGCAAACCAGGTTGTCATGAATATAATGTGTAGTGCTTTTGTCCAGAGCATCAAATTCAATCCGGGGAGAACACTCTAGTTCTTCGCCAATAGTGGTTGCAGGCGCTGACGCAATTTCACGAAATCTGTTTTGCCGGTATTTTTCCAGACCAGGTTTCCGGTTGCACTGAACAGAAAACTGGTCGGCGTTGCCTTGACATCATCAAACGCCCGCATCGCATCACCGTTAATATCCAGCGCAACCGACCAGGGGATTGAAAATCGTTGGCTGACATCCACGACAAAATTCGGTGGGTCATAGGGCATCGCTATCGATACCACAGTTAAGCCTCTTTGATGATATTCATCGTATAACGCAATCATATCCGGTAATTCGTGTACACAGATACTGCAAGTCGTGGCCCAGAAGTTGACCAGCATCGGGTTTTCAACCGCCGAGCCGAGATCAATGACTTCACCGTCTATGGTTTTCAGCGAGATATCCGGGCGAAACTGCAGACCGGTCGGCACCCGTGTATAAACTGCTACCAGGCAGGCCAGGACTATCGTCGCTGCTGCTGCGTTTTTTTTTATACTCACTTATTCCGGTTTTAATTCAGCGGAGTCAGACGACAGTGATTTTTGCGAAGGCGGCGTTGCCCCCGATCCTTCTCCAACGAAAACGCTTTTCAGGTAGGCACAGGTTTTTTTAATCGTGCGCCATATTTTCGGCAATAGCCAGATCACGGCAAGCATGAACACGGCCAACAGAATGAGAAACAATACCGGATGATTCAGTGCTACCCAGAGACCGCCAATGACAGCGATATCCTCAGTGACCGAGGCCGTCCAGTTGGTTACCGGCTCGGGAGAGGTATTGATTAATACGCGGCTGCCGGCCTTCGTGAAATGGCTGGTCGCGGCCATGCCGCCGCCAAGAATAAACGCGGCCAATTCAACGGCCGGTGTGGTATCACCGACGGCCCCCATCGCCAGAATGGCGCCGGTCGGAATGCGGATAAATGTATGGACTGAGTCCCAGGCGGTATCCACGCCGGGAGTTTTATCGGCAAAAAACTCGATGCAGTACATCAATCCGGCCGCGAACATGACCATGGGGTCGGTGACGACCAGCAACTCTGGAGGCAATTGAATATTACCCGTGCTACCCATGTAACCAAGCATGAATATCGCTGCGTAGAGGTTGATACCGCTGGCCCAGGCAGCACCCATCGTTAATGCGATTATTTGAACGGTGTCCATAAGTTGCTCCGTTGCTCTGACAGTCGGCCTGTAAGTTCAGTCGCTATTCTAATACGACTTGAAAATTCTGGCATGCGATTGACGTGTATTTAGGCTGCACTTCCTACGTAGGATTAAATTTTACGCGTCGGGTTCCGGGGGCAGCAGTAATCCCGGCGTACATAAGATTAAAATATTGCAGTTTAAACAGACATGCCATAACATCTTGGCTGAACGTGGTGTGAACACACCGGTTCATCTTCTAATAATAAGAAAAACCAGAATTTTAGAGCGGCTTCGGCCGCTTTTTTATTTCAGCCGCCTACGTATAATCGCTGTTTTACTCCCCGAACGTTCAGATAACACCTATGATCAAAACTGGCGTAATTGGTGCCTCCGGCTATACCGGCGTGGAGTTGTTGCGGTTGCTGGTGATGCATCCTGAAACAGAACTTGTCGCAGCCACTTCAGATGCAGAGGCGGGCACGCCTGTCTCCTCGGTCTTTCCTGCCTTGCGCGGTCACGTTCATCTGAATTTCGTGCCGCATGCAGATGCGTCGTTATTCGACTGCGACCTGGTTTTCTTCGCAACTCCGAATGGCGCGGCCATGCGCAGGGCACCTGAGTTTCTGGATAAAAACATCCGCGTTATCGATTTGTCCGCAGATTTCAGACTGAAGGATGCCGCAGTCTGGTCAACCTGGTACGGTGAATCGCATAGTTGCCCGGAGTTACTTGACGCAGCTGTCTATGGTTTGCCCGAGATCAATCGGGAGAAAATCAAGGGCGCTCAACTGGTAGCCAATCCTGGTTGCTACCCCACTGCCGTAATACTTGGATTTTTACCGGCGTTGCAAAATGGCATTATCGATAGTGCTGAATTAATCGCCGATGCTAAATCCGGTGTCAGCGGTGCCGGCAGAAACGCTGCGTTAAAAACACAACTGGCCGAGGCGGGTGAGTCGTTTACCGCCTACACGGCATCCGGCCATCGTCATCAACCTGAGATCAGCCAGGCGTTAAACGGTATTAGTCCAACAAGTGTCGATCTGACATTTGTCCCGCATCTACTGCCAATTGTCCGGGGAATCCATGCAACGTTGTATGCCACGCTTAATGACGAGCAAACTGACGTGCAGGCCATGTATGAAAAATTCTATGAAAATGAGCAATTTGTCGATGTCTTGCCACAGAATTCACATCCGACAACGGTATCAGTACGGGCCAGCAATGTCTGCCGGATCGCCGTGCACCGACCGGGCAATCAGCGTAGACTGATTGTACTTGCGGTCATTGACAATCTGGTCAAGGGTGCGGCTGGCCAGGCGGTACAAAACATGAACCTGATGTTTGATTTTCCTGAAACCACCGGTCTGGAAACACCGGCCCTGATGCCGTAAATCGATGGGCAATCTCGTCATCAAACAACACCGGCCATTGCAGTTGTTTCTGACGGTGATCGTCGTCAGTTTGACGATCTCTACCGCTGTCTGGTTACTGCTCGACGACAGTCACTGGGGCTATATTCAGGCGCGTATCAGCGGTAATGAACAGCTGGGGCGATTGTGGAAGGTGAATCGTCAGCTGGAACAGGAAAATGAAAGACTCAGTGACAAGGTGCTGATGCTCGAGCGCACGGCGGTTATAGATAAACAGGCCGGTGTCGAGATCCATCAACAATTGGTGCAGTTGCAAGACGAGTTTTATTCGTTGAAGGCCGAGCTTGAGTTTTACAAAGGTATCCTGTCGGCAACCCAGAACTCCAGCGGGCTGAATGTGCAGGGACTTTATGTGGAAGCACTTGCCCTGGATCTGACCTACCGTTATCGACTGGTGTTGACGAACGTAACTAAAAGCGATCAAGTGGTTGAGGGCGTGATAAGTATGACGCTTGAGGGGGAGCTGGAAGGAAATCAAACTTCACTAAAAGTCAGCGAACTTGTGAATCGTGAGGTAGAATACTGGGTGTACAAATTCAGAAATTTCAAGCGGCTCGAAGGTAATATTAAATTACCGCATGGCTTTAAACCACAACGAGTCACGGTGCAATTGCTGCCGAAAGGCAGCACGGGTAGCACAGTTGAAAAATCGTTCGACTGGCCCAATTTAACCAGTTAGGAGATGTAGTTCTATGATTTGGGGCAAGAAGAAACAACCCAAAAACTCCAGTGTCAAAACACTGATTAGCCGTCAGACCGAGATTCAGGGCGACGTCAAATTCAGCGATGGCATGTACATAGAAGGGACGATAAAGGGTAATGTCGTGGCCGAGGACGACAGTTCGCTTTTGATTTTGAATGAAAATGGCACGATTGAGGGCGAAGTCAAAGTCCCGTTTGTAAAATTAAACGGCGTTGTCATAGGTGATGTCTACGTCAGCCAACATGTGGAACTGATGTCAAAAGCGCGAATCACAGGCAATGTGTACTACAACTTAATTGAAATGGCGATCGGTGCCGAGGTCAACGGCAAGCTGGTTCATTCCCAGGAGACCGAAGAACTGCCCGTCGCAATAGGAAACTCAACAGAGGCGCTGGAAGCACCGGAGTAAGAGTAAATATATGAATCAAGCAGAAATGACAGAAAGCAGTTCACCGCTGGTATTTTCCGATGCTGCGGCGACAAAAGTTCGTGAATTAATCGCCGAGGAAGAAAACGACGCATTAAAGTTGCGGGTATTTATCTCCGGTGGTGGTTGTTCGGGATTTCAGTATGGTTTTACCTTTGATGAAAACATCGAGGATGGCGATACCATCGTCGAGAAAGAAGGTGTGCAGTTATTGATTGACCCCATGAGTATTCAATATCTCACGGGGGCAGAGATCGACTACTCGGAAGGGATAGAAGGCGCGCAGTTCGTTATTCGTAATCCGAATGCTTCGACGACCTGCGGTTGTGGTTCCTCGTTTTCCGTTTAGCTGAACGTTAACGCCTGTTTTTAACCGGCCCGGTAAACCGCCCCCGGCAACATTTTTGCCACGCTTGCCCCGGTAAGTTTCCCCAGCGCCAAACCAATCCGTTGCATACGGTTATAAGCCAGCCAGGCAAAACAGCTTGCCTCAACGGCGGAATGATTCATGCCCGCATCATCGGCTGAAAGCATTGATATGTGTTCAGGCAACGACACGTTTAACATGTCAACCAGGTAGTCATTTTTTACACCGCCACCGCATAGAATTAATTCCGCATGGACGGATTGCGACAGATGAATCGCGTCGCAGATTGTTTTGACGGAAAACTGCAACAGTGTACGCTGGATGTTTTCAGGGTGATCTGAAAAATTATTATCACGTAACACTTTATCCAGCCACGCCAGATTGAACTCATCTCGACCTGTGCTTTTCGGCGGGGATAAGCTGAAATATTCATGCTCCAGCAACTTTGACAACAACGCATCGTTGGTTGTACCGGATCTGGCCCATTCCCCGTTATTGTCATAGGTCGAGCCCTTGTGCCGCATAATCCAGTCATCCAGCAAGCAGTTGCCGGGGCCGGTATCAAAACCGGTTACCGGGTCGTCCGCGACTTCAGAAAGAAATGTCAGGTTGGCGATCCCGCCAATGTTTAAAATTAAACGCGGCTGCTCTGTCTGGAAAAAAGCCTGGTGGAATAACGGCGCGAAAGGCGCACCCTGACCACCGTTGGCCACATCCATCCGACGAAAATCGGCGACGGTAGTAATACCGGTTTTTGCAGCGATCACATTCGGATCGCCGATCTGTATCGTGCAGGGCGGTGTCGAATTCGGGCTGTGGTAAATCGTTTGCCCATGGCTGCCAATCGCCTGTATGTCCGCAGCGCTATAATTTTTTGTTTCGAGCAGGTGACAGACCGCCTCGGCAAATAACTCACCTACCAGCACGTCCATTTTTGCAACTTCACTCAGTGGCGAGTTGTCATTGATAGCCCGTAAAGGGACGCGGATTTCGTCCGGTATTGGAAACTCCAGGAATTCAAGCAGCGAAATTTTTTTATCGTCGATATCAATCAGGGCAATATCGACTGCATCCATGCTGGTGCCGGAGATAAGTCCAAGGTAGAGCACGATTGCTGGTGCTTATTTGACTGTGTTCGAGGGGCCTTCTTCCTCGTTCATCGCAATTAATTCAGAGGTGTGCTCGTTGCTGGCATAGTCAGTATTGTTGTTACGTTCATCCAGTTGCGCGAGCAAGGGAGCGGTCTGGGCAATAAATTCATCCATCAGTTCATCCGGGATGCGCATGGCTTTCGGCAGTTCTACCGTCAACGGATTTCGGTGCACACCATGTACCCTGAATTCATAATGCAAGTGAGGTCCGGTAGCCAGACCTGAGCTGCCAATGTAACCAATCGTTTGTCCCTGTTTGACGCGACTTCCCGTGCTGATTTTTCCATAGCGTGACATGTGTGCATATAAAGTGCTGTAAACACTTCCGTGCTTGATTACGACGGTACGGCCATAGCCGCCTTTTGTGCCTTTATATACGACCGTGCCATCCCCGGTTGACTTGATAGGTGTGCCGGTTGGCGCGGCATAGTCGACACCTTTATGCGCGCGGATACGATTTAACACCGGATGTTTTCTGCGTAGATTAAAGTGTGAACTGATGCGGGAAAACTTTACCGGTGTGCGTAAAAATGCCTTGCGCATGCTATGACCGCTGTCTGAATAATATTGACTGTCACCGTTTTTATGGGTGAAACGTACAGCCTTGTAGAGCTTGCCCTGATTCGTGAATTCCGCCGCCAGGATCGGCCCATCCTGCACTTTTATTCCGTCCTTGTAATATTCCTCATACATAACAGAGAAGTGATCACCTTTGCGTATATTCAATGCGAAATCGATATCCCAGCCATAAATCGTGACTAACTGCATGATGATGTTGTCGCTTAACTCGGCGGCCTGTCCTGCCAGATACAACGAATTCGCTATGGTGGCGCTGGCATGTCGGGTCCGGGTTTCCAGTTGCAGTTTTTCAAGGTTGACCTCCACCCCGTCTGCGTTCGTGCTAACAACGAGCTTTTCATCAAAGTCGACGTCGTATTCCATTTTCTGCAGGACGTTATTCTCAATGTCAAAACGCAAGGTCTGCCCCGGCATGATTTTCTTTAACACTTTTGAGTCATCGTTCGCATGCACAATGTGATGCAGGGTGGCCGGGCTCAAATTTAAACGTTTAAATATTCGGGCGAGATTATCACCCCGCTTGATGGTGACCTCCTGCCAACTGATTTCCGATTCAGTTGCAGCGGATTCTTCATTTTGCCTGGTAAGGGGGGCCGGGGATTGTTCGGCATAATCCTGTTCCGGCTCGGTCGCCCATTCATATATGGCAACAGGATCGTCTGCCTTCGCGGACTCATCGATCAGTTCTTCCGTGAAAATATCCACCGATTTTTCCGGCATGGAAACCGTGGTTTTCGTCGATGGTGGCGGTATAACTTGAGATTCTGTGGTGGTGATTACGGGGGAAGGTGCTTGAGTCGATTTAACGTGGACAAATGCGAGCAGGGAAAAGCAGATGCCAAGCAGAACCAGACCGCGCTGAAAGCGGCTGGCGCCGGTAACTTTTGCCTTATAGTCTTGCTTTATATAGACTTTGTAAGTCACGGTCTTTACTTGAAAATGTTTGCCGTAACATAACGAGAAGCCTGTTCCACGTCAACGGATTAAACCGACATTTTTAATAATATTTTAACTCCTGCTACCCAAATGATGTGTTCATGACAACCACTTCCGATGCACTGGATATAATCCGGCGCGGCTCCGATGAAATATTGCTCGAAGCCGATCTGGAAAAAAAACTGGGATTAAACCGTCCGCTGAGGATAAAAGCCGGATTTGATCCGACTGCGCCCGATCTGCATCTCGGCCACACGGTTCTCATTAACAAGATGCGTCAGTTCCAGGAGTTGGGCCACGACGTCATATTCCTGATCGGTGATTTTACCGGCATGATCGGTGACCCGACCGGTAAAACTGCGACACGGCCCCCACTAACACAGGAAGAGGTGCAGCAGAACGCCGAGACGTACAAGGACCAGGTCTTCAAGATTCTCGATCCGGAGAAAACCGAGATTGCGTTTAACTCTACCTGGATGAATAAACTGTCACCGGCAGACATGATCCGGCTCGCATCAAAACACACGGTGGCCCGGATGCTGGAGCGGGATGATTTCAACAAGCGTTTTTCCAGCCAGCAGGCCATCGCGATTCATGAATTTCTCTACCCACTGGTGCAGGCTTACGATTCGGTTGCATTGAAAGCGGATGTGGAACTCGGTGGTACCGATCAAAAATTTAATCTATTGGTCGGTCGACAGATCCAGGAAGGCTATGGTCTGGCGCCGCAGGTGATTCTGACAATGCCAATACTGGAGGGGATTCATGCCGGTACGGAGAAAATGTCGAAATCGCTGGACAATTATATTGGCATTACCGAGTCACCAGATGACATGTTCGGCAAGATCATGAGCATAGATGACGAAAAAATGTGGCGCTATTTTGAGTTGCTGAGTTTTCGCCCCATGGCCGAGATCCAGCGCCTGCATGATCAAGTTGAAGAGGGTGCCAACCCCCGCGACATCAAGTTTCAACTGGCCGAGGAGATCATCACCCGCTTTCATGACAAGCGGGCAGCAGAATCAGCGCAGCAGGCGTTTATCGAACGGTTCAGAGACGGTGGAATTCCTGACGAAATGCCGGAAATTTCCCTGGAGCCAACCGACCCGGATGGACTCTGGATAGTATCAGCGTGTACTGCCGCGAATCTGACCGGTAGCAACTCCGAAGCGATGCGCATGATCAAACAAGGTGCAGTCAAACTGGATGGTGTAAAAATTTCAGATAAAGACACGCGGCTCGCATCCGGCAGTACGTATGTACTCCAGGTGGGTAAACGTAAATTTAGTCGCGTCACGGTTGCGTGATGCACTACACTTTTTCAGATGCGAAGGCATTTGGATAATCCGGTACAACGTTCGCGTCATTTCGATTCAGACGACGTCGTCGTTCGCGGCGATAAGCCCGTTAAAATAAAAACCTTGGTATTGTTGTTTTTCTTTCTCGCATTTGGCCATTATCTCTACCAATCGCGCCAGTCATTAAGTCACTTTCTCGCTGATGTTTCGTCCCTGACAGGTGAAGTGGACGTGCGGACTGCACCGGTTGCCGTGGAAAAATCCGATCCACCCACACAGAAAGCCCCGGCTAATCAATCGAATGCCCTGGCGGTTGAGTTAATTCGGGTCATCCGCAGTGAAGCCACAGAAGAGATAAGCCGGATTCTCGCTGGCGTCGATTCAGATAGCCTCAACCAGGCGGTCAAGGGCATGACTCCGCTGATGACAGCTGCTGCAATTGGCAATACCCAGATCGTCAATCTGCTGTTGGTCAGCGGCGCCGATCCGAATCAACGCGGTAGTGCCAATCGCACGGCATTGCAGTACGCGGTTGAGAAAAATCATATCGACGCTGCCACGTTGTTATTAAATTTTGGCGCTGACATCAATGGTTACGATAACGGTAGGCTGACGCCGTTAATCATGGCAGCAGATCGTAACCATGAGAAACTGGCTTTACTCCTGATTGAACGTGGTGCGGATGTAGATATTCAGCATAAACAGGGATTTACAGCACTCATCGATGCCGCGAGAAACGGTAATGAGAACCTTGTGCAGGCCTTGTTGGAAGCAGGAGCCGACAAAATGCTGAAAACCAAAAATGGCTGGGATGCCGAGAGCATTGCCCGTCATTATCAGCACGATCAGGTGGCCAACAGGATCAAAAACCATCGCTGAAAATCAGCGTATATTCGTGTCAATTTTTAGCCAAAAATCTTACTAAATTATTCTATTATTCAATAGCTTAAAAATAATTTAAAAAAACTGTAAAGATTGGTTGACCGAGTCCAATCCAAGTGTATAATCCCCGCCTCTGTTTGGGGACCCCCAAACCTGTTCTTTAAAAATTTGATCAAGAAATACGTGTGGGCGTTTGCGTCAACGGCTTGTGACACCCAAAGAAACATCAATGGGATCAAAGTCTTGATGTAACGTCAATGACAGTGACCATTGAGCCAAGATTGACTGCCTTTAGCAGTTATCAAGCTTAAACTGAAGAGTTTGATCCTGGCTCAGATTGAACGCTGGCGGCATGCCTAACACATGCAAGTCGAACGGTAACGATGGAGAGCTTGCTCTCCAGGCGACGAGTGGCGGACGGGTGAGTAACGCATAGGAATCTGCCCAGTAGCGGGGGATAGCTCGGAGAAATCCGAATTAATACCGCATAAGCCCTACGGGGGAAAGCAGGGGATCTTCGGACCTTGCACTATTGGATGAGCCTATGTCTGATTAGCTTGTTGGTGGGGTAACGGCCTACCAAGGCAACGATCAGTAGCTGGTCTGAGAGGACGATCAGCCACACCGGGACTGAGACACGGCCCGGACTCCTACGGGAGGCAGCAGTGGGGAATATTGGACAATGGGGGCAACCCTGATCCAGCAATGCCGCGTGTGTGAAGAAGGCCTGCGGGTTGTAAAGCACTTTCAGTTAGGAAGAAAAGTTGACGGTTAATACCC
>JBHIXH010000040.1:0-13326 GCA_041984885.1 Gammaproteobacteria bacterium
CCGTGGTCTGGGTTACAGCATGGGGCAGATCTATCTGCAACAGGCTGATACCAAACTGGTTGCTTTAAACGCAAAAACCGGCGACGTAGTCTGGGACGTATTCCAGGGTAGCGAGATCACCGGCGATGTTAACTCCAAAGAAGGTCGCGGAGTTAGCCCGGCGAGTGGTATGACGAACACGAACGCACCGCATCCGATTAAAGACAAGGTCTTTACCGGTTGTTCCGGTGCTGAATTCGGCGTTCGTTGCTGGATTGCTGCCTACAATGCCAAAGACGGTTCTCTGGCCTGGCGTGCATTCAGCATGGGTCCGGACGATGACATGCTTTTCGACGCAAACACCACCTCACTGGGTAAAAAAGTTGGTAAAAACACCGGTGTAAATACATGGTGTGCTGACAAAGGTAACTGGACAGCTCCTGCTGTAAGTCCGAAAAAGTGCGGATCTGCATCTGACGCTTGGAAGACCGGTGGTGGTTCTGTCTGGGGCTGGTGGCCAGCTGACTTCGACGAAAACCTTGTCTACTACGGCTCTGGTAACCCGTCTACCTGGAACCCGGTTGTCCGTCCTGGCGACAACAAATGGTCTATGACCATTTTCGCCCGTGACATCGACTCTGGTGTTGCTCGTTGGGTATATCAGATGACCCCACATGACGAATGGGATTATGACGGCGTTAACGAAATGATCCTGGCCGACATGAAAGTCAAAGGTAAGACCCGCAAAGCGCTGGTTCACTTCGATCGTAATGGCTTCGCCTATACGATGGACCGCGTAAACGGTGAACTGCTGGTCGCTGAAAAGTATGACCCTGCAGTAAACTGGGCGACCCACGTTGACATGAAGACCGGTTATCCGCAGACCCTGAAACAGTACAGCACCGACCATAACGGTGAAGACGTTGTCTCCAAAGACATCTGTCCTGCTGCTCTGGGTACTAAGGACCAACAGCCTGCGGCATACAGCCCACGCACCGGTCTGTTCTATGTCCCGACCAACCACGTGTGCATGACCTACGAGCCCGTTTCTTACGCGGCTGGTGGTAACCAGTACACTGCAGGTCAGGCCTACGTGAACGCGAACCTGACGATGTATCCGGCTGGCGCTGTCTGCCCGGATTGCCCGAATAACAATGCAGCAAAAGACAACATGGGTAACATGATTGCCTGGGACGCTGACAAGGGCAAAATCGTCTGGAATATTCCGGAACAGTGGTCAGTATGGTCAGGTGTTCTGGCTACCGCTGGTGACGTTGTTTACTACGGTACGCTGGACTCCTATGCGAAAGCAGTTGACGCGAAGAGCGGCAAGTTGCTGTGGAAATTCAAGACTCCGTCTGGAATTATCGGCAACTTCAACAGCTGGGCACATAAAGGTAAGCAGTATGTCGGTATCCTTTCCGGTATCGGCGGCTGGGCTGGCGCGGTTGTCGCTATCCCAGGTCTGGCTGCAGCACCTGACACCGCAGCTCTGGGTGCGGTCGGTGGCTATCGTAAGCTGCTGAACTCAGCACGTAACTCTGGTGTTCTGATGGTATTCTCTCTGCCGTAAGCAGCGCAGTAATACTGTAAGTACCTAGTACTGAGATCCCCGGTATCGAAAGATGCCGGGGATTTTTTTTCGAATACAGGTTTAGTACGAAAAAGTTCCGTGAAAACAGATAGAACTATCAAAAAATACTCCGGTCGAAACTTTTGAAATTCAGTAATTTAGCAGTGTTTTCAGTGGTTCGACGGTTGACAAAGGGCTTGATAAAACATCTAATTCACCCCTTCGATTTTTCATAGCAACCTGATATCAATTAAAACAGCGGAGATATATAACGATGAAAAATATTACGAAAATCCTGTCCGGCGTCATGCTTCTCGTTGCCAGCAGTAATCTTATAGCAGCCGAGCATACGGTTAATGCCGAGGCACGCGTCTTCAAACCGGCGATCATTTATATTCAACCGGGTGACACCGTAAATTTCAACAACATGACTTCCCACAACGCTCCGAGCTATATTGTTCCGGAAGGCGGCGAGGCATTTGGTGAGAGGGGCAAATTTCCGGGTGGCACTTTTAATGTTTCACCAAAAGGTACGGGCATTTACGGTTATGTCTGTGAACCACACGTTGGATTTGGCATGGTTGGTGTCATAGTCGTCGGTGATGTCACTGCTGATGATGTCGCGGCAGCAAAAAAACAGGCCATGGATACGCTGGAGGGCCCCTTTAAACGGCTGGTCGGAAAGATTAACAAGGTGAAACCAACCAAATAAGCTGTCAGCATTTCTATCAAGTATATTGATTGTTAATTTGAAGGAGAGCCCGCTTTAATAAAGCGGGCTTATTTTTAATCTATGCAACGTCTAGTTTTTACAGTTTTAGCGCTTCTATCACTCAGTCAGTCAGCCATCGCAGCAATTTCGTACGCTGAAAAAGGCATATTAAGTGTCTGTGCTGATCCCTACATGTTGCCCTTTTCGAACAGCAAGAATGAAGGGTTTGAAAACAAGATTGCCGCATTATTGGCGGAAAAGCTGGGTATGGAACTTCAATTTGAATATTTTCCACAACGTATGGGATTTATACGCAATACTCTCAGAAGCGAGGAAGGCGGTATCTATAAATGTGATCTCGTGATCAATGTGCCGGAGAGTTTTGAACTGGCTGCAACAACAGAACCATACTACGCCACCAGTTACGTTCTGGCGTTTGTTAAAGACGGCAGGTTGCAGGGACTGGATCATGCGGACAAGCTGCCCGAACTGGTGAAAGAAAAAGGCATAGATCTTAAATTTGGTCTAACTGATCGAGGGCCGGCTCAGCTTTGGTTGGCATTAAGAAATCTAATCGGAGCAATGGTGCCATATCAGGGACATCCGGGTGACATCACAAGCCATCCAGGACAAGTAATGATGGAAGATCTGGCCGCCGGAAAAATTGACGCAACAATAGTCTGGGGACCCACCGCCGGATATTACGCGAAAAAGCTGAAAGACCAGGCAGATATTCAGTTATTACCTGTGGAAAACGTTGATCCAAGAAATGCTGAAGCCAGATATACCTACAATATGTCAATGGCTGTGCGTTTTGGAAATAATGAATGGCGCGACAAGATCAATGCCGTGGTCCAGGAAAACAAAGCTGAGATCCATAAAATTTTGACTGAATTCGGCGTACCGCTTGCCGAAATGCAAAAAACTGAAAAAGAAGACGATGATGATTAAATACATACTTTCAATAGCAATTGCCCTGAGTCTGCAGAGCACCACTATATTTGCAGAAGAAAAATCCGGTGACTCTTTGAAGCGCGAGCTGACGGAGGAGGAACTGGATAACAAGATTGGTCGTATGGGCGACAACATCTACCAGGTGCCAGAGGGGTATGAATTCTCGGCAGCAGAGGTGAAAATGTGGTTGTCGGATCACCTTGACAATATCAGTCAACCGACGCGACTACTATACGAATTCAAAAAATCCGGTTCCTATGAGGAAGGTTTTGAAGATACGGTGCACCTTGAGATACAGGAAATCAACGAGGATGGTACCAAGAATACCAATATGCAGTTTTTCACTGGTGAGCGTAAGCAACTGGTTCGCCCGGAAAATGTAACGAATGTCACCGGCAACCCGGTTCTTGGTGTGTATATGCAAGGTGATGTTTTCGAAATGGATCGATACACAGGTGGTAGCTGGCGCTATTTTCTTAAAAGCATCAAGACTTCGATTCACGATGAAGCCACCGTAGAGCCAATCGAGTTTGAATTTGGCGGTGAAACCGTCAATGGCGAAAAAGTCTATTTCACCCCGTATATGAACGATCCACGCCGACGTCAGTTTGAGAAGTTTGCCGGAAAATCATATGAATTTATCTTTTCTGATCAGATTCCAGGCAAGCTGTACCGGATAAAAACGGTAATCCCGGCGGAAGAAGGCAAGGGTAAGGACGAACCTCTGATTGAAGAGATACTCACGCTGACCGAAGTCGCATCATCCTGAACCGGACCGACTAGTTCACTACTTTCGTTACCCGGTCGTCGGATCGACGACCGGCCGAGAGTTTCACTGCACAAAACTTGAACTCCGGTATCTTGCCGTGCGGATCCAGCGCATCATTACTTATCAGGTTGGCTGCCGCTTCATTATAGGAAAATGTCATCATCACGACGCCTTCCTGCATGTGTTCATCTGCACGTGAAGTAGCTGCGATTCTTCCCCTTCTTGACTCGACGACGATGACATCGCCTGTCGTTAATCCAAGTTTCTTCAGGTCTTCCGGGTTAATCATGACACAGGGGCCCGGTTCAATAGAATCGAGAACACGGGAATGACGTGTCATCGTGCCGGTGTGCCAGTGTTCGAGTTGACGACCGGTAACAAACACAATCGGATATTCATTGTCCGGCATCTCGGCTGGCTCGACATAGTCTGCCGGTACGAAACGACCCCGACCATCCTCGGTAGGAAATATGCCATCCTTGAAGATAATCGGTTCGCCCGGATCGCCTACGTTTAACAGAGGATAGGTCAGAGAATCCACCTCTTCCAGTCGATCCCAGGTCATACCACTCATACTGGGTGTGGCCAGCCTGATTTCATCAAATACTTCTTTCGGATGGGTATAGTTCCAGTTCAGACCAAGTCGATTTGCCAGTTCCTGAATGATCCACAAGTCCTGTTTTGCCTCACCCGGTGGATCGATCGCCTGTCTTCCCATTTGTACCCGACGATCGGTATTGGTGAATGTACCGGATTTTTCCGGGAATGCGGATGCAGGGAAGATGACATCAGCATAGCTACAGGTCTCGGTGAAGAAGATATCCTGAACAACGAGAAGATCGAGCATGGAAAGGGCTTCGCGCGCATGATTCAGGTTCGGATCGGACATGGCCGGGTTCTCACCCATCACGTACATACCGTTTAAACCGCCATCATGAATCGCATGCATGATCTCCACCACGGTCTTGCCCGGCTTCGGATCAAGGCTGGTGTTCCATAATTGTTCGAATTTTTTACGGACATTGTCATCATTGACTGGCTGATAATCTGGGTAGACCATCGGGATCAGGCCGACATCGGAGGCACCCTGGACGTTGTTTTGTCCACGCAGCGGATGCAATCCCGTGCTTGGTCTGCCTATCTGCCCGGTCATTAATGCGAGTGATATCAGACAACGTGCATTGTCAGTACCATGCACGTGCTGTGAAATACCCATGCCCCAGAAGATGATGGCAGTATCCGCAGTCGCATATAAACGGGCAACAGTCTTAATCGTTTCCGGTGGAATGCCACAGATGGGCGCTACCTTTTCCGGCGGATATTTCTTTACTGTTTCTTTTAATGCTGCAAAGCCGTCCGTATGTTCATCAATGAATTGTTGATTATGCAGGTTCTCCGCGATGATCGTGTGCATCATGCCGTTTAATAGCAGCACGTCAGTACCGGGACGCAGCTTCAATAAATGATTTGCATGCAAATACATCTCCGAGCCGTAAGGTTCAATCAAGATCAACTTACTACCACGCTCCGCGGCATTCTTCATGAACGTGGCCGCGACCGGGTGGTTATCATTCGGGCGTGAGCCGATGACAATAATCACATCGGCATACGTGCCGTCAGCAACCTGGTTTGAAACCGCTCCGGAACCGATGGTCTCAAGTAAGGCTGCAACCGATGAGGCGTGGCAGAGACGGGTGCAATGATCAACATTATTTGTACCAAAACCGGTGCGAACCAGTTTCTGAAATAAATACGCTTCTTCATTACTGCCTTTGGCACAACCGAAGCCAGCCAGGGCCTGTGAACCCTTTTCCTCACGTATCTTTTGCAATCCATTCGCTGCAATATCCAGCGCTTCTTCCCAACTGGCTTCCCGAAAGTATTTATGCAATTCAATCGGCTCGATTAATTCCGGTGTCTTCCTTGCATCTTTTCGGCGCACCAGCGGTTTGGTCAGGCGATCATTATGATGGACGTAATCGAATCCATAGCGGCCCTTGACACACAGGCGACTCTTGTTGGCTGGCCCGTCACGGCCTTCCACCTGTTGTATATGATTGTTTTTTACGTTAAAGGTCAGTAGACAGCCGACACCACAATACGGACAGACCGAATCGACTTTTTTATCGGGTTTGATCAGACCGACATTTTTTGCCGGCATCAGAGCACCGGTCGGGCAGGCCTGGACACATTCACCACAGGCGACGCAGGTGCTTTCCCCCATCGGCTCTCCCATATCAAAGACAATTTCAGCATGACTACCGCGAAAGGCCATACCGATTACATCATTCACCTGTTCCTCGCGGCAGGCACGCACACAGCGCGTACATTGAATGCAGGCATCCAGATTGACGGCCATTGCCGGATGCGACAGGTCAGCGCGCGGCTGTTCGCGTTGATGAAAACGCGGGTCAAACACGTTCAGTTTGTCTGCCCATTCATCCAGTTCTGAATCAAGGCGGTATGGTGACCGTCCCTGTTGTGGCATGTCGGACAACAACAACTCCAGCACCATCTTTTGTGAATGGACGGCGCGTTCGCTGTCTGTTGTCACTTTCATATCTTCAGTGGGTTGACGACAACAGGACGGGGCCAGCACGCGCTCTCCATCAATCTCGACCACGCAGGCGCGACAGTTGCCATCCGGCCGGTAGCCTTCCTTGTAGCAAAGATGGGGTATTTCTACGCCCTGACGTTTCGCCGATTGCAGAATGGTTTCATCACCATAGGCCTCGACCGTCTCGCCGTTCAGCGTATAACGGGTGACTTTCTCGTTCATTACATCCGGGTTTGCAGCCATCGTTATCTCAACCTTTATTTAAATTCCTGTGGGAAATATTTAATTGCACAACGCAATGGATTCGGCGCAGCCTGGCCGAGCCCGCAAATTGACGCATCTTCCATGGTCCTGGCCAACTCCTCCAGCAGTGATTCATCCCAATCCTTGTCTGCCATTAACTTGACCGCTTTGGCCGTGCCGACGCGGCACGGAGTACACTGACCACACGATTCATCTTCAAAAAATTTCATCGCGTTAAGCGCCATATCCCTGGCCTTATCCTGATCAGACAGGACCACAATCGCTGCGGAACCGATGAAACAGCCGTGTTCCTGTAACGTATCAAAATCGAGAGGCACATCGGCAAGAGAGGCGGGCAGAATGCCGCCGGACGCACCCCCGGGAAAGTAACCGTACAAGCGGTGTCCATCCAGCATGCCGCCACAATACTCCTTGATTAATTCGTTCATTGTGATGCCGGCCGGCGCCAGATGTACGCCAGGTTTTTTTACCCGGCCACTGACGGAGAATGAGCGCAGCCCTTTGCGGCCATTGCGTCCCTCAGATGCAAACCAGTCAGCACCTTTTTCAACGATATCGCGCACCCAGTGCATCGTTTCCATGTTTTGCTCCAGTGTCGGGCGACCGAACAGGCCGACTTGCGCCACGTAAGGCGGCCGCAGGCGCGGCATGCCTTTTTTACCTTCAATTGATTCGATCATGGCAGACTCTTCGCCACAGATATAAGCGCCGGCACCGCGGCGCAGGTATATCGGCGGGAGTTCACACGGCGGGCTTGCCTTGAGCGCGGCCAGTTCCTTCTCCAGCATTTGCCGGCAGCCGGCATATTCATCGCGTAAATAGATATAGATGGCATCGGCCTCGATTGCCCAGTTCGCGATTAAGGTTCCCTCAATGAAGCGATGCGGGTCACGTTCCAGGTAATAACGATCCTTGAATGTCCCCGGCTCGCCTTCATCGATGTTGATCGCGATTAACCTGGGTTTTGCCTGTTCGGAGAGAATCCGCCATTTGCGACCGGTCGGAAAGCCGGCCCCACCAAGTCCTCGCAGATTGGAATCTTCGAGCGTACTGATAATTGCCTCACGCTCATGCTGGCCATTGAGACAGGCCTGGAGTAATTCATAGCCGCCGTCTTTTTTGTACTGTTCGTAGTCTATATAGCCGTCCGGTAGCGTATCTCGCGTCTGTTTGCCTTCAATTGCGGCGACCACTGTATCTTTTTCTGCTTTCGGAACGGGTTTGGTGCCGACAACAGCGACCGGTGCGTCGGCACAACGACCGACACAAGGGACCTTCTGGATACGAACGTTTTGCTGGTCGCTTTCTTCCAGGGACTTAATCAGTTCTTTTGCACCGAACATCTCGCAGGTCAGCGATTCACAAACACGTACAGTCAGTGCAGGCGGAGGTTGTTTACCTGGCTTGATGACATCGAAATGATGATAAAACGTCGCGGTTTCGTAGACTTCTGCCATCGGCAACTCCATCTCAATGGCAAGCGCAAGTATGTGTCGGTTCGAAATGTGGTGATATTTATCCTGAATTTTATGTAGATGCTCAATCAGGTAATCCCGGGTGCGCGGCGCATCACCGAGCAATGTCCTGATTTCAGACAGGGCAACCCATGGCGTCGTACGGCCTTCTACGCGACCTTTTTTACCGCGAGTTCGTTTCATTTATTTTCGTGTCCTGTTTTTCAAGTTTTGTAGAATAAGAATCTCGCCTTTACCATTGCGTGCCCGATCGCCGGATAGACGATGTGCCTCGGCGCCAAAATGGCGAAACAGCGAAAACTGGTCATCGGTATCAGCCAGTTGTGTAAATAGTAAACGTAAAAACTGCATTTTCAGGCTGCCGCAACTACGAAACGTCGAACTGATATGTGCCGGTTTGCGTGCGAGTATCAATGATCCCCGACGCATGCCCGAACCGACGTTTTTTCCTGCTTTTTGCAGCACGATTATTGTGCCTGCATGCATACGGCTGCCACAAAAATCATTGGCCTGACCATGTATCAGTATAATGCCACGACGCATGCGGTCACCGACACGGTCGCCGGCATTACCGAAAATATTGATGAAGCCGTTATTCATACCGAATGGATCACCCGGTAATCCCGCGCCAACGTAGTCACCGGCATTACCCTGGATATCAATGCGGCCACCGGTCATTTTATTCCCGGTCCAGTCGCCGACATTGCCATTCACGTTGACACGCCCGCCTTTCATGCCCTGACCAAGGAATTTGCCGGCATCTCCCTCGACCTTGATGTGTCCTTCGGTCATGTTTTTGCCGACAGCAATCAAACGATCCGTGCTGTTCAGGATGGTTATGTTCTGTTTGTCACTGCCAGAGACGTTAAACAGATCAGAGACCGGTGTCTTCTGTTTGCCATACTGCAACTTGATCGATTTAATCTGTTGCAGATTCCTTGAATCCAGTTTCTCCGGTATCAATGGTGAGACATCAAGCGGAAACTCGGGTGCGGCTTTTAATTTAAACGTTAGCGCACTCATGCCAGTATCTTCCTTAAATGAAACAGATGCGGACCAAGATTTCCGCCATAATTACCGGCACTGATGCGATAGATGCCTTTCTTGGGGCCAAACGAACAGGCCGTCTCAACACCAACGCGGATCGCCTCATTAATACACTCTTCATTCAGGCCATCAATGACAATTTCGAGCACCGAACCGATGTCTTCAGATAGTTCACTTTTAACCTGTCCTTTTAATGTCGGGCAGTAGGCTTCGTTGGTTGATGCGGGCAGAAACTTGTACTTTGAACCAACCTTGGAACCGGAACCGACGATACCGCCAGGAAAGGCCGTGATCACGCCGGGCACGTTGTTGATTGCCTCAACCGCTTTTTCGCTGGCCGCCAGGGCCTGCCTCGCGGTTTTGCCAAGCACGAGAAAGTTACCGCCACCGATGGCTTTTTGTACTCCGGCAGTCTCTTCACAGATAAACTCGCCGTGCATAACCGGGATCCGCCAGAAACGGCGGCCATTAATGACTTTTGAAATCTGGTAGCCATCGCCAAAGTAGCGCAGGTTCTTGCCCATCGGAATCGTTTGATCGCTGTCAGTAATCCCGGAATAGCAGGCTGTCGTTGCTGTCGTCATGATCGTTTGACCAACACGTATGGGGATTTGTTTTGCCAGTTCTTTCGTGCTCATCGCGAAAATCATGACGGAAATGCCAGGGCGTCCGTCCGGGGTCTCGGACGGTTTTAATTCACGTTCAATGTCGGCCTCACAGCCACAGGCGATGACTGACGAGGCAAAACCGCGCAATGCGTTGGCGCCGTGGTAGGCCCACTTCAACGACATCGCTGTGATGATGATACGCGTTGCCTTCATCGGAAAGGCTTCAGCAAATGTATCGTCGATTTCTACGCCGTTAATCTTCATTGTGTTTACAGACAGGGTTGTTCGATCAGGCTGCTGTTGCCGTAGTCGAGTAGTTCGTCATTCTGAATTTTAAAATTATTCATTTTCACTGTTTGGTACTGATCAAAGTAACGTTTCAATGACTTCTCTATCGTTTTGTCATAGCCGGGTTTCAGGACATGAGTACCACCATTGATGACTTTGACAACCTTGCCGTTCTCAACCACCAGTTCGCCGTCTTTAAAAACATAGCAGGGTTTTCCGAACATCTTTTCTCGGTTTTTCAGATCGTCATAAATGGTGATATCGGCGGCAGCGCCGGAGCCAAGATGACCACGATTGCGTAAACCCAGGCTGCGAGCCGGTGCGGCGCGAGTCATGATCGCGATCTCGTACAAGCTGTATTCCCGGTCGATGGATTTCAACACGCTCATTTTCGCGGCTTCCGGGTTGATTGAATCAAGCATGTCATTTCTGAAACTCCGGTCCATTAACAGGCGGATCAGGTGCGGATAGGTGGTAAACGGCGCGCCGTTCGGATGATCCGTCGTCAAAAATATGCGCCAGGGGTCTTCCACGAGTAAGAACATCTCCAGACCAATGGCCCATTGCATCGCATTTACATAATTTTTATCGCTATAGCGAAACGGCACGACACCGCAGCCAGCATCACACTCAATATCCATGACGACCCATTTTTTCGGATGGGCATGCCAGTGACCTTCGTACTGCATCATTGAATCACCGGATGCGGTGACCGTTTGACCAAACAATACCTGGCCGACATCGACAGAGATGTTGTGATTTTCATTGATCGATTCCGCGATCTTCGCCGCCCCGGATGAGAACTTGCGGTCGCCTTCCTGACCATAACTGTGAAACTGGATATGCGTCAGGTGCATCGGCAAGCCATCGGCTGCACGGATGGTTTCCAGCGTGGTTGCATCGTTACCGGCCACGCCAAGATTACAGCCATGGACATGTAACGGGTGCGGTACACCCAGCTCACGCACGGCACGCGCCAGCGCTTTTAAAACCTGGCGCGGCGAGACGCCATAATGCTCGTTATTATCATCAAGGTTTAACCGTCGTTGATTAAACTTGAATGCGCTGATACCACCCGGGTTAACCACTTTAACGCCGATAGATTGCGTGGCATTAATGATCCAGCTGACATAGTCGCTGATGGCTTCACGTCCCTTGTCGGCAGCCAGCATGCGTAAAAAGAAATCATCACTGCCGAGCAGGGCATAGGCGCCCTTGTCGACCATAGGCGTGTCAGCCATTTCCATATGCGCCTGGCGGGCGTTGATCGGCAACATGGCGGGTTCAAAACAGGCGGTGTAACCCATCTCGGCATAACGATAGCCGGTTGTCATGGTCGAAGGTGCGGCATGACCACAACCGGAACGGGTAATCGGCGTTTTCTTCACCAGATCTTTTTGATGATCTTCCGGTAGCATGATGCGGGCAATATTCATCTTGCCGCCGCCAATATGCGTGTGGATATCAATCGCGCCGGCCATTACTATCTTGCCGCGAATATCAATCACGCGATCGATCTTTACTTCCGGGTCGGGTTTACGGGTTATCTGTCCATCCTTGATATAGATATCACGCTTCTCGGCGTTAATGCCGTGGACCGGGTCGTAAACGGTGCCGCCTGTCAGTTTTGTATACATTTATGCGTTCACCCTAGATATTTTCCATGAATTTTTTCAGCACATCGGCAACCGTCGGCAGGTCTGTCTCGCGCAATTGTTTTAATGGTAATGCCAGCACGCTGTCGGTACGGAACAAGTGGCCCTTGTGGTCAACACCAGGGGTCCCGACCGGGATGTAGACATCCGGACGATATCGCAATCGTGTTTTCGGGGTCGCCAGAATTACTGACGGGATGCCGGCCTTCGGTGGCACAATCGACGAGGTAATACTGGAGATCCACAGCATGGAATCGACACGACGGGTTTTTAACACATTGGTCGCGGAGTTAATGTGCGGATCGTATTCCGGGTATCCCTTGTTAAAGCTGATACGCAATGGATAGCCGGATTGCCAGGCGCAAGCATTAAGAGCCGTGGTTCCGCCGTCATTACCGCTGAGATAAAACCCGGCAAAACGCGTCGTGCGCGTCAAATACTTTATCACTTCACAGAAATTCTGAATGGTTAATTCCGCATGAGGAAAATCGAGTTCACCGGGTGCCCAGACGATGACACCGTATTTTGCCCGTTTCATCTTTTCAGCAAGGTCAATCAGCGTTTTCAGTTTCACGCCATGAATGACATCGGTATCAATTTGATCACCGACGATCATCGTATGTATGACAGACATGATTTCGCCGATGTGTTCGGATTTACATTTTATATACGAGGGACGTTTGCCGGATTTCGTTTTTACCTGACGTGTGTTTAGCTCGTTGCCAATAAAAACAATTTCGCGATTTTTCAGGTTGGTGCGAAACAGGGTGGAGTCGTTGTTAACGACACGCTCAAAAAAACGCGGATATTTCCTTGCATCGGTACCGGCGAAAATGATCAGGTCGGCACGATTGCGGATTTCGGCCATTGTCGTCGTGATCCAGCCAAGGTCCTGTAGCACGAGCGAGTTTTTTACCGAACCCTGATTATGCATGTGATCGATGATCGCGCCGGATCGCTCGGCCAGTTCCAATGCTGCCCGCACCCCGGACAGGTCGGTACCGAGTCCGGAAATAAGCGGTTGTTTTGAGCGTTTTAATATCCGGACGGCTTCGGCAATCGCGGCATCAACTGTACAGGGTTTACCCTTGATCAGCGGCGTACGTTCAGGTGAGTCAGATTCGATCTCCTCCCGCGCCAGATGA
Organism: Gammaproteobacteria bacterium; assembly: GCA_041984885.1. Taxonomy (GTDB): domain Bacteria; phylum Pseudomonadota; class Gammaproteobacteria; order Eutrophobiales; family Eutrophobiaceae; genus UBA4486. The sequence continues at coordinate 13,027 of JBHIXH010000040.1, forward strand.
CAACCATTCTCACTAACGTGCAGGCGACCGCCATCGTTCTCAATAACGAGATCGTCACAGAGCAAACTGCAGTAGGGGCAGGGGACTTCTTTAGTTGTTCGCATTCCTGATTATAATTCTATATTTAGCTCGACCATTCTCCTGTTTCTTAAACGGTCATATTAATCAATGACTTTAGATAAAACATCGGATAGCGAGCTGACGCACGCGTAAATGTCCGTACGTCTTACCAAGAAACGATAAATGACCTTTCAGATGACAAAAGAATGTCGAGGCGTCGGGTATCTTCTTCTACAGCCG
>JBHIXH010000040.1:13336-20677 GCA_041984885.1 Gammaproteobacteria bacterium
CATAACTTGCTGTGGCAGGTGGGACAAGCAAAGCAGGTGAAGCAGGGATTGCAATCAATCGATAAGTTGTAGCATCTCCTCGCGGCGGGTGAATTTTTCACGGGGTTTACCCTTCGGCTCTCCCCGGGCCACTTCTGCGGCGTCAATAATCTGCCAATCGCTAAAATCGATGGTGCGTAATCCCCGCTCGGCCAGCAGCGATTCAAATGCATCCGCGTTCGTATTGATGTCAATTGCGGCCAATTTATCCATGTCCTGTAAAAGGTGATTCACCGTTTCCACGCTACAGGCCCGGTTCGTGCCAATGATGCCGCTGGGACCACGTTTGATCCATCCGGCCGCATACAACTGCGGTACGATTGCTTCATCTTCGGTCATGCGTCCGCCGATATTCGGAAACGTGCCCCAGCCCTCATGAAACGGTACACCATCGATGGCGACACCCCGATAGCCGATACTGCGAAACAGGATGCCGGTCTCCAGTTCGTAGGTTTTGCCAGAACCACGCGCGGACTGGTTAAATGGCTCGCCGCTCAGTTGATTATGTTCGAGTTTGACTTTTTCGATGCGTGTATCACCAATCAGCTCGATGGGGCTGCGTAGAAACTGGAAGTGGCAGCGGCGGGTTGTGTTACCGGTGTCCCGCCGGGCATACTCGACAAACATGTCATAGATCTTTTTATTGCCGATGTTCGTTTTCTCTGCCAACTCGGTTGTGCTGGCCGGGTTCAATTCCAGTTCAGCCGCGTCGACAATCGGATCACAATCATCCAGTTCACCGAATTCACGTAATTCTTTCGAAGTGAATTTCGCCTGCGCCGGACCGCGCCGACCGATGACATAGACATCGCGGATCCTGCTTTCAGCCAGCGCATCAAGGGCGTGTTCTGCGATGTCCGTGTGTTTCAGTTCATCGACGGTCTTCGACAGGATTCGACTGACGTCGGCAGCCACATTGCCCTGGCCGATAATAACCGCGGTCTCATGCGACAGGTCGAACTGACGGTCGCGGTAATCCGGATGGCCGTTATACCAGCCGACAAATTCCGTAGCCGTATGACTGCCAGCCAGGTCTTCACCGGGAATTCCCAGGCGCCGGTCCGTTTCCGCACCACAGGTAAAGATCACGGCATGATGGTACGTTTTCAGTTCATCGACGCTGATATCCAGGCCAACCGTGACATTACCGATAAAATTGAGTACTTCGGCATTAGCGGACGCGATCTTGTTGTAGATCTGGATGGCCTGTTTCAGTTTCGGATGATCCGGTGCAACACCACTGCGTACCAGTCCATACGGGGAGGGCAGTCTTTCAAATAGATTGATTTTGACGCTGATGTCAGACTTTAATAGCGCTTCAGCAGCATAAAAACCGCTCGGCCCGGCGCCAACAATGGCGACACGTAACGGCTGATCAGACGAGCCCGGCTTGCTCATGGGATGTACCTCGGGTTTTTATAATTCAGGGCCTGATGAACTCCGTCGGCAGCAACCGACACGAATTTAACTAGAAGCCCAGTTCGGCTTTTCTTTCTTCAGCGCCCGGTAATGGATCCATCTGCGAATCACAGACGGGAAGAGCCGCCGCCTTTTCCGCATTAATCGCGAGCCATTCCTCTTTCTCCTCCGGATAGTCGGCATCTTCAAATATCGCCTGCACCGGACATTCCGGGATACACGCGCTGCAATCAATGCAGACGTCTGGATCGATGTACAGCATTTCATCATCATAGTGAAAGCACTCGACCGGGCATACGGTTACACAGTCGGTAAAACGACAGCCTTTACAATTATCAGTCACAAATGTCGTCATGATTTAATCTCCCTGGTAAAGAAACTATTTATTATGTAAAAGTAATATTTCACCGCGATTCATTTCAACTGAATCACCACACCAACGTTCGTAGTGACAGTCAATCTGATCATCAGTCACATCAAATCCATATGTCTTTAAATGATTCAACAGCACACGGATAAAAATCGGCCGATAGACACAGGCACGGGAAAAAGTCGGCAATATCTCGGCAGATTGCATGGAAATTATCGAGCCACGTTTCATGCCGGCACCGGCACGTATGCCCATTTCACCAAAAACAATGACCGTACCGGCGAGCATGTTCACACCGGTGAAATCGCCGCTGTTACCGCCAATGACAATCAGGCCGTTACGCATGGCATGGCCGGTTTCATTGCGGACATTGCCGTGGATAAGTATTTCCCCGCCGAGCATACCGGCGGCGCTGCCGCGATGTGCGCTACCGACGAGATGACCGGCATTACCATGAATAATAATCCTGCCGCCGGACATCTCCGGTGCAACCCAGTCACCGGCATTGCCATTGACGGTGATTTCACCACCGCTGACACCGGCACCCAGATGCGCACCGACATCGCCATTAATCGTTAATTGACCGGAGCGTGTACCGGCACCGAGATATTTAACACGGGACAGGTCACCTTCGATGGTTACCGTGTCATCACCTTTACCGGTGACATTGAAAAAATCACCGACGGTCGCTTTTACATTACCGTGCATCACCGCCAGCTGTTTCACTGCTTCGGCGTCCAGACCGGCGAGCGTGTCCACGTTCAGGCACGGTGCCTCCATAGGTACATCCGGTGTAGTGGTCAGATTCAGGGTCAGAGCCATGTCGACTACACCAGGTCCTTCAAATGAAAATGATGTTGGCCAAGATTGCCACCATAGTTACCGGCAGTAATCTGCATAATATTTGTCTCTGCAGCTGCTTGCATGCCGACCTGCATCGCCTGTTTAACGGCTTCCGATCGTAAACCATCAATAACAATTTCAAGCACAGACTCAGCCGTGTCAGGGAGTGCAGTTTGTTTGCTGACGGCACGTAATGTCGGGCAATAGGCATCATTCGTCGATGCGATCAGTGTCTTGTATTTTGAACCGACTTTACTGCCACTGCGCACAACACCATCCGGGAATGGCAGGATGATGTCATCAATTTTTCGCATCGCGTCTGTTGCCGCGGTTGCTGCATTTAACGTGGCATTCATATCAGTGCCGATTAATAAAATGTTACCGCCGCCGACGGACTCCTGAATACTGAATGTTTCATCGACCAGAAATTCGCCATCCATGACCGGGACACGCCATAATCGTTTACCGTCTATTTTTTTACTCATCTGGTAACCATCACCGAAATAGCGTAACTGCCCACCGACGACAACGGACTCACTGCTGTCGAGACCATTAAAACAGGCAGTCGTCGGGCAGGTCATCACACACTGGCCGATGCGTTCGACAAAACAGGTCGCCAGACTGTTTGCATCCATCGTAAATAACAACACACTGACGCCGGGGCGTTGATCCGGCGTTGCGTCTGCGTCTAATGTTTTTTCAATACCGGCTTCACATTTGCAGCCGATCACCGAGGTAGCGAAACCGGTCATTGAACGCGCCGCCGCCAATGCCCAGTCGGCCGTCTCGGCCGTGATGACAATGCGGCTGCCGTACATGCTGAAGGCTTCAGCGAACGTATCAATGACTTCAGTGTTCTTGATCTTCATGATTTTATCGGCGCTATCACTTCGTGGTCGTGCAGGTAATGATCACTGACTGCATAGTTGGCAAATTCGATCGAGTAATAATCTTCAAAGAAGGGTTGTACGATCTTTTCAATGTCAGCATCATATTCCGGTGTCGTGTGTAATACTTTACCGATGTGATCACCGATGAATTCATGATTCGCGATAATGTTATTGCCTGCCTTGATCACATAACGCGGGGCGTTAAACATCGCTTCCTTGTCTTCCAGATCATCGTAAACGGTGATGTCTGCATCCGCGCCAACGCCGAGGTGGCCCTTGTTCTTCAGGTTTAACGCCCGTGCCGGACCTGCACGTGTAATGATTGCAATCTCGTTCAATGTGTACTCACGCTGAAGGTCACGTAACTGGGTTTTATCCAGCGCTTTCTGGTTAACGGTTTTCATTTCTTCATGCCGGAACTCCTTGTCCATCAACAGGCGGATCAATTTTGGATAGCTCATGAATGATCCACCGTTTGGATGATCCGTCGATAGCAGGATTCGCCACGGGTCCTGAGACATCAGGAACAGTTCCAGGCCAATTGCCCACTGCAACGTATGCATGTAGATATGTTCCTGGTAACTGAACGGCACGATGCCGCAACCGCTTTCGCATTCAGTATCTGCGTTTACCCATTTGCCTTTCTTGAATCCGCGCAGTAAGTAGGCGAGTGGAGCATCGGCGGTCATAATCGTTGACTTGCCAAACATGACCTGGCCGACGTCGCAGGTGATGTTCGGATGGGCATTAATGTAATCGGCGATCTCCTGTGCTGCAGACACCGGGTTCTTGCCCAGTTCGCCGCCATAACTGTGAAACTGGATATGGGCCAGGTGAGCACGCAGGTCGCCGGCCGTTTTCAACGTTTCCAGCGTGGTTTTGACATTGCCGCTATGACCGAGATTATTACAGTGAATGTGTGGCGGGTGTGGCAGGCCGAGTTCGTTTACCGTTTCAATAAACGCGGAAATAATATCCCGCGGTGATAATTCCGTTGTCGAACTTCTTTCATCAATGTCGGCGACGTTCGAATTCTTTTTGCCTTTCCAGGGTTCGTCTCCACCCGGGTTGACCAGTTTGGTAGTGAATGCTTTTGTTGAGTTTACCCACCAGGCAACGGCTTCCCTGAACTCTTCACGGCGGCCTTCTTTTAACAGGTTCTGCAAGAATATGTTATTGCCAAGTAGCACATAAAATCCCTTGTCAATGACCGGCGTGTCATGCAGTTCTTCCAGCGTATGCCGTGCACCAATCGGGGTGACGGCTGCTTCCATCGCGGTCGTGTAACCAAGTGTGGAATAACGATAACCGGTGGCAAATGTCGACGGTACGGTGCCACCGGAACCGGAACGCGTATACGCCGTGCCTGGATGCGGGTCGTGGCGATGATCTTCCGGTTGTAGCTTGCGGGCGAGATTGACCTTGGGGCCGGCAATGTGACAATGAATATCAACGCCGCCGGGCATGATCACCATGTTCTCTGCATCAATAACCGTCGCATCGTCGCCAACCGAGTCAACGATGCGCCCATCTTCTATGCAGATGTCTTTTGTCTCCCCCTCGATCTGATTCGTCGGGTCATAGACCCGACCATTTTTGATCCGCAGACTACCGCTCATTCAACTCTCTCAGTTTTAATTGTTGTTATTATTTATTTTTATTAGTTTTTGAATTAATCCTGCTTTCTTGGTGCGGCGACTTTTTGTGTGCCGCCGCCATGGGCTCCGTGCTTGGCCAACATGAGTTCCTGCACGCGCTTTTTAATCCCGGTCAGTATCGTTTCATCATCCGGAAACGGTGAATCAAATGCCGGTCGTAACGTGATCGGCACATCATCCATGCGATAGACTGTACCAGTAGTATTAATACCATACGTTGCCGTCGTAAATGCGACATGCGCGAGTTGCGACGTGACCGTCTCCTTTGTATCCAGCGTGATCACCGGGATACGTTGCAGATGTTCGATTGCCGCTTTAGGAAAATTGGATGCCGGGTCGCTGGCGATGATCATGGCTGCATCCGCTTCTCCGCGTGACAAGGTATCGACAGTAGTAAACTCACCTGGATTAAAACGTGGGAAGCCGAGGTTAAAGTTGACACCAAACGGGTAACCGGTCTGCCAGGAAACCACATTGTCGGCACCGGTGACGTTGCCGTGTCCGCGTACCGGCTTGGCGACGAAATGCGTGAATTCATTTAAATCGGTGGCCAGTGCGAGCAAGGCACCTGAATTAAAATGTCGACCACGCGTCATCGTCAGCCCCATGCCGAAAAACAACACGCCGTAACGGCAGTTTTTCATTTTCTCGACGAGGTCCTGCATCATGTCGAGCGAGACGCCAGTGATGTCTTCAATGTTATCGGCGACTTTTTTCCCCTTGACCAGTGCACGCAACGCCCATAGCAATTCAAAGTCTTTACCCGGTTTGACCTGTACAAAAATATCGGCCACCGGTGCGCTGGAGGTTTTCCTGACATCGACGAGTACGACAGTGCGATCTTTTTTACCGTTCGGTGTGAACATGCCTTTGGGCGTGACCGAGTAGCGGGTGAAATGGCGTGGGTGTGCTTCGGCCGGGTTGCCACCCCAGTAAATAATAAAATCGGCGCGGTTCTTGACTTCACCCAGTGTCATCGTGCTTTCGCCGACGCCCTGAAAAGCAAGACCGGACGGGCCGTGACACACGGAGGTAGTCGTATCAATAGTGCCGCGTATGATGTCGGTAATGGCAACAGCCTGGCGTTGGGCCTCGCACGTGGTATCACTGAGTCCATACGTGATTGGAAATTTGGCGTTTACCAGTGTCTGTGCTGCTTCCTCAATGGCTGCTTCAACCGGAACCTCCTTGCCGTCTATCATCGCGGCCGGTCGATCCTCGATCACGTGTTCGGCAAACCAGGCACGCCCGAGTACACAGGCGTTTTTGGCTTTCGTGATCTTGTGTTCGTTCATGTCAACGGTCAGTTCCATGTCATCGCAGACACAACCACAGAAAGTGCAAGTGGCGTGTTTAACCGTTTTTATGTTGTCGTCGCTCATAATGCTTCACCATTCAATTACTGACTTTCTCGATGGCGACGGGAAAGTGTTTCGATAAAGGCATGCCGCTGCCAGCCGTGTCGCTGTCCATTAACTGGCTGGAAGGGGGGCCATAGGCCATGAATAACATACCGGCAGGCAGGTCGGTGGCTTTTTTACCTTTGCAGGTGACGACGGTTTCACCGATGTCGTTGCTGAGACGGATTTTATCGCCATCTTCGAGTCCCAGACGTTGCATATCCTCGACGTTCATCTCCACGGTAGAAGTAACGGTCAGGTACTCGTCTTTTGTCTTGCCCTTGTTCAGCGAAGTGCCTTGCTTGCTGGAACGGCCGGGCACGAGAATCATCGTCTCGGTCATCTGAATATCTCCGGCACACACCGAGACGTCGATTCGTCACAATGTGCACTACATTAAATGTTAATGTTCGGATTCAGTAGAAAAGTGCCATCGCCAGCTTTACTACCAAGCTGATACATTTAGTAACATTTTAGTAAACGCGCGTCAATTTTATGAAATTAAAGAGAAAAAACCGGCTTTTTCATGGCCGATTACGTTGCAGTGCAGTATGATTGAGACAGTTTTTAACGTAGCCAAATCATGTCCAACCGGTACCCGGAATCAATCTATATAAAGGCGCCAGCACGTCTGCATCTCGGCTTTCTCGATTTGCATGGTGGTCTGGGGCGTAGCTTCGGCAGTGCCGGTTTGTGTATCGAGGGATTATACAGCGCATTAA
>JBHIXH010000041.1:0-20364 GCA_041984885.1 Gammaproteobacteria bacterium
CCAGAGCTGGCACGCGGCAGTGGTAATGTCGCTGCGAACAAACCCAAGCACTTCCGTTGTCGCTTGCTCATAGCTGAGTTGTTTTGATTTAACCAGGCTGAAAATCTGTTTTTCCTGCTCGGGTTGGTAGCAGGTAATCAAATAATCAGCTAACTGCGAGAGGGTAGCCGCCGTCGACAGGTCCTCTGTCGCATTTTCCTTGTTCAGTGTCGCAATATTCAGAACTTGCTGATTACAGTGAAAAGCACGGGCGGCGGTAACATCAAGGAAATAACGACCTGCTGGCTGCAGGCTTTCCTCCACCGTTGGCAGGTTTGTGACCAGGTGTAATGTCTGCGGTACACCTAATAAACGTATCGCGTGTGGCACCGACTGAATATTCGCGCGCTGACTCTTGCCGGCTTGACGCAGCAAGGTCAGACTGAGTCCAGGATCATAGGTGCAGGCTTTTGCCAGGCGACTGACGTTGACGCTGGGGATTTCTTGCTGCCGCTCAAAAAAATCTCTGCTTTGCCGAAAGATCGGCAGTGGCCGCTCAGCGTGAGATTTTAACCAGCTCTCTGCAGAATCAAGCATTTAGATAAACCGAACCCGGGAAAGAAACGTTTCTACCCTGATTATCGGCCAGGAGAGCGGGCAGCTTTACCGGCTGCCGGGGCTAATTATCGGATTTTGAATGCCTTACTAGCGTTCCAGGTGTTCAAGCTTGCCCGGTTTGTCTTTCCATTCGTCGGCATCTTCGGGCGCGTCTTTCATTTCGTTGATCACCGGCCAGTCACGGGCCAGTTCAGCATTCAGTTCGATGAAATTTTGCATGTTTTCCGGCACATCGTCCTCGGACATGATTGCTTCGACCGGGCATTCCGGTTCACACAGGGTACAGTCAATGCATTCATCCGGATCGATTACCAGCATGTTCGGACCTTCATGAAAACAGTCGACCGGACAGACTTCGACACAGTCGGTGTATTTACATTTAATACAGTTTTCGGTCACGACAAATGGCATTGTTTTCCCCCGCAATTAATTAATTTACCGGCTCCATATTCAGCCCGCTGGGGCCAGTTGCGGCGTATCATAGCGTGTTTGCCGACATCGACAAAGTGCCGATTGGTGAGGAATTACGAGGTCTGGCTATCGCCCCTGACGAGCGCCAGGACACCATCGGATAATTGTTTGCCACGGTTGAATTTCAATACCGTTATGTTCGATTTTTGCAGGATTGCCAGTGCCTCCAGCTGCAACCTGTCCGGGTCAGTGCAATGGTATTCAATCACCAGCTGGCGTTCGTTAGCGGCCAGTTGAATACTGACCGCCCCGTTCAATGTGTGAATTTGTTCCAGTACGCTGGCAGGTACCGGTGAGGCCAGTTGCAGGCTGATATGTTTGTCCTGCCCTTTGAGTTCGGCAACGCTGCTGTTCACTACCAGTCTGCCCTTGTTAATGACGATGATCGATTTACAGATATCCTCCAGCTCGGCGAGATTATGCGAACTGATACAGAAAGTAATGGTATCGGAACAGTTGATGATCATCTGTCTGACATCATCGGCCGCTGCCGGGTCCAGACCGGATGTCGGTTCATCCAGTAACACCAGTTCAGGATTTCCGAGGATTGCCTGTGCCAGCGCCACGCGCTTGCGCTGGCCAAAACTCAGTTGTTCCGGTTTACGATGAATTAAATCCGCGACGGCAAAATCATTCACCACGCGCCGCACTTCATCGACTGCATCACGGGCAGCAAAGCCCTGTAACCGGGCAAACAGGTTTAATTGTTGTTCGACTTTGATCCCTTTTAAAAACGGAGCGTCCTGCGGCAGGATACCGATCTGTCCAACGTGATCGTGGTTCCCTTCCGGATCAGTTGAATAAGCTATCTTGCCTTTATCCGCGCTGAGAAAACCCGCGATCAGCGAGAATAACGTTGTCTTTCCGGCACCGTTTGGACCGACCAGACCAATTGGTTCGCCGGCATGAATCGACAAAGACAGATCATCGACGGCAGCAATGCGACCATAACGCTTGGTCAGATTTTCCAGTTTTACAATTTCAGACATCAGACGTTGCGTTGCCTGAAGATAAACCAGCCAATGGCCAGGTAAATGACGGTGAAGGCAAGCAACCCTGCCAGGTTGACTATCAGTTCGTTCGAGCCCACATCGTACAACGAGGGTTTCAGAACATTTGGCAAAAGATAGGCGATTGGCGGGAAGTCATCATCGAGCCAGCGACTGGCTACCAGCATAACTATATATAACACCCCGCCGCATAATAAAGCCGATAACGCCCCCAACATGTATGCCGAGATGATCGCGATAAACGCGATCAGTGGCAGACTGTAGATCAGTAACACGATATAAATTTTCATCGCATACGTAATCGTTGCCGAAGGTGTGAATTGATCGATCTGCAATGACAACACGGCCATGCCGATGACCAGGATAAACAGACTGACACCCACCAGTATGCAGCTTCCCAGATAACGGGAAAGATATAACTCAATTCGGGTGCAGCGGGTGAGTAAAAACCGAAATGAATAACGACCGGCATCTCCGGCCAGTTGATTATGACCAGCCAGGATACAAAACAGGGGTAACGTAATTAATCCTAGAAACAGGCAAAGAGAAAGTACCGGGGGATTATCGATAAACATGATCTGCATTATCTCGACGGATAACAACCGGGAAGTGACAAAGTTGCCAAATTGACTGGTTATAAAATCAGCTCCGCCATCCTTGATTACCCTGCTAATTGCCAGCCAGTACAACAGGAATGGCAGGAGAAACATCAACCCTTTAACACGCAGTGAATTGTGACGCAGATCAAACAGCGTCAGGATAAATATTCTGTTTAAGTTCATCAAAAAGCGAGCCGACGACTAGTCGTTATCGATCAATGACTGCAGGTGGTATATCGAATCCAGTGCCTGTTTCGGTGTCATGTTGTCCGGCTGTAACGCCTGCACCGCAGATTTCAATGGATCCGGTCGGGTAAACAGATCGGTTTGTGCGCAAGTCTCTGTCTGAACGGGTACGTCTTTTTCCATTTGTTCGAGTTTTATTCGGGCAGAATTCAGTACTTCAACGGGCACACCCGCGAGTTCTGCAACCTGTAAGCCATAACTTTGACTCGCTGAGCCGGCTTTTACCCGGTACATGAATACAATCTTTTCCTGGTGTTCCACCACTTCCATACTGACATTGGCGACGTTCGCTATTGTATTGGCGAGCGCAGTCAGTTCCTGGTAGTGCGTCGCAAATAATGTCAGCGCCCCGGATAGTGTTGCCAGGTTTTCGGCACTGGCCCAGGCCAGTGCAAGACCATCATAGGTGCTGGTGCCGCGGCCGACTTCGTCCATTAGCACGAGACTGTTACGGGTTGCGTTATGCAGGATAAACGCCGTCTCGGTCATCTCGACCATAAACGTGGATTTGCCGGAGGCCAGATCATCACTGGCACCGATGCGGGTAAAGATGCGATCAATGTTACCTATCTCGGCGCTGTCGGCCGGTACAAAACAACCGATGTGGGCAAGGATCACGATGAGAGCATTTTGTCGCATGAACGTGGATTTACCACCCATGTTCGGGCCGGTAATGATCAACATCGAACAGTCTTCGCTCATGTCAAGATCATTACCGATAAATGTTTTCGACTGTACCTGTTCAATTACCGGATGTCGGCCATTGACAATACTCAGACCGATGCCGTCATGCAGGCTCGGTTTGTTCAGGTTAAGTGACTCGGCGCGCTCACTGAAACATAGCAACAGGTCAAGCCGGGCGAGCAAGGCTGCAGTTTGTTGTAACGCACCGGTCTTGTCGCCCAGCTTTGCCAATAATTCTGCATACAACTGTTTCTCAAGTGCCAGTGCCCTGTCTCGTGCCCCCAGCACCTTGTCTTCCAGTTGTTTCAATTCGGGTGTAATAAAGCGCTCAGTCGCTTTCAGAGTTTGTCTGCGTTGATAGTCATCCGGACAGGCATGACTTTGTGCCCGGCTTGTCTCGATATAAAAACCATGTACCCGGTTGTAGCCAACCTTAAGCGTATGTATGCCGGTACGTTTGCGTTCCCTCAGTTCAAGTTGTTGTAAATAATCATTTGAGTGTTCGCTCAATGCGCGCAGTTCATCCAGTCTGTCATCGTAGCCATGTTCAATGACACCGCCATCGCGAATCGTTTGCGGTGGCGCATCGATAATTGCCTTCGATAACAATTCAACAACTTCGCCCTGATCCGGCAACTCATCATGTATCTGTCGCAGTCCCGGGCTATCAAAAGATGTCAGTAACACCTTTATATCGGGCACAACCGACAGGCTGTCGCGCAGTGTCGCCAGGTCCCGTGGACGGGCTGTGTTTAAGGCGATACGTGAGCTAATGCGTTCGATATCACCGATTTGTTCCATTACCTCGATAAAATCGATAAAACGACGGTCATGCAGCAGGCACTCGACTGCATCATAACGGACGCGTAACTCATTGTGATCGCGTAGCGGATGGTTCAGCCAGCGTGATAGTAATCGACTACCCATGGCCGTGCGCGTGGTGTCGATAACATTTTTTAATGTGTGTTGATTATTTGTGTTCGACGATCGGGTCAATTCCAGGTGTGCCCGACAGTTCGTATCCATCCGGATGAAATCACTGTCTTGTTGTATGCCCGGTGGTTGCAGGTGCGGTAACACGTTTTGTTGTGTGTGCATGGCATAATCAAGCAATGCCCCGGCGGCGCAGATAGCCAGATCCAGGTCGGCGCAGTCAAATACCGACAGGTCATTAACAGAATATTGTTTTTGCAGGCGGGCAATGGCGGCAGCGTGATCAAACTTCCAGGCTTCGCAGTGGGTGAGTTTGAATGACTGCCGTAACGACCCGGTAAACGACTGCGTTTCAATACAAAGCAACTCGGACGGATTCAATCTACCCAGTTCCGAGTGCAGATCGGTTTCATCGTTACACTCAAGTAAATGAAACCGGCCACTGGCCAAATCGAGAATGGCAAGACCAAACCGTTTGCGGGATTCATAAACACTGGCGAGCAGGTTGTCTTCCCGGTCCTGTAACAGGGCTTCATCCGTCACCGTGCCCGGTGTAAGAATACGGGCAACCTTGCGCTCAACCGGACCCTTCGTCGTCGCCGGATCGCCGACCTGCTCACAGATCACGACGGACTCGCCAAGTTTGATCAGTTTGGCCAGGTAACTGTCGGCCGCGTGATAGGGTACGCCGGCCATCGGGATGGGTTCACCGGCTGACTTGCCGCGTTGCGTCAGTGTAATATCAAGCAGTCGAGCGACCTTGCGAGCATCATCGTAAAACAACTCGTAGAAGTCACCCATGCGAAAAAACAGCAGCGTATCCGGGTATGTTTCCTTGAAAGAGAGGTACTGCCGCATCACCGGGGTGTGCTGGTTTGCGGATTGAACTGCCTGCGACATGGACGCTTATGGTAACGGATGAGCGGTCATATCTCTATAATCTATTCCCGTCATTTTCAAAATTTTGTATGCCCGGATCGCCAGATGCGCGATAATTTAATGAATAAAAAGAACGTCTTGAACGTGAGTGACGGCTAATATGTCAGAGACCAATCTGGACTTCGTCTGTGTCAAGCAGGACATGACGACGGTTTTTTCCGCCGAGAGCAATGCGGGACGGGTGTGCGCGTTCTCTCACCGCAGTCCTGACAAGCAGACGTTGAACGAGGATTCAATCGCCATCGTTGAACTGGCCGCCACGCACGTGGTGTGTATCGTTGCCGATGGCCTGGGCGGACAACCGGACGGCGATCAGGCATCGGCAAAAACCGTGAAAATTCTGGTCAATGATTTGAAAAATCAGCGTGGTTCCGGCCTGGATTCAATTACATTAATTGTCGGTGCTATCGAACGTGCCAATGCCCGACTGCTGGATATTTCCAGTGGATCGGCCACCACACTGGCCATCGCCGAGATCGACAACGCCCAGGTGCGTACCTACCACGTCGGTGACTCGTCGGTATTAATGACCGGGCAACGGGGTAAAATCAAACTTGAGACAATTGCGCATTCGCCGGTTGGCTATGCGGTTGAGGCGGGTGTGCTGGATGAACAGGAAAGCCTGCATCATGATGAAAGGCATCTCGTATCCAACGTGGTGGGTTCTGCCGAGATGCATATCTCTATCGGCACCACCCTGCAGATGCAGACGCATGACACCTTGCTGATCGCCAGTGATGGCGTTTTTGATAATCTACAAAAAGATGAAATCATCGAGACGATTCGCAAGGGCAGGTTACCCGACTGTGCCGAGTTACTGAAGGATCAGACTTGCAGGCGTATGACTGACCAGCATGATCCATGGAAACCGGATGATTACAGCTTTATCCTGTATCGTAGCCACAGGGTCTAGGAAGTCATGGGACAACTAAACCAGGTCGATGAATTCAATCTGCAACCGGGTCGATTAATCTCGCGCAAGTATCAGATCGTGCAACAGCTGGGGCAGGGCTGGGAAGGCGAGGTTTACATGATTATCGAGCGCACAACCGGTATAGAACGTGCGGCGAAAATTTTTTATCCCCAAAGAAACGTCTCGGACAAGACGGCGACGCAATATGCACGCAAGCTACACCGGTTAAGACACTGCCCGGTGATCATTCAGTATCACACACGCGAAGAAATGGTGTTTCGAAGAACCCCGGTGACGGTGTTAATTTCGGAATATGTCGAAGGGGAAAAGTTATCCGAATACCTGGCCCGGCAACGGGGCAAACGCCTGGGTTCGTTTGAAGCGGTACATTTGTTGTACTCACTCGTATGTGGCATAGAACAGATCCACAACGAACGTGAATATCACGGTGACCTGCATACAGACAATATTATTGTGAATCACCTGGGGCTGGGCTTCGATCTTAAGTTAATTGATTTCTATCACTGGTCGAGTCCGAAGCATGAAAACATGCAGACGGATATTACCGATATGATCCGGGTGTTTTACGATGTGCTTGGCGGGCAGAAACATTACGCGCGACATAATGCCACGATCAAATCGATCTGTTGCGGATTGAAGTCGGGCCTGATCCTGAAAAAATTTCCAACAGCCACCCGCTTGAAGCAGCACCTGGAATCGCTTGAGTGGTAACCCCGGCTCAGGGCTGTTTCGATGAACTCAACGTGAAGTAACCGGTGTTCAGCATGGGCGCGAATGTTCTGAGCGTGGTGACCGCCCCGGGAGAGAACGTCATGTTCTTGGCAGCCTGGCTGGCCGGTGATTGCATGCGCATGATGCTATGGGCATGTAATGGAAAGCGACGATTATCAAAACAACTGCGCTCAAATGTGCCCGCGTTGCTCCAGGCCCCGCGGCATTCACTACAGCCGGCATTATCCTGTTCACGTGTCATCAGGATGGCCAGCAGACGGTCAATATATGGCACGATCATGCGGTGGCAATAGCTGACCCGGATCTGGAGCAGGTTTGCATCCTGGATGTTGACATTCAGGCCGGCCGGCACATCCGGATCGCGATACATCAGGTTGTCATTCGGAATCACCAGGTCGCCATCAATACTCAGCCCAAACTCGTTAAACGCATCGTCGGAAGGATTCAGCACCTGTACCCAGAGAAAGCCGTTCTCGATCTCCTGTCTGACCTGGTCCCGCGCCCAGAACAGGTCGCCCTCGTTTGTGCCCATCACTGCATTACGTGTGTACAACGCAGCGAGGTTACGCATTAACGCGTATTCCATCATGATGCGGTTTGCATTACTGAATGAACCGGAACGTGCAGCCTGAAAGGTTGCATAGTTCAGTGTGATCTTGGCCCTGTAGAGCAGGGCAAACTGCATGCTGCCAAACACCAGCATCAGGATGATCGGCGTGACAATAATGAACTCTGTCGCGCTTTGACCACGTTGTCGATTCAGTAATCGCGTCAACATAGGTTCAGGCTAGCACTCTCTCTGGATTTTATCTGTGATTTTTGTCAGCATTTGCCTACTCGTCGTCTGCGGCCGAGACACCGAAACCTTTTTCCATGATCTGTGACATCGCATTGACGACAAACCCGGCGCGCCGGTTCAGCGGATCACCGGGTTCCGAGTATTGTTGCAGCTGCAGAAACGTGTTCGTTGCCTGTTTCAATTGCACAATGCCCAGGTTGTGCCAGGTTTTACTGCTGTCCGGGTTGCGGGCCAGCGATTCCTGGTATGCCTGGATCGCCTCGTTCGGCCGGTTCAGCCGGGTATAGACATTGCCGAGACGAAACCACGGCTCCGGGTCGCGCGGGAGTTGCTCGGTGAGGGCCAGATAATGCTGTTCGGCATTGATCCAGTTGCCAGCATCATAAGCGAGTTTCGCCCGTTGCTGTGTTGTGGCGACATCCTTGAGGTCAGCGGTTTCAGAGGGGCGTGTATTCAGGTTGTTACAACCCGAGCATACAACCGCGGTGACAAGTAGCAGGACTTTCATTCGGTTAGACATCAGTTCTCTTCCCAGCGTAATCGATTCCCGGTTGCAAGATTATATCGTGAAATGGCATTCGCCCGGGTTTCAAGTACCGTGCTCGCACCTTTACACAAGGCGAAATTAAAATGTCCCAGGTTTTCAACCAGCTTGCATATGACCCAGTCGGCATTGAGAAAAATGATATCGATGGGATAGCGCATGCCGATCGTATGAATAGAAGAACAGGGCCGGATTAACATCCCTTGTGTAGCGGTGAGTGGTGTGCGTCCAAGTAATCCGCGCATACGTTCAAACGGGTTTGTCGTCAGCATGACGTGGTCGAGAATAGGTGTGGTGGCGTTGTCCTGATAAATCCTGCCGTGCTTCACAAGATACCTTCGTTCAGGAACTTCATCGCGATTGGGAAGCCGAGAATAATAAACGTTACCGGAAAGATGAACATGATCAGCGGACCGACCAGTTTGATCGGTGCCTCCATCGCCAGTTTTTCTGCCCGTTGAAAACGCTCATTACGACGCTGTTCCGCCTGAACGCGTAACACATTCGCCATGCTCGACCCCATCTTCTCGGCCTGTACCATCGAACTGACAAAGCTGGTGACTTCTTTCACATCGATACGATCCGCCATGCGGCGCAATGCTTCCGAGCGCGGTAAACCGGAACGCAGATCGCGCAGGACAATACCAAACTCGTTACGTAACGGGCCGGGCGGGGCTTTTTCCATTGCCTGTCCGAGCGCACCTTGCAGGTTCAGACCGGCTTCGACCGACATAGTAATAAAATCCAGGTAGACCGGCATGGCACGGATGATTGCATTTTCACGACGGATTCGGGTATCGCGTAACCAGATATCGGGTAACAGGTAACCGAGGACCGCGGTACCCAGCACGACGACCGGCATATCCTTGTCCAGGGCAGCTAACAGGATCAGTCCGAAGGCAAAACCAAATAAAATGCTGATGATTCTGACTGCAACAAACTGTTCCGCAGTCAGAAGATAACTGACGCCGGTATGCGACAGGCGTTTTTCAATGCGCTCCATCATTTCATACGGCAACCACTGGCAAAAGAAAAAACTGATGATCTGGATCGCCGGCCAGATCAGTTTCAAGCCAACCGGCAGCGGATCCATATAGGTACGGTCTTCCTCGATAACCATGTTCTGCAACTGACGAAAAAACCAGAAGCCGAAGAAAATACACAGACCGATACTTAATACGGCGATGTCAAATTGCAGCGAATGTTCGCCCAGTACCTGTTCCAGTCTTGCCTGTGCTTCTGCGTCCATATTATTTACACATCAATCGAGGTGATTTTCTTGATCATCGTATAACCGAGCACTTCCATGACGAAGATGACAAATAACGTGCCCCAGCCAATCGGGGTTGACCACAACATCGCCATCGCTTCCGGTTCGATAAAAAACAGGATGCCGGCTAGCAACAGGGGCAGGCCGGTCATGACGATGCCCTGCATCTTGCCCTGCGCGGTCAGACTTTCAATCTTGCCTTCCATCTGGTGTTTGCGACGGATTGTCTCGCCGAGCGATTCCAGGATCTCGGCCAGGTTACCGCCGATCTCGCGATTGATGCGTAACGCTGAGGCAAACATCGAAAAGTCCTGTAATGGCAGCCGTTTTTCCATATTCATCAACGACACATCAAAGTCGACACCGATGCGTTGTTCGCGGTTGAACAACTCGAACTCCTGGCTAATCGGCGCTGGCTGCTCCTTGACCAGGCTGTCGAGTGCGATCGACAGGGACGCACCGGCACGCATCGCACCGGACAACATTAACAGCGCATCCGGTAATTGTTCTTCAAATTTTCGCATGCGTTTTTTACGCATACTTTTATAGATAATGCTGGGCAAGAATGCGAACAGGGCAAATACCGCAAACGTGGTGATGGTGTCGCGGGTTAATAACCAGATAAATGCAGGGACCAATACCATCGCCATCAGGTTCATGTAGAACAGACGTGTGGCATCGACGAACATGAACATGTCCGCCATCGTTGCGTCGGTACTCTCGGTAAACGTCTCCTTGTAGTCACCCATGAACTCCTGACCTTTCAGCATGACGCCAAAGCTGAGGCAGGCGACCGTCATGAAGACAAGACCAATGATCGCAAGGTACAGCGTACCACTGGCCATGTTCAGGATGATTTCCATCAGTTGTCGAAAATGCTCATGTTGACTGGCAGGCCACGCTTGCGCAGGTCGTCATAGAACTCGGGTACACGACCGGTCGCGCGAAACTCACCTTTTACCTTGCCGTTTTCATCAAAACCATCCTGTTGATAGATAAAAATGTCCTGCATCTGCACGATGTCACCCTCGGTGCCGGTAACCTCGGCGATGTTCACGACTTTACGTGACCCTTCTGAAAAACGGGTTTGTTGTACGACGATATCGACTGCAGAGGCAACCTGGTCACGAATCGCCTTACTCGGCAGGTCCATACCGGACATCATGACCATCACCTCAAGACGGGCGATCAGGTCGCGCGGTGTGTTCGCATGTGCCGTCGTCAGCGAACCATCGTGGCCGGTGTTCATCGCCTGCAACATATCCAGTGCCTCACCACCGCGACACTCACCGACGACGATACGGTCAGGACGCATACGTAAACAGTTTTTCACCAGGTCGCGAATCGGTATCGCACCTTTACCTTCCATGTTCGGTGGTCGAGCCTCCAGGCTGACGATGTGTGGTTGCACCAGCTTCAATTCAGCTGCGTCCTCTACCGTAACAATGCGTTCTTCCGGCGGAATGAAGTTTGACAACATGTTCAACAATGTTGTTTTACCGCTACCGGTACCACCCGAGATGATAATGTTTTTATGGTGCTTCACACACATCTGCAGGAACTCGACCATGCGTTCATCGATTGCACCAAAGTTAATGATGTCCTGCGCCGTCAGTTTGTTCTTAGCAAATTTTCGAATCGTCAGGCAGGGGCCACGCAAGGCCAGTGGCGGAATAATCGCATTCACGCGAGAGCCATCTTTCAAACGGGCATCGACCATCGGCGAGCTCTCGTCGATGCGTCTGCCAAGTGGTGAAACAATACGCTCGATGGCGGAAAGCACGGCATCATCACTACTGAACACGACATCCGATTTCGTTAACTGTCCGCCTTTTTCAATGTAGATTTCGTCATATTTATTCACCATGACCTCGGTGATGTCCTCCTGTGCCAGCAGTTCTTCCAGCGGGCCAAGGCCAACGGCTTCGTTTAATACATCGGTGGCCAGTTGTTTCTGATCAACATCGCTCGGCAGTTTCGAGGCCATATCCTTGATGATCTCACCGATCATCTTCTCCACATGATGGCGTAACTCGTCTTCATCCATGCTGCCAATATCGGTGCGGCGCAGATCCATCATGTGCAGCAACTCGTCATGCACACGATTGCGCCACATAAACCGCTCGGCGTCATAGAGCGATTCATCGACTTCTATCTCGGCGTGATGTTGTACGCCGATCATGGTGCGTACGTCCTCGATGTCATCTTCATCGACAAATTTACCTTCAGCGGATTCGTCGACACCGGCAGAAATGTGATAGCCGCCAATCGAGATGACGTCTTTGGAACGTAGCGGTCCATATCGGGCATGGACTTCACCATTCACCAGCGTCTGGCCGTTGCTTTTGTCTTCTATAAACAGGCCATCGGCATTGCGAAAAATATTTGCGTGATACGGGGCTATCTTCCAGCCGCGTAACTGGATCAGGTTATCGCGTGCCTTGCCAATACCGCATTCATTGACCGGGCAACGTAGCCCCTTGATTTTTTTGCCGGCCTTGGTTTTTACGACAACATCAAACATGGCAATCAGTTCTCATATTCGTCGAGAATCAGATCCTCACGTTCAATCGATTGTTTGAAATTATCGAACATCTGTTGACGGCGGTTGACCTTGCGTTTATTGAATTCTGATTTCGCGTCATACACGGTGGGTGTAACAAAGATAACCAGTTCGGTCTTGTTGTTGTTCCAGTTCGTTGATTTGAACAGGTTGCCAAGTACCGGAATATCTCCCAGCAACGGAATTTTCTCGACGTTCTCACTGATATCGCGATCAATCAATCCGGACATGACCAGCGTCTCCTGATCATGCATGAAGACATCTGTATTCGTTCTACGTGTAATGAAGGCGGGCACACCACCGACCGCATTGGACGCATCGACCGCACTGATTTCGGTAGACACCTTGGCCATAATCGTATTTTCATCATCCACCAGTGGCGAAATATTCAACTTGATACCGAACTCTTTGAATTCGGTATTTGATGAACCCAGGTTGCCGGTGGTGACGATCGGTATCTCACCACCAGCGAGAAATTCCGCTTCGCCGCCGCTGCGTGAACTCAGTTTCGGCTCGGCCAGGATGATGGCATCGCCGGTTGATTCCAGTAACTGGATGCGTGAGGTGATTTCAGTGACCAGGCCGAAATAACCGAGCGGGCCTGATCGCAGGTTGGCAGCCAGCGGTGAAAAGGATGGTGCCAGATCCCCGTCCGGCGCTGCCCGGAATGTATTGTTATCGGCCGCATCGAAAGCCACGCCAACCGATGGACCGGCAATCGCATCGGACCAGTTCACGCCCAACTGGCGCAGTTTACCAATGTTAAATTCCGTGATCTTCACATCCATGTAGACCATTTTATTTTGCTGCTGCGGGAACTGGATCTCGGTCGGCGGTTCAATTTTGCGAGTCAGATCGATGACCTCTTTATAGGCTTCTTTAATCGTACCAAGTACGGCTTCATCCGGTTTCATGATAGAGCCGGTTAAAAAGACTTTCTCACCGACCTTGCGAACTTCGATGTCCGGAAACTGTTCGAGTAATACCCTGAGCTCATGGACAATTCGATCCTGGTCCTTGATCAACACCTGGACCTTCAGGTCACTCTCGGCACCATCGGCATACCAGAGGTGTACCGATGTCTCGCCCTCTTCTTCAGCCAGAATCAACAGTTGGCCATTGTCCATTAACGTTGTGCTGATGGTCGAGCCCTTGCCGACAGCGATACGATCCACATCACCGACCTCAAGAATCTTGATTTCACCAACAAACACGTTGATCGACGTGACCGGAGTCAATTCCTGGGCCCACAACGGACTGCCCAGCAGCATAAGCATTAATGCAAGGAAGTAAGTTTTCACAGTGTTCATACCTTGTGCCTGGTTTTTTATTGTGTTCATGGCGTTGTTACCGGTGCTGCGGATTGTTTCAACGACTCAACCGGTAGCAGTTGCGATTTCGGTACACCGTCTTCGCTGGAACCGCCGATGATGAGGCGATACATGTTTGGCGGCAGACCCGGTATGTCGACGTCGCCGACACCCTGGATTGGGGTGCTGCTGCCGCTGATACCGGCGATGATATTGCCATCCTTGTCACGTACGGTGCCGTCGGCAGCGACGATCAGGTTGGCATCCGTCATTATCTTGCCGTCCGGCCCAATGACATTGCCGTTTTCATCGACAGTAACGCCCTCGAGTATCTTGCCGTCCGCCGTCATGACATTACCGTTTTCATCGATAATGAAGCCGTGTTCATTGACGGTGACTTTCGGTCCACTGATTGTCTTGCCATCCGGCCCGACGATGCTGCCATTGGCGAGGACTTTGACATCATCCTTGCTGATGACGTTGCCATCGGCATCGACGTAGTCACCGTTTTCATTGATCGTGTAACCGGCCGCCTTCATCATTTCATCCTTCGTCGTGACCGTGCCATCGGCATTGAAGACCAGTTGATCCGGCGGGATGACATTACCGTTGGCGTCAACGTATTCACCATTTTCATTCAGCGTAATCCCTTCTGCTGCAAGTAACTGACCGCCTTTCGTCGTCACTGTGCCGTTTTCAGAGATGACGATGTCGTCTTTGCTGATTACCTTGCCGTCTGCCGTGACCCAGTTGCCGTTTTCATCAATGGTTGCACCGGCAGCCGCCGCGGCCTTACGCATCAGCGCCAGTTTTTGCAGTTCTTTGGCTTTTTCCAGCAGGTCGAGTGGGGTCAGACCGGTGAATTCCGCCCAACCACGATCCTTACGGTTACGTAACACCGCGATCAAATCGCCCTGATCCTCGGCAATCGCAAGTAACGCGGCTTCTTCCGGCGATACGTCGACGGTAATCGAGGTGAAATTATGACCGGTGCGTTGTTGCGGGTAATTCAGGGAATCCATCGTGGCATCATACGGTTCGCGACCGGTGGCCAGTATGCGAATGTCCTGCAGCACGGGGATGACCACATCTTTCGCTTCCGCCTGGGCACCGCCGGTCAAGCCAGCGGCGAGATCGCCGACCAGTTCCGGATTCACATTACCACCGGTTTCCGCCTGCAGGGCGACGTCCTGCAGTGTGCCGGCCAGGTCCGATGCCGCTTGCTCGCCCTGTTTGGAGCGAAAACCGACCTTGTCGGTCTCGATATTCACGAACAGATCGACGTGGTTACCGGGACGAAGAAAACCGGCGAACGAATTGACTTCGTCGACCTGGATCGTGATCGCGCGTCGACCTTGGGCGACCAGATCGGAAAAATCGACCGGGAAATCCTCGCTCATAAATGTCGTCAGTAACGGTTTACCCACGCCAAGCGGAGAAGATAAAAAGCGCCCGACATAACCCTGGAAATTTTGCGGAAGGACGGCATTCGCGTGGACGTACTCAAGCGGAATCGAGGCGATATCAAAGTGTGTTAATTCAACCTGAATCCCCATCGGGATGTCATATTTGGCAACGACAACATCGACCAGTTGCTGTTCGTCGCCCTGCATCGAACGCAGCATGGCGGCTTCACGGCTTTTCAGATAGAGGCCGGTAAAGATCGCGGCGATAATGCCAAAAACTACAGACAGGATGAGAAGGAGTACGGTTTTACTGGTGCTGGTTTCTGCCATGTGCGTTTATTCCCGTGAACGTCAATTAGAAACGAACAGGGAACAACCTGGCTAGCGGGTCCCCATATTCATCGCAAAACAAACTTATCGTTTTTTATAGGCCCTTTCCTGGGCAGAAATCCGTGGTGTTATACTGTCTTTTTATACAATACCTTGTCGAACATCAAGCACTTAAACCCGTGAATCAGGGAAACGACGGGTTGAGAAACGTACTTGGATTAACATTGACGTTATTTATCATGTTTAAGCCCTGCGACAGTCCGGGAATCCCCGAATTGGCAAAATTTCCAAGCGCATTGACGAACGATGTTGGGTAGTCGTTCATATAATCGATCAGTTCCTGAGGCAGTCCGTGATTTGTGTACATCGTGCCGATTTGTGTCAAATTGGTTTCATCCGGGTATTCAGACAGGGAAATTGCGTAAGAGTAGCCGGTGTAATGGTCACGAAAACGCTGCCAGAGAGCCTCTTTGGCGCTGTAATTATCAGGAAAGGCTGCATTCTGTTCGGATCCGCCGCTGGACATGGCCGCGGTCAGTGCCATCACGCCAAGACCGACGACAATCGTGTATTCAATCATCGATTGACCGAGTTGTTTGCTCTTCATCATCAGAACATTCCCTCTTTGGTGATCTGGGCGGTAACTGATGTCAGTTTACCACCGTTAATGACGATGCTCACATTTTGATTGCCATTTTGGAAGCGGAATGTGTGCATCTTGCCGCCGGAAATTGCGCGATCCATCTGTGCTTCATAGCCACGATTTAAAAAGTGGTCACGATAAAAATTCGCATTCGTACTGACTGGCGAGCTGTTGCTGAGAATGATCGTGCGACCACGTTTCATCAGGTCTTTTGACTGGATGTCATTGGCGACGTAACTGCCGCGCAGTTTTGGAAAATCAGAGGCGAGATCCGGTGCGTCGGCATCGGCAGCTGGCATGCGGCTCATCGCCAGATAACCGGTCGAACCCGAGCTTTTTTTTGCCGGCGAAACCTGCACCGTCATCAAGTAGCCATCTTTCACATACGTAATGATGGTCCACGGTTGCAACGCCGTTGTGATTGCATAGCCGGGTGTTTTCTCATCGCCTTTAGGCCAGACGCCCTTGTAATAGTCGATGATTTCGACGGCAGATTCGCGTGAGCCAAACAGGCGAATGTCCATCGGAATGCCGTTATACGTCATGTTGTCGCCGATGCGTGTGATCTGCGATTTTGGTGGCGGCGGAAATTTTGGTTTTGCCGCAACAGGCAAACAGAAACACAAAATCAGAAGGGCGGGGATGAGACGCGATAACATAAGATTAGCTCGGGTCACATTCAGAACGCATCGGTTCCGGATCGAGGACGCAGATGCCATCCGGACAATCGTGTGCACCGCCACCATCAAGGCGGTCCGGATGCACGGCATCAATATTCACATAGCCAAGCCAGAGGCTACCGTCGCTGGTGCCGTCTGCATTGATCGTTGGATCCAGGAAAGTCGGTAATTGAATATAGGGGTCACAGCCACGAAGTTCCGGTGCCAGGAATGTCGCCAGTGTGTCGACGACCGGTTGCACAGGCTGGAGTAAATCAGCCAGTATTCTCGTTGGCACCAAGCCGCCTGCCTGGTTAATTGTGTGTTCCAGGCCGCCGGTGTTCCAGGTATTCGTCAGGACAGAGGCGTTACCGGAAAAGGCGAGCGGTGGAATCGCCGGCATCGAATCATCGGTCCCGCCAATGCCGCCGGTATCCGATATCGTTGCCCAGTCGATCAGGCCGGTATCGGGAAACACGGTAATGCTGACGCCGGAGACGGCGCGGCCATCCATGTTAATGATCGTGAAACCGGTACCGCTGTTCGTCAGGTGACTGGCAATCGATGCGATCGCACCGAATATACCCTGAATGACATTCATCACTGTATTGAAAATTCCTCCGGTGAGGTCCGGCGTAGGATCACTGGAAACCGGTGTTGAACCTGTTGTTGCGCCATTCCACAAAGGATTGCCACGATGGTCCACCCACAGCGTGTTCGGTAATGGCGCATTCTGCATGTCATTTCGATCAATCGTCAGACTGGTCAACGCGGTGCCTTCTTGAATATTGGCGTTACTGACATCGGTGAAAAACCGGTTTCGACTTTCAATCTGGACTTGTGCAGGCGTTGTAACCGGCTGATTACGTGAATATCCCGAGGGGCGTTCACCACCCGGTGCGGTAAAAAAATCATACACGGTGTTGTTGCCGTAAAAGACGGTGTACTCCCACGCTTCATAGCGGGCGGCCTGAATCGACGTTTGTTTCATGTCGATGTACTTGCCGAGCAGCGGGATCAATAAAAAGATGGGCACGAGCACGGTAGAGGCGGTGATGATCGTTTCTGTCATCGCCTGACCGGATTGTCGTCGGAATCGGTCAAACACGCGCATGCTACGGTATCCAGTTCATCGGGTTCAGGTTGCTGAAATTGATACTGGTCAGGTTGCCAATCGCCGGGAACGTCGTACCAATGACGTTTTGTTGAATCGCCAGTGCCACCAGTCGATCCATATTCGTTGTTTCTGCGAGGCGAGCCTGCCAGTACGGATTAAAGCTGCTACCGAATTCTTCCTGGCCATCCAGGCGGGCAAAGTAATTCAAATCGTTCGGCCGTTTAAAATAGACACTGCTTTTCGCAATCGCAGCGACTTCGTTATCGGCATAGCCATCGACCAGCGGGTCACCCTGGTCGCCGTCCATCACGTTAAAATCGCCAAAGTTGGGGAAGCCATCCTGGTTTGAATCGTTCGCACGATCACGCTCAATGACGACACCGGAGATAAAATACGGCGCGAGAAAGCCAAGGCGTAGATGATCAGTTTGTGTATCTGTGTAAAACGGCGGCAGACCACCATAGGTTTTATTGATGTGGTTCGTTGTACTCGGCATCGTCAATGACACAACCGGTACCGATGGCTCAATAAATGTCGGTCCGGGCGAGGGAATAAACGGTGCACCGAGAACCCAGGCCGATCGATTCGAGGGTGCGTCACCGTACGTATTGGTTGCGACCAGTGACAAGTCCTGCGTACGCATTTTATTCGCCGTTTTTGCCGCCTGTGCCGAACCGGCACTGAACGGTGCCGACGTCGGAAATGGCACACTGATATCAAACACATCCCAGGTGCCAAGTACGCTACCCAAATCCAGTGTCAGTGCACCAGAGGCACCGCCCGCATCCGGGTAACCCAGGGCGATTTCGAATTTTCCGGAGATATCACCAATCAGCGGGATGTTGTCGACACCAACGCCAATATAAAAATAGAACGTGACAAACAGTCCGGTCGCACCACCGGCCGACCAGCTGTATTTCGTGCCCGGTTCGGCCGGTGGGGTACCACCACCGCCGGGTGCGGCGGGAACACATTTCCCGGTACCTTGATTCGCCGGCACCGCTCCCGGACCCTTGCCGGGTTCATAGCCAGGCGGGCATTTTTTCGATTTTGGCGCGGCCGATTCAGTCGAACGATAGCGCAATTCACTGCCACCCTGTCGTTTCAAATCGAGTTCAAACGTCAGTTTCAACTCAAACCACGGCGTGATACCAAGCACGGTCGGACCTTCAAACCGGTCTGAGCCGGTAAAATCAATCAAGCCCTCCGGCAGGATCGGTAATGGCAATTCCCAGCCGCGATTCCGGGTGAAATCATCGGTCGAGGCATTCGTTATGGCAGCGAAGCGCTGGTAACCGGTTTTATCAACGTCATTCGTACCGGTCGCCTTGTAGGTTCGGGTATACCAAAGTTCGCTTGGGGCACCGGGGATCGGGATATTCGGGCTTTGAACACCGGGTAATGAAGCGTACGTCAAGGCATGCATCAGCAAGGTAAACACGCCGTAATCAGAGGTCGTTGCGCCTGGCGCATTATCCTCAAGAATGCTGTTAGGCATGATCGGATTGTCCGGCAGCGTCATGCCGATCGTGTAGAGAATCGTCGTGTAATGAAAACCGGTCTGGGCATAACTAAAAGCCTTGTTGATGTTATGCAGGATGGTGACGGCAACATTAATGACCGGTTTCAGAAACGTGAGTACGGCACTCGCGGACGTCTCAAATATGAGTTTGGTGGCCGCCTTAAAGCCATTTTGAAAGGGTACGGTTGCCGTCCCCAATGATACGGCCGAGACCAGTGGGTCCATAAAATACAGGCGATAGGCATTCAGATAGGCCGAATAGGATTTCCAGTTAAATAACCAGGAGGCGAGGCCGATCATCTGGCCGATGGCGACCTCGTTCGCAATCATGGCGCGGTTTGTATACGCCATGAAATTCAGATCCCGGGCTTCGACCGTGGAGACGCTGTAAGCGACTGCATCGGCCGCATTCTGCACCTTCATGCGCTCGGTGGTGACCTTGCCGGCCTTGTAGACAAATAACAATGACAGGGTCATGACCCCGAGGAAGAGCAGAACAAACACCGCGGCCTGACCGCGAGAGAGGCGGAATCTTGTCATTGTTTTATGATGCCGGGATCCTGCTGCCCGGCGCCAGCACGACTGGGGTGAACTGCGTCACATGGCTGATTTTCGTCATCAGCCATGTGAGAAATATTCCGGCTAGTTGCCGGCCTTGGCAAAGTCCGCCAGTGTTTTCTTGCCTGCTTGCGCACCCACGTTCTGGGTTTGTGCGTTAGCAACACCTGCAGTGGCTGCACCATCCGCGCCACCCAGTTCCTGTGCCATACCACCGACCTGGTTACGTACGACATCACCAAAGATCGTGTAGACACCAATTGCCGCGATTGCGATCAGCGCGACAATGATGATGTATTCGGTCATGCCCTGTCCGAGTTGCCTGAACATATTCTTCATTTTCAATCTCCTGCGTTGAGTTGCTTACACTCGATACTCGGGTGTCTGATTAACATTATGTACCTTAAAACGGGTACCCGCAATCTGTCAGAGAGTGGATTTCGATGTACCCTGCATTGCATCATTTCGCTTGAAAAAAACGTTAATATCCCCATCAAA
>JBHIXH010000042.1:0-19885 GCA_041984885.1 Gammaproteobacteria bacterium
CGTGATACCCGTTCGCAGATCGATGCCGGCCCCGACAGCGCCCTGATGCAGGTTGGCCTTGCCGTTCGATTGTTTTGTCGGCAGCCTGAGCATCGCCATCGCGGGGATGCCCTTGTAAAGCAAAATACGAATATCCGGGACACCGTTGAAACTGACTGCGTTAAACACCGGGTCGAACTTGACGCGGTACTCGATAATGGCCTGGTCCGGTTGACCTCCAAGACTGTAAATTCCGCCCAGTATATTCTCGATATGATGCGTGACCTGTTCATGACTAATCAGGCTGCCATCTGTCTTCGCGAACAGGTTTTTCCGACGTTGATCAATAACCAGTATGCCTTTACCTCCGCTGCCATGTGCAGGTTTAATGACAAAGTCCTGCGTATGACGGGTAATTTCATCAATCAAATGCGTTTCATGCACCGAGGAAATCAGGCCATATAATTTCGGTACGTTTATGTTGGCTTTCTCTGCCAGTCTTTTTGTGTGCACCTTGTCATCGACCAGCCGGTATAGATGCCGCGGATTGTTCGGCATGATATAGGCGCAGTTCCTGGCATTGATACCGAGGACGCCAGCCCTGCGCAGGGAATTAATCCTGTTCAACATGTCAGTCTTTTGCCTGTGTCAGGTCCCGAAACCTGAACAGTTCGCTGAGTCGGTAGCCGGTATATCGGCCTGCCAGGATAACGAGAGCGAGGATCAACAACAGAAACTCGGGGAAATGAAACATCAGGTGTTCA
Source organism: Gammaproteobacteria bacterium (assembly GCA_041984885.1). Taxonomy (GTDB): domain Bacteria; phylum Pseudomonadota; class Gammaproteobacteria; order Eutrophobiales; family Eutrophobiaceae; genus UBA4486. The sequence continues at coordinate 744 of JBHIXH010000042.1, forward strand.
AGCCGGTTATTGGTCATCACAAAGTAACCCAGAATGGCAATGACAAGGCTGCCAAGACTTTCTTTCATCGCTTCCAGCGCACCGGTCTCTTCCCAGGTGATCGACATACGTTCAATGACCATGGTCAGGATGACGATCGGGAACAATGCAATCGATATACCCTGTTCGATATCCAGATCGTTGCTCACCAGGCTGAGCAGTAACATCATGATGATTACCATGACCAGCACCGAGCTCAGCCTCGGTACCAGCAACAGGTTCATGCGCTCCAGAAAAAAACGAAACGACAGGCCGCCGGCTGTGATGATGCAGAATAGAATGATACCCCAGAGCAACTCGGTTTCCCTGAACGCCAGTGCGATCAGGATCGGCATGAATGTGCCGAAGCTGGGGATACCGACAATGGTACGCATGAACACGACAACGAGCGCACCGAGCGGCAGCATGAGTAATATTTTGTAAACATCCTGCGTATTCAACGGTAATTTGTACAGTGACCAGCTTCCCAGCACCGGGCTTTTGCTGCTGGCCCGATCCTGCGAAATTTTTGCTTCCGGGTAGGGGCGTTGCGACAGGGTAAAACTGATGGTTTCATTTTTACCGCCTTTCACCGTCAGCAGTGGTTCGCTGCCTGTGGCCCAGCGCAGAAAATCATCCGGGTAGCCACGGTTGCCTGATAATGGATCAAAGCCTTCCCAACGCTCACCATTATGTACTTCCAGCCAGGCTATCAATGCCGAAGTATCCGCACTGGTATTGAGACTTAAGCCGCGTACCAGTCGTGCAGGTATGCGCGCCCCTGCAAGAACATAAATAATACTGTTCACCCACTCGACCGATCCCGGCTCGGAACCCTCACGGATCAATAAAACGTTTTCATTTGGCGTTGCGCTGTTCAGATGTTTCAGGAGCTGACTGGCGAACGTGAAAATGTCAGCAGATTCATCCCTGACCCGGGCGAGCGTATCTTCGACTGCAGACTTCAGCGGTTCCTCGTACGCAGGTTTCGCCGGTAGCGATACATTCGTGGGCTTCAGTACGGAATCCCGTTTTATTGTCGCATCGGGAACGACTTCTATCCTGTAGTAAAGTCGTTGTTTACCTTTGGCGTTTCTTATCGACCATTCCGCGTAACGATTTTTTTTCCTCGTCGATACATTTAAACCATAGTTTCTTGAGATAAAAAATTCGTCCAGCTTCAGGTAGTCACCCAGTTTGTCCGGTATATCAAGATTGATCATCGCGGAACGACCCATACCGTTGAAATCAATGCGTGCCTCCACCGCCCAGATGGTGGCTACCTGGTCAGGCACAAACGGCGTACCGATAATTTTCACCTTGGCGAAGACAATAGCAATACTGGTGATGGCCAGTAACAGGCAGACGACCTTGACCTGTAAATCATTTATAAAAAAGGCTTTCATGCTATGTTGTTATGCTCAGTTCTTTGAACAGCTTCTTTTAGTCGCAGTAAAAGATCGCGCAGGATCGACCAGCACCCGGTTTTTCAGCGTGGTGCGACCGAGTAATATTTTATAGTTAAAATTGGCACGGTCTGCCAGCGTAAACGGACTGAGGTACAGGTTGCCATTCAGACAAAACTCGATCTCGACCACATAGCGTTCAGTGCTATCGCCTATGTGTTCCTTGATCCGGGTTTCGCGTATGACCGGCTTTTCAAATGTAACGTACTGGAACTCCGTGTCATGTTTGCTTTCCTTGTACGGGATGGAGAAGCTGACCCAGAGTGCATCGTCAACTTCATACGTGGTTAAATCAGTTACATGGATGGAACTGGTTTTGGCACCGGTATCAAGTTTGGCGCGTAGCCTGACACCTGACGGTTGCAGGTAAACGGACTCCAGCCATCCCAGTACCTCGGGCTCTGCCCGGGGCGCAATAGCAGGCAACAACAGCAGTAGCGTGTAGCCAAGGCATAAGCCGGATCGCATGAACATAGACCTCGTTTTATTTTCCACCTAATAAAGACCCCATGATCCCCCGGATCAATCGTCGGCCAAGATGAGAGCCAATACTCCGGGCAGCACTTTTTATAAACGCTTCGCCAACCCCCTGCCTGCGACTTTTACGTGCAGTTGTTTGTTGGCGTGAGCTCGTCTTTTCACTGCCGGCCTTTTTCATAACCTTTTCGGCACGTTTATTCAGGATTTCGTGCGCAGAGGTCCGGTCGAGGGATTCATCATACATGTCGCTGATTGGTGAGGCTTGTATGATCGCTGTCTTTTCTGCTTTATTAAGTGGCCCGATACGTGACTGTGGCGGGCGCACCAGCGTCCGGTGCACTATAGAAGGGCTACCTTTATCATCCAGTGTTGAAACCAGGGCTTCACCGGTACCCATGTTTGTGATCACGTCGAGCGTTGAGAATGCCGGATTGGGTCTGAATGTCTCGGCAACGGTTTTCACGACTTTTTTATCTTTTGGCGTGAACGCACGCAACGCATGTTGAATTCGCATGCCGAGTTGACCAAGCACATTATCCGGAATATCCATTGGTGACTGACTGATAAAATAGATACCGACGCCTTTTGATCGTATCAGACGCACCACCTGTTCTATTTTATTGAGCAGGGGTTTTGATGCGTTCTTGAACAACAGGTGAGCTTCATCAAAAAAGAACACCAGTTTCGGTTTTTTTGCATCACCAACTTCAGGTAACTGCTCGAACAATTCAGACAACAGCCACAACAGGAACGTGGCGTACAGTTGCGGTGATTCGGATGACAGCCTGGTCGCATCGAGTATATTGATATAGCCATGACCGTTTTCATCCCGCTGCATCAGATCACGCAGTTGCAGAGCCGGTTCACCAAAAAAATACTTGCCGCCCTGTTGTTGCAACACGAGCAATCGTCTCTGGATTGCAGCAATGCTCGCTTTGGAGATATTGCCATAATCAACGCTGAGTTCAGACGCGTTATTGCCCATCCAGCTTAACATTGTGCGCAGGTCTTTCAGGTCAAGTAATAACAATCCCTCGTCGTCTGCAATTTGAAAGCATGCGTACAGGATGCCGGTCTGTGTGTCATTCAATTCAAGCAGGTTGCCGAGCAGTAATGGGCCCAGTTCCGAAATCGTGCTGCGCACGGGATGACCGGTCTTGCCAAACAGATCCCAGAACACAACCGGGTTGGCGGCAAATTGAAAAACAGGTAGCGGGATGGCCTGCAGGCGTTCATCGATCTTCGGATGCGCCTTGCCGGCGCTGCCAAGACCGGAGAGATCGCCTTTAATATCGGCGGCGAACACCGGCACTCCGGCGCGAGAGAAACCCTCGGCAAGAATCTGTAATGTCACGGTTTTGCCCGTGCCGGTAGCCCCGGCGATCAAGCCATGGCGGTTACTCAGCCTGAGTAGTTGGGTAATTAACTGGCCTTCTGCAGCGCCAATAATGAATCTTGTGCCCGTCATAATCCTCGTTATCTATCTCGTAGTCTGCAAGTTTTGTGTTTTTGTGACAGGTTTATCATATCCGTATGTCGCAAGATTTTACATGCTTACTTGAATTGCCAGGTTTTGACAGAGTTCATGGAATTAACACTTCGATATGGAACTGTTTCACAGTCAGGACAAGTGAGCATGATGATGATCGAATTAATTTGCAACATACCACTCCCAGCCTCAAGCAAGACTGAAGGAGGACGAGTAACTTGAAAAACAAGTTTAAGATTTTTACTCTATCTACCATGTTAACGATGAGTAGTGGTGCTATCGCCGATGATCTGGTACTGGATTCTGCCGTTGGTGGTGCCGTTGGTGGCGCTGTAGGCGGCACAATCGGTGCGGTTATCGGTGGTCGTGATGGCGCGATTATTGGTGCCGGTGTAGGAGCGGCTGCTGGCACGGCGATTAATACAAGTGAATACGAAGACGGTTACCGTGACCGTCATGAGACCCATTACGATAGTCATCGCCACTATTCAAAACACGGGCATGGTCACTTTTGTCCGCCGGGACAGGCCAAAAAAGGCAGATGCTAATACTTCTGTTGAAACCCCCGCCAGCCGGGGGTTTTTTATTCAGTGAAGTTTTCCACATTTACCGGAAATAGGAATAAAATATCAAGTCTGGCTGCTTTTAACCTAATCTATAATTAATGAACTCCAGGAACCCGCTGAGCACACTCGAGTCCGGATACGAACTGCACTGGTATCAAATAAAAAAGGTACTCGGGCAGGGGGCGTTTGGAATTACCTACCTTGCTCACGATATCAATCTTGAACGCGAGGTGGCAATCAAGGAATACATGCCCGGTCAATTTGCAACACGCCTGGATGATAAAAGTGTCAGGCCAATATCTGCAGACACAAAAGAAGATTTCGAGTGGGGATTAAAACGCTTTATCAGCGAAGCAAGGACATTAACCAAGTTTGAACATCCGAATCTGGTGCGGGTATTTAATGTCTTTGAAATGAACGGCACTGCCTACATGGTGATGAACTATGAGGTAGGTCAGAGTCTGCAGCAAATCCTGAAGCGACAGAAAAAAATCAACGAGAAGCAGATTATAAATCTATTGATCCCGTTAATGAGTGGACTCGAGTTGATGCATAAAAAAGGTTTTGTGCATAGAGATGTCAAGCCAGGAAATATTTTTATTCGTCAGGATCAAACACCCGTGTTGCTGGATTTTGGCTCTGCCAGACAGACAAGAAATCGACAGCAAAGTAATGAAAGTAATAGCGAAGAAGAAACTCTGACCACACTGGTTTCACCTGGATATGCTCCTATCGAACAATATGGCTCTAGAAGTGAACGTCAGGGGCCGTGGACAGATATATATGGCATGTCTGCCACGGTTTACAAGTCGATAACCGGGCTTATGCCGGTGTCGGCAATCGATCGTAACGAGTCGATCATTCATGAAGGCAAGGATCCATTGATTTTCCTGTCAGAAAAATTCAAGGGAGAATACACAAACACATTTCTCAAGGCCGTTGATATTGGCCTGGCTTTCAAGGCAGATGATCGTCCACAGACCATACCTGAATGGAGGAAGATTTTTAATTTTTCAGAAAATGCGAACGTCACAATACTGGACCCGGAAGGTGAAACAGAAAGAATTGATTTGCAGCAGATAAATGTTCAGAACCAGAGTGAAACCGAAACTGAAAATGAAGAGGCAACAATAAAAAAAGAAGAAGAAACCATAAAGACAGTTAAACTGGATAAACCGAAATCTTCATTTGGTATTCTGCAGTATTTTGTCGCCGTCGTTATTATTTCGGTAATCTGCATAGTCGGTATTAACAGCTATTTCAGTCAAGACTCAAATGATGGCGTGCCAGTGCAATCGTTCTCTGGAGACGAGTCTGGAACTACTGATGCAGCAGAGACATCAATCGTGACGGAAGCAGAAGGGCTGCAGCTTGATCACCCGGAGACGACAGACAACAGTGAGATGGTTGAAAGGAATAACGGGGAAGTCGATCAGGTAACACAATTATTAGCTGCGGCTGATGAAGATCTCAAGGCGTTGCGGCTAACCAGTCCGAAGAATGAAAATGCCTTTGATAAATTTCTGGCTGTACTAAAACTGGATCCAGGTAATGAACAGGCCGAGAAGGGAATTCGTGCTGTGGCCTCCAGGTACGTTCAATTAGCCTATTCGGCTATTCGCAAAAATCAGCTGGACCAGGCGGAATCCTATATCAAAAAGGCATTGGTAATTGTACCGGAGAACGATGAGATTGCTGCAGCAAAGCAAGCCCTGAAAAACAAACAAGAGGAATTGGCTACCACAAGTAAAGAATCTCGACCATCGCAAACGTCTGAATCAGAGTTAACGACGGCAGATACCAATAATACAGAATCCGAGATAGCAGAAACCGGTGAAAAGAAAAGTATGTGGAACCGGTTCAAGGACTGGCATGAGGAGGGCAAGAAAGAAAGAGAAGGAATGGATATAAAGGAAAGTGAACTTGATAAAAAAATCAAGGACTCACTTTAGTACAGGAAATTCATTAAAAGTAAAATAGTGGTTTAACAGTACAGATGTTATTGTAATTGAATCACCGAGAGAGTATTTAAGGCTGAATATGAAAACGATATTGATTAATCTGTTTCTGGTCTTGCTGGCGAGTCAATCCGCTTGCGCGGAAAAAATGCCATCACCAGCGGATCAGGCAATTGAGCTGGAAACGGTTGTGAGCGGTTTGCAGCGCCCATGGTCATTAGAATTCCTGCCGGATGGGCGAATTCTGGTCACAGAGAAAGCCGGTCAACTCAGGATAATAAAAGACGGACAGTTGCAATCGGAGCCGATTGCGGGGGTTCCGGCGGTGAACCCGGACGGCCAGGGCGGACTGCTGGACATTGCACTCGATGCCGATTTTGCCAATAACGAACGTATCTACCTCAGCTATTCAAATGCCGACGACCGTACCGGCACGGAGGTGATCAGCGCCCGATTCGTTGACAACCAACTCGTCGATCAGAAAATTATATTTACGTTGTTGCCGAAGACCGGTTCCGGTCACCATTTTGGTTCACGCCTGGTACAGGCGGATGATGGCAACCTGTTTATCACGACCGGTGACAGGGGCGACAGACCGCGCGCGCAAAACCTTGATGATCATGCCGGCTCATTAATTCGCATTAAACCGGATGGCACGATACCGGATGATAATCCGTTTATAGGTAAGGCTGGCAGTCAACCGGAAATTTACACGTACGGCAATCGCAACATGCAGGGCATAGATATTCACCCGGTTACCCGTGAAGTCTGGACAGTGGAACATGGACCACAAGGCGGTGACGAGTTAAACCGCATGCAGGCCGGCATCAATTATGGCTGGCCCGTCATCACGTATGGCAAGAACTATGGCATCGGCACATCGATTGGTGAGGGTACCGCGAAGCCGGGTATGGAACAGCCAGTGCATTACTGGGTCCCGTCCATCGCCACGTCGGGCCTGTTGTTTTATACCGGCGACAGGTTTCCTGGCTGGAAACATAATGCCTTTGTCAGTTCCCTGCGGTATGGCGCACTGGCACGTCTCGAGATTAAAGACAACAAGGTCGTCAGCGAAGAACGTCTGATTAACGGTACGGTCGGTCGCATACGTGACGTGAAGCAGGGGCTAGATGGTTTGTTGTACATTATTACCGATGAACAGGACGGCAAACTGATCCGTATCAAGCCGGCACCATCGACGCCGTAATCACATACCTTATATATAGCGAAAGCACGGCGAGAAACAGGCCCACTGGCCGGACAACAGCAGCAGATACGTTGCGGAAACCGGGTCGGAATCCGTCCGGTGTCCCGAACCAAGCAGGATGGTACGGGTCTGAATGGAGACAGCGTCAATTTCGGTACTGATCCATGACCCTGACTCGTTTGCTCGGTGGTACATTGTTCCTGACTCTTGCCGGGTGCAACAGCCATTTACCGGTGACTATTCAATCCCCGCCAGAACGTGACTTGCAATATGCACAGGTCAAACAGGAAATCCCGGTCTATCAGGATGAGATCGTGCGCTGGGGCGGCAAGATTGTCGCCGTCGAAAACCGGGAGGATTCAACCTGGATAGAGATCCTGGCGAACCCGCTGAACAGTTTCGGTCGACCGATCCATAATCGCGATTATGCCGGTCGCTTTATCGCCCGCATTGACGGCTATCTCGACGCCGAGCAGTACGCGAAAGACCGTTACATCACGATCTCCGGCAAGGTTGAGACCGGCCTGGTCAGACTGATTGATGAGTATCCGTATCACTATCCGCTCATTCATGTACAAGAATATTATCTCTGGCCGGAAGCACAGATGGTTCACGACTATCACTGGCTTTATCATTACCGACCTTACTATTATCCGTACTACTATCCCTACAGCTATCATCGACGACCGTTTTCACGGTTTCATTACGGTTATCACCACGACTGGTACTGACAATAGCGAACTGTGTTCATTGTCAGGCCGAAAAATCATGCTCGCTTAATGGCAGCGAGCGCACACGTTTTTATCAAAGCGAAGGAATTTTCTGAATTGATTTAACATTAATTTATAACCTCGCTACGTACATGGACTTTGACTCCCGGCAATCAGTCATGCAAATTTTGGTCTGAATTTTTTTATGGCGATTTAACTACTCATCGCAATGCATCAATTGGACATTAAGCACGTAAAATCAGTAAATTACCCGCGGAATGGCCTATGCTTACCAGAACCTGTAAATAAAATAATCCAGAACTAATGTACTTATATATATCTCTATAATCAGGCATATAACTTGCAGGTTTAGCATTGTTTGATTGTTTGCCGTAGCGTAGTTCGTGGGTTATGCCATGGGAATATCAGGGTCGGGTAAACATGCAGCTTGAATATACATTACATCCTCCAACTTACGACAGGGTCGTTCGCCTGTTCAGTCGTCTCCGGAAAATACTCGGGATCAATGTCAAACTGCATGGCGATGCCTCATTACTGACACAGGGCGAGATATTTCTGTTTAATCATTTCGCCAGAACCGAGACATTCCTGCCGCATTATTTTATTCACAAGGAAACCGGTTGTTATTGCCGGGCCATTGCCACGCATAAAATATTCCAGGGCAGTGAAAAGTTTTCCCGCTTTCTCGGTCGCGTCGGCGTGTTGCCCGATGACTATGAAAACCTGTTGTCGATCCTGGTGGCTGACATTATTAAAGGACATAAAGTCATCATCTTTCCTGAAGGTGGCATGATAAAAAATCGCTCGGTCGTCGATGATGATGGCAATTACCAGATTTATTCACCGAAAAAGAACGAGTATAGAAAACTGCACACCGGCGCCGCCGTCCTTGCGCTTGCTGTTGCTGTCTTCAAACGGGCAGTTCGCGATGCCGAGAGAAAAGGCGAGTGGTCACGACTTGAAGACTGGGTGGGTTTGCTGGAACTGAAATCTCTTGATCAATTAATCTTTGCTGCACATCGGACGACGCGAATCGTCCCCGGTAATATTACATTCAGCCCTATACACACAGACACCAACTTTATCTATCAAGCGGTCAATAAATTTGGGGCCGACCTTGGTGATGTTGCCAACGAGGAGTTATTAATCGAGGCCAACATACTGTTAAAAAATACCGATATGGATATGCGCCTGGGTGAAAGTATTCCCGTGGCAAAATTCTGGCCGTGGTGGCAACGGCGCTTTTATGCCTGGCTGGCGAGCAAGACCAGCTTGATAGAAGACTTCTTTTCACTGGAATCGATTCAAAGGCCGATAGTAAAAAAAGCCGCTCGCTTCGTGGTCAAAAAAAACAGTGAAAAATTGCGTGATGAATACATGCGGCAGATATATGAAAACGTCACAATCAATCTTTATCAGTTGACGTCAAGCATATTGATCATGCTTGCGAAAAAAGGAAAAGCCGAGATACCGCGCCATTACCTTTACCTGGTGGTCTACCTCGTGATTAAACAGATGCAGAAGATAAATGCCGGGCAGTTACACAGAAATATCAGAAACCCGGAGATGTATGAAAACCTGGTTCATTCCGGCTGCCATGAAGTGAATAATCTGTTAAGCCTGTTACAGGACAAAGGCCTGCTTGAATGCAGGCATGATGACATCCTGATTTCTGAAAAGATTCTGCATGACTACGACCCGGATAATATTCGCCTGGAGAACATCGCGCAGGTTTACCAGAATGAAATTGCCCCGATTCGTGCAACCCGGTCAATCATTCAGGATGCCATTACGCGTGCCGAGCATATGGATGCAGCGGATATCGCCCGTTATCGCCATGAAGACGAGTTGTTGAAGTACGAGTGGTGTCACTACTATTTCAGCAAGGCCAGGTATGATCATATCAACGCAACCGAAACAATAGTTGAGAGTGGCCGGCCGCTACTTTACGGGAATAAGGATGTACATGGTAAAACCGGTGTACTGCTCGTACACGGCTTTCTGGCTTCGCCGGCTGAAGTCAAACCGTTTGCGAAAAGCCTGAATGAAGCCGGCTACACGGTCTATTGCCCCAGGTTGGCCGGCCATGGGACGTCACCGGCAGACCTGCGTGGCCGGACATGGCAGGACTGGTATGCGTCGGTCAGAAGTGGTTATGAGATACTCGGATCGCTGGTCGACGAGATTCATGTCATTGCATTCTCGACCGGTGGTTGTCTGTCACTGATCCATGCGGCCACCGGACCGGATAAACTGATATCGACAATTGTGATCAATGCCCCGGTCAAGTTTAAAAAGAAATCACTGATGCTGGTGCCTATCATCAACGGGGTTTCCAGGGTGACGCGTCGCTCACAACAACTGGACCGGGTCATTCCGTATCGGAATCACAAATCGGAACATCCCCGCATCAATTACCAGAAGATCCCGTTAAGTGGATTAACCGAACTGTCGAAAATGAATAAAGCCCTGTTGAATTGTCTGGATAAAATCCGCACACCAACGGTACTGTTTCAGTCGATACACGATCCGGTCATCAATCCGGTCAGTGCCAGGCTATTACTGGAAAAACTGACGAACGCGACTGCCAGGATTATCGACGTGGATTCTCATCGGCATGGCATATTGTATGAAAATATCGAAAACATTCAGGAACAGATACTCCGGATAATTCAGGGCAAGGAAACTGACAAGCCGTTACAGGCATTAATGCCGGAAACCGCATCATGAGCGCAATCATTATTTCTTTATTAATTCTTGTCAGCGTGGTGCTGGTGTTTGGTGTATTTTCATTGAACCGGTATGCCTGGTCGGCCGGTTTGTTGTTATCGGCTATGCTCATCACGATGACGCAGCCTGTCCACTGGCTGTTCTTGCTGGTTCTATGGATAGTCATCGCTGCAGTGGAGTTGATGCTGTTGCACACCACACTACGCTATAAAAAAATCAGTTTGCCCCTGTTAAATCTTTTGCAAGCGCAGATTCCGCCGATATCCCGGACAGAAAAAGAGGCACTGGATGCCGGTGATACTGCCTGGGAAAGCGAATTACTCGGTGGCAAGCCGGACTGGGAAACTCTGACACAGTATCGTTCCTATTTAAGCCCGGAAGAACAAAAATTTCTTGCCGGGCCGGTTGAACAACTGTGCCGGATGCTGGACGACTGGCAGATCACGCATGAGTTGCATGACCTGCCCGAACCTGTGTGGGAGTACATAAAGCAGGAACGTTTCCTGGCCATGATATTACCGAAAGAATTCGGCGGGCTGGGTTTTTCTGCCGAGTGTCACTCGGAAGTGATAGTCAAACTCGCCAGTCGTTCGATCACCGCGGCGGTGACTGTGATGGTGCCGAATTCACTGGGTCCCGGGCAGCTATTAATAAAATATGGAACCGAAGCACAAAAACAACGCTATTTACCGACGCTGGTCTCCGGCGAAGACATACCCTGTTTTGCCCTGACGTCACCGGTGGCCGGCAGCGATGCAACGAGTATCGTCGATCAGGGTGTGGTTTGCCGGGACAGTTTCGAAGGCAAAGAAGACGTGCTCGGTATCCGCCTGACCTGGTCGAAACGTTATATCACCCTGGCACCGGTGGCTACCTTACTTGGCCTGGCATTCAAGTTATACGATCCGGATCACCTGCTCGGCGATGCCGAAGACGTTGGCATTACGCTGGCATTGATTCCGACCAGTACGGCCGGTGTCAATATCGGCAGACGACACATGCCGGGAGCGAATCCTTTTCAAAACGGGCCGAACTCCGGTGACAACGTGTTCATTCCGATTGACTGGATCATTGGTGGAGTCGACTACGCCGGTAAAGGCTGGAGCATGCTGGTTGAATGTTTATCGGAAGGCCGGGGGGTCTCGTTGCCGGCATTGAGTGTGGCCGCGGCCAAGCAGGCCGTGTTTACCACGACCGCCTATGCCATGGTCAGAAAACAGTTCCGTATGCCGGTGGCGAGGTTTGAAGGAGTTGAAGAAGTGTTGGCACGCATCATCGGTAAAACCTATCTGATGAACGCCTCCCGCTTGTTGACATTAAATATGCTGGATGCGGAGGTGTGCCCATCTGTCGCTACGGCGATAATCAAGTTTCACCTGACCGAAATGATGCGGGAAGTCATCAATGATGCGATGGATGTGCATGGCGGCAAGGCGATTATGCTGGGACCGAAAAATTATTTGATGCGTACCTACCAGGCAATACCGATCTCGATCACGGTAGAAGGCGCCAACATCCTGACCAGAAACATGATGATATTCGGCCAGGGTGTCATGCGTTGTCATCCCTTCCTGATGCGCGAGGTGGAATTGTCGTTGCAGGGAGAGGATGAGCTGGAAGCGTTTGATAGCACACTATGCCAACATGTCTCGCATGTGCTAAATGTTTCCACGCGGGCATTTCTATACGGTCTGTCCGGGTTCCTGTTTACCGGCAAGCGGCATGCCAAACGGCAGATCAATGCGTTGTCATCAGCGCTGGCGACGGCAACGGAACTGGCGTTGGCATCGGTTGGTGGTCAATTGAAGAAAAGGGAACGGTTGTCGGCCAGGCTGGGTGACGCGTTAAGTTATCTCTACCTGGCCAGTGCGACGCTGGACTATTTTGAAAAAAATAACGATAAAAATGATCGCTATGTGTTTGCCTGGGCCATACGTTACACGACCTGGAAGACACAGGAGGCGCTGATTACGCTGGCTGACAATCTGCCCATCTGGGCAGGCTGGTTGTTACGTGCTACCTGTTTTCCTCTGGGCCGGTACTGCAAACAACCGTCTGACTCGCTCGATCACGCCGTCGTCAAACAAGTGCTTGTGCCTTCGGAATTTCGTGACCGACTGGTTGCCGGTATCCATATACCCGCCGACAGTGATGAACCGTTAGCCCAGTTAAATAAGGCCTTTGGTCTGGTCAATGATGTCATCGAGATTGAACGAAAAATCAATCATGCGTTCAAGGCCAGCCGAATACCGGATCGTGATGCGGAAACCGCGGTGGAAAACCGGGTAATTTCCGCCGAGGAAGCAGAGTTGTTGCAACAAAGTGAGGTGTTGTTCCGGGAAATCATCAATGTCGATGATTTTTCCAACGAGGAATACCGTGGTAGCAGACATGACCCGGGCGAGTAGAAAAAAACCGGTATACATTATCGATGGTGCGCGCACGCCATTTTTGCGCGCACGCGGCCAGCCCGGTGTATTCAGCGCGGCGGAGCTGGCATTGCAATCAGCGCAACCACTCATGCTCAGGCAGGCATTCAGTTCATCTGATCTGGATGAAGTGATCCTCGGGTGTGTCGTGCCTTCGCCGGATGAATGCAATATTGCCCGGGTGGTCTCGCTGCGACTTGGTTGTGGTCACAGTGTGCCGGCCTGGACGGTGCAGCGTAACTGCGCATCCGGTATGCAGGCAGTCGATTCCGCTGCACGCAACATCGCCAATGGTTATTCGGACCTCGTTCTCGCCGGTGGTGTCGAGGCGATGAGCCGGTCACCTGTCCTGTTTAATGATGCGATGGTGCTGTGGTTAAGCCAGTTGAACCAGGCAAAATCCGTTTCAGCAAAATTGAAAACACTTGGCCGGTTCAGGCCGAAACATCTAAAACCGGTATTGGCATTGTTACGTGGCCTGACGGATCCGGTCGTCGGTTTATCCATGGGTAAAACCGCCGAACTGGTCGCCAGTCAGTTTGCTATATCGCGCGAGGAGATGGATACGTATGCCATGCACAGTCATGCACGCCTGTCCGCGGCACAGCAGGATGGCAGGCTGAACGAGATTGAAGTGATCTATGACGCGAATGGTCATTACTATGATCATGATGATGGTGTCAGGCCGGACACGGACCTGGTATCGCTGGCCAGGCTGAAACCCGTATTTGATCGACGCTATGGTGCTGTCACTGCAGGTAACAGCGCGCAAGTGACGGACGGTGCGGCCTGGTTACTGCTGGCGAGTGAACAGGCAGTCAAGGATCATGACCTGACACCGCTGGGCCGGATAGTCGATTGCCAGTGGTCGGGGCTGGCACCGGAGGTAATGGGGTTGGGCCCGGCGTATGCGATCAACCAGATACTCGGCAAGCATAAACTGTCACTGGCGCGAATCGATGAATGGGAAATCAACGAAGCGTTTGCGGCCCAGGTACTGGCCTGCCGGCAGGCGTTGGCGGACAGGAATTTCTGTAGAGACAAGTTACATCGTCGTAGTCCGGTCGGCCTGATCGATCTGGAAAAACTGAATACAAATGGTGGCGGTATCAGTCTCGGTCACCCGGTCGGGGCCAGTGGCGCACGAATCGTTCTGCATGTACTGCACCGATTACTCAGTCAGAAAACGCAGTATGGCATTGCATCGTTATGTATTGGCGGTGGTCAGGGTGGCGCCATGTTGGTGACAGTCGATGGCTAAGTCAGGGGACTATTTTAAATCCAGGCATATCCAGGTTCAGCTGGATGCAGATAACATCGCCTGGTTGACGTTTGATCAACCGGATAGCAGTGCCAATGTTTTAACTGAACAGATGTTTGAAGAGCTGGATGCGGCGCTGGACAAGGTTCGCCAGGAACCGCCAAAAGGGCTGATACTGCAGTCGAACAAGAAGTCCGGGTTTATTGCCGGTGCAGACATCCGGGCGTTTGCCCGCATTGATACCGATTCGAAAGTACGCGAAACCATCGAGCGCGGACAGTCGATGTTTAACCGCATTGAGTCGTTGCCGTTGACGACGTTGGCGATCATCCATGGTTATTGTCTGGGCGGTGGTCTGGAAATGGCACTGGCATGTGATTATCGCATCGTCATTAATGATCGTGGCAACACCCGTATCGGGTTACCGGAAGTCATGCTTGGTATTCATCCGGGCTTCGGCGGTACGGTACGTCTGACCCGGCTAATCGGTCCGGTGCAGGCATTACCGTTGATGTTAACCGGACGAATGATCGATGCCCGCAAGGCGAAACAGCTCGGCATCGTTGATGAGTCAATCCCGGATCGCCATAGCAAGTCGGTGGCCCGCCATTTCATATTGAAGCGGCCGAAGCAAAAGCGTTCACTGTTACTCAACCATCTGGCCAATCTTGCAATTAGCAGGGAATGCCTGGCAAGGTTGATGTTGCGAAAAACAGCGTTAAAAGTGAATGCGAAACACTATCCGGCCCCCTTCGCATTGATCAACCTGTGGCGAAAGTCTGGCGACGATGAACAGGCCATGTTGCAGGGAGAGATGGACTCAATCGTTCAATTATTCAAACACCCGACAACAAAGCGACTGGTCCGGGTCTTCCTGTTGCGGGAAAAACTGAAAAATCCTGGTCATCGGCGGGTGCAACCGGAATTTAACCATGTACATGTGATTGGTGCCGGCATCATGGGTGGAGATATTGCTGCCTGGTGTGCCCTGAAAGGCATGCGGGTGACGCTGCAGGATCGTGATCCGAAATACATAGCGCCGGCGATACAACGGGCACATGCGCTGTTTACAAGAAAAATCCGGGATAAATACGCGCGTCAGGCCGCACTGGATCGATTGATCCCGGATCACAAGGGCCACGGTATTGAACATGCAGATGTAGTGATTGAAGCGATCATCGAAAACTTGGAAGCGAAAACAGCGTTGTATGCAGATATTGAGTCGCGATTAAAACCGGACGCCATACTGGCAACTAATACCTCTTCGATCCCGCTTGAAACCCTGTCAAGCAAGCTTGAATCACCCGCACGGTTAATCGGCCTGCATTTTTTTAATCCGGTTGCGCGCATGCAATTGATCGAGGTCGTCAGCTCACGGATTACCGACGAGGAGCAGATACAAAAAGGTATCGCCTTTTCTCATGCAATTGAGCGTTTACCGTTACCGACAACCAGCAAGGCCGGCTTTCTCGTTAACCGCGTGTTGTTGCCTTACCTGCTTGAGGCAGTGGAGTTGCTGTCTGAGGGTGTTCCGGCGAAAGTGATTGATGACACGGCGAAGCACTTCGGTATGCCGATGGGACCGATTCAACTGGCAGACACGGTCGGCCTGGATATCTGCCTGTCGGTCGCCAACATTTTATGCGCAGAATTTGCACTGACCGTGCCGGATAAGCTGCAGGAAATGGTAGACAGCGGGCATCTCGGGGTGAAGACAAAGCGCGGTTTTTATCGTTATAAAGGCAAGATGCCGGTTTGTGACGATGGCAACGCCGACTGTTCAGTGGATAGCGCGGAGATTGAGAACCGGCTGGTACTGAGACTGCTGAATGAGTGTGTCGCCTGTCTGCGTGAGCGTATCGTCGAGAATGCCGGTCTGCTCGATGCCGGTATGATCTTCGGTACCGGTTTTGCGCCATTCCGTGGTGGACCACTGCATTACCTGGAGGACCGTGGCATCAGCGAATTACATACGTTGTTACACGAATACAATGAAAAATATGGTGAACGGTTCAAACCGGACGCAGGCTGGGAGAACCTGCACGAGTTATTGGGTAGATAGCAAGTCCGCTAACTGATAACCGGCAGGAATACAATTCGGAGATCGTCTGGATCAGGAATTACCTATCTCGTTCAACTTCTGCTGAATACTCAGCTTGTCCAGACCGGCAAGAGGCAGAGAGGTAAAAATCTTAATCCGGTTATCCAGTTCACTGTAGGCGATCTGAAACTGTCGCCATTGACGCTCTTCAGATTCGAAATCGCCAGCCGGATCGATGACACCCCAATGCGCGGTCATCGGTTGACCGGGCCAGACAGGACAGGTTTCGTTTGCCGCGTTATCACAGACAGTAAAGACAAAATCCATAACCGGTGCGTCTGCGCCGGTAAACTCCTCCCAGGACTTGCTGGAAAAATCATCCGGGTTGAAATTGTTTTTTTGCAGGGTCTTGACTGTCATCGGATGTAACCGGCCTTTTGGCTGGCTGCCCGCGCTATACGCATTGAATTTACCGATACCCCAGCGTTGTAAACAGGCCTCGGCAATGATGCTACGTGCCGAGTTGCCGGTACAAAGAAATAAGACGTTATAGGTTTTGTCTGACATGGTTAACAGGCTGTGTTATGTGGATTTTCTCTTTTACTGAAGAATTATGACAATTCAATGAAATGCCTGTCCGTTGGCCTAGGATGACTAACAGCGGGATCGGTCTGTATACTGTAAAATCAAATGAAATTAACCAATTATGGATAACTTATGAATTTATTAATTACCGGTGGTGCCGGCTACATCGGCAGCCATGTCGTAAAACTGCTTGGGGAGCAGGGACATAAGCTGATTATTCTTGATGATTTAAGCAAGGGATTTGAACAGGCAATTTTGCATGGAGAACTGGTTGTTGGAAATACCGGCGATCGTGATCTGGTTGAAAGGATTCTGCAAGAGAATGCTATCGAAGCCGTCATGCATTTTGCCGCACACACAGTGGTGCCGGAATCGGTAGCCAATCCACTTAAATATTACGGTAACAATACATGTAATACCCGCAACCTGCTGCAATGCTGCCAGCAGGCCGGGGTAAAAAAGTTTATATTTTCTTCAACCGCGGCTGTCTATGGTATTCCCGGCGTGGACGAACCGATTACTGAAAACTCCCCGACCAGTCCGATCAACCCGTATGGAATGTCAAAGCTGATGTCGGAAACGATGTTAAACGACCTGTGTTCTGTAACAGATATGCGTTACGTCGCATTACGTTATTTCAATGTCGCTGGTTGCGATCCGGAAGGCAGGATCGGTCAATCGACGCCGGAAGCAACGTTATTAATCAAGGTTGCCTGTGAAGTCGCTACCGGTAAACGCGATCACCTGAAAATCTTTGGTACGGATTACGACACATTTGATGGTACCGGTGTGCGTGATTATATCCATGTGCTCGACCTGGCTTCCGCACACCTGGCGGCTCTCGATTATCTCGATGCCGGTGGCGATTCAACGACATGCAATTGCGGTTATGGTCATGGTTACAGCGTCAGACAGGTGGTAGAACAACTGAATCAACAATTGCAGCAACCAATCACGGTGATAGAAGAGCCGCGCCGCGCCGGAGACCCGCCGAGCCTGGTCGCCAACTCGCAAAAGATTCATCAGTTAATGGACTGGCAACCCAGGTATGATGATCTCGATGTGATTGTTTCAAGTGCGCTGAACTGGGAAAGAAACCGGCACTACTGACAGTACAATTTATTCCGTTAATCCTGCCAGGTACGGGCGCCAGTCAAAATCCGTGTCGCCGATAACGAGAAAGTGAGGGTTCAATAACGACTCCTTCGTGTTGTAAAGAAGCGGTTGAAAATCCAGCGTCGTCACCGTGCCTCCAGCCTGTTCAACCACGCACTGCGCTGCCGCCGTGTCCCATTCTGATGTCAGGCCGAAACGTGGATAAATATCCACCTTGCCGGCAGCGACAAGACAAAATTTTAACGAACTGCCGATCGCCATCGTTTCGGCTTCTCCAAGACGGCGCATAAACGTTTGCTGGGCGTCACTGCCATGCGAACGACTGCCGGCAACGGCGAACTGATTCACGATCGTCTTTCGGGTGGAAATCGCGGTTTGATTATTATTCTCTTTTTTAAAGGCACCGAGTCCTTCTGTTGCAAAGTAGACGGTTTCCGTTGCGGGCACGTAAACGACACCAAGGACCGGTCGCTGGTCGTGGATCAAGGCAATATTGACTGTGAATTCACCGTTCTTTTTGATGAATTCCTTTGTGCCATCCAGCGGGTCGACCAGCCAGTATGTCTGCCAGTTTTTGCGTTCTGCCCAGTCTATTTTTGAAGACTCCTCGGACAGGATTGGTATCTCGCCGGTTAATCCGGCCAGGCCCTCTACAATCGTCTGGTGTGAGGCCATATCGGCCGCCGTCAGCGGGGATTTATCCTGTTTATCTTCAACGGAAAAATCTGAATTGTAAATTTCCATGATACGATTACCGGCAGACACAGATAAATCGATAATCTGATCGACAATATTTTTCAAACTGGATGGGTCAACAATAAAACTCATAACTTTCGCCATAAAAATTTTTCGCATCATATAGGAAAAGCATGATTTATTTAATGCCCGAATTTTTCCATGCAGCTTGACTGGAACAACATCGATACGGTTTTGCTGGACATGGATGGCACCCTGCTCGATTTATATTTCGATAATTATTTCTGGCATGAACATTTGCCATTGCACTGGAGCAGAAAGGAAGACATCGATCTGCAACAGGCAAAAGATGAATTAATTCCGAGGATC
>JBHIXH010000043.1:0-11953 GCA_041984885.1 Gammaproteobacteria bacterium
ACCGCCATACTTACGGGTTGTTGACGAATCCACCTGGGTAAAACTGGCAAAGATTTGTTCCAGCTTGTCCTTCGGAATGCCAATACCGGTGTCCGTAACCCGGAACAGCAGGTAATCCTCATCGCCATTTTCATCCGGCCCGACTGTGACACTGATCTCGCCTTTTTCCGTAAATTTCAGGGCATTGCTGATCAGGTTAAGAATAATTTGCCGCAGGCGGGTTGGATCACCGACACGACGTGTTGGCGTTCCTGGTTTGATCCGGGCGATCAATTCAATCTGTTTCTCGGCCGCTTTCAGTGCATAGATGTCCACCGATTCCTCGACGGTTTCACGCAGGTCAAACGAAATTTCTTCCAGCACGAGTTGGTGCGCTTCAATTTTGGACAGATCCAGAATGTCATTTACCAGGCTGAGTAATGTGTCACCGGCTTTTCTGAAAATATCGATGTATTTTTTCTGTTCATTCGACAAGGTCGTCTCTGACAGTAACTCTGACATGCCAATGATTGCGTTTAACGGTGTACGAATTTCATGACTCATACTTGCAAGAAAATCTGATTTCATCCTTGATGCTTCCAGTGCCTTGTCACGCGCAATTGCGAGCTCTTTCGTCTGTTCCTCCACCTGTTTTTCGATGACGATGTTGCGTTCGCGTAATTCCCGCGCCTGTAAATCACGTGTTCGCACCAGCGCAACCAGTAACAGGGTGACACCGGCACCAATGATTAACGAAGTAATAATCAGTCCCTGTTCAATCTCGTGCCAGTACACCGGTTTTTCAAACTCAAAGCGCAACGAATAGTCGGAATTTTGCACGTTAATCTGTTCGGAAAATGTCGAGATTCTCCAGGCCTCAACTGTCTCGACGGCATCCGCCTGATAGAGCAGCTGCCGGCCGAACAAACCGGCTGAATCACTGTAAATTGCAGTTGAAATAGTGTTCCGCGACGCAGTTTGTCCGAGCAGTTCAAATGAGTTCATTGATAATAAAATCAAATCATTTTTATCACTCGTTCCGGTGGCAGATTCCGACTGTGGCAGTAGCAGCCAGATTTGCTTGCCTGGTTTATCCCGTTCTGCTGCAGATATGATTCGCATACTTCTTACGGAAGTCTGGCTTTTGTTTTTTATCAATAACGGGTGTTTTAACAGCTCGGCGAATGCCGACTCGAAATCAAATGACTCTTTCGCACTCAGTAATCTGACCTGGAATCCCGGCTGCCCGGTATCATCAAGGGAAACGACTGCCACGGAGCTAATTAACGGATGTTCCTCGCGAACGATATTGGACAGGCGGACAAAAATTTCCGTATGTGCCGATTGATCCGACTCTACTGACGCAGCAATTAGTCGCAGGCTGTCCTGCGCGGCCAGCATCTTTTGCAACACCGCCTCACGCACATTAACCGTCTCCAGTAAAAATTCCTGACGCTTTGCATTCAGTGAATTGTTCCAGACAATAAAAAATATCGTGACGCTGAAAGCGATTCCGAATACGACAGTAACGGTATAAATCAGCCAGATAGGAATGTGTTCTTTTTCGGGCCTGGCCATGAATGTTAACTAACAGGCTTACTCGTAAACGACTTCGATGTTTTCCAGGTACTCTGCCAACTGTTGAATCAATGGCGGGATACCTGAAATATTACTCTCTTTGGCAGCAGTCTCGATCGCAGCACCGATTTCAGACATGGTTTCAAAGCCATAGCCACCACCAACCCCTTTCAGGTTATGGCCGAGTGATTGCAGTGTTGCAAGATCGTTGTCTGCCACTGCTGCCTCAAGCTTGCTGCAATCGTTTGCACGATTTTCCAGAAAGCCGGGAATCAGATCCTCGAGGTCCGGATCAACACTGACTTTGATTTTATCACCGCTCATTACTTTACCCTCCTCCTCAACGGTTTTTATTATTATATTTTATACCTCTTCACCGGCCTCTTCGGTTTTATTTCTGAACTGCACCGGGTCGATGTTATGCTGATTTAATAACTTATAAAACTCGGTTCGGTTCCTGCCGGCAATCTTTGCTGCATTCGCAACATGACCGGCCGTCACGCGCAGTACGCTTATCAAATAGTTACGCTCAAACGCCGACTTGGCTTCCTTCAGTGTTTGCATTGGTGCCGGTTTGTCCTGCAATGCAGACTTGGTCAAACTCGCCGGGATTGTCGTCGTCTTGCAAAGCGTGATACACAGATCGACAACATTGATTAACTGTCGAATGTTTCCCGGCCATGCTGCCGCCAGCAATTGTTCCATTGCATCCGGGGCAAATCGTTTCTTTTTCTGCTTCAGTCGCTTGGCACTGCTGGTGAGAAAATGCTCGATAAGAACCGGTATATCCTCGCGTCGTTCGGCCAGATTCGGGATGGCAATCGGTACGACCTTCAATCGGTAATACAGATCCTCACGGAAATCCCCTTCTTTCACTGCATCTTCCAGGTTTCTGTGCGTCGCGGAGATAACCCTGACATCGATCGGATAGGATTTCGTTGAGCCGACCGGACGTACCTGTAAATCCTGCAAGACCCTGAGCAATTTCACCTGTAGTGACAACGGCATGTCACCAATCTCATCAAGAAAAATGGTACCGCCACTGGCAGCCTGAAACAGTCCCTCGTGCTTCGTGTTGGCCCCGGTAAACGCACCTTTCTCATGACCGAATAATTCAGACTCGAGTAATTGTTCCGGGATTGCCCCGCAGTTAACGGCAACGAAGGGATTGTCCTTGCGAGCACTGGCATCATGGATCACACGGGCAAACACCTCCTTGCCGGTGCCGGTCGCACCGCTGATAAAAACAGTGACATCATTTTCCGCAACCATTTTGGCCAACTCCACCAGGCGCGCCATTTCCTTGCTGCGATAAATGATTTTTTTGTCGACGTCATAATCATTCGAGGCATCGCCCGACAGACGTAATGCCTTCAATACCTGATCCAGCAATTCCTCTTTCTGTACAGGCTTGGTCAAAAACGCCGCACTGCCCAGGTGTGTGGCCCGCACGGCATCCGGGATCTGCGCCTGGCCGCTGAGCATGATGACAGGTAATAGCGGATTATCCTGGTGTATCTCGGCCAGTAGCTGCATGCCGTCCATGCCACCCATAAACAGGTCGGTAATCACCAGGTCTGGCTGAACAATGCCCACCTGGGTGATGGCCTCTTCACCGGAAGTACAGGTGACAACGTCATACGATTCTTTTTTCAGCCAGGTCGAAACCAGCGCAAGGATGTCAGCGTCGTCATCGACGAGAAGGATCTTTTTATTTTTCGCTGCTGCAGTCATTATCTATCTGGCCATCCACGGCTACATGTCGAGTTCCTGTAACCGGATTTTACTAGAATTTGTTGCTATACAGTAACCGGGTTCATTCTACTGTGACTGATTTTGCGAGGTTCCTTGGCTGATCAACATCTGCACCTTTCAGCACGGCCACATGATAGGCAAAAAGTTGTAACGGCACCGTATAGACAATGGGTGCAATCGCATCACTGACCGGTAGCATTCTGAACACCTGCACGCCATCACCGCCATCTACTTCCGCGCTACTGTCAGCAAATACATAGAGAATGCCACCGCGAGCCCTGACCTCGTGCAGATTGGATTTTAATTTTTCCAACAGGACGTCATTGGGCGCAATGGTCACGACCGGCATCTCATCATCAACCAGTGCGAGCGGGCCATGTTTTAACTCTCCGGCCGCGTAGGCCTCGGCATGAATATAGGAAATTTCTTTTAATTTAAGCGCCCCTTCCATGGCAATCGGTAACATCGTGCCACGACCGAGGAATAACGTGTGGTGTTTGTTGGAAAATTGCTCAGCCAGCTCGGCTATTTGATCGTTCATCTCAAGAATACTGTTGATCTTGCCAGGCAGCCCCTCGAGTTCCCTGATAATGTCGGTCTCCTTTTCAGCATCCAGCTGATTGTGTCGAGCCAGGCTCAATACGAGCAATAACAGGGCGACCAGCTGGGTAGTGAACGCTTTGGTCGACGCCACGCCAATCTCCGGCCCGGCACGAGTCATGAATACCAGATCCGAACCGCGCACCAGTGAACTTTCGGCAACATTGCATATGGCGAGAGTGGCCAGATAACCGGACTGTTTGGCCAGTTCAAGTGCAGCCAGCGTATCGGCCGTTTCGCCGGACTGGGAAATGGTGACAAACAGGGTATCAGGTCGAACGTTCGTGGTCCGATATCGATACTCACTGGCAATCTCAACATCGCATGATAATCCGGCCAGGGACTCGCACCAGTACTTTGCCACCATCCCGGCATGGTAACTGGTCCCACAGGCGATGATGCGTACGTTTTTCACCCTGGTGAAGATCTCATCCGAACCCATGCCAAAGATATCGGGTAAAACCTGGCTATTTAGAATTCGGCCTTCAAGTGTATCCGCGACCGCCTGTGGTTGTGTGTAGATCTCTTTCAGCATGTAATGCCGGTAGCCGGACTTGTCGGCCGTGTCTGCGGTTAATTCAGATACGGAAACAGGACGATCGACTGCATTACCATTCGCATCGTAGATGCTGATCGAGTCACGCGTAATATCGGCAACATCACCATCCTGCAGAAAAATGAAACGCTGGGTCACCGGCAACAGCGCGAATACATCCGATGCGATAAAATTTTCAGCCAGCCCCAGGCCAATAACAAGTGGACTACCACGACGAGCGGCGATCAAACGGCCGGGTTCAGTCGTTGAGATCACGCCGAGAGCGTATGCACCTTCCAGGACCTTGACCGTTTCCATAACCGCGTGTAACAGGTCATTACCAGCATCGATGGATTTATAAACCAGGTTGACCACGACTTCCGAGTCGGTCTCTGACTGAAATTCGAAACCTTCTTTTTGTTGCTGCTCACGCAAGGATTCATGGTTTTCGATTATACCGTTATGCACCAGTGCAACCCGATCACGACAGATATGCGGATGCGCGTTGTTGGTGCTCGGTTTGCCGTGAGTTGCCCAGCGTGTATGTGCGATACCGGTACCGCCGGTGGCAGGAGATTTAGCCAGTTCTTCTTCCAGTTTCTTTACCTTGCCGAGTACCCGGGTCCGTTCCAGTTTTGCATCCGGGTTTAAAACGGCAACTCCGGCCGAATCATAACCGCGGTATTCCAGCCTTTTCAGGCCTTCAAGCAGAATTGGACTTGCATCTCGCTGGGCGACTGCCCCGACTATTCCACACATATAACTGCACCACTCAAATTGAAATTAGGGATAATCCTGTCAGGAAAAAAATTTATTTGTCTTCTATATACGTATCATGACTGATGAATTGATTTTTGATGTCCGTGATAAATTTATTCGCCTCAATCTTTGCATGCATCTGCTGGTTTGGCGTCAGCTTGTTTTCACCGGTAATCGAATCCAGCTTTCTCTTGGCATTTTCATTACCCTGTTGAGAAGCAGCAAAATACCAGATAAACGCCTTGTAGAAGTCTCTCTGTATACCATGCCCGCCATAATACATATCGCCCAGGTGACGTTGCGCACTTGGATAGCCTTTTTCCGCGGCAGATGAATACCACTTGATCGCCTTGAGGTGATCGCGTTTAACACCGAGACCGGCGTAATAATGCACTCCCAGATAATTTTCTGCTTCAGGATCACCCTGCATGGCTATCGGCTTCCATAATTCAAACGAGCGTTTGTAGTCTCCCTGCTGAAATGCCAGTTTTGGATCATCGGTAGCAGAGCAGCCACTGTTGATGGCAAAAAGGAAACTGATAAACAAGGGATAAACAGATTTACGAAATACCATAAAAATCATCAAGTTTGGATTTCAATATTGCGTTAATAACAGAATGAATATTCCTTAAAAACATTGTTATGGTCGGGGCGAGAGGATTTGAACCTCCGACCCCTGCAACCCCATTGCAGTGCGCTACCAGACTGCGCCACGCCCCGAAATAACTGCTATTAGCGAAAAGATAATAGCCATTTGTAAAGAAAATCTATTGTATCGCAAGGAGAATCGATTGGAACGGGAAAATACGTAACAATCGGATTTGTCCTGATAAATGGACAAGGTAGATGTGACGGGTAGCCGGTTTCAACAAATGGCTAATAGCTTGTGGCTAGTAGCTGTCTATTACCTTCTACCTTCGCAACAGGTCGAGGACTTCTTCCAGTTCGTTGCGCAGTTGTTTGATGATCTGCTGGCTTTGATTGGAGTCATCTTTCGCCTCTTCGCCGTTCAGTCTCTGCCGCGCACCGCCGATAGTGAAACCCTGCTCATACAACAGGC
Organism: Gammaproteobacteria bacterium; assembly: GCA_041984885.1. Classification (GTDB taxonomy): domain Bacteria; phylum Pseudomonadota; class Gammaproteobacteria; order Eutrophobiales; family Eutrophobiaceae; genus UBA4486. The sequence continues at coordinate 6,267 of JBHIXH010000043.1, forward strand.
TGCGAATTTGACGAATCAGAATGACGTCGTGGCGCTGGTAGTAGCGACGATTACCACGCCGTTTCAGCGGTTTTAATTGTGGAAATTCCTGCTCCCAGTAGCGTAAAACATGTGGCTTGACCGCACACAGATCACTGACCTCACCGATGGTGAAATAGCGTTTACCGGGGATTGCGGGTAAATCAGGATTGTTCGATGCTTCCAGCATATGCCTCTACTCTTGCCTTTAATTTTTGGCCTGGACGAAAGGTGACAACACGACGGGCAGTGATGGGTATTTCCTCGCCGGTTTTGGGATTTCTTCCCGGCCGCTGGTTTTTGTCTCGCAGATCGAAGTTGCCGAAACCGGATAATTTTACCTGGTTACCAGACTCAAGTGCCGCGCGCACCTCTTCGAAGAACATCTCAACGATCTCTTTCGCCTCACGTTTATTCAGGCCGAGCTCGTCATAGAGCTTTTCTGCCATATCCGCCTTTGTCAGCGCCATAGTTATTATTCTCTCAGTGTCGCTCCGAGTTGTGTATGAAGTGCTCCGAGAATGTCCCCAACCAGAGATTCCACTTCACTGTCTGTAAGAGTGCGCGAAGATTGTTGAAACGTCAAGCCAAATGTTAGACTTTTTTTCCCAATTTCAATACCTTCGCCCTGATATACGTCAAACAACTGTAGGTTTGAAAGCAAGTCTGATGCCGAATTTCTAATGATATTAAAGGCTTCTGCTACCGCCACGCGTTGATCAACAAGCACGGATATATCACGTTTTATTGAAGGAAATCGTGAAAATTCGTCGAATTTAATTATTTTTTCGTAGAATTTCGACGAAATTTCCAGCTCGAATAAATACACCGTTGTCGTCAATTCCAGTTGCTGTTGAATCGATGGGTGTAATGCCCCTACCCAGCCGAGTTGTATTTCACCGGATTTTATCGCTGCCGACTTTCCGGGATGCAGGAAAGACACATGACCCGGCAGAAATTCAACTGAATCCTGAATTCCTGCCAACATTAATAATTCCTCGACGTCCGCCTTGATGTCATAAAAATCAACATGACGCTTCTGGTTGTCCCAGCCGGTCGGTTCGATATCCCCGGTGATGGCGCCGGCCAGGCAATAGCGTTGCTGCAGCGTTGCGGCCGGTAGAAACACGAGGCCGGATTCAAACAAACGCGGTCTCTCCTGCTGGCGGTTCAGGTTGTAAGCCACCGTCTGTACCAGTCCAGGCAGTAAACTGGTACGCATAACGGCTAAGTCCGAGGCGATGGGGTTAGCCAGTTCCAGCGCACTCGACTCCGGTTGAAATAATTGCTGGAGCCCGGGGTCGATAAAGCTGTAGACGACCGCTTCCTGATAGCCGCGTTGAATCAGAACCTCGCGCGCCGCATGCATGTATTGCTGGTGATCGTTCTGCGGATGCATTGCCATGTCGGCGCCGGAGGCCACGCCGTCGATGTTGTCGTAGCCGACGACCCGGGCCAGTTCCTCGATCAGATCCACTTCGATGGAAATATCGAATCGAAACGCGGGTGGTGTCACTTGCCAGCCGTCCGGGTCCTTTTCAACCTGCATATCCAGATCCTGGAACACCCGTTCTACCTGTGCATCTTCCAGTTCAATGCCCAGCACGCGTTTAATCCGGTCACGCTTCAGTTTCACGGGATGGCGTACCGGGATATGCCGCTCATCCTGTTGCAGTTGAACCGGTCCGGGCTGGCCGCCGCAAGTTTCCAGGATTAATTGTGTCGCTCTTTCAATTGCCCGTTCCTGCAGGGTGTAATCCACGCCGCGTTCAAAACGATGTGACGAATCCGTATGCAATCCGTATTGTCTGGCTTTACCAATAATACTAAGAGGATTGAAATAGGCGCTTTCAAGAAAGACATTTTTGGTTGAAGCCGAAACGGCCGTATCGTTACCGCCCATAATGCCTGCCATTGCAATCGGTTTGGATGAATCGGCGATGACCAGCGTGTCCGCAGAAAGCGTGCATTCCTGTCCATCGAGTAAAACAACCTTTTCGTGGTCTTCCGCCAGCCGGACACAAACAGTGTTTTTCAGGGTATCGGCATCAAACGCATGCATCGGTTGTCCCAGTTCCAGCATGACGTAATTCGTAATGTCCACGAGAACATGAATACTGCGGACACCGGAACGCCGCAGACGCTCCTTTATATAAACCGGGGTGTCTACATCTGCATTGACAGCTTGAATGTAGCGACCGGCATAGCGGGGGCAATGTTCGCTGGCAAGAATATCGATGTGAACCGGTGAATCGACGCTTGCGGGTATGGCATCGATTTGCATTGCAGTGAAGGTTCCGTCGCTGAGTGCAGATGCATCCCTGGCGATACCATTGATGCTGAGACAATCACCTCGATTCGGCGTTAACGATAGTTCAATGATCGAGTCATCCAGTCGTAATGCCTCGCGGATGTCCGTACCGACGTCGAGTGTGTGCGATAAAGGCAGCAATCCATCCGCTTCTTCGGCCAGGCCAATCTCTTTCGCGGAACACAGCATGCCATACGATTTCACCCCGCGCAGCTTTGAGGCCTTAATCCTGAAATCACCCGGTAGCACCGCGCCAACCTTTGCCAGTGGATAATGCTTGCCTTGCTGAACATTCGCAGCACCACAAACAATGGTCAGATTTTCTGTCTCGCCAATATTTACCTCGCAGACTTTTAATTTATCGGCATCCGGATGCGATTCAATGTTCTCGACGCGTGCGACCACGACACCGGAAAATGATGGCGCTGCCGGCTCCACTCCGTCGACTTCCAGGCCAGACATGGTGAGACGCTCCTGCAAGGCCTGGCTATCCAGGTTCGTTTGCAGCCGTTCCCGCAGCCATTGTTCACTGAATTTCATTCGCTTTACTCAGGTTAACGGTGACCGGTGAACAGTGAACGGAAAATACCTAATCCCCAATCACAATTTACGAGTCACTATGGACTAATTAAATTGTTTCAAAAACCTCAAATCGTTCTCGAAAAAGGATCGCAGGTCACGAATGCCATATTGCAACATCGCCAGCCGTTCCACACCCATGCCAAATGCCAGCCCGGTATAGCGATCGCTATCTATGCCCACGTTCTCCAGTACATTCGGATGCACCATGCCGCAACCGAGCACTTCCAGCCAGCCTTGTTCGCCGAGTATATCGACCTCGGCGGAGGGCTCGGTAAACGGAAAATACGATGGCCGAAAACGCACTTTCAGGTCCTTCTCAAAAAATTTCTGTAAAAATTCGATCAAAAGTCCTTTCAGTTGCACGAACGTCACCTGTTCATCCACGAGCAGGCCTTCCACCTGATGAAACATCGGTGTATGCGTCATATCGGAATCACAACGATAGACGCGACCCGGAGCGATAAACCGAAACGGCGGTTTGTTCTGTTCCATATAGCGTATTTGGACCGATGAGGTATGCGTGCGTAACAGCGTATTGTCGGCAAAGTAGAACGTGTCGTGCATCGCCCGCGCCGGATGATGAGGCGGAATGTTTAATGCCTCGAAGTTATGGTAATCGTCTTCAACCTCCGGCCCCTCGGCAATTTCAAAACCGGTTTGTTGAAATAAATCAGCGATACGATTCATCGTGATCGTAACCGGATGCAGGCCACCGGGTTTTTGTCCTCGCCCCGGCAAGGTCACATCGATCACTTCCTGTTTTAACTTTTCGTCCAGCGCCGCCTGTTGCAGTGATCGCTTCCTGGCTTCGATAGATTCTGACAACGCCTGTTTGGCCTGGTTGACCGCCTGACCCGCGGCCTTGCGCTCTTCTGCCGGCAATTGCCCAAGCTGTTTCAGCATGTCGGTCAAACTGCCTTTTTTGCCGAGATACTCGATGCGCACCTGATCCAGTTGCTGCAGATCGTGACTGCCTGCAACTGATTTCAATGCCGATTCAAGTAATTCGTTGAGTGCTTGCATATTCGTTTTTACAACAAAAAAGGGGAAAGTAGAACTTTCCCCTGCCTGATTCCTGATTTATGTTCAGTACCGCTTAGCTGGCGAGAGAAAGTTTTGCCTCGTTAACCAGCTCAGCAAAAGCCTGATTATTGTTTACAGCCAGTTCGGCCAGTAACTTACGGTCGACATCGATCTCTGACTTGTTCAAGCCGTTAATCAGTTGACTATAGGACAAACCATGTTCACGTGCGGCCGCATTAATACGCGTGATCCAGAGTGAACGGAACTGGCGTTTGCGCTGGCGGCGGTCGCGATAGGCATACTGGCCGGCTTTGGTGACGGCTTGCTTGGCAACACGAAATACGTTTTTACGTCGGCCCTGGTAACCCTTGGCTTGCGCGATAACCTTTTTATGGCGGGCGCGGGCGTTGACTCCTCGTTTGACTCTAGGCATCTATCTATTCCTCAACTGTTCGGTAACATCTGCGCAATCGCTTTCTGGTCGTTGTCGTGAACGGCAACGATACCGCGCAACTGGCGTTTACGCTTCGTACTTTTCTTCGTCAGTATGTGACTGCGAAAGGACTGACGATGGCGGAATTTACCGGATGCACTTTTCTTGAAGCGTTTCGCTGCACCACGGTTGGTTTTCATTTTTGGCATTGCTCTGTACCTGTTTATCTCTATCTATAACTGTGTCTATTTAACGTTTTGGTGCCAGCACCATAACCATTTGCCGGCCTTCCATTTTTGGATACTGCTCGACTGCGCCCAGTTCAGCCAGATCCTCTTCAATACGCGACAACATCTTGCTGCCCAGTTCCTGGTGCGCCATTTCACGACCACGAAACCGTAATGTCACTTTCACCTTGTCGCCGTTACCGAGAAACTTCACCAGATTTTTCAGTTTGACCTGATAGTCGCCCTCTTCTGTACCCGGACGAAACTTGACTTCCTTTACCTGGATCTGTTTCTGCTTTTTCTTCGCCGCATGTTTCTTCTTGTTCAGGTCAAACAGATACTTACCGTAATCCATCACCCGACAAACGGGTGGTTCTGCGTTAGGTACGATTTCTACCAGATCGAGTTCGGATTCCTCTGCTATGTCCAGTGCCTGTTGTAGCGGGATTATGCCTACCTGTTCACCCTCTGCGCCTATTAAACGAACCTGATCCACGTTGATCTGTTCATTCAGGCGAGTCTGCTTGTCTGCGGTAATAATTTTCCTCCGGTTTATTGACGACGACCGCGTGCCGCTATTTCTGTCTGGATGAGTTCCGAGAAAGCCTGCTTTGACATTGCCCCAAGGTCTTCACCGCTGCGGGTCCTGACGGCCACGGTGTTATTTTCCTGCTCGCGCGCACCGACTACCAGTTGGTACGGGATGCGCTGCATCGCGTGCTCGCGGATTTTAAGGCCGATCGTTTCATTTCTCAAGTCAGATTCTGCCCTGAATCCTTGATTTTTCAGGCTTTCCACGACTTTTTCTGCATAATCGGCGTGGTTTTCACTGATCGAGATGACGACAACCTGAATCGGGGCCAGCCAGACCGGCAAGGCGCCGGCATTTTCCTCGATCAAAATACCGATAAAACGCTCCATTGAGCCGAGAATCGCCCGATGCAGCATGACCGGCACCTGTTTCTGGCTGTGCTCGTCGATATACGTCGCGTCGAGGCGATCCGGCATCGAAAAATCGACCTGGATCGTGCCACATTGCCAGACCCGTTCCAGGCAGTCTTTCAACGAGAACTCGATCTTCGGCCCGTAGAAC
>JBHIXH010000043.1:11963-19434 GCA_041984885.1 Gammaproteobacteria bacterium
GGCTGTAATGCCCATTCCAGTCCCTTGTCATTTAACGCGACTTCAAGCGCCTGCTCGGCCTTGTCCCAGATTTCGTCGCTGCCGACGCGCTGTTCCGGTCGGGTCGATAACTTGATGATGACCTGCTCAAAGCCAAAATCCTTGTAGACCTCAAACAACAGGTCAATGAAATTGGAGACTTCCTGCTGGATCTGATCCTCGGTACAGAAAATATGCGCATCGTCCTGCGTGAAATAGCGCGCGCGCATCAGGCCATGTAACGTACCGGACGCCTCATTTCGGGTGCAGGAACCAAACTCGGCCAGTCGCAGCGGCAGGTCACGATAGCTTTTCAGTCCCTGGTTAAACACCTGGATATGACACGGACAGTTCATCGGCTTAATCGCGTATTCACGGTTTTCAGAACTCGTCGTAAACATGTCGTCCTGGAACTTGTCCCAGTGACCGGAACGTTCCCACAGACTGCGATCGGCCATCTGCGGGGTATGGATCTCCTGGTAACCGTTCGCGCGCATCTTGCCGCTGACGTAGTCACGAATCACCTTGTACAGTGCCCAGCCTTTCGGATGCCAGAACACCATGCCCGGCGCCTCTTCCTGGAAATGGAACAGGTCCTGTTTTCGACCGAGTTTTCGATGATCGCGTTTTTCCGCCTCTTCAATGCGATGCAGGTATTGCTTTAATTCCTTCTTCGTTGCCCAGGCAGTTCCGTAGATCCGCTGCAACATCTTGTTGTTCGAATCACCACGCCAATAGGCACCGGCCAGTTTTGTTAATTTAAAAAACCGCAGGTGGCGCGTGTTTGGCACATGCGGACCACGACACATGTCGGTGTATTCCTCATGGTAATACAGCTTGATGATCTCATCGTCCGGTATCTCGCTGACGATCTCCTGCTTGTAGGGCTCATCCCTTTCTTTAAACGTTTGCATGGCCTTGTCGCGTGACACCACTTCGCGTACGACGTCGTAATCCTTGTTGATTAACTCGTTCATGCGTTTTTCAATCGCCGCGACATCTTCCGGTGTAAACGGGGTTTCGGTTTCAATGTCGTAATAAAAGCCGTTGTCTATAACGGGGCCAATCGCCATCTTTGCATCCGGGAACAATTGCTTGACGGCATGCCCCATCAGGTGGGCAAACGAGTGACGTACAATTTCGATGCCTTCATCATCCTTGTTGGTAATGATGCGCAAGTCGGCATCATCGTTGATAACTTCACAGGCATCGTGCAATTCATCGTTGATGTAGCCGGCGATCGTGGCTTTGGCCAGACCGGGACCGATGTCTTCGGCGACTTGCAGAATGGTGACAGGATTATCGAAACTTCGCTGGCTGCCGTCTGGCAGGGTAATCGTTGGCATACAGTCTCTCCAGTGGTGGCCCCCACAAAAGGTCACGTGTTAGGTAAAACTATAAGCCTGTAGTCTGGCTATAAGTCAAAAACCTGTTACTGCACTAATAGCGATAAATTAATGACTATCAGCTGAAAATTGGTAGGCGCGATTGGACTCGAACCAACGACCCCCACCATGTCAAGGTGGTGCTCTAACCAGCTGAGCTACGCGCCTGTCGTTTAACTATTAATAAATTTTGGCCGACTGACCAACTTTTTCCGCGGTCACTAAGCTCGGCCGTCCAGGCCTCACTAAGTGACACAGGCTTGTACATCCTGTACAAGCCGTTCGCAGGGGAAAAGACATGTTAAATGTCTTTTCCTGGATCCTGCTCACCTACGCGCCTGTCGTTTCTCTTCCTCTGGCAGCCATCAGGCCACCAAAATAAGGCCGCATAGGATACTCAGATACGCTGAATTTACAAGCCTGCTGACGTGCTATTGGCTTTCAAACAGTTCCAGGCCGATCTCCTTGATGCGGCGGATTTCATCGCGAATTCTGGCGGCATCCTCAAATTCGAGATCCCTGGCGTGTTGATACATTTTTTCTTCCAGTTGTTTGATCTTCTTGGCCATCTGGTCGGGCGGTAGGCTCCGGTACTCGGCAGCCGGTTCAGCCACTTTCGACTGTTTGTGGCGTTTTCCCCGAACCGTCGCATGTGCCCCGTCCATAATGTCACTGACGGCTTTTTTAATGCCTTTTGCTGTGATGTTGTGTTTCTCGTTGAATTCAGACTGTTTGTTCCGGCGTCGGTCTGTTTCGGCGATGGCCCGTTCGATTGAATGTGTCATCCGGTCGGCATACAGAATCGCCTTGCCATTCAGGTTGCGTGCCGCGCGACCGATGGTTTGAATCAGGGTAATTTCCGAACGCAGAAAGCCTTCCTTATCGGCATCAAGAATAGCAACGAGCGAGACCTCCGGCATGTCCAGCCCTTCACGCAACAGGTTAATACCGACGAGCACATCGAACTCGCCGAGTCGCAGGTCCCGGATAATCTCGACGCGCTCCACAGTATCAATATCGGAATGCAGGTAACGGACGCGGACCCCGTGTTCGGACAGGTAGTCGGTTAAATCCTCTGCCATGCGTTTTGTCAGCGTGGTTACCAGTACACGTTCGTCCAGTTCGACTCGCTGATTGATCTCGGATAGCAGATCATCGACCTGGGACGCCACCGGCCGTACTTCGACCTCCGGGTCGACCAGCCCTGTCGGGCGCACCACCTGCTCAACCAGGTTGTCCTCGTGTTCCCGCTCGTACGGTCCCGGCGTGGCCGAGACATAGATCGTCTGGGGTGATAATTCGACAAATTCATCAAATCGTAATGGCCGGTTATCCAGCGCCGAAGGCAGACGGAAACCGTACTCGACCAGGTTTTCCTTGCGTGATCGATCGCCGCGATACATAGCGCCGAGCTGCGGCACGGTCACATGGCTCTCATCGATGACAAGCACGGCATCGTCCGGCAGGTAATCAAACAAGGTCGGCGGCGGTTCACCGGCCTTGCGCCCGGACAAATACCGCGAGTAGTTTTCGATGCCGCTGCAATAGCCAATCTCCAGGATCATTTCAATATCAAAACGTGTGCGTTGTTCCAGCCGTTGTGCCTCGACCAGTTTGTTCAGGTCCTTTAGCTGCGCCAGTCGCTCGGCCAGTTCAACGCGTATCGAGTCCACCGCATCCAGTAAGATCTGGCGCTCGGTGACATAGTGGGTTTTCGGGTGAATTGTCGCGCGGGGAACCGGCCGCAATACTTCACCGGTCAATGGATCGAACCAGTTCAGGCTTTCCAGTTCATCGTCAAACAGCTCCACGCGCAGCGCCTCGCCGTCGGATTCGGCCGGGTAGATATCAATGACATCCCCCCTGACCCGGTATGTGCCTCGATGCAGTTCGATTTCATTGCGCGTGTATTGCATCTCGGCGAGCCGTCGCAACAGGTTGCGTTGATCGATCTGATCGCCGCGATCAAGATGCAACACCATTTTCAGGTATGACTTTGGATCGCCAAGACCATATATCGCCGACACGGTGGCGACGATGATCGTATCGCGTCTTTCCAGAATCGCTTTTGTCGCAGACAGACGCATCTGCTCGATATGCTCATTAATAGACGCATCTTTTTCGATATAGGTGTCGGAGGCAGGCACATAGGCCTCGGGCTGATAGTAGTCGTAGTAAGAAACAAAATACTCGACCGCGTTATTCGGAAAAAACTCGCGCATCTCACCGTACAGTTGCGCTGCCAGTGTCTTGTTGGGTGCCAGTATCATCGCCGGCCGTTGCACCGATTCAATGACATTCGCAATGGAATAGGTTTTACCCGAACCGGTCACTCCAAGCAGAACCTGGCGGGCCAGGCCATCGTTCAGCCCGTTAATCAATCCCTCGATCGCCATCGGCTGATCGCCGGCAGGCGAATATTCAGAAACCAGTTGAAATTGTTTCGACATGACTGTTTTTTGCTTCATACAATTGCAGTATTCTACACCCCCTTTCGAATACACCGAACCAACGGGCAAAGGAGCCAGAATTGGAAATACGTCTGTCAAATCGCGCTAAAAATGTTAAACCCTCACCGACACTCGCTGTCACCGCCAAGGCCGCGGAACTGCGCGCCCAGGGCAAGGATATTGTCAGCCTCGGCGCCGGCGAACCGGATTTCGATACGCCGGAACACATCAAACAGGCCGCAGCGGAAGCGTTGAACAGTGGCTTCACCAAATACACCGCCGTGGATGGTACGCCTGAACTGAAAAACGCGATCATTAAAAAGTTTAAAAAAGAAAACAACCTGGAATACGACCCGGCGCAGATCCTGGTGTCTTGCGGCGCCAAGCACAGCATTTATAACCTGATGCAGGCATTATTAAACGACGACGACGAGGTGATTATCCCGGCACCGTACTGGGTGTCGTACCCCGACATGGCCCGACTGGCGGGGGCCGATTCAGTCATCATCAAAACCGGACTGGACCAGAACTTTAAAATCAGCAAGGAACAACTGAAAGGTGCCATCACTGACAAAACTCGCCTGCTGATCCTGAATTCCCCGTCAAATCCGACCGGGGTGTGTTACACAAAAAAAGAACTGCAAGACCTGGCAGAAGTGTTACTGGAATACCCGGATGTCGTCATTGCGACTGATGATATTTATGAGCATATCCTCTGGGGGCAGAAAAAATTTATCAACATTGTGAATGCCTGCCCGGAACTGGCGGATCGCACGGTGGTAATCAACGGTGTGTCCAAGGCCTATTCCATGACTGGCTGGCGCATTGGTTACGTTGGCGGTCCGAAAAACGTCGTCGATGCAATGAAAAAAATCCAGTCACAAAGCACATCGAATCCGACGTCAATCGCGCAAGTTGCCGCTCAGGCAGCGCTGGAAGGCAGTCAGGATTACATCAAGGAAAGCACGAAGATATTCAAACAGCGACATGACTTTGTGCTGGAGCGGCTTCAGAAGATGAGTGGTGTGGATTGCGCGGCCGCGGATGGCACGTTTTACATCTTTCCTGATTTCAACGAACTATTAAAAACGAGAAAAGACGTAAAAACCGATATAGAACTGGCAAGCAAGCTGCTGGAAGAAGCGGGGGTGGCCCTGGTGCCAGGGTCTGCATTTGGTGCACCTGGCTGTATGCGGATCTCGTTTGCCACGAGTATGGAAGTGCTGGAAGAAGCGATGAATCGGCTGGATGCCGCATTGAAATAACTGTGTTGACCGGATTCTGCCGCATCAGTAGACTAGCGGCCTGCCTGAATACAGGCAGTTGTAAATCAAGGACTTATCTATTCCCCGGTAGCTCAGTTGGGTGAGCCGGAGAAAGCAAAAGACATTTAACATGTCTTTTGCCCGGCGAACGCCGAGCCCATGGAAGGCGAGGCTGGTAGCCCCCACCATGGACGGGTGGGAACTCGTGGTAAGTTAGAACAAATCTATTCCCCGGTAGCTCAGTCGGTAGAGCGGGTGACTGTTAATCACTAGGTCGGCGGTTCGAGCCCGTCCCGGGGAGCCATCTTTTATACTTCCAGTTGTTTCAGGTAAGCAGAAAAATCGCTCTGCAGTTCCGGATGCTTCAGGCCGTATTCGACGGTCGCCTGCAAATAACCGATCTTCGAACCACAGTCATAGCGTTTGCCTGCAAACTCATAGGCGTATACCTCTTCCTTGGTCAGTAATGATTCGATCGCATCGGTTAATTGAATTTCGTTCCCGGCCCCGCGTTTTGTCTGTTTAATCTCGGTAAAAATTTGTGGCGTCAACACATAACGGCCAACTACGGCGAGTGTGGTCGGGGCCTTGTCCGGATCGGGTTTCTCGACTATGCCGGTGACGGCTTCCAGTCTGTCTGAAATTTTATTCGAACTGACGATGCCGTATTTATTAGTTTCCTGTTTTGGTACCTGCATTACCGCCAGCACACTGCCCTGCTTTTCCTCGTAGACTTCGACCATTTGTTTCAGGCAACCGCGACTGCCATCTTCTATCAGGTCATCGGCAAGCGACACGGCAAACGGTTCATTACCAACAGCCGGCAACGCACACAGTACCGCATGCCCCAGTCCCAGAGCCTCGGACTGTCGGATGTAAATACAATTCACGTTGTCAGGAATAATACTCTGTACTATGTCCAACATGATGGTTTTCTGTTTTTTCTCCAGCTCATTTTCAAGTTCGTAGGCCTTGTCAAAATGATCCGCTATCGCGTTCTTGGTTCGTCCTGTAACAAAAATCATATCGGTAATACCGGCTGCAATGGCCTCTTCTACCGCGTATTGAATTAGCGGTTTATCCACGATGGGTAACATTTCTTTCGGGCTGGCCTTGGTGGCCGGGAGAAAACGGGTGCCAAGCCCCGCAACGGGAAATACTGCCTTTCTGATTTTACGACTCATGTTTTACCTTGTTAATTGAAACGATGTTTTCTTTTCTCTCCTTGATTTCAGGAATCAGTTCCCTGATGAGTGATTGTATTTTTTCTTCCTCGAATTTTTCACACGAATTCACCAGTGAATCAAACTTTGAAGAGAACTGGCTCCATTTAATTTTTTTATGTCGTGCGAGTTTTATTTTTTTATGCGTGGTCTTTTCTTCGTTTTCGCTTGCGTAGAATAACTCCTCGTACATTTTTTCTCCGGGGCGGAGACCGATATATTCAATTTTAATATCAGTCTCGGGGGCAAAACCCGAGAGCCGGATCATTTGCTCCGCCAGATAACTGATTTTCACCGGCTGCCCCATATCAAGTACGAATATTTCGCCGCCCTTTCCCATTGACGAGGCTTGCAGGATCAGCTGCGTGGCCTCGGGTATGGTCATGAAATAGCGTGTGACTTCAGGATGCGTGACGGTCACGGGACCACCATCCCGGATCTGCTCGCGAAACAACGGGACGACGCTGCCATCCGAGTCAAGTACATTGCCAAAACGAACCGTGATAAAGGCCGTACCGGATTGAGATGCCATATACTCGCAATAAAGCTCTGCCAGTCGTTTGGTATAACCCAGATTATTTGTCGGGTTGACTGCCTTGTCAGTCGAGATCAAAACAAACTTTTTGCACTGCTGTCTGGCGGCAACGTCGGCCATTATCCGGGTGCGCGGTTGCTGTTCAAGTATCGGTACGTGTTTATACGCCGCTGCATGGAACACAATATCCGGTTTGTACTCAGTAAATGTCTGCATGACTTTTTCGTGATCGCACACGTCACCCAGAACTGCATGGCATTCAATCGCGGGCCAAAGCTTGTTGATCTGTTGCCTGGTTCGATACAGGTTGAATTCACTGCGCTCATAGATCGTCAGCGACTTTGGCCCGAGTCGGGATATTTGCTGACAAAGTTCGGCGCCAATCGAACCACCACCACCACTGACCAGGACATTTTGGTTGGCAATACCACTTTGTAACTCTTTCCAGTCCAACTCGACTTTTTCCCGACTCAGCAAGTCCTCGATCGACACCTCTCTCAATTGATTGAGCGGGTCCTGGTTTTGCAGCGACCCGGTAATCGGTGGCAACGTTCTGATCGCAATATTGGCATCCTCGCAAATCGATACAATCTTC
>JBHIXH010000044.1:0-225 GCA_041984885.1 Gammaproteobacteria bacterium
TTCTCGATGATTTCCCCCGCTTGTCACCGCTGGAATATATTGCCCAGGATGGCTTTATAAACTTTATCTTTGGTAGTGTTGGACCCCCGCCGGGCCGTCCGCTGGCCTACCTGACGTTTGCCCTGCAACACACTGCATGGCCGGATTCGCCATTCGCTTTCAAGCTGGTTAATCTCATGATCCACCTGGGCAATGGCGTACTGGTTTATTTTATCGCGCTGTTTG
>JBHIXH010000044.1:244-19007 GCA_041984885.1 Gammaproteobacteria bacterium
AAGCCACTCTGATCAGCCTGCTGGTAGCGGCAGTCTGGTTACTGCATCCATTGCACCTGTCGACAACCTTGTATGTCATTCAGCGCATGACCGAGTTATCGACATTGTTTCTGCTACTCGGGCTAACTTTTTATTTATATAACCGGAACTCCATAGCTGGTTCAAACGGAATCTGGCGCCCGGTCGTTTCCGGTCTGGTCGTCGGTCTCTGCATGGTCCTTGCTATCTTGAGCAAGGAGAATGGCATCCTGCTGGCATTAATGATCCTGATTATCGAGGCTACGTTGTTTTCCGGTCAGCCGCGCTCTATTCAACTGCGGATTTTTATCTATATCCTTGCCGTGGTTCCGCTGCTTTTACTTGCCACGTATCTGGCCTCCAGACTGGACACGATTCTAATCGGCTATCTTTCACGCGAATACACAATGCTGGAACGATTGTTTACCCAGTCCAGAATTCTGTTTACCTATCTCGGGCAAATCCTGTTTCCGCACAATGGTGCATTCACCCTGTTTTATGATCATTTCCCGCTATCCCGATCAATTACCGAACCCATGTCGACTTTTTTTGCGTGTGCCGGCATTGCATTGTTATTGATACTGGCGGTTATTTATCGACGGAAGTTTGCTGTTTTTTCTTTTGCCGTACTCTGGTTTTTCGGCGGGCATGTTCTGGAGTCTTCTTTTATTGACCTGGAATTATACTTTGAACACAGAAACTATCTGCCGTCCATTGCAGTTATTATCCTGCTCTTTTACCTGATGATTCGTGTTTCTCAATATATTGAAACCCGGTTGCTGAGACTGCTGGTGTTCGCCCTGCCTGTACTGGCGATCATCATCGTTACTATTATTGAAATTCAGATATGGAAACAACCTTTATTACAAGCCGGTGAGTTGGCCAGACGGCATCCGCAATCCGTGCGTGCCCTGAATCATTTAGGCCACACCTACCTGAAGTATGGCAATGTTGGCAAGGGTATTGAGGTCTATAATTATTACGCAAGCGTACATAAAAATGATATCTATCCTTACTTGCGGCTACTGCATATTAAGTCCTGTATACTGGCGCAGGATATAGGTGAAGAGAGATGGTCCGAGCTGTTTCATCAGGCAAGAACATCCCGCAAAAGTGCGTTGCGCATACTTGCAGAGCTTGATGCGATAGTGACAGATTTACACAGGAATATTTGTGAGAATATGAATGTTGAAAATCTGGCTTATTTAAACCTGTTATTGATGCAGAATGATGATTATTTCAACCATCGGGCATTGCTGCATGAATTTATGGCGTCTATTTCACTAAAACTACATAATCTGAAAGTCGCAGTCATCAACATGGAAGAGTCAATCAGGATACAACCTACGGCTCCACGGTATGTATATCTGATTGAGGTGCTGGTTGCAGCCAAACAGTATGAACGCGCCAGGCAACTGGTCGAACAACTGCATGACTTCCTGATTGCAAAACCAAAGGAATTTATTGCCTACAGGCAAAAATATCAGCAACTGGTTGATTCAATTCCCCCGCTGAACGGGACTTGAGCTTACGTGCTTTAGACCGGAAAATAACATCAAATTGTGTAAAAAATAACCGAGCGACTATTTTTATGAGTGAAGCAGGAAAGTCTCTGAGTATCATTTTACCTGCCCGGAATGAAGAGGCAGGTTTGAAAAAAATCCTGCCCGTGTTGAAGCAGAGTTTTCCGCAGGCCGAGATCATTGTTGTCAATGATGGCTCCGAGGATGCAACCGCAGCAGTAGTAAAAGAAAACGATGCGGTTCTGGTATCCCATATCTACAGCATGGGGAACGGCGCAGCAGTCAAATCAGGGGCGAGGGCAGCAAGCGGAGATATTCTCGTATTCATGGATGCGGATGGCCAGCACCAGCCTGAGGATATTATCTCCCTGCTGGATGAGATGAATAAAGGTTATGACATGGTGGTAGGTGCGAGAAACCAGTCACAACATGCCTCTATCGTACGCAGGATTGGAAATTATATTTACAATCATCTTTCCACCTATATGACGGGCAAAAGTATCATGGATCTGACTTCCGGTTTCAGGGCCGTGAGGGCCGTTCATTTCAGAAGAATATTGTATCTGTTGCCAAATGGATTCTCGTATCCGACAACCAGCACGATGGCATTTTTCCGCTCCGGATTATCGGTTAGCTATGTCCCCATTGATGTCAAAATGCGGGAGGGGAACAGTCATATAAACATCTTCAGGGATGGCACCAGGTTTTTCCTTATAATCCTGAAGATCGGTGCATTGTTTTCTCCAATGCGATTATTCCTGCCGATTTCAGTCTTCATGTTTATAACCGGGTTTTCCTACTATATTTATACGTACATTGAAATGGGCCGCTTCACCAATATGAGTGCCCTGCTGTTTTTATCCTCGTTGTTTGTCTTTCTGATGGGCATTCTGGCGGAGCATATCGCTTTTTTAAATTACAAGGATATTGAGAAAGAGTATGTAGCGATTGATTCACGATCACATCGCGAGGATTAAATTACATATCAATATGCCATATACCCCAGGGCATGATTAATCCAGTCAGACTACTTACCAGTAATGAACTGGATAAAAATACGCTTATCGTCTTTATCAGTAATGCGGTCGTAGCACTGGTATTTTTTCTCGGGTTGCCGGTTTTGACCCGGCTATATACCCCGTCAGATTTCGGTCAGCTACAGATAATTCTGACCAGCGTTGCGATCTTGTCAGTTGTTTCTACCCTGCAGTATGAGCTGGCAATTGTACTTGCCAACGACACAAGGGATTCAAACAGAATTGTATTATTGTGTTTCACTTTGCTGGTTCTGGCAGTAATTTTTATCGGATGCCTGCTGGCAGGATTCGAAGAACTGCTACTGGCAACAATATATACAGACCTGAATGCAGATCTGTTATGGCTGATCCCGGTACTATTACTGGCAACGGTCCTGTTCAATATCGGACAGCAATCTCTGGTGGCGGTTAAAAATTTCAGAAAATTCTCGATTAACAATGCCATCAATTCGATAACATTTAACGCTGCAGGAATATTGCTCGGACTGGTCGCGGCAAGGGCAGAAATGCTGGTTTACAGTTATGTGTTGGCATTTGTCATCTGTGTAATCGTCACGTTTAAAACCGGAATCGCTGAATTAATTAACAGTTACAATCCAGAAAGGATCAAAAGACTCTGTAGCGAGTTTAAAAGATTCCCGCAGATCACCACGCTATCCGTGCTCATCAATACCCTGGGCATGCATTTGCCCGTTATTTTGTTTGGTTATTACTTCAGTATTGAGTTTCTCGGCTTGTATATCATCACAGTCAAGTTACTGGACATCCCGCTTAACTTATTAAGAAACTCGTTCTCGCAGGTATACTTTCAGGCAGCAGCGGAAAAGTTTGCCAGAGACAGCAATGAATATCTGCAAACTCATCTGGGTGTATTAATCCGCCTGATATGTATCGCTGCGGTGTTTACACTTGTCGTATTTTTAATATCAGGATTAGTCCCTTTATATTTCGGTTCAATGTACGAACAATCATCAACCCTGATAAAGATCCTGATATTCTGGAAAGTACTCGAGTTTCTGCATGCCAGCGTCGGCCATGGCTGGTCTGTGATCGCCGAGGACAAAATGGCGTTAAAATTGCGAACCGTTTCACTCTTTATCCGGTTCATACCAATTTGTTATTACCAGGATGACTATATTAAAGCGGTACTGGCTTTCAGTATTGTATCAGGACTTTATTATCTGATGATGAACCTGCTCCTGCTTCGTTTAATAAGGAATCGATAACTTTGGTGACTCTAATCGGGTGTTCACCCAGTTCGGGAAGTTCGTTTCTGGCGGATTTGCTCGACAGCTTGCCCGACTCGGTGTGTGGGGCAGAGCTAGGCCTGTTCTCGAATAAAAAATTCTATGACTACGATTATTTCAGTAATTACCCGCTGAGCACCTCGCCTTCTTCCTCCATATACTGGTTGCTAAACGGAGTGTACAAAAATGCGTTAAAGCATTATGGCATTACCAGGGAGCAACTAATCAAGATTGCCAAGAGTAATCATGATCACACCGCATTCATCGATGAATTTTTCCATCTGTTCAGAATCTATCGGGACAAACAGGATGCGGTACACTGGTTTGAAAAAACCCCGCTTAATACCAATACCATGTATGAGTACCTGGATACGTTTAAAGAAGGCAAGTTCGTATACATGGTCAGGGATCCGCTATATGTGTTTGCATCTTTACGCAGGCGAGGCTTTGGCAAACTTATCGCAGCAACAAACTGGCTGCTGGAAATGGCAAACTATGCGAGGTGCAGGAATCATGAAAACGTTATAGTGATTAAATACGAGGATTTTGTCCTTGATCCTTTCAGGCAGGTAGCCGACCTGGTTTCTCGTATCAACGGAAACGAGGTGGACCTGGAGTTATTGAAATATAATTATGAAAATAACAATTACAGAAAATCACTTGGCAGGCAAAAATCCTGGAATATAAACCAGTATGGCAAAGTGGGTGATGCAAACAGAAAAAAAATTACCAGTGATTTAATCAATGATTTTACTCAATATGCGGGCGTAAAAATCGCCGGGGACTATGCGAATTTATTTTCTCTCGACACGCTGTCAATGGCTGATGCAATCATGCTCGGCGGGTACAAACCGGAGAAAGCAGGGACAGGAAAAAGTTCAGATCAGGGGGGACTGTATACATTTAAAGATCGTTACCGTCTGGCAAGAAAATGGGCAGGAGACTATATAAGCAACAATACGGATATGGCCCGTTTACATACCTATCTGAATCCGATCGAAAAGGCATAGAAATCATGTGCGGAATTGCCGGGATTATCTCCAGTCACCCTGTAGAATTTGCAACGATAAAAAACATGACAGATGTGATCCGTCACAGGGGGCCGGATGCGGAAGGATACCTGATCTCGGACAAGGGCGTTGAGGGAATCGGTATAAATGCCAATCGGGTTAAATGTGAGGTCAGCCTGGCATTTGGCCACAGACGTCTGGCCATAATAGATTTAAAAGCCAGCAGCAATCAGCCGTTTTGCTATTTGAATCGATACTGGATTGTTTATAACGGGGAAATATACAACTACAAGGATTTAAGAAAACAACTCATCGACCGCGGATATGAATTCCGGACAGAATCGGATACCGAGATCATCCCGGCGGCCTATGCCGAATGGGGAAGTGGTTGCGTTGAAAAGTTTAATGGCATGTGGTCATTTGTCATTTACGATGAGTTATTAAACAGGATATTTATCTCCAGGGACAGGTTCGGCATCAAGCCGCTTTACTATTATAACAGGCCCGGATTGTTTGTTTTTGCATCAGAAATAAAGGCACTGCTGCAGCATAATCAAATTAAATCAGAAGAAAACATACAGTACTGCCTGGATTACTATCAGAACGGTGCAATGGAGTATAAAAAAGAAACCGCTTTTAATAATATCTTTCGTTTCCCTTTCGCCAGTTATTTCGAAGGTTCAATCAAGGACTTGACCCGGATGGAGAATAATCTGCATAGATACTGGACCTTGCAGGATACTCATTCAACCGGGAACAACGGGCATAAAGAATACGATAAAAACAGAACTGACTATGCCCGTTTGATAGAGGATGCAGTTCGACTCAGGTTGCAAGCGGATGTCGATGTTGCTGTTACCCTGTCCGGGGGTATCGACAGCTCCACGATAGCCCACTTTTGTCGGCAATCGAATGAAAACGGCCATAATAAAATCGAATCATTTTCCAGTGTATATACCTCCACGGAGGAAAAAGCCTGTGATGAAAGCGATTTCATTAATATTATTTCCTCACATTTAGGAATTAAAAATAACAAGATTACGCCGGATGTAAAAAAGTTCGTCGACGAGCATAAAAAAATGATCCATGCGATGGACTGTCCACCTGACAGTATCTGTATGGCAGGCTGGTTTACCTATAAGTTACTCGGACAGTCGGGCATAAAAGTAAATCTGGAAGGGCAGGGTGCAGATGAATTGCTGGCCGGATACCGGCGCTATAAAACACGCTATTACGCCAGTGTCAGCATGATTCGCACAATTCTTTCCATGATCAAAAACGAGCCGGCTAACCTGTTTTCACTTAATATCATATCCGGGTATATGATCAATATACTGGCAAAAATCCTGTCGCCACGCCTTCTCAAACGAATCTTGTCCCGGACGGGGTACACGGCGGATCTGACAGTTTCGTGTGAAACTATGATGCGGCAAGACTTCACGCATGAACTGGTAAATTTACTAAAATATGCAGATACCGAGTCAATGTATAATTCAATCGAAACACGGTTTCCTTACATGGACTACAGACTGGTCGAATTGCTTGTATCGGTTCCGATTGAACATAAAATCACAAATGGCTGGTCCAAATATCTGGCAAGAGATGCTTTTCGCCACATTCTGCCTGCCAGTATTAACTGGCGCAGGGATAAAATGGGCTGGCCTGTTCCGGATAGCTACTGGTTGAGACAGATACATTTCAATTACATCTCTGATGTCATATCTTCATCGAAATTTGTCAGGGAACTTGTCGGGTCATCCGAAATTAAACGCGTGCTGCGGAAAAGAAATGAAACAAAAAAACTGGTCAGGTTGTTAAACCTGGCGGTTTGGCATCAAATATATTTTGAAAACAAGACCATTCAATCTGCATGATTTACGATTCAGTGATAATTGGTACCAGCCCGGTCTCGATACTTGAGGCGTTATACAGATCCGAACAGGGTGAAAAAATACTCCTCGTAGACCAGGCGTCCTCGATTGGCGGTGCCTGGCGTACAGTGAATTGTTTTGGACTGGACGGAGTCGAAACCAGTCCGCATATACTTTTACCGAACAGGATTGCATACCGAATATTAAGAGAAAAAATTGGCGTCAAGCTGACCCCGGTTGTTCCGGAACCGGTATATATAATAGGCAATAAAAAAAGAAGTCTGAAACACCTGGGCAAGGAACGCATGCTCAGGGAACTTGCAGGCCTGCACAGATACAAGTTTCCACAGAAGATGCTGCGGATCGCAGGCGCCATATATCACAGCCTGAGATTTTGCGGTACCAATTACCGGGTGGATATTCATTATCCGGAATCCGGACTCAATCGTCTTTTACAAAAGTCCGAACAGAAACTGAAAGAATCGGGTGTTGAAATATTATTGAATCAGACGATTGACGATGTTTGCTACGACACAGCAGAAGATGCAGGAATATTTACATTACTTACTGACAATGGTGATGCTATAAAATCCAGAAAAGTGGCATCCTCGGCGATAGTTGGGTTAAAGACAATACGGATTGATGACAAGACTATTCAGCCGTTTTCCTATATCAGTCAGTCGGATCACATCACTTACCTGATTGACTCGAGTCAATCGGTCTCGTATGGCTTCGCCAAGTTAATTGATAATGAATATTTTGAACTGGTAAATGATGTTACTGACTACACGCCGGATTTTGGTAAAAAATATACGAATAAAAGAATCATCACCTGCAGGTTCAGAAAAGACAGGTATTTTGACCGGGCGAATGCTGTCGTCTACCTGGAGAATTTAAAATCAATCGGTTATTTGCATGGTGATGAGAGCATGGTTGATAGCCATTATTTTTCCAATGAAGACAAAATCCTTTCCGGTTATGTCATCTCCCGCGTAAAAAACCTGTTAGGGAATAAATACGAGTTTATCGGTTCCACCGATCTAGGTATGACGGACAGCCTGGATGAATATAATGTCCGCTGGGCATTTTGCGAGACCTAGTCGATGACAGCCAAATATAACTGGCAGGAATACTGGTCCGGCAAGCTGGATGGTGGTCATAAATTCAGTGATGAACATTGGCTTGAGCGTGAATACAACGAGAAAAGCCGGTTTTTCGGTACAGACAATGAAGTCCTCGTCGATGTCGGTTGTGGCAGCGCCGAGCTACTCAGTTACTACGGCCAGAATGCGCGGCAATGCTATGGTGTTGATTTCTCGGACTCAATGATAGCCGAGGCAAAAAACAGGCTGGCGCTGAAAAAAATCAATAATATCCGGTTGATCTGTACTAATGCCGGGGATATGTGGCCAAAACTACCCGACAATATTGACATAATCACCTGTTGTGGCGTGATCCAGTATTTCACCGGGGAAATGACCGAGGATTTCATAAAAAATTCCCTGGCAAAATTATCGGATAAGGGAAAGATTATCCTGTTTGATATTATTGATACCAGGTACAAGTACCTCTGGAGGTACGGAATATACAGGCGCAATGTCACCAGCTCACTTGATATGTTTTGCCTGGCGGCATACTCACTTTATGCGGATATAAAGCATCTGTTAATCAAGAATACCGTGAAAGAAATGGGCAACTCGTACACACCGGCAGATTTCTGGCAATTAAGCGAAAAGTTGAATCTGAATTGTTTTATCAGCGAGTCCAGATTTTATCCATACAGATTCCATGTGGTTTTATCCAGAAAATGAATTCGAACGGCCAGAAAGAACATTGCGTCCCGATTCGGACCCCATGACTGCCGCTGCTCCTGGGGTGCAAATCCAAAAATGGCTCAGCAGACGAACCCTATTCAACTCCATGATGCATCGTGTCGGCCGACTGTTTTGGCACCAGTCTGGTGATAACGCAATCCTGAATACTACTTATAAAATCCAGATTCATGATTGAAGCACGTAATTGCAAGGTACTCTTTCATATACCCAAGGAGTTGAAAGCAGATACGCAGTACGGTAGCAGAATCCGGCCATCAAAACTTGTCCAAGCTTTTTTGTCGGCAGGTTGTGAAATTGAGGTTATTTCCGGCACGGGAAGAGACAGAAAAAAGAAAATTCAAAAGACGATATCAGAACTCGATAAAGGCAGGAGATTCGATATCTTTTATAGCGAGAGTTCAAATTCACCTGTCATGGTCAGTGATGATCATCATTTGCCGCTGACCCCACTGGCAGATTACCGCTTCTTTAAAACCCTTCATGACAGGAAAATTAAATCAGGAATATTTTACCGCGACATATTCTGGAAGTTTCCGGCATTCAAACAATGGCTGCCGGCTTATCAGCGCTTGCTCTCGTTGCCGCTTTACAAGCTGGATTGGCATATTTATAAAAAATATTTTAATCATCTTTTCTTACCCAGCCTGGGTATGCGACAACATCTGCACACACCCTGGAAGAATAACAACGTGACCGCGCTTCCCCCCGGGGGAGATATTAAAAATCCGTCTCGTTCAACGAATAATGACAAACTGGTTTCTTTCTATGTCGGCGGCATTACGCCACCGGTTTATGATTTAAGGGACATGATTAATGTTTATCGGGTAGCCAAACACAGTCGACTCATCCTGTGTTGCCGTCAGAAAGAATGGCAAAATTTATCCGCGTACTACGATATTTCTGCCGGTATCGAACAAATCACTGTGATTCATAAAGCTGCAAATGAACTGGACAGCTACTATTCAGCAGCAGACGTATTCGTCATCGCCTGGAAAGATGAGGCCTATTTACAATTTGCCATGCCGATAAAGCTGTTCGAAGCGATAGGATATGGACTGCCAATCATCATCCAGCAAGGATCAGAGGCGGCCAGTCTGGTGCAAAAAAATGATATTGGCTGGGTCATAAACAGTTCGACCGAACTGGCCGAATTGCTTGGCTATCTGGAACAGAACCGGGAACAGATTGACAGCAAGAGAGAGAATGTTCTGAATTTACGTGAGCAGCATAGCTGGGAAACAAGGATCATGGAAATAATTTATCAGTTAAGTAAATGACAGAACCAAAAAAAAAGCTTCTGGTTTTAACCTCAACATTTCCCCGTTGGCAGAATGATACCCAGCCCGTATTCATACACAGGTTGTGCCAGGAACTGTTGCATGACTATGAAGTCGATGTTTTATGTCCCCACTATCCCGGTTTGTTGCAAACAGAATCCATCGGCAAGCTTCGGGTATTTCGGTTCCGATATTTTTTCGAAAGATACGAAACCCTGACATACGGGAAGGCCATGCTTGCCAATCTGAAAGAAAACCAGGCAAACATTCTGCTGGTGCCATTTTTTTTGTTTTTTCAGATCTATCACATTGTCCGTTTATACCGTACCAACAACTATGATCTGATTCACGCACACTGGATCATCCCGCAGGGGTTCTGTGTTACAGCGGTGAAATTATTACTGTTCAGAAGAATGAAAATTTTGCTTACCTCGCATGGGGCAGATTTATATGCCTTGCAAGGCAGGCTGCTTTCACGCATTAAAAAAATGGTTCTGGACAGTTGTAATTTTATTACCGTGGTCAGCGAAACCATGGCGGAGGAGTTAAAAAAATACCGTATTAGCGAGAATAAAATAGCTGTAAGTTCAATGGGCATCGACCTGGCAAATCAATTTGTATCGACGCGTGATCATCTCAACCGGGAAGGTCTGATCTTTGTCGGCCGTCTTGAGGAAAAGAAAGGAGTCGAATATCTGATACGTTCTATTTCGATTCTGAAAGCGGATAATATAAAAGTCAGGCTGACAGTTGTCGGTGACGGTACTCAACGCAGGCATCTGGAAGATCTGGTAAAACGCCTGCAACTGGAATCCGAAATACACTTCACCGGGAGTATTCCAAACACGGATATCCCCGACTATTTGAACAAGGCAGCGATCTTTGTCATGCCTTCAATCATAGCCAGCGATGGTGATCAGGAGGGGCTTGGTCTGGTTGCTGTCGAGGCAATGGGTTGCCAATGTGCAGTGATCGCATCGGGTCTGGATGCGATTCGCGATGTGGTCAAGGATAACGTGACCGGTTTGCTGGTAGAGCCGAAGAATGAAAAAGCCATCGCAGCCGCAATCCGCCGCCTGATTAAGGACGCGGCACTGGCGCAGAGAATTGCTGAAGCTGGCAGAAATTATGTTCTGAAAAATTATGACTGGAAAATCGTAGGCCAGAAATACTCGGCCATCATCGCGCAGGTCATTGCTGCGCAGTAACGGCGGATAACCGGTTAACGTGCCGGTATTTCCGGCATATTTTCTTCAATCCACTGTTCGGTTTCAGCGGTAATCTGTTTCGCCTTTTTATTCCCGGGTGAAATGATTGGCCCAATCCGCATTGTGATTCGGCCGGGATATTTTTTAAAACTTTTTCTTGGCCAGTAATGACCGGAATTATGGCTGACCGGCACAACCGGGAAACCGGATTTTTCCGCTAACAACCCGCCACCCGGCTGGTAGTTGCCCCTTTCTCCCGGGTTCACCCGGGTGCCTTCAGGAAAAACCACGATCCATAACCCGTGTTGCAGGCGTTGTATCCCCTGGTCAACAATTTGTTTGAATGCCCTGACACCGGAACTGCGGTCGATTGCAATCGGTTGCATACTGGCCAGTCCCCAGCCGTAAACCGGGATCCAGAGTAATTCACGTTTCAGCACCCAGACCTGTGCCGGGAAAACCAGTTGTAACGCCAGTGTCTCCCAGGCCGATTGATGCTTGCACATGATGATAGCGGGTCCTTCAGGTATGTTCTCCGTGCCCTCAATAACATGGGTAATGCCGCAACAGATTCTTAGCCAGGCCAGGTTGAATACTGACCATTGCTTCATCACGGCAAAGCGGGTGGGCAAGGGCAGGGGGAATAACAATAACCCCAGCGGGGTGAAGACCAGTGTGGCAAGGGTCAGGCCGGTATAAAAGCAGCATGCACGAACGAATAACATCTTCTATAGGTTCAGTAAATGATCAACTGTCTCGGACAGGTTCCTGAATATCATGACATGGCCGGGTAATGCATCGCTTTTCATTGTTGATTTACCATAACCCGTTTTTACCAGGAACGGTTTTGCCCCGACTTTTTCCGCGACTTCGATGTCGCTAAGCTTGTCGCCGATGAAAGGAATACCCTCAAGACTGTCGCCGATACGGTAACTGATTTGATCAAACAGGCCCGGGTTCGGTTTACGGCAATAGCAGTTATCTTGTGGCGCATGCGGACAGTAAAAGATCGCATCGATGTAGCCGCCATAACAGGCCAGTTCGGTATGCATCTTCATATGAATATTGTTCAGCGCTTCAACGTTTATAATGCCGCGACCAATACCGGCCTGGTTACTGACAACGATGATTTGATAATTTGCATGTGTCAGTCTGGAAATGGCTTCCAGGCTACCCGTAATCGGTTGCCATTCATCCGGTGTTTTGATGTACTCATCCGAGTCGTGATTAATCACTCCATCGCGATCAAGCAGAATCAGTTTCATGTGATTGCTGACAGTTTCGAGACATCGGCAATGTTCATAAATGTTTCATGCATTTGGCTTAAAAGAGCGACCCGGTTATTACGCAGCTGTTTGTTCTCATCCATGACCATAACCTGATCAAAAAAATCATCAACCGGTACCTGAAGCCCCGACAGGGTTTTAAGCGCCTGTGTGTATTCCCGTGACTGAACGAATTTTTCTGCCTGTGATTGTAACGAAGACAGGTTTGCGTGCAGGTTTTTCTCTGCGTTTTCAGTAAATAGTGTTACATCAATGCCGGTGTCTGCTGCTCCATCGTTCTTCTTCAGGATATTCTGAATCCGTTTGTTTGCGGCCGACAGGTTCTCTGCCTCGGGTAGCTGACTGAACTTGTCAACCGCACGCAGACGTAAATCAAAATCATAGGGACTGTTTGGACAACGTTCATAGACCGCATCAAATAACTGGGGTGAGAATGATTGATCCAGGTAATACCGGCGCAGTCGCTCCATGATGAACTCGAAACAGTCATCGACCGTTGTCCCGATTTCAAAAGAATGTGTAAATAACTGTGCGGTGTCAGTCAATGTCGTCTTTAAATCCAGGTCCAGTTTATTTTCTATAAGTATTCTTAATACACCAAGAGCGGCACGGCGCAGGGCGAATGGATCCTTGTCTCCTGTCGGTTTTTGTCCGGTGCTGAAAATACCCGTCAGTGTTTCCAGTTTGTCTGCCAGCGCCAGTACGATGCCGGTTGCGGATTGGGGCAGACGGTCGCCGGCAAAGCGCGGCAAATAATGTGACTCAATTGCGTCAGCCACTTCCGGGTCGAGCCCGTCGTTCAATGCGTAATACCTGCCTATTGTGCCCTGCAGTTCCGGAAACTCTCCAACCATGTCGGTTACCAGGTCACACTTGCACAATTCACCGGCGTGTTTCGCAGCGGCGGCATCAAAGCCGTACTGATCAGCAAGATGGGTTGCCAGCTTACTGATGCGCGCAGATTTTTCTGCCAGGCTGCCGAGCGTCTTTTCATACATAACCGATTCAAGTTGTGGCAGTCGTTGCTTCAGTGACGTTGCTCGATCACGTTGCCAGAAAAAAGCCGCATCACTCAAGCGTGGCTGCAGGACTTTCTCGTTGCCCTTGATTACTGCTTGCGGTTCGCGGCTGTGCAGATTCGCAATGGCAATAAACGCAGGTAAAAGTTCACCGCTGTCATTTTCCAGGGCAAAGGATTTCTGATGTTTCTCCATCGTCGCGATCAACACTTCTCTTGGCAGTGAGAGAAAATCCGGGTCAAATTTGCCACTGATGGCTACCGGCCATTCAACCAGTGCCGTGACCTCATCAAGTAAATTGGCATTGATCAGCACCCGGCCATTCAGACTTTCGGCAAGTGAATTCATCTGTTCATTGATGCGGTCTTTTCGTTGGCAAAAGTCGGCGATTACATGCCCGTCTGTTTCCAGGCGGGATGAATATTCCGTTGCCGACGCTATCGCTATCCTGTTTGCACCAAGAAAACGATGTCCATAGGTGATATTTGAAGATTGTTGATTGAACAGTTCCAGCCTGACCGTGTTTTTTCCAAACACGCATAACAACCAGTGCACCGGGCGGACAAACTCGATATCACTCTCGCCCCAACGCATGCGCTTGCGAACCGGGAGTGCAGTCAATGCATCAGCGATAACATTCTGTAACAGGTCAGTCGTCGGCTGACCGCTTATCGTCTGGTCTATGCCAAGCCATTCGCCTTTATCGGTTTTGATGGTTTCCAGTTCGTCGACGCCGACACCACAGGATTTGGCAAAACCGGCTGCTGCCGGTGTCGGCTTGCCAGCCTCGTCAAATGCCACATTCAACGCGGGTCCCCGCCGTTGTTCAGTTCTGTCCTGCTGGGCTACTGCCAGTGCCTCGATGTACACGGCAAGACGTCTTGGCGTGGCGTAGGTATGGCTGTCTGCATAATCCAATTGCAGTTTATCCAGCCGTTCGCATACACCCTCGCGGAATGCCTCGGCCAGGTCGTTCAGGCCTTGCGCCGGCAACTCTTCGGTGCCTATTTCAACAATTAACGGGAGAGAATCAGACATCGTTCGGTTTATTCAGGTTGATCTGTTAACAACGGAAATGCCAGTTGTTCGCGCTGTTCAAGGTAGGTCTCGGCGACTTTGCGGGCGATGCCACGTATTCTTAATATATAGCGTTGCCTCTCTGTCACCGAGATCGCGTGCCGGGCATCAAGCAGGTTAAATGTGTGCGAGGCCTTTAATACTTGTTCGTAGGCCGCTAGCGGCAGGCTGGTTTCGCATAGCTGTCCGGCCTGTCGTTCGCAGGTCTCAAACCAGTCAAACAGACTGCTCGTATCGGCATGTTCAAAATTATACGCCGACTGGTCAGCCTCGTTTTGTCTGTAGATATCACCATAAGTGATGACATTACCCCCCTGTTCAGACCAGATCAGGTCATAGACACTGTCCTTGTCCTGCAGATACATTGCGATTCGTTCCAGGCCATACGTAATCTCACCGGACACCGGTTTACAGGTGAGTCCGCCGACCTGTTGAAAATAGGTGAACTGACTGATCTCCATGCCATCGATCCAGACTTCCCAGCCAAGTCCCCAGGCACCGAGAGTCGGTGATTCCCAGTTATCCTCGACAAAACGAATATCATGGACGGTCGGATCAACACCGAGTGCGATCAACGAGTCGATGTAACACTGTTGAATGTCATCCGGTGACGGTTTCAACAATACCTGAAACTGGAAATAGCGTTGCAAGCGATTCGGATTTTCACCATAGCGCCCGTCGGTAGGACGGCGCGAGGGTTGCACGTAGGCGACGCGCCACGGTTCTGGTCCGATGGAACGCAGGAACGTGGTTGGATGAAACGTCCCGGCGCCCATTTCCATATCAAAAGGCTGCTCGATGACGCAGCCCTGTTCCAGCCAGAATTGCTGTAATGCCAGGATCAGGCCCTGAAACGTATTCGTTTTCATCGCTGCATTGGAATCTTTCAATGATAAACCTGGCCAAGTCCGAAAAGGCGCTGAGTATACCGTGCGCGCGGGTGCTTGTGTATGTGTGCCAGCAATCGAGCCAGCCGATGCCGGGTGATAGCAGGAGGGGTAAAGCCGGTGTCAGCGCTTGTCGCGCGTCAAGTCATCCAGTTTTTTTGTCAGGTCGCTGAATTTGAAATCCTGGATCTGATAAACCCAGTTGGCGTGACGTGCATTTAACTGCGCCACTTCCTGTTGTGAACCTTCATCACTGGTTTCAAACTGAAAATTCGCAAACGGTTTGTCATCGAGCCGCGCCAGTTTCAGATTGATGGTTAACCCGTCAAAGGATTTGATGGTGACAGCAACTGCCGTTTCCGGCCACTGAACAGTATTCACACCACGCACCTGTTCGGCAACGACATCTTCCAGCACGGCCGCCATTCGATTAATGATGACCAGCGATTGTGCTTTTTTACCTTCGGGAATATTACGCAGAAACAGGTCAGGCTGACCTTCCGATGTGCGTTCGAGTAAGACCTCTGGTTGACCTGGATGTCGAATCCGTACTTCGCTGACGGTCTCGGAGGGGACGTGCAGCAATGCGGTATCAAACCAGTCACGACTGTCGGCGCTGACGTCGGGTTTGCCGGATAGCAGCAGTGAGACTTCTTCACCTGGCAAGCGGCCATAAAACCCCGGTATCGGGTTGGCCGCGTTCATGGTTTTTTCGCGTCCGATAATTAACGCTGCCATTTCTGTATCCGACTGATCGTACAAATGCGCGACGACTGCCCTGGATCCTTTTTCAACCGGATCTTCAACCGACAGACGATAATACAGATGCGGGCGACGGGTCTTCTCTGCGAGTATCTCGAATTCGGAGAATTGCAACAGCAGGGCACGAACCTTGTCAAAGTCAGCCGGATAACCATCACTGCTGGCCAGCACCCAGCTATCGCCATGCTTCGCCAGTTCGATCGTACTGTTTACATCACGCAAGCGAATCTTGCTGACGGCATTAATATCGGTCTTCAACCCGGGAAACAGCAACTCGGTCTTTTTTTCCGTTTGTGGCGCGCGTACCGATGTGAACAGGCTCGCGGTCACGATAACGATGACGGTAACGATTAAAAGAACAAAAAATTTACGATTCAGCATCTGTCAGACTCTTACTGCGTACGTGTACGATAAAGACCAAGGACTACGGCAAGCAGAATAACCAGCAGTGGTACCAGACCAAGATTGATCAGTCGTAATCGATCGCCAAGTGATTCTATGTTTTTCTTCAGCTCATGCTGGACCGAACGCAATTCCTTGCGCGTCTGAATCCGGGTCTGGCGCAGTTTCTCTATTTCCGCCGCCTGTTCCTGTGTCAGTACCTGGTTGCTTTCTCCGCCCGCCTGGTTTTGCAGGGCCAGTATCTTTTCCTCGGCTTCTTTCAACTTCGCGGTCAGCTTCTGTTCCTCGGCACGAAACTGCAGCTCCGCCTTGCGCCGGATCTCCTCGACCTTTGCAAACGGTCGGGAGTAGGCACCACGGCTACGCAGGCTTATCAGGTCGGTGTTCCCGGCCAGGTTTTCCAGCGCGTTGATAACAAAGTTTCCATTATCGGCGATCGGTCGTGGTACGCTGACACCGTACATTGTCTGTTCCCGTATCCAGAACATGTCACGTAACACATCGCTGTCGGCTGCGACGATCATGTTTATGTCGCCCCGTGCGACAAAATCCGGGTCAGCCTCGGTCACGGTATCGGTTTTATCCTTTTTCGGGCGTCCTTCAGGAAAGGCAGAATTGACTGTGCCATCGATGCGTGCAATCAGGACCTGCTTTTTGTTTTCTGACTGGAAATTATCCAGCATGACGCGGGGATCGCGTTGCAGCAGGATCAGATCGCGTTCCATTTGCATCGATTGTTCTGTCGTTTCAACCAGTGGTGACATGTTCAATTCGGAAGTGGGCAGCAGTTGGATGATACCGGCGGTGCCCATGTTCACGATATTCAGATTTCGTGTCGTGAAGTCTTCATCGCTCAGGCTTTCCCTGCCGAGACTCAGCCAGGGGAGGTATTGCACCTCCTGCTGACCGCGCGCGCTGCGTGTTTGCACGTGCATGGCAGCATTGGTATCACCGGCGATCTTTTCCTTTACCACTTCCAGACCCCAGACCTTGAACAATACATCGAGGTCCGAATCCAGATCCGGCATCACCATCGGCTTGTCCGGGTCCGGCCGCGTTTGATCCCCTTCCGCCAGCGGATCAATGAACACAAACGCCTTGCCACCACGTAACAGGTATTGATCGATCGCATACAACGTGGGTTCCTGCAGGTTCTTTGGATGCACAAGCATGAGCACATCGATATCCGGATCAATGGCCGGAATCTTCTCGCTGAGAATTTCTACCTGGAAAAACTCATGCATGTTTTTCACTATCGTCCAGGTTTCAGCCCCGGTCTGCTCGTCACCCTGCAGCGGCAGGCTGCTGAGAATACCGATCGTCGGTTTTTCCGGGTTTGCCAGGTTATAGATTAGCTTCGTTATGTCGTATTCAAGTGAGGCTTCCTTGCTCGAATCAAAGATCGGAATGACCCGTTCATCATCGGTGGAGTTAATCCCGACCAGACCAAAATAGGCACGATCTCCGGCCGCATTGACCGGGACGCCGCGCAGACCGTGCGCAACGGCCAGGTCTTCTGCCTCAGAAAAGGGTTCCGGGTCGGTGATCGTCAGGACCAGTTTGCCACCTGCATGCGCTGCGTACTCCTCGAGTAAATCACGCACACGAATGCCGTAATTTAACATTGACGGATAGCCGGTTAACTCCTGTTGCGAAAAGTAATAATCGATCGTGATCGGTTCATCGATGTTTTTCAGGATATTGATCGACCCGTCCGACAGGGTGAACAGTTTGTTCTCGGTCAGATCGAGTCGCAGGCCGGTTATCGTTGCATTGACCAGCACAATACTCGCGACAAAAAGCACCACGGCAAGCAACAGCGAAGTGGAGTTGGTTAATCGCGTGTTCATCTAGTTCGCCTTTTTTGTCTGGATGATGACAACGTTTGCGTACAGCCAGATCGCGATCAAAGAAATAAAGTAAAACAGATCACGAAAGTCGATGACGCCTTTCTTGATCGAATCAAAATGTGTCAGGAAACTGAGAGAGGCAATCGCATCGGTCAGGGTCGGTGGTGCCCAGCCGCGAAAGAAATCCACGACCAGAGGAAAACCGGCAAAAATAAACAGGAAGCAAACGACAACGCTGACCACAAACGCAATCACCTGGCTTTTTGACAAGGCCGATATGCAGGAACCGATGGCAAGAAACCCGCCGGCCATTAACAGGCTGCCAATGTAACTGGCTAGTATCACCGTATTGTCGGGGGCGCCCAGGTAATTTACGGTAATCCAGATGGGGAACGTCAATGCCAGTGCCAGTCCGGTAAAGCACCAAGCGGCAAAAAATTTTCCCAGCACT
Organism: Gammaproteobacteria bacterium; assembly: GCA_041984885.1. Classification (GTDB taxonomy): domain Bacteria; phylum Pseudomonadota; class Gammaproteobacteria; order Eutrophobiales; family Eutrophobiaceae; genus UBA4486. Next base: position 19,005 of record JBHIXH010000044.1, read on the forward strand.
GCA
>JBHIXH010000045.1:0-18341 GCA_041984885.1 Gammaproteobacteria bacterium
CAAGTTGTCTCAATTTTCCGGTCAAAGGCATTATTCACCTAAGCCGGGACCCGCGAGGTTATGCTGCTTCCTGTAAAAAATACAATCTGGGCAGCGTTGAACAGGCAGCGAGAGAATGGCGTAACTATCATCGTCGTGTGCTGCGGATTAGATCCAGATATCTGGCGAATATCTCATACCTGCAATTACGCTACGAAGACCTGGCAGCAGATACAACTGTCCAGCTTGAACAGCTGGCAAACAGCATGAAACTTCCGGTGAAAAGATTCATCAAGCCGGTTGCAATGGCCCGGCCAGTTCACTTCATTGGTAACAAAAGCCTGAAACAATTTGACGGCAACATCGCACTGAGAGAGGAGTGGAAAGAACAACTAACATCGCTGGAGCAGGAGCGAATCATGGAATTATGCGCAGATACCACGCAGTTATTCGGTTACGAGTAATATAAACTGAAATTCAGGAATTCGAGTTGGTGGGTCGTGTGCGATTCGAACGCACGACCATCGCATTAAAAGTGCGGTGCTCTACCGGCTGAGCTAACGACCCATTTTTCTGAATTTCTGTTGCCTCGCGTCAGTACCGTATCATGGCTTCCTGTACATTCACCCGGGCAGCTGATTTCGAGGAATCGGCGATAATACCGGAGATTTCACAGATGGCAACTCCGCCCCTATGAAAACCTTGATTTTATTCAGCCTCGACACTATTTTGCATCGCAATCATCGACCTGGAGAATACCGAATTGCCGATTTACGAATACCAATGCACTGCCTGTGGCCACAAGCTGGATGCATTTCAGAAAATCTCGGACGACCTTTTACGCGACTGCCCCGAATGTAACCGGTCGGCGCTGAAAAAATGTGTCACCGCAGCAGCATTCAAGCTGAAAGGTGGCGGCTGGTATGAAACCGATTTCAAGGACAAGAAAAAACCGGCAGAGAAAAAACCCGATGCAACCGATGCCAAGTCCGATAACAAGGCAGATACTCCGGATAAAAAAGAGGCTTCGCCGAAGCAAGAGACGGCTGCAAAATCCTATACGAAAGCCAATTCATCCGACTAGGTTGGTTCATTTAATATAGGCTGCCTATCATGACGACACTACGCAAACTCGTCATCGCTGGTCTGCTGGTCTGGCTACCGCTGGCCGCGACCATACTGATCGTCAAGCTGGTCATCGACCTGCTCGATAAAACGATCCTGTTGTTACCACCGGAATTTCGCCCGGAGAATGTGCTCGGCTTTTCCGTACCGGGTTTTGGCGTGATCTTCGCGATTGCCGTGCTATTGATGACCGGCGTCTTCGCCGCCAACTTCTTCGGCCGCCAACTGGTCGCTTTCTGGGAGAATGTCCTCGGCCGTATCCCGCTCGTCCGCAGTATCTACACCAGCGTCAAACAGGTCGCAAGCACGCTACTGACCGCGGACAGTAATTCATTTCGTCATGTTGTCCTGATCGAATATCCCCGCACCGGTATCTGGAGTATGGGCTTTTTGACGAACAAGGCATTACCGGCTGCCAGCAAACTGAGCGGTGAGAAACTGCTGTCTGTTTTTATTCCAACCACACCGAACCCGACGTCCGGCTTCATCGTCATGCTGCCGGAGCAAGACGTGCATGCGGTCGATATGACCGTCGAGGAAGGCTTTAAATTCATTATTTCGATGGGTGTCGTTATTCCGGAAGATTCAGAGTTGCTAAAAGAATCGGCAACCCCGCTTGCGCAAGGCACAGACGCCTCGTAACATTGCGCCCTTTGTTAAATCAGGGCACCCCATTCCAGTCATGCGCAGTCATTATTGTGGCCATATCAATCGAGACCTGATCGACGAGGAGGTCCGCCTGTGTGGCTGGGTCCAGCGGCGGCGTGACCATGGCGGCGTGATCTTTATTGATCTGCGCGACCGTGAGGGTCTCGCACAAATCGTGTTCGACCCGGATCGCGAGGAATCCTTCGCCATCGCCGATGCCGTCCGCAACGAATTTGTCATACAAATCACCGGCCGCGTCCGTGAACGCCCGGACGGCACCGTCAATAAAGACCTGCCGACCGGCGAGGTTGAAGTACTCGGATACACAATTGAAATTCTGAACAAGGCCAATACGCCGCCGTTTCAGCTCGACGACGACAACGTCCACGATGACGTCAAGCTGAAATACCGCTACGTCGATCTACGTCGTCCGCAGATGCAGGCCAACCTGAAATTACGACATCAGGTGGTACAGGCCATGCGGCAATTCATGGACGCCAATGGCTTTCTCGATATCGAGACCCCCATGCTGACAAAGGCCACACCGGAAGGCGCCCGCGACTACCTTGTCCCGAGTCGCACCCATCCCGGTGAATTCTTCGCCCTGCCGCAGTCACCGCAGTTATTCAAACAGTTATTAATGATGTCCGGCATGGATCGCTATTACCAGATTGTGCGCTGTTTTCGCGATGAGGACCTGCGTGCCGATCGCCAGCCGGAATTCACCCAGCTGGATATCGAAACCTCGTTTATGGACGAACAGGAAATCATGACATTGATGGAATCCATGATCGTGCATCTGTTCAAACAGGTGCTCGCTGTTGAGATTGAACAACCGATTCCGCACATCAGTTATACCGAAGCGATGCAGCGCTACGGCAGTGATCGACCGGATTTACGCAACCCGCTCGAATTAATCGATGTCTCCGACCTGATGCAGAGCGTCGAATTCAAGGTCTTCTCCAGCCCGGCAAACATGGCCGATGGGCGCGTCGCCGCCTTGTGTCTGCCGGAGGGGAATTCTCTGACCAGGAAGGAGATCGACGATTACACGAAACTGGTCGGCCAGTTTGGAGCAAAAGGCCTCGCCTATATCAAGGTGAATGACATCAAGCAGGGTCGTGATGGCCTGCAATCACCGATATTAAAATTCCTGCCGGATGAAACGGTGCAGGGCATACTCGAACGCACCGATGCAAACACCGGCGACCTGATCTTTTTTGGCGCGGATAAAACAAAAATCGTGAATGACTCTCTCGGTCATTTGCGTAATCAACTGGCGGCCGATCGGGGCTTGCTGGAAGGTGGCTGGCGTTTTGTCTGGGTCGTCGATTTCCCGATGTTTGAACATAACGACGACGAAGACCGCTGGGACGCGTTGCATCACCCGTTCACCGCACCACAATCGCCTGACCCGGAAGACCTGATCAACGATCCCGGCAATGCGTTGTCGCGTGCCTACGACCTCGTCCTGAACGGCATCGAGCTCGGCGGGGGATCGGTGCGTATTCATCGACCCGAGATGCAAACGGCTGTGCTGAAACTGCTCGGCATTGACGAACAGTCGGCCATGGAAAAATTCGGTTTTCTTATCACCGCGCTCGATTATGGCTGCCCGCCACACGGCGGCATCGCCTTCGGCCTGGATCGAATCGCCATGTTAATGGCCGGAGCGGACTCGATCCGCGATGTCATCGCGTTTCCCAAAACGCAGACGGCCAGTTGCCCGTTGACGTCGGCACCATCGCCCGCTGCCGCCCGACAATTACGCGAGCTCGGCATCAAACTGGCCAAACAAAATAAAGATAAGTAACTGCTTACTTTCTTTTATAATGCTGAATTTCATTCGTCTCGATTGAACAGCGGTACATTTTTATCGCGATCACTTGGTATAGTGTGATCGCTGCCCTATGTTATAACCATGCCAAACGAAACGACCGCAACAGACTTTCGCCTCACACCGGAGCAGGTGCCGGAGACGGTCTCCGAGCAACTGGATGACATTGAACGCGAGCGGTTAACCACGCGCATTCGCGAATTATTAACACAACGTGATGCCGTGCTGGTGGCACATTATTACACCGACGCTGACTTGCAGATCCTGGCCGATGAAACCGGCGGTTATGTCTCCGACTCTCTCGACATGGCCCGCTTCGGCCATGAATCCGAAGCCTCGACTCTCGTCGTCTGCGGCGTGCGCTTCATGGGTGAAACAGCGAAGATCCTGAACCCGGAGAAGACGGTACTGATGCCGGACCTGCATGCAGACTGTTCTCTCGATATTGGCTGCCCGCCGGACAAGTTTGCTGACTTCTGCGATGCGCACCCGGAACGCACCGTCGTGGTATATGCGAATACCAGCGCGGCGGTGAAAGCGCGCGCCGACTGGATGGTCACATCCGGCAGCGCCGTTGACGTGATCGCACACTTACATGCGCAGGGCGAAACATTCATCTGGGCCCCGGATCGTTATCTCGGCGATTACGTGCAACAACAAACCGGTGCCGACATGTTGCTGTGGCAGGGCAGTTGTATCGTGCACGAGGAATTCAAGGGCAAGGAGTTACAGGCCCTGATCGCCAGACATCCGGACGCCAAAGTACTCGTACATCCGGAATCACCGGCCAGCGTGATCGAACTCGCCGATGTCGTCAGCTCCACGACCGGCATTATTGCCGCCGCCCGCTCTCTACCCGCGAAGAAATTCATCGTCGCCACTGACAAGGGTATTTTTCACAAGATGCAGCTGGCCGCGCCCGACAAACTATTCATTGAAGCACCGACCGCCGGCAAGGGTGCCACCTGCAAATCCTGTGCGCATTGTCCGTGGATGGCGATGAATGGCCTGCGCAGCCTGGCGAATACACTGGAAACAATGAACAATGAAATCCATGTCGATGCAGACATCATTGAACGCGCCAACCTGCCTATCAAGCGCCTGCTTGAATTTTCTGCTGCGAGGAATCAACCGGTCTATGGCACCAACGATGCCTGACGGCAGTGAAGGTTAACCCGTATCTTAAGTGTCGAAATTTTTTACACTAGCTACATCGCGATAGTGGCTGACCGATTCACAAATTTTCCTTGTAAAACAGTTAGTTAGAAATTCAGTTATGCTGGACGGAAGCCCATTTCGGTAATGTTGTGCTGTTGAGCCGTCGAGATCCTTTACGCCTCGTTTTTCGCATAAATATATCTTGCTGATTTATCAGTGAAAATTTATCCCGGAACAGCTTTTGCTTTGGCAACGAAAAAACAAAACTAATAGTTGAGGAGTAAGCAATGCAGACAAGACTGTCAATTTCCGCGCTTGCGGGTTTCTTTTTCTTTTTGTCCACCGGCATGGTCCACGCGATCCCGTACAAAGGAGTGGAATTTCCGGATGGTGCCGTTTCGTTTGCCGATAGCGTGGTCAGTTACGAACCCGGCTTCAGTGGTGGTAACGAACCCACCTCTCCCTATCGGGTCAGCAGTGAGGCGCTTGGCATCCCGGACTATACCGAAGGCCCTGGTATTGATTATGTCTCACTCGGCGCAGGCGGACGCATCACCTTGCAGTTCACCGATAACTCGCTGACCGGTAGCGGCGACAACGGTCTTGATTTATGGATATTCGAAATCGGTCCGGATGTGGAAGACACGATCGTCGAGATCAGCAAGAACGGTTCGACCTGGTTCAACGTTGGAACCGTTTTTGGTTCAACCAGCGGCATCGATATTGATGCGTTCGGTTTCGATACCTCGGATTTCTTTTCTTTTGTCCGACTTACCGACGTTTTTTCTGAAGGCCAACAAAGTGGCTCAACCGTTGGTGCGGATATCGACGCGGTCGGTGCTATATCTTCAGCACCGCCGGTTACCGTCCCGGAACCCGCCGTTCTCATGCTACTCAGCCTGGGGCTGGTCGGCCTCGGCATCACACGAAGACGCTGAGACGAATGTACTTGTGACTAACTGAAAACCCCGCTTGATTGCGGGGTTTTTTATTCGTGAATTCTTTTTTCAGTGTGCCTGGGTGACGTTGTCACTCGCATCCAGCCCGGGCTGGATCGGATGCGCAATATTTTCAATAACCGTCTCGTAGTGCTGCATCGATAACGCCTGTGCCTGCTCCAGTTGCTGCGCGGACATCAGGTTTGCGACCGCATCGCGACTCGCCAGTGCCGGGCCATGGCCGGTCGCGGCGGCGACGCTGAACCACGCGTAAGCACGCACAAAGTTTTGTGGCACCCCCCGACCCTGTACGTAAAACAGGCCAAGCAGATGCTGGCTTTCACTATTGGCCAGCTGCGACTGCTGTTTTAACCAGGCATAGATCTGCATTAATTCGGGCCGGTTAAAGCTGCCATTGACGGCCTCACGGGCGACGGTGAGACGGGCCTCGTCATCACCGGCATACGCCTGTGCATACATTTGCATAAATGCCTGTTCTTCCGGGGACAGCGTCAGGTTATCACCGGGTGCCATCGTACGCAGGTTCAACTGCGCATTGCGATGCCCCTGCCGGGCGGCTTTCTGGTACCAGCGTGAAGCCGCGTTTGTATCCTGCGGTAGACCGTCACCGGTTTCATAGGCCCAGCCAAGTTTGAATTGTGCATGTGGATCGCCGGCAAACGCCTTCGCCTGATAATAATTCAGACGTTGTGATTGTTGTTGTTGAAACTTCGAGACGAACGGACTCGATTCGGCAGCCACTGCCGTGTTGCCAATACAGATACCAAGCAATACAAGTTGACGGATCATGCGCGATCTCCATACACGGAACCTGTCAGGTCAGCGGCCGTAATGATAGAAAACTTTAAATCATGACAGTTGGGAGCAATGCGGGCAGGTGGTAGAATCCGCAGCAGTTTTTTCAAGGTAATCTGTAGTATGGCAGGACACAGCAAGTGGGCGAATATCCAGCATCGCAAGGGCCGTCAGGACGCGAAGCGGGGCAAATTATTCACCAAGTTAATTCGCGAAATCACCGTCTCGGCAAAACTCGGAGGTGGTGACCCGTCAGCCAATCCCCGGCTGCGTGCCGCCGTCGATAACGCGCTGTCGAACAACATGACACGCGATACGATCGACCGGGCGATCAAACGCGGTGCCGGGGGCGAGGACGGCGGCAATGTCGATGAAATCCGCTATGAAGGTTACGGACCGGGTGGCGTGGCGGTACTCGTTGATACCATGACAGACAACCGCAACCGTACCGTCGCCGAGGTTCGACATGCATTCAGCAAGTTTGGTGGCAACCTGGGGCAGGATGGTTCGGTGAGTTACCTGTTTAACAAGGTCGGCCTGCTGTCGTTTCCAACCGGCACCGATGAAGATGCATTAATGGAAGCCGCACTGGAAGCGGGCGCCGAAGACGTAATCGCGAACGACGATGGTTCCAGTGATGTCATCACCTCACCGGATAACTTTGTCGATGTCAAAGAGCGTTTGATCAGTGCCGGTCAAAAACCGGAAAACGCCGAGGTGACCATGCGCGCAGAGACAGCGACAACACTGGACGCCGATTCGGCACAGACGATGATCAAATTACTCGACATGCTGGAAGACCTCGATGATGTGCAGAAGGTCTACTCGAATGCGGACATCCCGGATGAGATCCTGGAGCAACTCAATTGAACCGGTTCAATCAGTTTAAATTTCATGTTGCTGAAGATAGTCGGTCAACAAGGCCTGGCGAACGATGGCTAATCACAGCAAACATGGCCGAACGGGCGGAAAGTATAGATAATACATGAGCATTGTGAGGTCATTTTTAACACAGCGCAGCCAAGCGCAGTAGCCGTGCCAGTACGCATACTAGGTATCGACCCCGGATCTATTAACACTGGCTACGGCATCATCGACGCCGAATCAAACCACTCCACCCATATCGACAACGGCATCATTGACGTGAAGGGCAATTCACTCGGCGAAAAACTGAGTGTTATCTATAACGAATTGCTTGGCATCATCGCACAGCACGAACCGGATGAAGTGGCGATAGAACAAGTCTTTATGCATCGCAACGCCGACTCGGCACTCAAACTCGGTCAGGCCCGTGGTGCGGCGATCACCTGTTGCGCAGTCCGGTCGCTACCTGTGTATGAATACACGGCAAACCAGGTCAAGCAGGCAACAGTCGGCAAGGGGCATGCGGCAAAACAACAGGTACAACATATGGTGAAGGTCTTGTTGTGTTTATCCGAGGTGCCGGCCACCGACGCAGCCGATGCGCTGGCCGTGGCTCTCTGTCATGCCCACTCACGTGACGGCTTGATCCGCGAACAAAACACACAAGCGGTCAAACGCGGGCGCTGGCGATGATAGGCCGGATACGTGGCACACTGATCGAAAAACAGCCACCGCTGTTGCTGGTCGAGGCGTACGGCGTCGGTTACGAAATCGAAGCGCCGATGACGACGTTTTATAACCTGCCGGATACCGGTAGCGAAATCCTGCTGTTTACCCATCTTGCCGTACGTGAGGACGCACACTTGTTATACGGCTTTGCGACAGAAAGTGAACGTCGCCTGTTTCGCACGTTAATTAGGATCAATGGTGTTGGCGCGAAGATGGCATTAACGATTTTGTCCGGTATCGAGGCAAACGAGTTTGCCTTATGTATTCAGAATCAGGATACCGATCGTCTCGTCAAGTTACCCGGGGTTGGTAAAAAAACCGCAGAGCGTTTGATCGTCGAGATGCGGGACCGCCTCGATGACGCATTACTTTCGGCCATACCGGGACAGGCAACACCGACAAAAACGAACGATGATCCGATTGCCGAAGCCGTCAGCGCCCTGATTGGTCTTGGCTACAAACCACAGGAAGCCAGCAAACATGTGCACGCGATCGCGGCAGATGGAATGGATTGTGAACAGCTAATACGCCAGGCGCTGAAAGTATCGATAGGCTAGTTGCTGACTGGCCAGTAATAGTTGTAAGGCTGGCTTTACACATTCAGTGAAACTTCCTGAATCTGCAGGAACCCCTAATTTCACTTCGTAAAGCAGTTTAATTCCTTATAAATCAACTATATAGCATTGAACAGCTAAAACAAAATCGACCAGTTTTGTCGAAAAACTTTACACTCACGCATCAGGGCAACAACTTAAAATCTATAACTTATTGTTATTAATAGAATAATTTCAATATGCTCAGCTGGTCTAAACCTTGCTTATCCTAGTCTGCACACATTAATTAATGCGTAAAAACCATTCACGATAGAAAAAATAATTGGAGTAACTAAAGTGAAGACACAAATTTTAACAAGCCTTGCCGTATCAGCGGGAATTCTTTTGAGTTCTGCTGTTGTCGCCGCACCAATTACTTATTTCGGAGAGGATCTGAGTCCGGGTGGCTCCGTGCCAGTTGGTGGTAACGCAGCTACTGCCCAGGCCGATTTTCTGTCCAACCTGACCGGAGTCGGTATAGAAGACTTTGAATCTGTTGCTGCTGGGACTTCCCTTGATCCAGGTTTCAGCGTTAGCTTCCCGGGCTCAACTGGCAGTATTACCGGCAGTCTTTCAGCAACCGGCTCTTCCAACCCTGGAGGTGTCTGTGGTGCTTCAACTGGCTCCGTAGGCAGTATCGGTTGTGGATTTGGCCGGTTCGCAACTTCAGGAGATCAGTATTTACACACCACATCCAGCTCGTTTGAACTCAGTTTCAGTTCAGCCATTTCGGCTTTCGGTTTCTACGGTATCGATATCGGTGATTTCAGTGGTCAAATCGAGCTTGAATTGTCAGGTGGTGGCATGACAACTCTGGCATTGGACGAGATCGTTGGCGCAAATGGCAATCTGGTATTTTTTGGTTTCATCGATCAGGTCGACACCTATACGACTATTCGCTTCACCAATTCCGGTTCAGGTTCAGACGTTTTTGGTTTCGATGACCTTATAATCGGCGACATAGGCCAAGTGGTGTCAGCTCCTGAACCCGGTGGACTTGCTCTGATGTCGATTGCCTTGTTTGGTCTTTTTCTCAGCAGAAAAAAAATGCAATAACGCTTAACTTTCAAGTTATTAACAAAAAGGCCCGTTTAAGGGCCTTTTTTTTTGAGTTACGCTTTTGACATTATTACGCCATAATTTCGCCTGTTTTTACTGGTAAACTCACAAAATCTGGAACACACCCCGTACTCCGGTAATTTACTCGAAGTAATAAACGAATCTCAATGGCTGATCCAAACCCGGTGATTTCCCCGAACAGCTCCGCTGATGATGCTGCAGCCGATACTACGTTACGGCCGAAAAAACTTGCCGACTATCAGGGGCAGCCGGCCGTACATGAGCAAATGGAGATCTTTATCGGCGCGGCAAAACAACGCGCCGAATCACTCGATCATGTGTTGATCTTTGGCCCGCCCGGTCTCGGTAAAACAACGCTGGCACATATCATTGCCAATGAAATGAATGTAAACCTGCGACAAACGTCCGGTCCGGTGCTGGAACGTGCCGGCGACCTGGCTGCGTTGTTGACAAACCTGGAACCGAACGATGTGCTGTTTATCGATGAGATACATCGACTCAGCCCGGTTGTTGAAGAGGTGTTGTACCCGGCGATGGAAGACTACCAGATCGACATCATGATCGGTGAGGGACCGGCCGCACGGGCGATCAAACTCGATGTACCACCGTTCACGCTGGTGGGCGCCACTACCCGCGCCGGTTTATTAACTTCGCCGTTACGGGATCGCTTCGGTATCGTGCAACGCCTCGAGTTTTATGACACAAAAGATCTGTCACGCATTATCAAACGTTCCGCCAGCATACTTGGCATCGGCATTGAACAGGAGGGTGCCGGCGAGATCGCAAAACGCTCACGCGGGACACCGCGCATAGCCAATCGCTTGTTACGGCGCGTGCGCGATTACGCCGAGGTGAAAGGCGACGGCGTCATTGATAATGCCATCGCAACCAGCGCCCTCGATATGCTTGATGTCGATGCATTTGGTCTCGACATGATGGACCGCAAACTGTTACTCGCGATCATGCAAAAGTTTGATGGTGGCCCGGTTGGTGTTGACTCTCTGGCGGCAGCGATTGGCGAGGAACGCGATACGATTGAAGATGTGCTCGAACCGTATTTAATCCAGCAGGGATTCATCATGCGCACCCCGCGTGGCCGCACCGTGACGAAAAACGCCTGGCAACATTTTGGTCTGAGCATGCCGGATAACCCGGGACAGACACCGGGTTTGTTCGATGAGGACAATGAGTGAACGTATTTACCTGGTCGACGCGTGTTTACTATGAAGACACGGATGCCGGTGGTGTGGTGTATTACGCGAACTATCTTAAATTCATGGAGCGTGCGCGTACCGAGTGGTTGCGTAGTCTCGGCTACGAACAGAGCCGACTGATCGAACAGAAAATAATTTTTGTAGTCAGACATGTCGAAATTGATTATAAAAAACCGGCACGGCTGGATGACCAGCTAACCGTGCATGCCTCAATCTGTGAAAAAACCAGCACGAGTTTTCGTTTTCAACATTCGATACAAAACCGTGACCAGACAGAGCTGTGCACGGCCAGAATACTAATCGTTTGCCTGGAACCGGAAACGTTTAAACCGAAACGCTTGCCCGATTTTCTAGTTGCGGAGATGAAGGATGTCGACTGATCTTTCCTTTTTACATTTAATACTGAACGCCAGCCTGCTGGTTAAACTGGTCATGTTGTCACTGGTCATCGCCTCGTTGATATCGTGGACGATGATCTTTAACAAACGCGTTATGCTGAACCGGGCGAGAAAAGAGGCGAATCAGTTTGAAGAACGTTTCTGGTCGTTGGAGGATCTCAGCCCGTTATATTCACGTATCAGCAATCAACGCTACCAGGCCTCCGGCATGGAAAAGATTTTCGAGGCCGGCTTCAAGGAGTTTGCCCGCTTGCGCAAACAGGATGGCATTGACTCCAAGGCAATACTTGAAGGTGCACAACGTTCGATGCGCATCGCCCTGAGCAAGGAGATCGAAATACTGGAGACGAACCTGTCGTTTCTGGCCACTGTCGGTTCAACCAGCCCGTATGTCGGCCTGTTCGGTACGGTCTGGGGCATCATGAACGCGTTCATCGCCATCGGAAACCAGAACCAGGCCTCGCTGGCGACGGTCGCGCCCGGCATCGCCGAGGCCCTGATCGCAACGGCCATGGGCCTGTTTGCCGCAATCCCGGCTGTGATTGCGTATAACCGTTATTCGAATGATGTGGAACGGTTGATCAATCGTTACGAAACATTTTCCGAGGAATTTTCGTCCATACTGCAACGGCATGCACATACCTGACAACCAGAAGCGAAGAGCCATCAGCCATAAGTAAAAACAGCAACCTATGATTTCAGTGCACAGAAACGGACATTTTCAACCCGATGGTTTACCCATCGCTATTAGTAATGGCTGATAGCTGATCCTGATGCGCCAAAGAACAAAAAAACGGCCTATGTCTGAGATCAATGTGGTTCCATATATTGATGTCATGCTGGTGCTGCTGGTCATCTTCATGATTACCGCGCCGCTGTTAACCCAGGGTGTCAAGGTCGATCTGCCGCAGGCCCCATCCGCTCCTTTACCCGATTCAGACAAGGATCCGGTCATTGTGAATGTTGATGCCGATGGCAAATTTTACATTAACTATGGCGAGGATCAGGACCAGGCCGTGACACCGACTGTGCTGGTCAACCGCGTCAACGCATTATTGAAATATCAACCGGAGATTCCGGTTCTTGTCGGCGGTGATAACAACGTTCCTTACGGACGGGTTGTGCAACTGATGACTCTATTGCAAAACGCGGGTGTGCCCAGTGTGGGTATTCTTACTGACCCGCCGGAGCAATAATCCCGATGCGACTTGGCTGGCTGCTGACAAGCCGTTCGTTTTTGTTCGCTGTCATTATTCACATTGTGGCGGTGTGCCTGTTAATCATCAGTGTAGACTTCAGAACACCACCGAAACCACCACCGAAGGTGAACCTGGTGAAAGCGGTTTCTGTCGACAAAAAACTGGTCGAAAAGGAACTGCAAAAACTGCAGGACAGGGAACAGCAGGAGCGCGAGCAGGAGCAACAACGACAGAAGGAACTGGAAGAAAAAGCCCTGGCCGAGAAAAAGAAGGCTGAAGAAGCAAGGAAAAAACGCGAACAGGAAGAGAAAAAACTGAAAGACCTGGAGCTGAAGAAAGCCGAGGAAAAAAAACAGCGCGAACAGGAACAGTTACGCTTGAAGGAACTGGAAGCGAAACGCAAAATCGAAGAGGAAAAGAAACAGCTGGCTGAAGAAAAGCGCAAGCTGGAAGAGGAGAAAAAACAAAAAGCCGAGCAAGAGCGCAAACGCATTGAGGAAGAAAAGAAAAAAGCGGAACAGGAACGACAACGGCTGGAAGAAGAGAAGCGCAAGAAAGAAGAGGAACTGAAGCGCATTGAAGAAGAGAAACGCCGTAAAGAGGAAGAGCGAAAAAAACAGGAGGAAGAAGACAGGCGGCAGAAAGCCGCAGAAGAATTGATGCTGCAGCAGCTTGAGCAGGAACAGCTGGAACTGGAAGAAACGCAGAATCAGCAGGACATGAGCATTATTGCGCAATATACGCAGCGCATTCAGGGACTGGTAGAACGTGAGTTTAATACGGCCGGTTTACCGAAAGGCCTGTCCTGCACCTTGTATATACGGATGATTCCGGGAGGTGATGTTGTCGATGTGCGAGTATTGGAAAAAAGCGGTAACCAGTTATTTGACCGCCGGGCGATGACCGCCGTCGAAAAAGCGTCACCGTTACCGGTACCGGAAGAGTCCCGGTTATTTGAAAAAATGCGAGAAATTCGATTTACCTTTGAACCACAGAACTGAACTATGAGATTCACCAGACGTATACTAAAACTCGTTTTACTGATTACGATCAGCCAGCCGGTTTATGCCGTGCTGGATATCCAGATCACCGAAGGCATGGAAGAAGCGCTGCCGATTGCGATTGTGCCTTTCGGCTGGTCACAAGCTGCGAATCTACCGCCGTTGCGACCGTCCGATATCATCGTCAGTGACCTGCAACGCAGTGGCAGGTTCAAGCCGATGGATTTCGCCGACCTGCCGCAACAACCGCATACGGCAGACGCGATCAACTTCCAGGACTGGCGCCTGCTCGGCATGGAAAACATCGTTATCGGCAACCTGCATCTGACGACGACCGGTGACTATGAGATCGAGTTTCGCCTGTTTGATGTCTACCGCGAGTCACAAATCGCCGGCTTTCGCATTACCAGCACCGCGGCGCAGTTACGCAGAAATTCGCATAAAGTCAGCGACATTATTTACGAAAAACTGACCGGTGTACGTGGCGCCTTTTCCACCCGCGTTGCGTATATCACCGTCGATAAACTCGCCGACGGTTCCAGCGTGCACAGTCTCGAGATCGCCGATGCCGATGGTTACAACCCGCGCGTGTTGTTACAGTCACCGGAACCGTTGCTATCACCCAGCTGGTCGCCGGACGGGAAGAAACTCGCCTATGTCTCGTTCGAAGGTAAAAACTCGGCGATCTATATTCAGGAAATCCTTACCGGGAATCGCAAACAGGTGCAGGCCAGTCCCGGTATCAACAGCGCACCAGCCTGGTCGCCGGACGGTTCACGACTCGCCATGACATTATCGAAAGACGGCAATCCGGAAATCTATATCCAACATATACCCACCGGTATTTTGCAGCGGGTGACCAATCATTCCGCGATTGATACCGAACCGAACTGGTCCAGTGATGGCAATCGCCTCGTGTTTACCTCTGACCGCAGTGGTGGCCCGCAAATTTATGAAGTTGACGTGCGTGGTGGAGCGCCACAACGTGTCAGTTTTGAGGGGAAGTACAATGCCCGACCACGTTATGCACCGGATGACGAATCCATTGCCGTCGTCCATGCGGTCAATGGTGCCTACCGAATTGCCGTCATCGACAAGAAAACCGGATTCACAAATGTGTTGACCGAGGCAACCCTGGACGAGTCACCCAGTTTTGCCCCGAATGGACATATGATCATCTATTCCACCACCGGTTTTCGTGGTTCCGAACTGGCTGCCGTTTCCACCGACGGTCGGGTAAGGCAGAGACTGGCATTGAAAAAAGGTGAGGTCCGTGAACCGGCCTGGGGACCGTTCTCTGATCAATAGATTCTGTTCAAAAACAACATCGATACAGGTATTCTTTAAACGCGATTTGCCTAACTGGCAGGAAGGAGAAAGCATGAAACTCAGACATTTATTACTGATCATTACGCTCGGTACGTTGTTCGCCTGTAGTTCCACCGAGGAAAAACCGGACGACATTGCTGTCGAGGATCAAAGCAGTAGTGTGGCCGACACAGCCGGCAGTGATGCCGATGCGTCTGCACAAAGTTATGGCACCGGCGCTGAATCAACATCAAATATTGATCCGCTGAATGATCCCTCCAGCCAGTTGTCTGTCCGCATAATCTACTTTGCCTACGACAGTGCCGATGTCAGACCGGAATTTCGCCCGGCGATTGAGGCGCACGCACAATATCTGGCCGCGAATCCGAATGTCATTGTGACGCTGGAAGGCCATGCCGATGAACGTGGATCAAGAGAATACAACCTCGCACTCGGCGAGAATCGTGCGAACTCGGTGAAGCGTCAGATGTCTTTACTGGGTGCCTCAGCCGGCCAGATTCGTACCGTCAGCTATGGAGAAGAGCGACCGGTCTCGGACGGCCACGATGAATCCGCCTGGAGCCAGAATCGTCGCGTTGTCATTGTTTACTAGGAGTCACTATGTTGTTCAGTCGTGCCATTGTTGTTCTATCCCTGGTCATTCCCTCGCTTTGCCTGGCCGGTAACCGGGCACCGGTTACCGATGCCAGTGGCAGTTCGGCAATGGAACAACGTCTGGCACGGCTGGAACGTCTTGTCAGCAGCCAGGGTTTGCTGGATTTATTGCAGCAGGTCGAGGCGCTGCAGACCGAGATCGGGCGATTACGTGGCCAGGTTGAAGTGCAAAACCACGAACTGTCCCAGTTAAAAGAACAGCAACGCAATCTGTTCACCGATGTCGATCGGCGCATGCAACAGCTGGAAGCGAATACATCAGCCAGATCACCGGATACGCCGGCATCCAGTCAAACACTGGAAGCGATAGAAACCGATCCGGGCCTGGAAATTGAGGCATCCGACTCAATCGCCGGGGAAACACCGGCAGCGACGGAAACGGCAACCGGAGATCAAACTGCAACCGAAACAGTTGCTGAAACCACGACAGAAGAGGCAACAACGACTGGCCCTGCGGAAACGGTTGCTGAAGACACGACAGAGACGGTTGAGGCGCCGGTCGATCCCTTGCGCGCCCAGGCCGAATATCAAAAGGCGTTTCAATTGTTGAAACAGGCAAACTACACACAGGCGATCAAGGCGTTCAGTGAATATCTGCAAAAGTATCCAACCAGTGAATATTCCGACAACGCACAATACTGGCTGGGTGAAACCTTTTACGTCACGCGCAAGTTTGACAATGCGATCAATGCGTATCAAACCCTGATAGACAGCTACCCGGAAAGCCGCAAGATAGCGCATGGCATGTTAAAGCTGGGTTACAGTTATCAGGAACTCGGTAACCTGCCGGAAGCAAAAAAACGCCTGGAAGAATTAAAGAATCAGTTCCCCGGATCAACTGCAGCCCGCCTTGCAGACGAACGATTACGGACGATCAAGATCCCCGGCAGTAGCTAGGCCAGAACATGGCAAACGATACGGCCAGTCCAGCAAAGACGGCTGTCCGTCTTTCCCTGTCACTGAAAATCAACGAGATCTTTTATTCACTGCAAGGTGAAAGCAGTCGTGTTGGTCTACCGACGATATTTATCCGCCTGACCGGTTGTCCGCTACGCTGTCAATACTGTGACACGGAGTACGCTTTCTACGAGGGCAAGAAGCTGTCAATTGAACAAATACTGCATGACATCTCACAATATGACTGTCGTTACATTACTGTAACTGGCGGTGAACCACTGGCGCAAAAGCACTGTAACGAATTATTAAATGTGCTCTGTGATAACGGCTATCACGTCAGCCTTGAAACCAGCGGCGCGATAGATATTGCGAACGTTGATACACGTGTAATGAAAGTAGTCGATCTAAAAACACCCGCATCGAAGGAAGCCGAAAAAAACCGCTACGAAAACCTGATGCATCTAAAACCGGATGACGAGATTAAATTCGTCATCTGTGATCACGCAGATTATGTCTGGGCTAAAAAGATGATCGACGATCATAAGCTTGTGCAGATATGCCCCGTGCTGTTTTCTGCCAGTCACGAACAACTTTCAGACACAACGCTGGCCGACTGGATTCTTCAGGATCAATTACCGGTTCGTTTTCAAACACAATTACACAAAGCACTCTGGACCGACAGCAAAGGACGATGATAGCCGAAAAAAAAGCAGTCGTTTTATTATCCGGAGGACTCGACTCGGCAACCACGCTGGCCATCGCCGAAAGTGAAGGTTATACCTGCTATGCGCTTAGTTTTGATTATGGTCAGCGACATCGGGTTGAACTGAATGCGGCAGAAGACATCGCCGCTGCGTTCAATGTCGCAGATCACAAAACCCTGCACCTGGATTTAAACCAGCTCGGTGGCTCGGCATTAACCGATATGACGCTGGCGGTACCGGATCACCACGAAGGCGGGATACCGATCACGTACGTACCGGCACGCAATACGATCTTTCTGTCGTTCGCACTGGCCTGGGCCGAAGTCATTCAGGCCAACCATATTTTTATCGGTGTTAACGCGCTTGACTATTCCGGCTACCCGGACTGTCGTCCTGAGTACATCGACGCATTTCAGGTCATGTCGGCGCTGGCGACGAAAGCCGGCGTTGAAGGCGAGCCGGTAAAAATACATACACCTTTAATAGACTTATCCAAATCAGGGATTATCCGCAAAGGCATTGAACTCGGGGTTGACTATTCACTGACAGTCTCATGTTACCAGGCCGATATGGCTGGCAAGGCCTGTGGCCGGTGTGACTCCTGTCGTTTTCGTGCGGACGGTTTTACCGAAGCCGGAATCGACGACCCTACGCGTTATTGAGCTCCGCTTCCCTCTAAAGCCCTTTTAAATCCGATACATAGGTGGCCAGGTACGGTTGTGTATCCAGTCACCCCTTACGAATTCGCCTTCCGGAACATTCTCAAGATCAGCTGACGACGGCCGATATATATCAGGATTGATATTAACAGGTCGAGAAGTGGCCTAAGGAAACGTTATAGAACGGAATTAACGCGATGGCCAAAAATACCCAGACAAAAGACGGTTTGGATGAATTCAGACCCGTCACTGAACGAGATAATTCAGAAGACAAGTCCCTGCGCGGAATCGTGCATCAGGGTAGTGAAACGCAAGTATCCGAATCAGAGTACAGTACATCCACACCGAAGCCGGAAGACACCGCTGCAGTTGGCGATCCCTCAAATAATTCATCCACCTCTCATATCGATATCGCGCCGGCCCAGGAAACAAACCCGCAATCGATATCCTCGGAAACCGGTAATGTCTCACAGCAATATGTAAGTCAGACACAGAGCAGTGCTCCCGCAGCGACAAGGA
>JBHIXH010000046.1:0-18328 GCA_041984885.1 Gammaproteobacteria bacterium
TCTGGGTCGGGTCGTCATCGAGATAATGCACGCCGTCAATGTCTTCATCACCGGAGCAATTCAGTAACGGCGCAAATTCGATGACGAGGTCGGCACAGTTATTCGTGATATCAAACTCAAACAGATCGTCATCGCTGACACTGAGATTACCGCCACCACAATTCGGCAAGGAGGCACCACCGGACGTCGACATGACCAGGTCACCGTTATCGCGTACATACAGTGCGTTGACCTCCTCGTTACCGGAGAAATAATCGTTACCATCCCAGACTTCCTGGACAAAATTGTACACACCCGGTGTCAGACTCGGTGTCACTTCAACAATCGTCACATCATCGAAGCTATTCCCATCAATGCTCGCGTTACCTCCCGTTGACAACATGACATTACCGTTTGGTAACACATGCATTGCATCGATGTCCTCATTCGCACTGAACGTAGCATCGTCCAGAAACAACGTGCCGGTACTGGTACCGAAGTCGTATTCAACCGCTTCATCCTGGTCGATGGACTGACCGCCAAGCGTTGAATTATTTTCCGTACTGATAACAATATTATCGACCACAGGCGTCACGGCACAGGCATGTGTCTCGAGCATGATCGTGGCGATCTGCACTGTGGTCAGAACCGAGTTATAGATCCGCACCTCATCAATACTGCCGTTGGCAGAGTTGGGCGTGGTATCACCACCAATAATGTATTCGCCGTTGTTGTCACCGATGTACAGTGTGCGTAGCTCACCGAGTACACCGTTCGTGTTCGGCGTATCACTCGCTACCTGCACTCCATTAATAAAAATCGCGAGTCGATCATTCGGTAAATCCCAGGTCACGGCGACATGTACCCAGATATTGGCAGGGAAGACCTGCGCCGGGGTATTAATTCGATAATCGCCGTCGGCCGTATCCTCGAAACCATAGCGCAGGTTGCCGCCATTCTGCAGTGTGAGGAAAAAGTACTTGGCACCGCCGGCAGCGGCGTTATTGCCGGCATCCAGGATCGACCGATCGCCACCGCCGATCCAGTTCGCATTGCTCTTGTACCAAAGGGTAATCGTGCCGGCATTGCCGACATCCGTATCGATGTTCAAACCGGTATCCACGGCAACCGGGGGTGACGCAGAGGTGTTTAGCGGGAAATCACCATAGTTACAGGTGCCGGGATCACCGGCAATTGCCGGGCTGGCACTGCCGGTAGTCGCGCCGTTCAGTGCAGTACCGTTAAAGGCACCTTGCTCATCGACGACTTCACCGGCGGTACCGTTCCAGTTATTTTCGTCCATGCGCCACTCGGCCACGGGTGCAGCCAGCGATTCCGGGGCCAATGCCAGCAGGTGGGCCGTGCCGTCACCGGCATCCGTGCCAGCGGACGCCGCGGTCGCGGTTCTACTGCCTGTCGGCCCGATGGCTGCGAAGTCCTCGGTGTTCATGCTCAGGGCAATACCGACGGTGTTCGGCCTGGCTATCGAGGCCACATCGACCTGTTCCGTCATACCACCCGGTGGGGTCCAGTTGCTGGTCGCCGAGGGAAACTCGTGCGAACTGACGAGCACGGTGTTTAGTTCTGTCGTTATCACCTCATTCGCGGTATGGCTGAAACCGTTGCCAGTTGTATTGCCGTTTTCATCATCGATGGGGTTGGTGGTATCCACGCCATCGAACGTCAGGATACCGCCGGTAGCGCCGGAAAACGTGCCGCCACTGAAAGTCCAGGTGTATGACGCCGGTTCACTGCCTGATGCCACCCGGTAGTAACTGGCCATGCGGTTGCTTGCGCCACCGCCGTTCGTCTGGTTCGTCTCCCGGATCAGGGTCCAGCCGGCCGGCGGGTTGATAGTCGGACTGTTCGAACGCCAGGCAATCGAGGCAATCATCACGTCGTCCAGTTGCGTACCAGCCGGGACATTGATCGCTAAACTGCCGGAGGCGACGCCGTTCTGACTGACTGCCCGCAAACTGATCGCTGCCTGCGCCGGCGACGCTAAAAACGCGCATAACATTAAACTCAGCAACAAACCGGTGTCGGGGATACGAACACCCGCTATCAATGCTTTTGTTGTCGTCACACCGCTTGCCATTATCTCGCCTCTCGCTGATAGATTACCGGATTTTCCGTTGCGTTTATCGTAGCTTCTGCCGGTTGCTCCAGTGGTTGATTCAACTCGTTGTCTGTCTCCCCGGGCATGTTCCCGTTAATCGCCGCGGGTAATGCCTGCTGTTGTGGCAACAACCATCGCTCACCGGCCCACCAAGCCGCGACGGCGAATGATCCGGATAATAATAAAACGACCCACCACGGTAATGTGTTCGGTTGTTTCTGTGAACGGGTTCCGCTTCCGGTGTGATCCAGCTGGCGGCGAATCTGTTGCAGGCGCAACGTATCCGGCCCCGGCGAGGCATCAAACGCGTCCCGAATTAAATCCGGCAAGTCGTTCAGCTCCGGTACATTATTCGACCTGTTCATCAGACATCCACATATCTCTCAGTTTTTTCAGTGCCGCGGCCGCCTGGCGGCGCACGGTCCCCTCCGGTAATTCGATGACCCGGGCAATCTCTTTATGCGTCAAGCCTATCCAGTAACGTAATAGCAGCAGGTTTTGTTCATTTTTTGGTAATTGCCCAAGGTAATGTCGCAGCAACTGCTGTTGATCGCTGTCGGCAGAGAAATCCTTGTCAGCAGCGGTTAAATCTATCCGCTCATTATCTAACTGAAGTGGAGACGCGGTCTCGCGCCGATACTGATCGATATGCAGGTTGGTCGCGATGCGATACAGAAACGCCAGGGGTGACGCGGGATCCTTGCAAACGGATTGAATAAATCGTTCGAACGATTCAGCGACCAGGTCATAGGCCGCCTCTTCATGGCAACCGCGACTGCGTAAAAAACGCCACAACCGTGATGACTGCTGACGATAAAATTGATTGAATGCGCCCTGGTCACTGTCACGGCAAAACCTTCGTATCAACGCGGCCGGATCTGATTCATTGGGCATAGAGATGATTGTCGATTAATTATTCACGTGTCGACTTCGGCTTTCGGGTCCCGGGTCAGCAACGCTCGCACAGCGTCTTCCGGTGTCACATTTTGCTGAATGACCGCCAGTACCTGTTCGCTGATTGGCATATCGATACCGAGACGTTTGGCCAGTACGCAGACTTCGGCTGCCGTATTGGTTCCCTCGATGGCCTGGCCAATTTGCGCCCGGGCCTGCTGCAGGCTGTCGCCGCGGGCCAATGCCAGGCCAAGGCGACGATTACGGGATTGATCGTCAGTACAAGTCAACAGCAAATCACCGAGTCCGGATAATCCGATAAACGTTTCCGGCTTGCCACCAAGTGCAATACCAAAGCGGCTAATCTCGGCCAGACCACGTGTGATCAGCGCAGCACGCGTATTCGCCCCAAACCCCAGCCCATCAGCAATACCGGCCGCAATCGCCAGTACGTTTTTGACCGCACCGGCTATGGCAACACCATCCAGATCCGTATTCGTATAGATACGAAAGGTATTATTATGAAACAGGTCCGAGATAACCGACGCCGTTGAGTCATCACTGGCAGCAACGGTGACTGCCGTCGGTAGGCCACGGGCGGTCTCGGCGGCAAATGATGGCCCGGACAGGATCGCTACCGGCTGTTGCTGGCCGAGCACATCGAGAACGATTTGATGACCGGGCATCTGGGTTTCTGCTTCCAGCCCCTTGCACGCCAGGCAGATGATCGGCAGCATGGATGAATCAGCCTTGAGTTCAGCCAGTACCTGTCTGACAGCGGAGCACGGCACGGCAATGATGATTGCCTGATAGTTTTTTTCCGCATCAACCAACGACGCCCGACATTGAATCGTCGTCGGCAGGATAATACCGGGCAAATAGCGTTGATTCTCGTGTTGACTGTTTAATCGAGATGCCTGCTCTGCATCTCTCGCCAACAGTTGCACATTATGACCGTTGTTTGCCAGCACCACGGCCAGTGCCGTTCCCCAGGAACCAGCACCGACCACAAGCACGGATGCCGACATGTCAGTCCTTCCCCGCGCTTGCGTACATTAGCGCAAACAGATTAATGCTTGGTGGATTGCGCCTCTTGTTGTTTTTGTTTTTGCTGTTGTGCATACAATGCATCGAAGTTGACCGGTGCCAGCAGGAGTTGCTGAAATCCGCCGCGAGCAATCAGATCGGCAATCGCCTCACGTGCGAATGGAAACAGGATGTTCGAACAGACGGTGGAAGTGATACGCTCCATCGCCTCTTTCGGGAAACCTTCAATATGAAATATGCCGGCCTGATTCACTTCGATCAGATAGGCGGTTTTTTCTTCGACGGATACTGTCAGTGTAATGGCCAGCACCACCTCGTACAGATTATTCTCCAGGTGATTCGCATTATTCGCCATCTCCATATTGACCGACGGTTTCCACTCTGTACGAAACACCTGCGGTGAATGAGGTGTCTCGAAAGAAACATCTTTCACATAGATTTTCTGTATGGCGAACTGACCGGTTTGCGTTGTTTCGTTTTGTGCGTTTGCTTCTGCCATTGTCCTGTAGAATTCCGTGATTGTTGTTGCAAGTGTATCACTGTTTCGTCAGTGGCATGTTGGCGTTTTGCCAGGCCTGTAAGCCACCTTTCAGGATAGCTACGTTCTCATAGCCTTCATGTTTAAACGCGCGACTGATACGCGCAGACTCACCACCATTCTGACAGACGACGACCAGAGGTTTCTGTTTAAACGCCTGTAGTTTCGATTTGCTCGTTTCAATCTCGGCGACTGGATGGTTTTTCGCATTAATGATGTGCCCCTGGTCAAACTGTTCACGACTACGCAGATCGATGACGACCGCATCCTCATGGTTCATCATCCTCGTCAGTTCGGACGGCAGAATCGATTTAACACCGGATAAACTGTCACCAAACAGGTTCCAGACGAGTAACATTGTCAGTGCCACCAGCAGTGTGAATAAAAACAGGTGATTGGCAATAAATTCAGGCAAGCGTTCCATAATTTCTGTAGTAATACTTTCGGTTTTAGGCGGTTTTTCGAGGCTGGGTCATCATACGTGATTCGCGAAAGTGGTCAAAAGTTTTTCTCCGACAAACACACCTGACCCGACAATTTTTCGTGTTAGAATCCGCCCTGTCTCAGCATTCACTTTCATGACTCTTGCATTACAAATCACATTTTACCGGTTGTTGATGATCCTGATTAACCGAACGGTTCCGCTGGCCTGATGTCTCTACCGCACCGCCCTTATCTGCTGATCATTATGGATGGTTGGGGTCACACCGACGTGACCGTGTACAACGCAATCCATACCGCGAATAAACCGAACTGGGATCGACTCTGGTCAGAGAATCCTCATCAGTTGATCAGTGCCTCGGGGATCGACGTTGGTCTGCCGAGTGCACAGATGGGTAATTCCGAAGTCGGTCATATGAACATCGGTTCCGGACGCGTCGTGCACCAGGAGTTTACCCGTATTTCAGATGCGATTGATGATGGCAGTTTTTTTCGCAATGAAACGCTGGTGCAGGCATTTTCTGTCGCAGCCCGAAATGACAAGGCCGTGCATATACTCGGCCTGTTGTCCGACGGTGGTGTACACAGTCATGAAGATCATATTTTTGCCCTGATGGAACTGGCCGCCGAGCGCGGCATTCAACAACTGTATCTACATGCATTTCTTGATGGTCGCGATAAACCGCCGAAAAGCGCGACCGAATCGATTGCCAAGGCCCAGGTAAAATGCCGTGAAACCGGTATCGGAAAAATCAGCAGCATCGTCGGTCGCCACTATGCGATGGACCGCAACGCGCATTGGGACCGTACCCGCATTGCCTATGACCTGATCAGTGAAGGCCGGGCCGATCATACGGCACCGGATCCATTCATTGCGCTTGATTTGGCGTATGAGCGTGGTGAGACCGATGAATTCGTCAGTCCGGTCAGCATTCACGCGGACAACGAAAAACCGGTTCGAGTGGAAGATGGCGACGTGGTGATCTTTGCCAACTACCGCGCTGATCGAGCTCGCCAGTTATCACGTGCCTTTACCAAACAGGATTTCAAAAGTTTTCCACGCCACCATTTTCCGGAACTGGGTGCGTTTGTCAGCCTGACCCAATATAAATCCAACTACGAGTTTCCGGTTGCCTTTCCGCCGGAACACCTGCAAAACGTGATCGGTGAGTACATCTCGAACCAGGGCCTGAGACAATTACGCATTGCCGAAACAGAAAAGTATGCACACGTCACGTTTTTCTTTAACGGTGGTGAAGAACGCGTGTTTCCCGGTGAAGATCGTGTACTGGTACCATCGCCGCATGTAAAAACCTACGACGAAAAACCGGAGATGAGTGCCTGTGAGGTCACCGACAAGCTGATCGAGGCCATTGAAAGCGAAAAATACGACTTTATTGTTTGTAACTTTGCCAATACCGACATGGTTGGCCATACCGGTGATTTCAACGCCGCCATCGCCGCAGTCGAGACGGTCGACAACTGCCTTGGCAGAATCGTCGCAACAATGCAGCGCCTCGGCGGTGAGACCGTGATCACGGCCGATCATGGCAACGCCGAACAAATGCGGGAATACACGACCGAAAAAATCCAGGCGCAAGCGCACACCGCGCACACGTGTAACCTGGTACCGTTGTTGTATATCGGCCGCCCGGCCGAACCCATTCTGCACGAGGGTTCATTGTCCGATATCAGTCCGACGCTGCTATATTTAATGGGTATGAAACAGCCAAAAGAAATGACTGGCACACCTTTATTCCAGTTACTGGATGAATAAGCAGGCCTTCCTCCCGATTATCCCGTTTCTGCTGTTCTTCCAGCCGGTCACGGCGAATGAAAACGAAGACAAACGCAAACTGGCGACGCTGCAAGAGGACATCCGCCAACTGCAATCGAGCATTAAAAATGCGAATGATGAAAAAGCGTTTCTGACCGATGAGTTACTGGAAAACGAAAAATCCGCCAGTGCAATCCGCGTAAAACTCGATCAGGTCAACAAGAACATCGCCAGCAAGGTTGCGGCAATCCGAAAACTGCAAGCGCAAAAAAACAATCGTCAACAGGATTTAATACAGCAACGTTCAAGCCTGGCACAACAGATCCGCGCTGCCTATATGTCAGGACGTTCCGATTACCTGAAACTCTGGTTGAATCAGGAAGACCCGCAACAAATTGGTCGTGTGCTGGCTTACTACGATTATCACAATCGTCAACGTACGGATGAAATCAAAACCACGACGGCAAAAATAACCGAGATTGAAACCATTGAGGCCGGGATCAACGAGGAAAACCGTGAATTGATTGTATTAAAAGACGAGCAGGAAACCTTTCTTGCCGACCTGGAACACTCGCGCCAGATGCGTCAGTCGATCCTGGAAAACCTGGACCGGTTTATTACCGAACAGGGCAATGAACTGCAACGTTTGCGATACCAGGAACAGGAACTGAAAACCCTGCTGAAAAACATTGATGAAAACAGCCGCGGTGGTATTCAATTTTTCGAGGACATCGCGCCGTTCGATACTTTACAAGGCGCGCTGGAATGGCCGGTGAAAGGCCACATTCGGCATCAATTTGGTAGTCCGAAAAAAGGCGCCAACCTGAACTGGCAGGGTATCTATATTGATGTCGACGCCGGCACCGAGGTCAAGGCGGTCAGCACCGGCAAGGTGGTATTTGCTGATTGGTTTAAAAACCTCGGTCTGCTTGTCATTATTGAACATGGCGACGGCTACATGAGTCTGTACGGTCATAACCAGAGCATCAGTAAAAAACAGGGTGACTGGGTGTTGCCGGGCGAACCGATTGCCGAGGCCGGCGATACCGGTGGCCAGCCACGTGCCGGTTTGTATTTTGAACTTCGCCACCGCGGCAAACCTCTAAACCCGGTGCGCTGGTGCAGGAAATAGCACTACAGCCGTATAACTGATACCTTTACATACATTCAAGACTTCTTGTATTTCTATCACCAATGATCGACGCAGACTCAAAACTAAAAATTGCCGCGCAAATTCTGCTGGCCAGCCTGTTATTACTCGGCGGTGCAGCACTGCTGGTGCAGGCGCAGGACGAGAAAGCTGACGATGCCGATATAGACACACTGCCACTGGATGAATTACGCACGTTCACCGAGGTATTTGAAAAAATTAAAAACGATTATGTCGTTGAGGTTGAAGATCGGGAATTAATCGAGAATGCCATCCGCGGTATGTTGACCGGGCTCGACCCGCATTCCGCCTACCTGGTGAAAGAGGCATATCAGGAGCTGCAGGAAGGTACGACCGGAGAATTCGGCGGACTGGGTATCGAGGTCGGCATGGAGAATGGATTCGTCAAGGTGATCGCACCGATTGATGACACGCCGGCCGCGAAAGCCGGTATTCTTGCCGGTGACTTGATCGTCAAACTTGATGAAACACCGGTAAAAGGTTTATCGCTGAACGAAGCGGTCAAACTGATGCGCGGCAAACCCGGCACCGAAATCGTGTTAACAATAGTGCGTGACGGCGAGAGTCAGCCCCTGGTTTTTACGCTAAAACGCGACTACATCCAGGTGAAGAGCGTACGTTCACGTTTTCTCGAGCCCGGATTTGGCTATCTGCGTCTGTCCCAGTTCCAGTCACGCTCGGCTGAAGACGCACGCAAGGCGATAGAGAAACTGAAATCGGATAACGCGGCCATGCTGAAAGGCCTGATCCTGGATCTGCGTAACAACCCGGGTGGTGTACTCAGTGCTGCCGTCGGCGTCTCTGATCTCTTTCTGGAGAAAGGTTTGATCGTCTATACCAAGGGTCGCATCAAGGACTCGCAACTCCAATTCAATGCCAAACCGGTCGATATACTCGAAAACGTTCCCATTGTTGTTCTTGTCAACGCCGGTTCGGCCTCGGCTTCAGAGATCGTTGCCGGCGCCCTGCAGGATCATAAACGTGCGGTGATCGTTGGTGAAAAGACATTCGGCAAAGGTTCGGTTCAAACCATCCTGCCGATGGCGAACAACTCGGCGTTAAAACTGACAACGGCGCGATACTACACCCCGTCCGGTAACTCCATCCAGGCAACCGGTATTATTCCTGATATCACCGTAGAAAACGTGCGTGTCACGCGGCTCGAAGGCAACGGTCAACCGCGTGTCAAGGAAGCCGATTTAAATCGACACCTTGAAAATGATAACGGCGAGGACGCAACGGATGAGACCGATACTTCGGCGGAACAGGGGGACAAAGTCGAGACTGACGACGATGACGCCAAGGAGACACCTGTTGAATCCCTGGCTACCCGTGATTATGCGTTGTACGAAGCATTGAATGTGTTGAAAGGCCTGTCGATCGTTTTCGAAATGCAAAAGAAATAATACTGCCTGGGAATGGAATTATGCGGTTAATCCCGATTGCCTATCTGCTTCTGATCACTTTTTTCTTCACTCCATCTGCTGCGATGGCAGCCGATTCAAACGATTCCACTGCATTCATCAGTATCATTATCGATGATCTCGGTTATCGACTGCATGATGATTTACGTGCAGTCGCCCTGCCCGGCCCGGTGGTTTGTGCGATCATGCCACACGCACCCCATTCCGATCAGATTGCACAACTGGCACATAAACAGGGTAAGGATATTATCCTGCATCAGCCGCTGGAGGCATTACGCAAAAACGAATTCCTGGGACCCGGGGCGTTAACGCTGCAAATGACAAAACAGGAATTCACGAGCACGATAAATTCAAACATCGAGTCGATCCCGAACCTGATTGGCATCAACAATCATATGGGCAGCCTGTTGACACAGCATCCGGGACACATGGGCTGGTTAATGGATTCGATCAAATCTCATCGATTGATCTTTGTCGACAGTATTACCAGTGACCTCAGTGTGGCGGCCCAGATTGCAAAAGAACGCAGTATTCCTTATTTGAAACGCGACATTTTCTTCGACAATGTACAAACGACAACGGCGATAAAAAAGCAGTTCGATAAACTGGTTCAGGTTGCGCGCAAGGGCGGCACCGCCGTCGGCATCGGCCATCCGTATCCACAAACGATGGATGTCTTAAGCCGTGAAATACAAAAACTGGCCAGGCTGAATATTCAACTGGTAGGCCTGAAAACACTGTATGAAAAGCGTTATCGCAACAAATTAACATGGCAAACGTCCTCGTCCCGCTCGCACCGGGTTGTGAAGAACTCGAAGCCGTAACCATCATCGACCTTTTGCGTCGTGCCGGTATCAACGTGGTCACGGCTGGTCTGGATGACAAACCGGTGACTGCCAGTCGTGGCGTGACGTTGATCCCGGATACCGATATCGACACGGCGCTGCAACAGGATTTCGATATGGTGGTGTTGCCCGGTGGCCTGCCAGGCGCAGACAACCTCGATAACGATGCCCGTATCCATACATTATTAAAGAAGATGGCAGACAGTGAAAAATTTACCGCTGCCATTTGCGCCGCACCCAGGGTTCTCGCCCACGCCGGTCTGCTCGTTGGTAAACGGGCGACCAGTTATCCCGGCTTTATCGATAAAATGAATATCGACGTGATCTATAGCGATGATGCTGTCGTCACTGACGGCAAGGTGATCACCTCGCGTGGTCCCGGTACGGCGATGGATTTTTCCCTGCATCTGATCGAAACCCTCGTCGGCAAGGAAAAACGCAACGAAGTCGAAGCCGCACTGCTACGACCGACCATATAAATCGCAGGGAATTATTTGTCGGCACGGCCAACTAATCGAATATACATTCACTTATTAAGGAGTACTGTCATGGCCGTATTGATTCGCCGCGCACTCACGACACTGACTTTGTTGGCGATTTCCTCGTCGTCTTTTGCCAATGAACAACAGGCAACGCCGGCACCGGAGGGTGCAGTCGCCTATATCATCTCACCGCAGGATGGCGCCAGCGTCAGCGGAGAGTTTAAAGTCGTATTCGGATTAAGCGGCATCGGCGTGGCCCCGGCTGGCGTCAATAAAGACAACACCGGCCACCATCATCTTTTAATCAATGTTGAACCCCTGCCGGATATGCACAAGCCGTTACCGGCCACAGACAACATCCGTCACTTTGGCGGAGGCCAGACAGAAACGACATTGTCATTGCCACCGGGACAACATACGTTACAGCTTTTGCTCGGCGACTTTGCCCATCGCCCGCACAACAAGCCGGTGCTATCCGACAGGATTACGATAACAGTGGAATAAAGATTATCTGAATGATCAATTATTCGTTCAGACTCAGGATCAGCAGGCAGGTGCCGGCTCCGCCGAGAAACCAGCTAACGATCGGTGCCCCCCACAACATGGTCGGTGCATAACCGTCCAGCCCGTAGATCAACGCCGCGGCAATAATGAAGGCACTGCCGGCAATCGCGACTACCTGACGATACGAACTCTGGCGCACCTCGCGACGTAACTGTTCGATTTCAGTCGAGGTCCATTGCACCTTGATCTTGCCATCGCGCAAGCGTTCGATGATATCGACGGCCTTGTTTGGCAGTTCCGGCAGGCGATCGATCCAGCGTGGCAGGTTTTCACGTGTACCTTTATATAAACCTTTTAAACCAACCCGATCACTTAGCCAGCGTTGCATCGGTGGCCGCGCTGCGTCCCATAGGTTCAGATCCGGGTATAACTGTCGGCCCAGCCCTTCAATGTTAACCAGCGTTTTTTGTAGTAATAATAATTGCGGCATGATGACCATGTTGAATTTACGCGCGGTCTGGAATAACCGCAGTAGTAACATGCCAAACGAAATCTCGCGTAACGGTCGATCGAACAACGGCTCGCACACCGCACGTATGGCAAACTCGAACTCATCGACGCGTGTCTCCGGTGGTACCCAGCCGGATTCTACGTGTAATTCGGCGACACGCTGATAATCCTTGTCGAGAAACGCCAGAAAATTTTCTGCCAGATAACGTTGGTCATATTCACTCAGAGAACTCATGATGCCGAAGTCGATCAACATAAACCTTGCCGGTTGATCCGGCGCCGGTGGCGAAATAAAAATATTGCCCGGGTGCATGTCTGCATGAAAAAAACTGTCGCGAAAGACCATGGTAAAAAAGGTCTCGACACCGGCCTCGGCCAGCCATTTCAGATCAATGCCGGCCCGGTTTAACTCATCCACGTTATTCACCGGGATGCCGGTGATGCGCTCCATCACCATCACATTCTTGCGTGTATAGTCCCATTCGACCTGCGGGACATACAGCATCTTGGAACCGGTGAAGTTACGGCGTAACTGTGATGCGTTGGCGGCTTCACGCATCAGGTCAAGTTCGTTCATTAATGTCTTTTCAAACTCGGCGACGACATTCGTCGGTCGCAGTTTGCGACCATCAAGCGAATAATTTTCTGCCTGCCGTGCCAGAAAATGCAGGATGCCGAGATCGCGTTTGATAATTTTTTCGATCCCGGGGCGAACGACCTTGATGATGACCTCACGACCATCTTTTAATTTTGCCGTATGCACCTGGGCAATCGACGCACTGGCCAGCGGTGTCTCATTAAATTCCAGAAAGACATCATCCAGGTTTTTACCATAAGCCTGCTCGATGATTCTGCGTGCCTCGTTGCCGGGGAAAGGCGCAACCGAATCCTGCAGTTTTTCAAATTCCGTTGCGATGTCTTCCGTCAGAAAATCGCGGCGTGTCGATAACAATTGACCGAGTTTAACAAAGACAGGGCCCAGTTCTTCCAGCACACGGCGCAGGCGAATGGCGGCCGGTTCATGCTTGCTGCGAAACCAGTTCCACGGCAACAGGTATAAAAGAAAGCGCACCGGTCGAAACAGGTGCGTTGCCAGGATGATCTCGTCAAGGCCATGACGAATCAGGATGCGTTGTATCGTCAATAAGCGCAGCAACTCACCGAAGCTGACCATCAGTCGGACTCCCGCTGTAAACGTTGTTGTAATTTCTGAATGCGTTGCTGTAAACGCTCACTGTCGTCGCGACAGGTATCGACGCCACGATTAAACTCATTAATCAATAATTGATCCGGTAACATCTCCAGCTCGAATCGCAGGTATTCACTGATATCGAGTTTCAAATTCTGTCTGGCCTCGACGAACCACCTGTGTCTGCCGCGAAGAAAATTCCCGAGTTTGCGCGCGGCCGTGTCGCCAACGACACGTGACAGGGCCTCTTCCCAATCAAATTCAAACTGCTACAGGATTCCCTGAAACCGTTGTGCCAGGTGTACATCTCCCTTCAACTCGACCTCGTTCGGAAAGGCATTGCGATCGGTTTTTCCCTGCACGGCCAGTCCAATGAAATCAATACTTCTTGCCTTGATCGAGACATCCGCATCCTGATCCGGTGTTGATGTCAGTTTGATATTTTCGCCGTCAATCAGAATCAGCACTCTCAGATTCAAATCCGTAATCTGAAGTTGAATGGTTTTACCCTGCAATTCGCCCAACTGTGACTGTGTATACGCATCCTGCTGCAGGATCCGATTCACGATACCTTCCAGTTTGTTCAATATCGGGTTCATCGCTAGAGTTTATATGCGGTGTGGATGGCAACAATACCACCGGAAAGATTCTGATAACTGACTTGTTCAAAACCCGCCTGTTGTAGCATGACCTTCAGGCGACGTTGATCCGGATGCTTACGAATCGATTCAACCAGGTATCGATAACTGGCTTCGTCTTGCGCCACCGTCTTGCCCAGCCAGGGGATGATATGGAATGAATAACTGTCATACATGCGCTGAAGCAAGGGTATGACAACTTTCGAAAATTCGAGAATTAATAAACGCCCGCCATAGCGGATTGAATCGTACATCGACTTCAGCGCCTGCTGTTTATCCGTCACGTTACGCAACCCGAATGCGATAGTGATCGCGTCAAAACTGTTTTTTGCGAACGGCAACTGCTCGGCGTTGGTCTGCACATAGTCAATGCCATCGATAACGCCCTGGTTGATACACCGGTCGCGCCCCTGTGACAGCATCGCTGCATTGATATCGCCGATAACGACACGCCCCTGTGGCTGGACATCCCTGGCTATGCGTAAGGCCAGATCACCGGTGCCCCCGGCCAGGTCCAGGACCCGCTCGCCGTGGCGTGCGGCCAACAGGCGTAATGCATAGCTTTTCCACAAGCGATGCAACCCAAACGACATCAGATCGTTCATCAAATCATAATTATTGGCGACCGAGCTGAAGACTTCTCCGACCAGCCGGGTCTTGTCCCCGGGCGAGACCTGCTGAAAGCCAAAATCTGTCTGCTTGTTAGCCGTCATTACCGTGCCGCTCGTGACCGGCTGCTTTTAATCTTTGCAAGTAATCCTGCCAGTACATGTCAACGTTACTGCCAAGATCGTACAGGTAATCCCACGAGTACAGCCCGGTGTCGTGCCCGTCATCAAAAATAATCTTGATCGCATAATTACCTACCGGTTCTATCTGTTTGATGGTGACGTTCTCTTTATCAAGCTGTAACACCGCATCGTTGGGGCCATGACCCTTGACTTCAGCGGACGGTGAATGGACGCGCAGAAATTCAAAACTGAATATGAATTCACGCTGGTCCGGGTAGACGAGAGAAAGTTGTTTCGACTCCTGCAATAATCGAATCGTTTCGGGTACAGGGACAGTCTGTTTCATTGTTAAAGTATATAACGGGTCAGGTCTTCGTCCTGTACCAGATCACCAAGATGATCGTCGACATAGCTGGCGTCGACGATGATGCTTTGCCCGTTTTTTTCCGGTGCCTCAAACGATAACAACTCGAGCAGTTTTTCCATCACGGTATGCAGACGACGCGCACCAATATTTTCCGTGCGTTCGTTCACCTGCCAGGCAATCTCGGCAATCCGTTGCAAACCATCATCGGCAAATTCAAGCGTCACACCTTCCGTCTGCATCAACGCGATGTATTGCTCGGTCAACGAGGCATCCGGCTCTTTCAGGATTCGAACAAAATCCTCGGTACCAAGTGCGTCCAGTTCAACACGAATAGGCAATCGTCCCTGTAATTCAGGGATCAGGTCGGATGGCCTGGCCAGGTGAAAGGCGCCGGAAGCGATAAACAGGATATGGTCCGTGCGCACCATGCCATGTTTCGTTGTTACCGTGCTACCTTCAACCAGGGGTAACAAATCCCGTTGCACACCTTCGCGTGACACGTCCGCACCATTGGTTTCTGCCCGGCGTGTCACCTTGTCGATCTCATCAAGAAATACCAGGCCATTTTCTTCCAGGCTCTCTATCGCGCGGGCCTTGATATCGTCTTCGTTCACCAGCTTGGCAGCTTCCTCATCGGTTAACACTTTCAACGCGTCTTTCACTTTCAGTTTGCGCGTACGTTTTTTTCCTCCGGACATATTCTGAAACATACCCTGCAACTGGCTGGTCATCTCCTCCATGCCCGGGGGTGCCATGATCTCGACGCCGACGGCGGGCATGTTGACCTCGATTTCGATTTCCTTTTCTGACATCGTGCCCTCTTTTAACATGCCGCGAAATTTTTCCCGCGTGGAGTTGTTATCGACCGGCTCGGCATCCTCACCAAAACTGCGCGCCGTCGGTAATAAAATATCCAGTACACGGTTTTCAGCGGCGACCTCGGCACGCGGCTGGACTTTCTTTAATTCAACTTCGCGGGTCAGCTTGACGGCAATATCGGCCAGGTCACGAATGATCGATTCGACGTCTCGACCGACATAACCGACTTCGGTAAATTTTGTCGCTTCGACCTTGATAAACGGCGCATCCGCCAGCTTCGCCAGGCGTCGGGCAATCTCGGTTTTACCGACACCGGTCGGTCCGATCATTAATATGTTCTTCGGTGTGATCTCATTGCGTAAATTTTCATCGACCTGGGCACGGCGCCAGCGATTACGTAACGCAATGGCGACGGCACGCTTGGCTGCGTCCTGACCGATAATATGTTTGTCCAGTTCGTGGACAATCGCCTGCGGGGTTAACTCCGACATTTCTTGTTTTCCCTAGTAAAAAAATCAGCGGGTACTGAGTGACTCTATCGTCAACTCACGATTGGTGTAGATACAGATATCAGCGGCGATCTGTAACCCTTTTTCAACGATCTCGGGGGCCGATAGCCCGGTATTCTGAAACAGCGCGGTGGCCGCTGCACTGGCAAACGAACCACCGGAACCGATTGCCATGATCGAATTTTCCGGCTCAATCACATCACCATTACCGGAGATGATTAATGACACTTCCTTGTCGGCAACACACAGCATGGCCTCGAGCCGACGTAACATACGATCGGTGCGCCAGTCCTTTGCCAGTTCAACAGCGGATCGAGTCAGGTTGCCCTGGTGTTTTTCCAGCTTGCCCTCAAACCGTTCAAACAGGGTAAACGCATCGGCGGTACCACCGGCAAAACCGGCCAATACCTGATCATGATACAGACGACGAACCTTGCGGGCGTTGCCTTTCATCACAGTATTGCCGAGCGACACCTGGCCGTCACCGCCGATGACGACCTCGTCGTCGCGACGGACAGATAATATTGTGGTTCCTCTGAATTGTTCCAAGCTGTTTCTCACGGTGAAAAGAGCGGCATTCTACCGCAGATAGGCAATAATGCTGAAACCGGATAACGCTGTTATTTCTTGCGGCGGGCGCGCGGGTGTGTGGCGTCGTAGACACTGGCCAGGTGCTGAAAATCCAGATGCGTGTAGATCTGGGTCGTGCTGATATCGGCATGACCAAGCAATTCCTGTACGGCACGCAGATCGCCACTCGATTCCAGGATGTGGCTGGCGAACGAGTGGCGCAGCATGTGCGGGTGTAAATGCAGATCAATCCCCTGTCTCAGTGCCCAGCGCTGAAAACGTTGTTGCACACTGCGTGTGCTGATGCGCTGGCCGCGGCGACTGACAAATAATGCACACTCATTCGCGTTCGCCATCTCCTGTCGATGCGACAACCAGCTTTTTATTACCTGGCAGGCCGTTCGACCAATCGGGACCGTGCGCGTTTTTTTGCCCTTGCCGACCACGGTGACTATGCGATCGGCCAGGTCAATATCAGACAGGTCCAGGCCAACCAGTTCAGACAAGCGCAATCCGGACGAATACATCAGTTCCAGCATCGTCCGGTCACGTACCGATAAGGCATCATCGTCTTTAATATCGAGTAGTTGCGACGTTTGATCGACATCAAGCACGGCCGGGAGTTTTCTCGGTGTTTTCGGTGTCGTCAGGCCCCGGGCCGGATTCACCTGGATCTGTTTAGCATCGATCAACCAGCTGAAGAGTGCGCGGGCGGAAGACAGATTGCGCTGGATGGAACGCCCGCTGATGCCACGGCGATGCCGCCAGGCGACAAACTCCTGCATACGCCGTGCATCCAGGTCTTGCCAGACTTCGATGTGCTGTTGTCCGCAATACTGCAACAAACACTCCAGGTCACGGGCATACGCCTTCCGTGTGTGCGCGGAAAGATGTTGTCGGGTTTGCAGGAAGCGATCGACATCGCCACGAAGTGGACTCACCTTGTCACCGTGAGTCGATAACATGCGGAAGCGAACGAAAGTAAATCAGTCAGCGATCCACGGTTTGAAAATAAAACTGAGTATCTCGCCCAGGTTGGCCAGCAACTCAACGCCCATGCCCGGTTGAAATCGATTCGGGTCAACGCTGCCGATGGCGAGTATGCCGCTCCAGTTATCGCCTTTTAATGGCACCATGACCGACGACGCGATCTCATCGCCCTCGTCACCGAACAGAAACACCTTTTGTTGATGTTTCATTCGCCCACATAACGGCTGACGGCTCTTGATGATCGATTTGAATAAATGAAAACTGTCATTGTTGGCACCGGCAAACTCGTCGCCGGCTTCAATATCGAGAAATGCCGGATCGGCAAACAAACGAACGATGACACGGTCGGCATGGAAGTTACGTGTCAGGTTATCGTACAGCGTCGGAAACATTTCGCGGGGGTCACCGGCATCCATCAATGTCAGCGAAAGCTGGTGCATGCGGCGCGCCAGTTCTTCGTTTTGCCGGGCAATCTCGATCAGCTCATGCAGGCGTTTGTTTACCTGTTGGTTCTGTTCGCGTAACACCGACACCTGTTTTTCGACGAGTGAAACGGCCACGCCGGTCTGATGCGGGATATTCAGTTCGGCCAGGATCTGCGGATGCTCGTTAAAAAAGTCCGGATGCTCACGCAGAAAAGCAATGACATCGTCATTGGCAACGCCGACATAGCCCGCACCGATGGCAACAAGGTTGCGAGCCAAAGCCCCGACGGAAAAGCCGCCGCCCGCCCCCATGATCGCGGACGTGGTTCTGCTGGCGCGACGGTTGAGACCGTCGAGCG
>JBHIXH010000047.1:0-17001 GCA_041984885.1 Gammaproteobacteria bacterium
GTAACTGGTTTTCCATGTTCGTTAACATACCGCCCGGTACCTGCGCGATGAGGATGCGCGAATCGACGCCTTTCAGTGAGCCTTCAAACTTCGCATACTTCTTGCGCACGTTACGAAAATACGCGGCGATCTCTTCCAGTAGCGTGATGTCCAGGCCGGTATCGCGTTCGGTACCTTTAAATATCTCGACTATCGTTTCGGTCGGCGAGTGTCCATACGTCATGCTCATTGAGGAGATCGACGTATCGACATTATCGATACCGGCCTCGACACATTTCACGATCGTTGGCACTGACAGGCCGGTGGTCGCATGACTGTGCAACTGGATCGGCACAGCGACGGCCTTTTTCAATTCAGTTACGAGTTCATAGCCTTCATACGGTTTCAGCAAACCGGCCATATCCTTGATCGCGATAGAGTGCACGCCCATGTCTTCTATCTTGCGTGCCATGTCGATCCAGCCGTTCAGCGTATGTACCGGGCTGACTGTATACGACAAGGTTCCCTGCGCATGTTTGTCCTGTTTGATGACGGCCTTGACCGCAGTTTCCAGGTTACGCACATCGTTCATCGCATCAAACACGCGAAACACGTCGACCCCATTGACGGCGCAGCGTTCGATAAACCGGTCGACGACGTCATCGGCATAATGCCGGTAACCGAGAATATTCTGCCCCCGCACCAGCATCTGTTGTGGCGTGTTTGGCATGACCGCTTTTAATTCGCGGATCCGTTCCCACGGGTCTTCGCCGAGAAAACGGATACAGGCATCAAACGTCGCGCCTCCCCATGACTCGAGTGACCAGAAGCCGACCTGGTCCAGTTTTTCTGCGATCGGCAACATATCGTCGAGCCGCAGGCGGGTGGCAAACAGCGACTGGTGCGCATCGCGCAAGACGACGTCAGTGATACCAAGAGGTTTATTATTATTCATGATCCAACCTGAATTTGAGTTGCAGGACTTTGTAATTATTATTTACGTGATCGGTGTAATTTTATTGCGGCCGTGATCGCTGACACGATCTGTGGGTCTATGCCGTTGGTAGTCGGTGCCCGGGAAGGCCTGGTCTCGGGTTGAACGTAAGGAAAGAACCGGCCGATCACGCTGGACATGATGCTGGTCGCTATCACCAGCACGGTAAGAAATACAAACACGGCGCCCATGCCGAACGCCATCAGGTTCAATCCTTCATTCAGAATATCGCCGCTCAAAACCGCCCCTCCCCAGTAATGAGTTATTAATCCAGTAGTTAGAATTATTATGCGTGCATTTTAAACGTAACGACGAGCGTGAAGCAATGAAAGAACAGGCACCTACAAGCCATTGAATGGCTTGGGATTAATTTAAAAAGCCAGATAGTGACTACTTATATGTTGCAGAATTTATACGTCTGAGACCGGATATGACGCGAATCGATTCAGGAAGACGGTTTTGATTTTAGAACCTTGATGATTATGACGACGGCAAGCATACCGACGACAATCGAGGTGATCATGGCGGCAATGGCGAGCCCAGCCAGCGGTTGTGGTGCAACAAGGTAATAACCGATATAGACAATGATACAAACCAGCGTGATGACAGCGACCTCGATCTTGTGATCCGGCGCCATCAATACCGCGAGGCCAATCGAGAACAGCGCACAGAACCCGCCGGAAGAAATAAAAATCTCGTTCATCAGCGGCTCGTGCCAGGCAGCCGTGCAGGTACCATCAACAATGGCATCAGGCGGGCAGGCCAGGTTTACCAGGCCGTACAAGAGCAGTATGAAAAATAGGGTCAGCCACCAGCCGGCGATGCCGGCCGGGACCACGAGGATCCATCTAAGTGTGCGTATGTGAACCCCCGATGTATTGCTTCACTGTTTGTTTCATCGAATCCACACGGTCAAGGCTTATGAACGTATTTTTATATAGGCCCACCTTGCCCAGGCAATGATGGCGATGCCAAGACCACCTAGCAGCAGGCAGGCCTTTAACGGCGTGACGAACGCCTTCAGGTTCAGCAGATCGGTCGTGTCGGTTAACGCCAGTACCTGGATCACGCCTTCAAACAGGTCAACGGGGATCGCAAGAAAGCCGGGAAGCGCCAGGTATTTGCCGTACTTCGGGAAAAATCGCAGGGCAACGCCGGCAAACAACAATCCGGCCGAGACAGGAAACGCGACATCCAGCGTACATGTTGCCCAGGCGTGCGAGGTTTTTTGTGCGGCGGTCATGCCGCCTATCAGGTTGCGCAGTTCTTCCGGCGAGGAAATTGAATCAATAAAGTTGAATCCCCAGTAGCTGGAGACGATTCGGAACATGAAAAACAAAACAAGCGTGGAGATAAACAGAAACCAGAGCGTGCTGGTCCTGGTTAATAATGTACGAGCCGGGTTGTGGTTATTCAATGCTGGTGACTCCCCTGGTGAAACGTGATCTTTTCCCCTGTTATCCAAGTATAGGTGATGAAATGTTAATCGTGAGCCGTATCACCGTGATGCGCATGGCCGTGCGACAGTTCTTCTTCGGTGGCGTCGCGCACATCGACGACCGTTACATCGAAATTCAGCTCGATACCGGCGAAAGGATGATTGCCATCGACGACGACGTCTTCGCCATCGACCGCAGTGACGTGCAATATCATCGGCTGACCGTTCTCGGCCTGCGCCTGGAATTGCATACCGGGTTGTAATTCGACATCGGCGGGA
The DNA here is from genome assembly GCA_041984885.1 of Gammaproteobacteria bacterium. Classification (GTDB taxonomy): domain Bacteria; phylum Pseudomonadota; class Gammaproteobacteria; order Eutrophobiales; family Eutrophobiaceae; genus UBA4486. Next base: position 2,691 of record JBHIXH010000047.1, read on the forward strand.
AACATATTCCGTGGCACGCGCTGGATCGCCTCAAGGTGGCGTTCGCCATACGCGTCTTTCGGCTGCACCGTCACGTTCAGCGATTCGCCGGCTGCGGTGCCTTCGAGCGCGGTCTCCAGTCCGGGGATAATCGATTGCGTACCATGAACATAGGCAAACTGGCCGTCCTTGCATTCATCGAGCACATTGCCATCGTTGTCGGTTAAGGTGTAATCGATCACTGCGACCTTGTGTTTCGTCACTTGCATGTCTTGCTCCGTTTTTTGTGTAATTTAATGTGTTTGAGTGGATGTGGCTGAACTGCCGGTGACCATAACAGGCGCGAAGCCTGAGACAAGCGGGCCGCTAACAGCGCTAGCGAGGAGTGCCAGGATATAAGTTTAATCGGTTTAAAAAGCCTGGTACGACCTTACCGGCTTACCCCGGATTAATCAAACGGGCATCGGCCCGGTTAAATTCGTGATCTGACCCCGTTTATTCAGCCTGAAAATCCCGGCTCAGCGGGCTTGATACGATTAGTAAACGGTGATCCTGCCGGTCATACCGGCCTCGGCATGGCCCGCCACCGTGCACTTCAGGTCGTCTGCCTGAACGGTTTGCACGGGCACAAACCACCACTCGACCACGCCACCCGGGTCGACTTCAATTTCCTTGATAATACCTTTCACTTCCGAGATGCGTTTGCCGTCTGCGCCCATGACCTGCACTTTGCGCGAGAAGATGGCGTTGGAAAATTTTTCTGACACGAAATAATGTTTCACATGACTCTCGTTACGCAGGATCAGTTTATAGAGTTTGCCGGTTTCAAACTCCAGGCTGGACGGTATAAATGCAATCGCCGTTTCTGCATCGCCCAGTTTGACCGTGACTTCTATCGGCTCCTGTCGTGTCAGGTCACCCTCGGCAGATACCTGTAGTGATGTCATCGCTAAAAGTGTGATGATGGTTTTGATTAAAAATTGCATGCTGAAAACTCTTTCATTGTTTGCAGAGATAATGACAGACGCCGTGGCTTATTTAAACGTGACCTATTCCTGAAAGAGGCGGCATCAATCCTAAAACACCGAGCGGCCGGTCGCGGTCGTCAGGTATTCCAGTGCGGCGCCGCCCATCACCGAGTTGCCATAACTGTCCAGCTCCGGCGACCAGGTAGCAACGGCATACTCGCCCGGTAACACCGCGATAATCCCGCCACCGACACCGCTTTTGGCGGGCAGGCCGACGCGAAACGCAAACTCACCGACTTCATCATACGTGCCACAGGTGAGCATCAATGCATTGACGCGTTTCACCTGTGACGCCGTGAGCACGGACTCCTTCAGGATGTCAGACACGCCATCGTTTGCCAGGTGCAACGCGGCCTGTGCCAGTTCGCTGCAGGACATCGCCAGCGCACACTGGTGAAAATACAGATCGACGACGGCGTCGACATCATTGACCAGGTTGTCATGGCCTTTCAGAAAATTCGCCAGTGCCCGGTTAATGTAGCCGGTTTCGGCTTCCGATTCGGCAACGACGGGATCATAGTCAATATCAAAATGGCCAGACAGCACGCGCATGTAATCCAGCAGCGCCTGTTTTGGATCATCAAACATCGAGACCAGCATGTCACAGATCACGATCGCGCCCGCATTGATGAACGGATTACGTGGAATCCCCTTCTCGTACTCGAGTTGAACCAGTGAATTAAACTTGCTGCCGGAAGGCTCTTTATTCACTCGTCGCCAGATTTCATCACTGGCCTGGCTCATTGTCAGGCACAGTGTAAACACCTTGGAGATACTCTGAATCGAAAACCGTTCTTCGCTGTCACCGCACGTAAACGTGTCCCCGCTGACCGTGTGTAACGACAAGCCAAACTTGTCGCCGGGAATGGAGGCTAGCGCAGGAATATACGAGGCGACCTTGCCCCTGCCTTGCACACTTTTTACCTGCGCAGGCAGCTCATCAATGATTTTTTGCAGACTCATAATTAACCTGACAGTAGTAGAATGAATCATTGTAGACCAATCGACCCATAACATCTGAAACGGAACATCCGACACAGAACAGCTGAATGACAGGCATCTACGACAATTTCGCCGAGCTGGCAGAGAACGAACAGGAAACAGTCGATTTCAACATCGATGCCCGTCCTGTCCGCTCACGCTTTGCCATCATCGCGCCGCATGGTGGTCGCATCGAACATGGCACCAGCCAGATTGCGCGCGGCATCGCCGGTAACGACCATGCCTGTTATTGTTTCGAAGGCCTGAAAGACCCGAGCCACCGACTGCATATCAGCAGCAATCGCTTCGATGAACCGCAGGCACTCGCTATCGCGACCAGTGTGGACGTGGTCATCACGATACATGGCGCGTATGGCAAGACGCCGCATGTGTATTTTGGCGGCCTGCATGAAGAATTAAAAACGGCTTTTATTGATGAATTAAAGAAAGAAGGTTTTCCTGCAGATTATGACCCCAGCCCGACACGCCAGGGCAAGGGCAAGACGAATATCTGTAACCGCGGTCGAGAAGGCAAAGGCGTGCAGATTGAAATGACACAGGGTTTTCGCAAAAGCCTGTTTCACAAACCAGACTATCAACATAAGAACTGGCGACCGAATGAGGATTACACGCATTTTATTAGTTCGATAAGAAGAGTGATTTAATAATCATCGATTTCTAGACTTTATGATTTATAAAAGATAGTAGAAATTATTTTATCTAATTTAATTTGCTCAAATTAAAATAACTTTCTATGTTTTGAAACTCAACCTTAATACTTCTATTGCCCTGTCTGAGATATAAATTATTAGTACCTTGATAAGTTAAAAACCCCAACTTCTCTCTGCTGGCTACTTTAATTACGGCGACAGTTTTTTCATCTTTATTGCAAAATTCTATTTTTAAAAAAGAATTCATTGATTTCCCATCAATAAATAGTGAATCAATTTTACTACGAAACAATAACTCCCAACCATCATTATTGTTGACATTTATAACATCAAATTCATTATTAATACCGTAAATGTCACCCTCGTCTGTTACACCAATCAATAATGTTCCTCCATCAGAGTTTGCGAACGCCGCAATAGTTTTAAGAGCACTGTTTAATACATGATCACTATAATATTGTCCTGGAGCTTGGTTGGGCGCATGCTGTCGTTTTTTAGTATCGCAGAACGCTGTAGATTTAAATTCTTGATTATGGGTCTCACCTACCTGAACTAGGCTATCAAGATCAATATCGAAATTTTTTGCTCTTAAATTTCTTTTGGTTTTAAAATCTCCCGTATTAAGAGGGGGAGATATTTCTAAATCATATTTATTAAATAATTTGCTAAGAGATTCAAGATTACCTAAATGATCATCGCTTAAATTACAAATTTCTTCTAATTGATATAAATTAACTTCAATTCCATCCTTTAGGATTTTTGTTAATAAGGAATAAAACCGTTCCATAGTTTTTAGTCTTATAAAGTAATTCTAATTCTGTTCTGTAATTCCTTTGCTATTGTTGAAGATCTATGTTCCCAGAAGTCCATAATTTTTTCTGCCCCTTGGTTTAATAAACTAAAAGCATATTCGTCAATAAAAAGACTCTCAAGAATTTCTTTATTGTTATTAAAGTCTATATCGTTTTCTTGAATCACGTAGTCTGGAAATCGTGATTTCCATTTATTATTTGACTCTCTAGATAGAAGCATTAAATTTGCTGTGCTGTTAATCCAATCTTTTGGTTCTTCTTCCAGATTAATATTTTGAGTTTTATTATTTTTAAACCAGGATTTAGGATATATATGGTGAAGCTCGCAAGATGTATTGATAGGGTATGAAAGCGATATATCATTTTCTAGCAAGTCATTTTTGGGGAGTGTATAAAGCAATAGATTTAAAGTTTTTTGCCTTGCCCCTCCATGCCTACCGTTTGTAATAAAATCAAATATAGTATCGTAGTCCGGTGTGACATCGCTCATCAAATTGTCTAATTGCTCGTCCGCATATTCAGACCATTTACTAGCATTAGTATATGTTTTTCTTTTGGCAAGAATCTCTTTTATATTGGCCAGGTCAGTACCTAATTGAGTTAAGAATCCTTGATCATATCTCCCTGCTAATGAATTTCTCCAAAAGAACGCTCTATAAATAGCGTTTAAATCATCAATTCCCCAATCAGATACACTATCTTGAAATTTATGCCATCTCAATGCTATGTAAATCATTGCGCTTACGGGATAGGGGCATCTAGTCCATGGAAATCTTCCTCCTCCTACCAAATCTTGAAAATCACTAAAATACTCAGCGACTTGTTGGTCGCTTTTAATAATATTTTTCCAATGTTCTTTAGGAGTGGCCAATAAATCTCCTGCTTTTACTGAGGTTATAGGTGTTTTTCCAGTTCTTCCCCCAACTTGTCTTGGTGTTGGCTTATTATTTTGTGATACGTAACATGCAGTAGACATTTGTGCCATTAGCTCTGGACGCTTATCGGTATCAGACCACCCTATCGTTCCATCTACTTCGCCCATCTCTTGTATCCAGTCTCTCAAATAAATTGGACCTTCAGCATCAGAAACTGTATCTGAGTACAGCCAGCTATGGATTAAATCAACAGTAGATACTTTTGTCCCTGTGGTATTTAGCGTTTCAAATATTTCGCAGATCTCACCTAAACTAAACTTCTCGGGCACAATATACACAGCTAGTTTAGTATTTATTATCCCATTAAAAGACTTCCTTAAAATTTCTTCTCTATATGATAGTTCATCATCATTTGGCAAAGTGTTATCTGAGTAGAACGACTTGTCTCTTATATGCGAGATATAGTCCATCCATTGGGAATTAATATCTTCTTTTTCACAAAATAACGGAAAATATCCATTTGATATCTGAGAAGCAACACTCTCCATATTTCTTTTTTTTAAATCTGTGTCTTTAAAGTATTCAACTCTATAAGTTTCATCTCTTGTGCTTACATTTAAAAAAAATTTTCCGGAGTATTTATAATTATTATTGAGCGACCTAAAGCCACCAAATGCCATAGCGATTGAAGTAGATCTTTGTCTCCCATCTAATATTGCATATAGTTTTTTTGCGTTTGTTTCAGAATTGGTAAAATACGCGTATCCACTATCTGATCCATCAGGGAGAGTGATTGGCTCTAATTCTAGTGCTCCGACATCAGGTTGCGCCCACAATGTGACCATTCCTATTGGCCTGCCATTGATTATAGAGTTTACTAATTGTTTGATTTGTTCTATTGACCAAACAAAGTCACGTTGAAACTTGGGGGTTAACCACTCTCTATTTTTAAGAAAATCTAGTAATTCTGATATTGAGATAGAGGTGACCGATAATCCAGACATGTAGTAATTCTCCTAATTAAATATTATTAATTCCGCATAAAAAAGCCGCAGTAATTAGATAATTACTGCGGCTTTATGTTTAATCATCCCTGACAACTTTCCATAAATACTTAAGACGCTGCTTCCACTTGCACTAAATTATCAAAGAACGTTGGTGAATTACCCATGTCACCGAACTCGGCCGAGCTGGTGATGTTCACCGTGCCATTGTTCAACTGGCGCCAGTAACCGAGGGTCGCCACGCAGACGCCTTCGCCAACATCGTCAGAGATGCGGGCAACCCCTTCGAATGCGCCGCGATCATTAAACACCCTGACGTTATTACCATCGTTAATGCCGCGTGACTGCGCGTCGGCAGGGTTGATCATCACGAACTGTTCGCCCTGCTCTTTTATCTTCATGTTGGCGTAACAGGAATTCAGAAACGCATGGCTCTTCGGTGCGATCATGCTGATCGGGTATTTCTTCGCCGCTTCCGGGTTTGTTTCCGGACGCTCGTACGGTGGCAGGTAATCCGGTAACGGGTCGATGTCCTGTCCCGGTTGAAAACCTTCGTACATCTGGCGGAACGGTGGCGCGACAAAGTTCTTCGCACCTTCGACCTTGAAATGACATTTGCCGGTCGGCGTCGGGAAGTTGCCTTCTTTATGCGGGCAACGATCGTCTTTCGTACCCACGGTCAAGCGGGCAAAGCCGTTTTTGCGCAGGTATCCCAGGTCGATGCCGTCACAGGCGGGGGAATCCCAGTCGACAAAGTTTTCCAGGCATTCGGCATCCGACCATTTCAGGCGGTCTTCGTCGTAGCCCATCTTCTCGGCCAGGCGACGGAAGATCTCGTTATTGGGCAAGCACTCTCCGGGCGAGTCGACGCATTTCTCGTTATACGTCAGGTACAGGTGACCCCATGACAGGATGATATCTTCCATCTCCGCGCCCATGGCCGCCGGCAGCACGATGTCGGCATAGGAGGCGGTATCGGTAATAAAATGATCCGCCGCCACGTGGAACAGGTCTTCGCGTTCCAGCCCGGCCACGACCTTGTCGGCCTCCGGTGATTGTGTCACCGGGTTCGTGTTCCAGGTCATGACCGATTTGATCGGGGTTTTCAGGTTCTGTTCGCCGAGTAAGGCGCGACCGAGTTGCAGGATGCTGACGACCTGCGTGCCTTCCGGTATCCAGTCCGGGCGGCAGATGACGTCAAACTTGTACGGGTGCTCCCACACCGGGAACTGCGTGATGCCGCCACCGACATGGCGCCAGGCACCGGTCAGTGCCGGGATGCAGGTGACCGCGCGGATCGTCTGGCCACCGCCGTAATGACGCTCGAGACCGACGCCCATGCGGATCGCGGCCGGCTGCGTCGTCGCCAGTTCCTTGGCCAGCTTGCGGATGTCGGCAGCCGGGACGCCGGTGATCTCTTCGGCCCATTCCGGTGTGTGTTTCTTTGCGTGTTCAGCGAGGTCGGCATAACCCTCGGTGTAGTTGTCGACGTAATCCTGGTCGACGAGGCCCTGCTCGATGATGCTGTTGATCACCGCCATCGCCAGTGCGCCGTCGGTCGACGGTTTCGGTGCGATGTGCCAGTCGGCCTCTTTCGCGGTTTTCGATTTATACGCATCGATGACGACGACTTTCGCGCCTTGCTTTTGCGCGTCCTTGACGATGGCCCAGTGGTGCAGGTTTGTACTGATGCTGTTACAGGCCCAGATGACGATGTACTTGGAATGGATATAACTCTCCACATCGACGCCGGCGGTGGGACCGACGGTCAGCAGCCACGCGGTGCAGGAACCCTCGCCGCAGTAGGTGCGTTCACACACGGTCGCGCCCATCTTGTTGAAAAAGGCGTCGCCGCCGTTCAGGCCGTGGACGAGACCCTGGTGACCGAGATAGCTGACCGGCAGGATCGACTGCGGGCCGTGTTCGGCGATCAGGCCTTTCCATTTTGTCGCGATCGTGTCGAGTGCCTCGTCCCACGTGATTTGCTCGAACTGTTTCGAGCCTTTCGGGCCGACGCGTTTCATCGGGTGCAGGATGCGGTCGGGGTGATAGTGCCGCTTTTCGTAGTCTTTCAGCTTGACGCAAAGTCCGCCGCGCGTCATCGGGTGTTCCTTGTTACCACGTACGCCGGTCAGTTTGCCGTTCTCGACTTCAAACACCATGGAACAGGTATCGGGGCAATCGTGCGGGCATCCGCCGTGGAAAGTTTCTTTTACTACTGCAGCCATCTTCGTCTCCTCTCTCTTCGGTCTGGACGTGCTGCGCGCGCGGATACGGCATTAAAAAATGGCGGCGAAATGCGTATTTACCGGTTGTGTAAACCCCGCTTTCTCATCCATTTTTGCCTTGTCCCAGCTTCGCTCGCGACAGCCCAAGACCTTGCTAATAAGTTGTAATTTTATACGCGGTATAGAAAGCCTAAGCCTATTCCTTTTTGTAAGAAAGGTCGACTACAGGACGATGAAACAGGAGATTTTTAGTCGGGGTTTTGTTGCAGTGCCAACCGGGGAGTGAGCTAGTCTTTCAACAGCGATTTCAGCGACAGGTTTTTTGTCTTTTTGCGCGACTCGGTTGCCATGCTGTTTTTGTAGTCGGCGAGTTTTCGCTGCAGGCGTTTGTTTGCTGTGCCGAGGATCTCGGCCGCAAGCAGTCCCGCGTTTTTCGCGCCACCAATCGCGACCGTGGCAACCGGCACGCCGCCCGGCATCTGCGCGATGGACAATAACGAGTCGAGACCTTTTAACGCCCTGCTCTCAACCGGCACACCGATAACCGGCAACACGGTGTGGCTGGCGATCATGCCGGGCAGGTGCGCGGCACCACCGGCTCCAGCGATGATGACTTTCAAGCCTTTCTTCTCGGCGTTGCGACCGTAGCGCGCCATGTCGTCCGGCGTGCGATGCGCGGAGACGACTTTCGCTTCGTAAGGGATATTGAATTGTTCGCAGATCAACGCGGCCGGTTCCATCGTTTTCCAGTCGCTGTCGGAACCCATGATGATCCCCACTATCGGAGTTTTCTTTTTTAATTTTTTTGCCATAAGTTTTATGCGCCAAACCTTATCAGGTCAGCTGCTTGTTTCGCCAGTGTTTCAGTCTCTTCCAGGTTCTCGCCGGTGACCGTCAAATGTCCCATCTTGCGGCCGACGCGGCTGCTACTCTTGCCATACACATGCACGTGTACGCCAGGCAATTGCAGCGCGTCTTCAATGCCGGTCGGGTAGCCGCTGCCGTTCGCCGCACCGAGCAGGTTCACCATGACGGCGGCCGGTGTCTTCATTTGCGTCGAACCGAGCGGCAGGTTCAGCACGGCGCGGACGTGGTTTTCAAACTGCGACGTATCACAGGCCTCGATCGTGTAGTGCCCGGAGTTATGCACACGCGGTGCCATCTCGTTCAGCAGGATCTCGTCCTGGTCCGACAAAAACATCTCGACACCGATCGTGCCGATGCCGTCGATCGCCTCGACCGCGCGCACGGCAAACTCGGTCGCCTGTTGCTGTAGTGAGTCGGAGATAGTGGCCGGTGCCCGGACGATATGACAAATGTGATCTTTCTGGATCGTCTCGACAACGGGGTAGGTCACGACTTCGCCTTGTTGCGAACGCGTGACCATGACGGCCAGTTCCATCTGGAACGGACAGAACTGCTCGACGTAAAGCTCGCGGTTATCGCCGTCGAGTTTGTCCCAGGCAGCGTCGATGTCATCGGCGGAATACAGCGTCGCGTTACCCTTGCCGTCGTAACCATTGCGACGAGCCTTTAACACGAGAGGCCAGTTCAGCTGAGCGGCGGCATTGAGTATGTCTTCACGCGAGTTGATCGCGAGGAAGGTCGGCATCGGTAAACCGGCTTTCGACAGCGTCTGTTTCTGGATTAATTTATCCTGCACCAGCGCGATCGTTTTCGACGCCGGGAATAACGCATGTCCATTTTGCTCGATCTGTTTTAAAGCCGCGGCATCGACGAATTCGTTTTCCAGCGTGACGACATCGACGGCATTGGCAAGACAGAGGAGTTGCTCCGGCTGGTTCCAGTCGCCGGTTAACAGATTATTGGCAAGAGGTGCCGAGGGACAGTCGGCGGATTTTTCGATGATGTCGACATCGCAGCCGAGCTGGCGGGCCGCCACCGCGATCATTTTCGCCAGTTGGCCGCCACCAACGATGCCAAGGTGTGGTAGTGGCTTTTTTCCAGTTCGATAAATGCCGGGTTCTTCGCTGCGAACGATTGTGTCCGTGCTCATCAGTTATGCAGTTGCGTTTGTGAAAACGCGCGATTCTAGCACAAGCGCGCGCCGGATCAGGCACGATTTCGGGGAAAATTCAGTGGCGGCTCAGGCGGCGTTTGGCAGTTGCTGGTCGGACATGCACCGGTTACGGCCGTTGTTTTTCGCCGCGTACAGTGCCTGGTCGGCCCGTTCGAACAGCGAATCGGCGTTATCGTCTTCGTTCAGTTCGGCGTAACCGACCGAGATCGTAATCAGTACCGTTTGTGACTGGTGATAGAAGTTACAACTCTCGACCACGCGGCGCAGGTTCTCGACCGCGATGGCGGCTTCCTCAACATCGGTTTCCGGTAATAACAGTACAAATTCCTCGCCGCCATAACGCGAGAGAAAATCGGCATCGCGGATGTTTTCCCGGCAGACATTCGCCACCGCCTTTAACACCTTGTCGCCAGCCTTATGCCCGAAATGATCGTTCACCTTTTTAAAATTGTCGATGTCAATGACGGCCATCGTCATCGGTTTCTGGTAGCGACGGGCAGCGGCGATTTCCTTTTTGATCTGTTCTTCGTACGCCAGTCGGTTCGGTAACGTGGTCAACATGTCACGTTGCGCGTTTTCGCATTCCTGGTTCAGCTTGACCTTGAGTTCGAGTGTCTCGCCTTCAATCGTTTCCAGTTGTGTTTTTAAATTCGATATGCGTTTTTCGTTTTCGGTTTTCCGACGTTTTTCTGATTCTGCATGTTCATTGATGCTGGTCTCGATTTTCTGCAGGTGCGAGTGAATCATACTTTTTAATGATTCGAGATCATCCGTATTAGTGATCTCGGATTTTATTTTTGTATTTTTTTCAGCAATGTTTCCCTGCAGGGCCAGCGTGTCGTTACAGGAAATGTTTTGTTCACGTAACGTCGATTGGATATGTCCGTATAAAACGCTTAACTGCGGGATCAACTGATTCAGGTATTCGCGTACGTCACTCAGTTCTGAGCGCAGGGTTTGCAGGGCTTCGTTGACAACGGCCGATATCTGTTCGCACAAATCATAAAACTCACAGTCTTGTCCGGAGGTAATCTTGTTGCGGACAATCAACAGTGTCCTGGCTTCTTTCTCCGGCAGTTGCAGGTTCTCGATCAGTGTCAGCAGTTTTAACTCGTCATCCGAATCCCCGCTGCCAAGTTGCAACAACTGGACAGTTTCATCGATGAGTTGCAGGTAATCCTGCTCCTGCTTTATTTCTTCACAGCGCTGGCGTAATTCGGTTACCTGCTTTTTTTTATCGCTGAGTATGGAGAGGCGTTGCAGGAACTCGGTGAAATAGCGATCGCCGGTCGAGTCGAGCTGCGTCTGTTTTATGTTGTGAATCTGCTCAATAATACCGGTGCTGGCCTGGAGGATGACCGAGCGTTTTTCCGTTTCATCTTCTGCAGCGGTTAATTGAGATTTTAGATTCGTGATCGACTTGTCAAGTTGCGGATCGATGCCCTGCCAGGCAAACGTCAACTTTAGAATCGTTTTTTTTAGTTCGTTTAACGTTTTGTTCACTTGCAGCAGTTCCTGTTCGGAGGATCTCTCCGGTTTATTTTTATTAGGCCTGGTCTGGCGCTTGCTGTCCTGTTGTGCTGTTACTGACATGTCCCGGGTATACCTGATAATAAATTTTCTGCCCCGCCTATTACCGCTGAATAGACAGACACAGAGCAAATGTAACAACCTTTAATAACCGTAGTTATCTATCGGCCGGGACTGGACACAACTTAAGAAAAAATTTCAGAAATATTTCTTGTTTTACAGTTAGTTAGCAAATCACCATCAATTCAGCTGGGTCACGCGGCAGATTCGAGCTGCTGTTCCGTGATGCATTGGTTACGGCCGGCTCCCTTGGCTGCATACAGTGCCGCATCGGCGCGTTTGAAGACACTGTCGTAATTATCGTCGGCATAAAACATGGCGATGCCAATCGATACCGTGATCGGCACGGTCTGGTCGCTGTAATGAAAATGGCATTCCTCGATCACTTCTCGCAGACCGTTCATTGCCTCCAGCGCCTTGTCGATATCCGTCTCCGGCATCAGCAGGACAAATTCCTCGCCGCCAAAGCGGGCCAGGAAATCGGTTTTGCGAATGCGTTCGCTGCTGACCCCGGCCATCGCTTTCAGGACTTTATCGCCGGCTTTATGGCCATAGGTATCGTTTACATGTTTGAAATGATCGATATCAATGACGGCCAGTGACATGGGATTGCCGTAACGCTGAAAGCGGGTGATTTCCTCGTTGATGCGTTCATCGAACGCCAGCCGGTTCGGTAACCCGGTCAGCGCGTCATGCAGTGCATCCTGGCGTGCCTTGTTCAGTTTTTTCTTTAACGTGTCGCATTGTTTCGACATGCCCTGCAATTCTTTTTGTACCGACTTCAGTTTTGAATTCGACTCGTTGTAACGCTTCATCTCGATATCGAGATGCGACTGAATGTTTTCATTGACGACGGACAGGTGCGTGTTCACGACCTGCTTGATCTCTTCCAGGTCGCTGCTGGAATCGATCTTCGTCTGTAGTGACTCGTTACGTTTGATAAATTCACGGTTTAGCTTGCGCGACTCGTCGTACGACAGGGTTTGATGGCGAATGCTGCTGGTAATAAACGTGTTCAATTCGCCGAGTTGCCCGACGACCTTGCCAATGTACTGACGGATATCGTTGACTTCCGCCTGCAGGGTTTCGTTGGCATCGTTTAATACCAGTGACAACTGCGGTAGCAATGACTTGTTGTTATCGTCATCACCGGTTTTGTAAATCTGCTGTTTCAGTTTTTCCAGCCGGATGGCGGCTGCTCGCGGCAGATCGATAATATCAATCAGGCTGAGAATAAAGTCATTCTCGTCGGCGGTGGAGACCTGTTCTGTATTTGACAGCAGGCGAATGGTGTCGTTGATTAACGAGATTTGATCCTGCCGTTGTTCAATCTTCTGCATGCGTTCATGCAGTTCGACAAACTCATCGGCCTCCGGGTGAGACAACGACAGTTTTTTCAACAGGTCGGCAAACAAATCTTTCTGCGCGTCGCCGGAAGTGTCAGTCGCTCTTTCCATGTTGTCGAGAAAGGCTAGGATGTCGGCGATGACCTGTTCGATCAACGCATCGCGCTTGTCATCATCACGATTTTGCTGGATGGATTGCTTGAACTGTTTAATCGTCGCATCCAGTGCCTTGTCACGACCGAGATGCGAGAAGACGAGCTTCAGTATGTGTTTATTCAGGCGAGTGCGCAGTTCACGCAATTGCGCATCGGATTGTGAATGTTGCGTAGCCGCTGCTGACATGTGCTTCCCGAAAAAGTCCTGCGAATCCGGCGAACCGCAGAACCATGCCGGAAAGTCAGCAAAGGGTCTGCGCTATTCGCCCCTTTCCTTAGCGACCAGTGTGTCGACCGCCTTTAGCATTTTTTCAAAATCGCCGGCAATCGAGGCGCCGGTCAGGTATTTGCCGTTAACGACGATCGACGGTACGCCACGAATTTGATAGCGGCGCCCCATTAACAGTGACTTTTTCACTTTATCGGTGACGGCATCGGACTCGTATGCCGCGTCGAACGCATCGCCATCGACCCCGTTTTCACTGAATAATTTTCGCAATTCGGCTTGGCTGTCCATTCTCATGCGGTGTTTGTGGATGGCGTTGAATAACGGCAGGTGCACGGCTTCGAGTACGCCCAGTTCGAGCGCGGTGTAATAGGCACGTGCGTGCGGCATCCAGTTTTCCCGGAAGATACCCGGCATACGTTTGAATTCAACGTCATCCGGTTTGTTCTCCAGCCATTCATCCAGGAAGGGCTCGAAGTCGTAACAATGCGGGCAGCCGTACCAGAAGATCTCAACCACCTCGATCTTGCCATCGGCAACGTCGGTCGGTTGTGCTTCTTTTAACACTTGCCACGGTTCGGCACTGGCGCAACTGGCAAGCACAAAAAAGATAAAACTCGTTAACAGTCGATGGAAAAACATAATTTGGATCCTTCAGGTTTTTATTTATTCGAATGGGTTAAGTAAGTTCAGCTTTTAGCCAGTGCGACCAACGTCTGCACTGTAGCCGGTAAAAACTCTGATTCAGTCTGTCCTGATTGGTTTCCGTATTTCTTTGTCGGGTGTGACCGAATTAATGCAGGCCCTGGACGTAGTCAGAGACCGCCTTGATCTCATCGTTGCTCATCTTGTTGGCAATCGTCTGCATCACCAGGTTGGCCCGTTTGCCGCTGCGAAACGCATTTAATTGTGCCTCGGTATACGCCGCGTGCTGGCCGCTGAGCGCGGGATACTGGGCGGCGGCATTGCCTTCACCGGCCGGGCCGTGGCAGGCCATGCAGGCCGGCACACCGGTGTCGCGATTGCCGCCACGATAGACGCGCGCACCCGTGTCGACGTTCCCTGGTTTGGTCTGGCCGATCTTGACCGACTGTGAACTGTAATAGGCCGCCAGGTCAGCGATATCTTCATCACTCAGCCCGGCTGCCATCGGTGACATCTGTGCGTTCTCGCGCTCGCCGTTGCGAAAGTAATGTAACTGCGCGACCAGGTAGGCTTCACCCTGGCCGGCAATTTTTGGCCAGACGGCATTAACGCTGTTGCCATCGGCAGCATGACAGGCGGCACACGCTGCGGACTTTTGTTTTCCTGCGGCGGCATCACCGGCAAGTCGAGCGTGATTAACGTGCTGACACGACAACGCGGCCTGGCACGC
>JBHIXH010000048.1:0-16594 GCA_041984885.1 Gammaproteobacteria bacterium
ATTCTGCGGAAGTGTATTACGACATGCGCCAGTTGTTTAACGGCACGGATGATGCGCGTCTCCGCTCGGCACTGTTTATTTATCTGAATCGTCATTGTTATAACGGGCTGTGCCGTTATAACTCGAAAGGAATTTTTAATACCCCCTTTGGGCGTTACAAGTCACCGTATTTCCCACGCAAGGAAATGCTGGCTTTTCTGTGCCGGGCACAACAGGCCACGTTCAGTTCCGCACACTATGCCGAAACCATGTCACAGGCAAAACGCGGTGATGTGGTCTATTGCGACCCGCCTTACATGCCATTAAGCGCGACTGCGAATTTTACTGATTATTTTGCCGGCGGTTTCAGTGAAAATGATCAAATTGAATTAAGCCAGCTTGCCGGCAAACTGGCCGATAGGGGCATTCAGGTGGTCGTGTCGAACCACAATACCCGGTTTACGCGTGATCTGTATCAGGATGCCGGTGCCACGATGCGGCGTTTCCAGGTGCAACGCAATATCAGTTGTCGCGCCGGGCAGCGTAACAAGGTCGGTGAATTGCTCGCTGTCTTTGGCTGAATAAGAATTATCAATTAACTTTCATTGCGTCATGTCCGCCACTTTTGAACTTGCTTCAAACCTGATTCAACGCCGTTCCGTCACGCCAGACGACGCCGGTTGCCAGGCTTTTATCGCTGAACAACTTGCTGCCACTGGCTTTAACTGTGAATCGTTAAAATTCGATGACGTCGATAATCTCTGGGCAACGCATGGCACGGGGGGGCCCGTGTTTGCATTCCTCGGGCATACCGATGTCGTGCCTACCGGACCGGTTGCGCAATGGGATTCCGATCCGTTTACACCCACGCTGAAAAATGATCACGTATACGGTCGTGGTGCGGCCGACATGAAAGGCAGTGTTGCGGCGATGGTGACGGCATTGCAACGTTTTGTTGCCGACAATCCGGAGCATGAGGGCACGGTTGCGTTGTTACTCACGAGTGATGAAGAAGGAGTCGCCATCAATGGTGTGCGCCGTGTCATACAGGAGTTTGAATCACGCGATACAAAAATAGACTGGTGCCTTGTCGGTGAACCATCAAGTCACCGAAAACTCGGCGACCTGATCCGTATCGGCCGGCGCGGTTCGCTCGGTGCGAGACTGGTTATTAAAGGTGTGCAGGGGCATGTTGCCTATCCTGACCAGGCAAGCAATCCGGTACATCTGGCCAGCGCGGCGTTGAATGAGTTATGCGACATTGTCTGGGATAACGGCAATGCCCACTACCCGGCCACCAGTTTTCAGATTTCGAATATCCATGCCGGCACCGGTGCCGATAACGTCATTCCGGGTGAACTCGAGGTGTTGTTTAACTTCCGTTTTTGCACGGAGACGACGGACGAGCAACTGAGAACCCGGGTTGAAACCGTCCTGCGTAAACATGACCTCGACTACGACATCACCTGGCGCCTTTCCGGTCAGCCGTTCCTGACCGAGTCCGGTGACTTGCTCAAGGCCGTGCAGACGGTAATCCGGGAGATATGCGATCTGGATACCGAATTATCCACCGGCGGCGGCACCTCCGACGGTCGCTTTGTCGCACCGACCGGGGCCGAGGTGATTGAACTGGGTCCGATCAACGCGACGATCCACAAAGTGAACGAGTGCGTCTCGGTCACAGACCTTGATGTGCTGTCACAGTTGTATGAGAAGATTCTGAAAAAACTTTATACTTGAGCGTTATGAGAGAATTTGAATTGTTCCTTGAAAAAATCCTGTTCGCCAGCCGCTGGTTGCTGGCTCCTGTCTATCTTGGTCTGTCGCTGGCTGTGCTTGCTCTCGGCATAAAATTCTTTCAGGAGCTGTGGCATATCTTTCATGGTTTGATCGCGATGAAAGAAGCCGACCTGATTCTGATGATACTCGGTTTGATCGATATGGCCCTCGTCGGCGCACTGATCGTCATGGTCATGTTCAGTGGCTATGAAAATTTTGTTTCAAAGATTGATGTGGACGATAACGCCGACAAACTGGACTGGCTCGGCAAGCTGGATGCGAATACGCTGAAGCTGAAAGTCGCCGCGTCGATTGTGGCTATCTCCTCCATTCATTTGTTAAAGATCTTCATGGAGACGCCAAAAATCTTTGCCAATAATCCGGTCGATGTCGCCAACGACAAGCTGCTCTGGTATACGATTATTCATCTAACCTTCGTCTTTTCGGCACTGCTGCTCGCCTTTCTCGATAGAATCGCGTTTTCAGCGCATCGCGATCACTGATCCGTCCGTTGCCTGGCTGGTTTGCGGGCTGAATTCAGGCCGGTTTTCTGGTTGTACCCACTTCAACCAATGGATGATGAATCTGTCAGAAAAACATAAATTTTCCCGTAAATCGGCCGATATGCCCGGTAACGGCTTGTGGAGAAATATATGTCTGACAATACTGCAACTGAACTTCCGATCGATATCAATCTGTTCCAGAGAATGGCCGCCGCGGTCATACTGAGCGATGATCAGGACAACATAGTCTGGGTGAATGACTGTTTTCTCAGGCTGATGACAACCGACAAGGACAGCCTGCTAGGTGCGCCAGTGGCGACGATACTGAAGACCAACCTGACCGCGACCGTGAGCGACCCGGACGTCAATCGCTACGAAACGAAAAATGATCGTGGTGACAACCTCTGGTTGCAAAGTGTCAAGACCCCTGTCACCGACAAGCACGGCAAAAACTATCGCCTGCGAATTTTGATCGATATCACGGAATTCGAACATCGACAAAAAATCCGCCCCTTGATCACCACCGGCAAGTCGCTGAATCTTTTTGATGAGGGCACCGCCATACTGAATCGACGTGCAATCTTTCATGAGCTTGTAGCAGAAATCTCACGAACCCGTCGTTATGGCAATCCACTCAGCGTTATCCTGATCCGTTACCCGGTGACTACCATACCGAAAGCCATGCAGGGCGATTTGTTCCAGGAAATCATCAACACATTAAATAGCCACTTACGCTGGGTCGATAAGCTCGGCAAGCTGGAAGACGATGAGTTCCTGATCATACTACCGGAGTCGGACCATGCAGCGGCAGAACATACGCTGGAGAAAGTGAACGAGGCTATTATGGACATGACAGTGCGTCGTGAGCAGCTGCACGGTGATTATGCGGCGACGGTAACCGGCTGGGTAAAAAACGATTCGCCGGAAACCATGCTGCAACGCCTGCACCTGATGCTGGCTGAGAAAAAAGTCGCTTGACTCCGCCAGGAAGGCATACATTTCCTGGCGTCCCACCCCCTCTCCTCAAGAGATAAAACCTGCGGCCACGTAGCCATATCCCGACCGGTTACAGGACCGCAGCGGTGTCTGTTAGTCCCCGCCCTGTAGCAACTGCGTATCCGGGACTATTCGTATTGACTCTGTGGTCCTGAAAAATAGTAACAACGGGTGTCTCATTGTTGGCGCTATGAGAGAATGACCCGACCGGTTCATCGCTTTCAGTGCCGTTTCGCTTCAGGTCGCTATACCGGAAGTTCAGGACAAAGGTCGAAATCTGCATGAAACTTTATCAATTGAGTGTTTCCCACTTTTGTGAAAAGGCCCGCTGGGCTTTGGATTTCAAGCAGCAGCAATTTGAGACAGTAAACCTGCTGATTGGCCCGCATGCGCTGCAGGCAAAACGCCTGACGAAACAAAAATCCTGTCTGCCGATTCTCGTCGATGGCGATAAGGTGATTCAGGAATCCGGCGCCATTATTGATTATCTGGATGATAAGTTGCCAATACCGCGATTGACACCAGAGGATAAGCAAGCCGGGAAAGAGGCACGCGAGTGGGAAGCGTATCTCGATACCGAGATTGGGGTCACGATACGCGCCTGGATCTATTTTTACCTGCTACCGGAAACAGAGAACGCCAAACAGGTGATGCTGCATGCTGCCCCCGATTATGGACATACGCTGTATCGGTTTATCTTTCCAAAGATCAGGCAGGTAATGACCAAGGCAATGAACATCAATGAAGAAAATAAAACCAGGTCGGAACGTCGATGGTTGAATGCTATCGAACGCATCAACGGGCGCATTCAATCGAATTCGTTTCCGGTCGGTGACTCATTCAGCCGTGCCGACCTGACTGCGTGTGCCTTGTTGTCACCATTATTCAGACCTGCACAGGAAATCCAGTCGTTGCTGCCAGAGCCAATCAGAACAATGCAGGAGAAATGCAGGGATTACCCGGCCTACGATTGGGTGAACCGGCTGTATCAGCAGTATCGTTAAACCCGGAACTGAATCCTAGGCAACCAGTTCTATATCCTGTAATTTTTTTTGCGTGTTATGGCGGGTTTGTCGCAGTTGTGCAATCAAGTCGACTTCTGCCTGGGTCAGATCGCAGGCATCGATCATTTCATCTTCCGAGGCGCCGCGGTCAAACAACGCGGCCGCTTGCCGATAGGACGGTTCAACTTTATCGCCCAGTTCAAGTCTGTCCTGTCGGTCGATCAAATTCCTGAACTCACGTTGCTGATAGTTCAGCTTATCACCGACGCCACGTGAACAAAGTAGCAGGGCCTGCATGTCGCTTTTCATCAGTCTCAACCGGCGCTCATAATCAGCGAGACGTTTATTTTGTTTTTGAATCATGAGAAACAGGCCGAGCACCAGAACGGCAAGCACCAGAAGCTCCGGCGAGAATAAGGTAATACCTGTATTTGTTACTGGAATATTCATAGTCTAGATAAACTCGTCTACTTTATGTTCATCGTCGGGATCGGGCTTGTTTTGCTGTTTTGACTGCTTGTGTTTTTCTGCTGCGTCACGATTTTTTTTCAGTTCATTGTGTTTCGAGGACGGAATCGCCACAATTTTTTGCGTTGGCCGTATATCCCGAAACTCTGTCATGTCAGCGCACGATTAAAACGTCGTGACCTCTTCCAGTTCGCTTTCCGACAGCAGTTTATTCAAATCGATCAGGATAAGGATGTCGTCATTCCGGCTGAATACGCCCTGAATGTATCTGGATTTTTCACTTTCATCCTTGCCAAGATTCGGTGAAGCTTCAATGTCGGAAGCACGCAGGTTCATTACCTCGGCCACACTGTCGACCAGCATACCAATTACCTGACCATTGACCTCGATGACGATAATCCGGGTCGAGTCATCTTCTTCTTTCGCATGCAAATTAAACCGTTTGCGCGCGTCGATTACCGTGACCACGTTGCCGCGTAAGTTGATGATGCCGAGCACATAATCCGGCGCGCCGGGAACCGGTGCGATATCCGTCAGCCGCAATACCTCCTGCACCTGCATGACGTTGACCCCGTACACTTCCTGGTCGAGTCGAAAGGTTACCCACTGCATGTAGTCATCGACGGTAACGGTCTCGTGTGCCAGATTGGACATAATTATTCTCCAGTAACTAGTTCGTCAAAAAATTGTCAGGTAATAGTTGTTATTGAACACGTTGCATGGTCTGTGCCAATCGTCCGCGATTATCCCATTGAGGTACGTAAATATGGCGGTTAAAATTGGCACCCAAGATCATGCACCTTCCAGTCCCTATCGGCTGGATGGGGTGGATTCTTCAACTAAAGAGCATAGTGAGGGTGCGATATGGATAATTTATTGGCTGAAATTATTTCTTATTGGCTTAGGTGGATTTTTACCGGTGTTGGGACAATGATAATGTATTTGCTAGGGAGAAAAGAACTTGATGGCCTAGCCCCTATCATAATTGCGTGCCTCCTGACCGCAGCCTCCCTTCTAATAATATTCGACAGTATTAGTCCCTGGATTCAAACAACTAACTACATTGTTGAGCATAAAGTAAGAAAATGGTCTGACGAAGCTGGGCATATAGTAAAACGAATCAACGATGAGGAAGGGGTAGATTTCAAATATGTAATTCAGTTAAAAAATGGCGAAAAAATAACAGTTAAATCAGAGGATACTAAACCGGAAAAGAATCTGCTGTTTGTTAGTCAATCTACATATGTCCCCTCAAAAGAGTTAGTTGGATCATCAAAAAGTGATTATGACTACTACGCAAAATGGATTGAGTTTAATTTGTTAAAAATTTTTCCAAACTCAAGCGTAACCTTTCATCTCGATAAATCATTTAAGCTGCACGCGATAAGTATTAAGTTTATAAGCTCGATACATTTTAGCGAACTGAATACATTGAATTACTATAGTTCAATAGTTCAGATAGCCGGATATGCTACCTATGCAGGATTTCTTATGGGTAACGAGTTAAAGAAAGAAATATTGGAGAGAGAGAGAAATGGCAATCGGTAAATTCATCTCTCTCGAAGAAGCGAGAAAACAAGGCAAACTGGATCGCTTCATAAAAGAACACCCCTCAAAAGCGGACAAACAAGCCTTTGAGGAGTTGACTGAGCGCATGATTAAAAACTTGCCAACAAACGATCAAAAACCAGAGAAGGACTAGCCTTGCGCATGTTGTATCGGTATTCAAACTCACCCAAATATTTCGGCAAGTGTTTTTTTGATACATGAATATGCGTACCGCGAATCGAGTTTTTAAGGCGCGACCAGAATCCTTCAATCGTGTTCGTGTGGTGGATGCCGTTCACATATTCCTTGAACTCATGGCATACCTTACCGTGCTTGTAACCTGCGCTCTCAAGGTAGTTATAAGATTTCAGTTCATCGGTGCTGACAGTCGAACCTTTCTCTACACGGTTAATGTGTTTTTCCAGCGTTTTGCGTTTGCGATCTTTAACCACGTACGTCTGAACTTTGCCACCACGTTCGGCAATGCCAAAGACAATGGCCTTGTTCTGCAATTTCTTTTCCCAACTGGTTTCACCACCAACAAAGGTTTCATCCATTTCAACGTGACCTTTGTACGTGCCGTCACCGTCCGTGTTCGTCATGTACTTACGAATCTCATGACCTATGCGCCATGCACACTTGTACGTCACACCCAACTGGCGTTGTAACTCTTTTGCAGGGACACCATGACGAGACATAGCGAACAGATACATTGCATAGAACCATTTTTGCAGCGGAGTACGGGACTTCTCGAACGGCGTACCGACCATCGGGTGAACGTGATTGCCGCACCACTGGCAGGAATAGGCGGGGATTTTCTTGACCTTCGACCAGTGCGTTTCCTTGCCACATTTTTGACACATGCCAAATTTCCCATATTTAAGAACCATGAGATGCTCAAGGCAGGAATCGTCGTCAGGGAACTGCTTAAAAAACTCGGTAACTGTCAGATGTTTCGGCATTTATCGTTTCTCCTAGTGATAGGAGAGATTCTATCCCTTTGTGGTACGTACGTCAAGGGGATAATCGCCCAATCGTCCGGTTCAACCAAACGCTCGGTATAACTCCTTGATTTTGGGAATGTTGATCACCGGGATCATGCCATCCATGCAGATTGACTGAATCCAGCGATGTTCCGGACGTTGGTCACGCGATTGCCGTAACGCCGTCCCCGCGATTTCGCTGATCGTGGCAATCTGGTCGCAGGCCAGGGCAAAATGCTGTCCGCGCAGGATGACAGCCTGGGCACGCTCTGCGGCCTGTTCGTGCAGCAACCAACCCAGGTCAAACAACGGAATATGCCGTTGTTCGCGGACTATCTGCCCCATTGCCGGACCGTGACGTTGTAACTGCAGGACCTCGTTCTGATCCTCTAATGAAAGAACCGATTTTACCTGTGATAACGGGATCAGGAATTTGCGTTGTTCAACAACCACGATCATAAATTGCGTCGATTCAATCTGACCGGACTCACCCGCTTGCTCCGGGGGCGCTACTTCGTGATTTACCGGTTTCGCCTGTGGCGATTCCGGTTCGCGTAACAGACAGTTGACGTAATCAGTCAACGCCACCGCAGAATCGTTAATGCCAGCAGCGTGGTTTTTTAAATCGGACATGCGCGGACAGCCGTTGCTATGGTTTCCGGTGCTTTCTGTCCCAGCAGTAATTGATGCAACAGGCGGGTATACGCATTGACACCATTGCAGTTCGGATAGACCTGGTGGGCGACGCGACCAATACGGCTGCACTCTCGCAGCTTTGTATCAACCGGTATCACCTCATCCCAGAGACATTCGCCATGATTAAATTGCAATGTTGTCAATGCATCGCGCGAGGCGCGTGTGCGACTATCAAACATGGTCGGCACAATCGTGTAATCCAGCGAATGTTTACCGGACATGATGATCATCTTTAATGTATTCAACATGCGTTCCAGTCCTTTGATCGCCAGAAACTCGGTTTGTACCGGTATGATTAGTTTTTCGCAGGCGGCCAGCGCATTGATCATTAATATACCCAACGTCGGAGGACAATCGATCAATACATGTTGGTAATACGATTTATACTGCGCCAGGGCGGAACGAATGATCAACCCCATACCGTCGCGATCGGCGATACGACGGTCGAGTGAGACCAGCGCAGATGACGCCGGTAATAAATCCATACCCTCGACCGAGGTATGGCGTAATAGCGAGGCGAGCGGTGCCCGTTTACTTGACAGGTTATTTTGAAACAGGTCGTAGACACTCTCGTCAATCGTATCCGGATCAAAACCAAAATAACTGGTCATCGAACCGTGTGGGTCAAGGTCGATTATCAGCACGCGACGACCCAGGTCAGCCAGCATGCCGCCAAGATTCACTGTTGTTGTCGTTTTACCGACACCACCTTTCTGGTTTGCCACGGTCCAGATAATCATTGTGTCGCCCCGGATGAAATTCTGCGTTGTCCGGTTGCACCGCGACGAATATCACGTGCCCCGGCGTCTTTTATATGCTGCCCCTGATCAATCGCCGGTATGACAATGACAACCCGGCGGTTTTGTTCCCTGCCCGCTTCCGTGGCGTTACTGGCGACAGGACGGAACTCGCCATAACCGACAGCCACCATACGTTCCGGAGCGAGTCCGGATTTCATGAACAGATGTACCACACTGGCAGCGCGTGCGGCGGACAGTTCCCAGTTTGATGGAAATGCTGTTGTGCTGATCGGTTCGTTGTCGGTAAAACCTTCAACCTGTATCGCGTTGTTAAATGTTTTAAACAAATTGGAAAAATCCGTCAGGATCGGAATCGCATCGTTATGCAGGCGCGCGCTGCCACTTGGAAATAACACGTTATTGTTGATTTCTATCTCGATGAAGTCGTCGGACTGGCTCACCGTGATCGCGTCTTTCTCAATCAACGGTTTCATTTTCTCGTTAATATTTTTTGCAATCTGTTCGATCAGGTCACCTTCTTCTATAGCCAGTTGCTGTTGTTCCGGTTCGGCCTGTAACGTGAGTTGTTCAATCTCGCCGCGGGTCTGCAGATCGCCGGCCGCTTCCGCGCCACGTTCATCGGCCGTATCCAGTTCACCGGCGGCACCACCCTCATGAACATCGACAACATTGACGACTTCAGCAGATTTCGGCTTGCCCTCAAAGACGCCAACCTGAACCGGTGTCATACGTTTATCCGGATCGTTAAACGCATCAACGAAAGAATCAGCCATAACGCGATACTTACCACTATTCACTGTCGAGATTGCGTACATCACAACAAAAAAAGCAAACAACAGGGTTATGAAATCGGCATAGGAAATTAACCAGCGTTCACTGTTATGTGACCCTTCTGCAGGTGCTGCACGGGAACGATTTCTTCGAGAAGGCATTATTAACCCTGATTAGTTGATGAAACCGCGTAAACGACCCTGCATGGAACGCGGGTTTTCGCCTTCGGCAATCGCAACAATGCCTTCAATCAGCATTTCACGAAAATGTGACTGTTTACGTATGACCGCCTTTAACTTGTTTGCACAAGGTATGAATATGAGGTTGGCAAATCCCACACCGTAAACCGTCGCCACGAACGCGACAGCAATACCACCGCCAAGTTGATCCGGATCGGCAAGATTACCCATCACGTGAATCAGCCCCATAACAGCACCGAGAATACCCAGCGTCGGTGCATATGCACCCATACTTTCAAAAACATGCGCCGCCTGCATATCGAGTTCCTCCTTGGCAAACAGCTCGATCTCCATCGTTTCACGAATGACTTCCGGTTCGTTACCATCGATCAACAATTGCATGCCCTTGCGAACGAACATATCCGGTTCATGCGTAACCTGGTTTTCCAGTCCGAGCAGGCCTTCCTTGCGTGCCACCTGACTCCATTTGATCATGCGGCTAATCGCTGAATCGAGAGCAAAGGTCGGTGGTTTGAATATCCAGTTAAACAGGTTGAATGCGCGGGCAACAGCCGTATACGGCGATTGCAACATGATCGCACCCAGCGTACCGCCGAGCACGATCAGCAGTGCCGGTCCGTTTAACAATGTCTCGATATGACCGCCTTCGAGATATTGTCCGAACAGAACGGCACCGAGGCCAACGATGATTCCAAGAACGCTGAGTGAGTCCATAGTCAGTGAACTCGTGCAAGTCTTGTTCCAATGCCACTACCGGACAGTATCTTGTCGGCCAAGTTATGTTTGGCAATGGCCATTGGCATACCGTAAACGACGGAACTGGCCTGATCCTGTGCCCAGACGATTGCGCCCTGCTGTTTCAGTTTTTCCGCCCCCTTGAGACCGTCTGAACCCATACCGGTCAGGACAACAGCCAGCACCCGGTTTTTGTATGCATCAGCGACTGACGCATACGTCACATCAACACAGGGTCGGTATGTCATTGCCTCTGTACTCTCGGTGATGCGAATGGTTTTGCCGTTTCCCCTTGACCTGATCAACATTTGCCGCCCGCCCGGTGCCAGGTAGGCATGTCCCGGTTCAATTAACATACCGTCTTCGGCTTCAATGACAGTGATCTGACAAAGCTTGTTCAGGCGTTCGGCAAAGGCCTGGGTAAACCCGGGCGGCATGTGCTGGATAATCAGTATAGGTAACGGGAAGGCCGGGGATAATTCCTTCAGGATTGACTCGATGACAACCGGCCCGCCGGTGGAAGCAGCGATAGCAACCACATCTAAACTTTCCGCCGATACGCTTTTTGCCGTGGATTCCACCCGGCCAGACGGCGAACCGGTGGACACAACAGGAGCAATCGGACGCTGCGTATGCTCGTGCTTGCGGCTAACCGCAAGCACGCGAGCACTTAATTTGTGAATAATGTCTTCCCGATCAGAACCGGATTCATAACCGCCTTTCGAAATAAAATCGACAGCACCTGCATTTAACGCTTCGAGTACTTTTGCGCCGTCTTTTTCTGATGTTGAAGTAAAGACGAGAATCGGGACTTTACGTTTAGCCAGTATTTGATGAATTGCGGTGATACCATCCATCTCCGGCATGTTCAGGTCCATTGTGATGACATCCGGCTGTAACCGGTCAGTGAGTTCAATCGCCTGCTGGCCGTTTTCCGCCTCACCAATAACATGTATCAGTGGTTCACGCTCAAGACATGAGGTAATTGTCCGCCGCATAAAACTCGAATCATCAACGACCAGGACCTTGACCTGATGTCTCGTCCTCGACTTTTGATCAGCGGCCAGGGGTGTGCCGGGACTGTTCACACTCTGCCAGCGTAATTGGCAACCAGATCGGCCAGGTCAATAATCAGGGCAATCTTTCCGTTACCGGTTATTGTGGCACCGGCCAGACCGCGGGTACCCTGTAACATCGCGCCGAGAGGTTTAATGACCACTTCTTCACGGCCAACAAGGCGATCAACATATAAAGCGATCAGTTGATTACCCACACTGACAACGACAAGATGACCATCTTCAAAACCGTTATGAACTGATCCATTGGTTAACCAGCGACTTAGATTGAATAATGGAACCGGTTTGCCGCGTACAAGCACAACCTGACGACCGTCAACCGTGTTGATCTTTTCCTGATCGATCTCGAGAATCTCACTGACGTTCACCAGGGGCAGGGCAAATATCTGGTTTTTCTCGCCGAGCCTGACCATCAACGTCGGCATGATTGCCAGCGTGAGTGGCACCTTGATCGTTATTGTCGTTCCCTTGCCCAGGTTCGAATCAATATTAATGACGCCATTCAACTGGTTGATGCGGGTTTTCACCACATCCATGCCAACACCACGGCCGGAAACATCGGAGATTTGTTCTTTTGTTGAGAAACCTGGCAGAAAGATCAGGCTGTAACAATCAGACTCGTCAAGCCGTGCCGCGGCATCTTCATCCATAATACCTTTTGTCACAGCCTTCCGGCGCAAGACTTCATGATCCATCCCTTTACCATCATCGCCGATAGTCAACAGTATGTGATCGCCTTCCTGCTCTGCTGATAAAATCACGGTGCCCTGACGCGGTTTACCGGCCGCTTCGCGCTCGTCCGGTGATTCGATACCGTGGTCCACCGAGTTTCTGACCAGGTGTACGAGTGGATCGGATAACGCCTCCACCAGATTTTTATCCAGATCGGTATCCTCGCCGATCATTTCCAGGGCAACCTCCTTATTCAGACTGCGAGCCAGATCGCGAACCACACGCGGAAAGCGACCAAAGACTTTCTTGATGGGTTGCATGCGCGTTTTCATCACGGAGGATTGCAGGTCGGTCGTCACGACATCCAGGCTGCTTACCGTCGCGCTGACTTCTTCATTATCGATTGACTCGCCAAGATTCGACAGGCGGTTGCGTAACAGCACCAGTTCACCGACCATGTTCATAATGGAATCGAGCACACTGGTTTCCACGCGTACGGTTGAATCGGCTTTCACGGATTGTGCCTGCGGTGGCGGGGCAGCTTTATTTGCAGCAGGCTCGACCGGTCTGGCCTCGACATTCGTTGCCGGTGGTGCCGACATCGGTTCAGCCGGTGTCTCGCCGGTTTCCATCCGGGGACCGTTATCCGTTGCCTGCGCAGCTGTCTCGGTCACAGCGGCTGGCGTCCCCTGCAGTTGATCAAGTAACGCCTCGAACTCTTCTTCGGTAATTTCGTCACCACCCGTCGCAGGCTGTTCAGCTGGCGCCGCGGTCACTTGCGGGGCCTCTTCAGCGGTAGCTGTCTGTGCCGAACCATGCAATTGATCGAGCAATGCTTCAAATTCATCGTCCGTGATATCGTCTCCGCCACCTACTGCTGCCGATGCCGCATGCTCCGGTTCAGCAACCGGATCACTAATTTCAGCAGCTTCGACAACCGCATCCGGCGCGGGCGACGATTCCGGTTCCGTTACCGCAGGTTGCGGTTCACTGACAACCGGTTCGGCAGCCTCTGGCTGTGATAACACTTCAAGACGGGATAACAGGTCCTGTGATGCCGGTTCCGGGTCCTGTCCCTGGCTAATCTGTGCAAACATTTCATTGACTACGTCCAGTACTTCAAGTACCACATCCATTAACGCCGCATCGACTTTACGTTGTCCATTTCGTAACACATCAAACACGTTTTCAGCGATGTGACAGACTCCAACCAATGGATCAATGGCGAGGAATCCGGCGCCACCTTTTACCGTGTGAAAACCACGAAATACGGCATTGAGCAAATCCGGGTTATCCGGTTGCGTTTCCAGGTCGACGAGTTGTTCGTTTAACTTTTCAAGTATCTCACCGGCCTCAATGAGAAAGTCCTGAACAATCTCGTCATTTAAATCAATAGACACGTTGCCTGTCCTCTATAAGGTTTATTACCCCGTTGTCGCCTAAAACCCGAGGCTGGATAACAAATCATCAACGGCATTCTGTCCGTTAACGACATCATTGCGTTTATCCGCATTGACCAAGGGGCCCTCGGCATCAATATTCGGTCCGGCCTTTGCCGTTTCTTCTTTCTTTTCACCACATTTACGGATCATGCCAACCAGGCCCTGTTCCACCTGTTCCACTATATTGATCACGCGACTGATGATCTGACCGGTCAGGTCCTGGAAATCTTGTGCCAGCAGTATGGCTGTCAGGTGTTCATGAATTTCATCGTTGTTGGCGTTAACGGCTGCAAGAAATTTTTCCAGGCGTTTCGAAAGATCCCGAAAATCCTCCGCACTCATCTCACGACGTTTAAATCGTTCCCATTCCTCGGTCATTTCTACCGCTTCTGATTTCAATTGATCCGATAGCGGTAACGCTGCTTCCACGTAACCGAGTGTTTTGTGTGCAGAGTCACTGGTTTTTTCTATCACATAGGCCAGGCGTTCACGTGCATCCGGCATATCGACTTCCGCGATCGAGGAGATACGCTCATCATTACGACAATTTCCCAGCGCGTCGTGCAGTTGCCGGGTCAGCTTGCCAATCTCCTGAAACAGTGTTTGCTCCTTGTCTGAATAAAGCTGGTCAATGATACGGTCGGTAGTTTCATTGCTACCCTGCTCCATCGATGTAACCAGCTCACGTGCCAGTTCCAGTCTTGCATCCGTATCAACACAGAGTTGTTCTGCTGCTTCTGTCATGTTGAATTTCCCCGGTTCAGGCTGCGGCTTCTATACGTTCAAATATTTTTTCCATCTTTTCTTTCAGGGTGGCCGCAGTGAACGGCTTGACGATATACCCGTTCACCCCTGCCTGCGCTGCCTCGACGATTTGATCGCGTTTCGACTCGGCAGTCACCATCAATACCGGCAACGAGGCAAGCTTCGGATCCTTTCTGACTTCCTTTAACAGGTCGATGCCCTGCATACCGGGCATGTTCCAGTCGGTAACAAGAAAATCGAAATTGCCGTTCTGTAACATCGGCAATGCGGTCAGGCCATCATCTGCCTCGCTGGTATTGGTAAAACCCAGATCCCTGAGCAGGTTTTTGATGATGCGTCTCATTGTCGAGAAGTCATCGACGATCAGGATTTTCATATCTGTGTTCACGATTTACCTCCTAAAGTAACCACTGTCACAAGGCTGTCTGTTGCCTTACAGTTCATCTTCCACATCGACCATGCTTGAAATTCTTGAACGCAGACGTATTAACGCCTGCGCATGTATCTGACAGACCCGCGATTCACTGACACCGAGCACATCACCGGTCTCGCGCAGGTTCAATTCTTCGTTGTAGTACAACGACATCACCAGTCGTTCGCGTTCCGGTAAACTTGAAATGGCCTGTACCAGAACCTGTTTTAAATTGTCACTTTCCAGTGTTTCAAATGGCCCCGGGATTCGTTCCGACAGTCCATCTTCCATACCGCTTTCTCGTGCCGGTAAATCTTCTATGCTCAGAATCTGGTGACTGCTCGCATCCTGCAAGACATGATGATATTCATCCAAACTCATCTCCAGGCGTAAGGCCACTTCACTGTCTCGTGCATCGCGTCCGGTTTCGCCCTCGATCTCATGCACTGCCTGGGCAATCTCGCGTACCTTGCGATGCAATGAACGCGGGGCCCAGTCACCCTTGCGTATTTCATCAAGCATGGAGCCACGAATTCGAATACCTGCATAGGTTTCAAAACTTGCGCCTTGTGTCGAATCATAATTCTTCGCAGCTTCGAGTAATCCAATCATCCCGGCCTGTATTAAATCCTCCACCTGTACACTTGATGGCAGACGTCCCATCAAGTGGTAGGCAATGCGTTTTACCAGCGAGGCATGGTTTTTAACCAGTTCATCCTGATCAACTACATTGTTGCCTCTTGCCGTTTCCAGATAGACTGCCAACTCACTCATGACACCACCTCACTCAGCCGTACCGGCTGCGTTTGAACCAGGCGTTCGACAAAAAATTCGAGCCGGCCATTCGCCTTTGCTGGAACATTCCATTTATCGACCAAAGTCGCCAGTTTCTTGAATGCAATTGCGGCTGGCGCGCCCGGGTGCGCATGCAGCAGCGGTCGCTGCGCCTTGATTGCCCGTACCAGGCAGGCATCACGCGGAATAGCACCACAATAATGCAATACGACATCAAGATAGCGGTCAGTGACCTGGACCAGGCGTTCAAACAACTCCCGGCCTTCTGTCTGCGTTTGTACCTGGTTCACCAGGATCCGGAAGCGGTGCAAGCCGTAGTCGTTTTTCAGCACCTTGATCATTGCGTAGGCATCGGCCACCGACGCGGGTTCGTTACAGACGACAACCAGGATTTCGTGCGCAGCCGTGCAAAAATTAATGACACCTTCGCCGAGGCCGGCCGATGTATCGATCAGCAGCACATCGGATTGTCCTTCAATGCCATTGAAAGCATGGATGAGTGAGGAATATTGCGACAATGATAGATTCGACATCATGCTGATGCCGGATGCGGCCGGAACAATACTGATACCCGAGGGCCCCGATAACAGAATATCAGACAACTGACACTCGCCGCGCAGCACGTGCGACAGGTTACGCAGCGGTCGCAAGTTCAGTAACACGTCGATATTGGCCAGGCCAAGATCGGCATCAAACAGGGTGACAGATCGACCGGCTTCGGCCAAGGCCATGGCCAGATTGATCGAGACATTCGTCTTGCCGACGCCACCTTTGCCACTGCTGACAGCAATAACCTTGCAGCGGCCGGCTGAATCAGGTGATTTTTGTTTCATGAGATGCTGCCTGCGGTTACAACGGACTTGCCGTATTGTTGTTCAATTTTTTCAAATGTTTGCTTCGCTTCACGATTCTGTTTTAACAACGTGATTGCGCGTGAGACCAGCGTATGCGGTTCGGCCTTGTGCAGGTCATCCGGAACTTTCTGGCCATCGCTGATGTAGTTCAATTG
>JBHIXH010000049.1:0-434 GCA_041984885.1 Gammaproteobacteria bacterium
ATGCCTTTGTCGGGCTGGAATTTCGTGGTGATGGTTTGAGCTCAAGTCTTTCTGGTTTGACGATCAGTGGAAAGGTATTTGTCAGTGACATAGAGGATATTCGTGCCGAGAGTTTCGGTGGTGGACCGGATATCTACAGTGAACTGGAATCGGATGGTTATGAGATAACCGGTCGCTATGACTGGTATTTCGGATTCGCCAGAATTTCATATGCAGACATTGATACCGAGATCGATGGTCAGTCGGGTAGCACGGAACAGTATTATATCGGGACATCGATTGGTGAGTCGGTCAGGGCGGATTTTGTACATTCAATGCCGCAGTTCGGTATTACTTTTGGTGCCGATGTTCAACATTATTTCTCGCTGGATGGTTATGACATCTTCTCCGATGCAGTTGTTGAGGATGCGTTTGAATCCTATACGGTAGCGAAT
>JBHIXH010000049.1:444-16589 GCA_041984885.1 Gammaproteobacteria bacterium
TGCATTCATCGCTTACACACCGCCGAGTTACGACAATCTGACGCTGCGCGCAATGCTGAACAATATGTTTGATGAAACCTATGTTGACCGGGCGTCGTATGGTCAGGAATACGTTACCAACTTTGGTACACAGGTGTTGAATCAACCCGGGCAGTCAGTTGGCTTGAGTGCAAAACTCAGGTTTTGACTTCACGTTTGTCCGGACGTACGGATGAAAGGATGAATCAGCCTGCTTTGTTCACGCATAAAAATTATTCTCGGTATTGCCACGGGCATCTCTAATTTTTAGTTTTTGCATGGATGGGAACGGGGCCATCAGGTTAATAAGGGGCAGTGAACAATTGAATATCAGAAAAATACTTTTTTGGTCACATTTAGTCGTGGCACTGACCATGGGACTTCTGATTGCCCTGATGTCGGCAACGGGTATTGCTATTGCGTTCGAGGAAGAAGTGCTCGCATGGGTGGATCGCGAAACTGGCAGGGTAAATGTACCTGCAGATCAGTCTCGCCTAAGCATTGATCGGTTGATTGCCATCGTCCAGCAGGAACGCCCTGAGTTTACGGCTGATTATGTCGTCATTGAGAATAAACCGGATGCGGCATTGGCATTCCTGCATGAGTTTCATGAACTGTTACACGTCGATCCATACAGTGGCGACATTCACGATACGCGCAGAGAGCATTGGCAGTCCGTATTTTGGGCTCTGGAATCGTTACATCGATTCCTCGGTATGCAAGCAGAAGGCTGGTGGCAAACGGGTCGTTTGATCAACGGTATTGCCAACATCGCATTGGTGTTTCTTTGCCTGAGCGGTATCTACCTGTGGTTTCCCCGACGTATCAGCTACAAGGGCTTGAGATCGGGTTGGCGTTTTATTCCAGGTGCCAGGGGTAAAGCCAGGGATTATAACTGGCACCGCGTTTTTGGCTTCTGGAGTTTTCTGGTTTTGGGCATGCTTGCCGTTACGGGGGTGGTCATCTCGTTCGAATGGGGACATCGTCTGGTTTTCACATTGGCGGGTGAAGAGGCACCGAAATCCCGCAACTTCGGCATGATGAGTGTGCCACCGGCAAAGGTACCCAAACATGAACCGGGCGCAACAGCATTACCCTATGAAAAGTTGTTAACTCAAGTACAGACGGCCTATCCGGAATGGCAGCGGATCAGTTTCGAGTTGCCTGCAGACACGGACAGCGAGACACCGGTTGAACCCGCTCCGGTCACGTTGCATGTCGTCCTGCCCGATCACATGCCCAGTCGTGCCTGGATTCCGGTAGAACTCGATCCGTTCACTGGCAAGATCCTGCAAACCGTTCACTTTCATGATCGCAGCCCCGGTTTGCGGGCACGCGTATGGATACGCTTTTTGCATACCGGCGCTGCCTATGGCGTATGGGGAAAGATCATCGTGTCCCTGGCTTCACTCGCCGCTTTGTTCATGGTGTATACCGGGTTCGCATTGAGTTACCGTCGCTTCTTTGGTCGAAGTCAACGTTTAGCGAGACAGACCTGAGCTGGTAATAACTAGGCACGGAAAGTACATAAATACACTGGTGGTGTTGGTGGGACAGGTAGGCGAGTAACGACTGTTTGTCAAGTGGACAAACGCAGTTCAATGACAATTTCATTTGGAGCAAAATTGGAAAACATTGATTTAATTCTTCGCGATTAAGACAGGGCAAGGCTGAAGTTGGCGTACTCGACCAGGTGATAGTAAAGGCGAAGTATATCTACACAGGTGCTATTGATTCTCCTGGCGGTAAGCGCGTGGAGACAAGCCATAAGCCTGTTTAAAAACCCGGCTGAAATGTGACACGTTATTAAATCCGCAATGCATAGCGATATCTGTCACTGAATCTTGCACAGGCATACGTTTTGCCAGAATACGTCTGCCCAATTCTAGTCGCTGTTGCGTTACATAACGCATTAATGAAATCCCTTCATTACTGAATAAGTTATTCAAATAACGCACAGACAAGCCGACACCGTCTGCAATACGTGCGGCATCCAGGTCGTTATCTGTCAAATGGTGATTGATATATGATTTAACACGCAATAACACCTGACTGCCATGTCGGGTTATTGACTCATGTTTTCCGGCAATGATGTTGGTGGACAGCATAAACATATCCAGAACATGTGTTGCCAGTTGCATATACTGATCCTGCTCAAGCGTGTCCAGATTATTGACAATGGAATAAATAAGCGAAGAGGTCACAGCACCAATACCACGATTTGTCGTCAAACATGTTGCAGTGAAATCATTTATATTTGGAACCCTTTTTTGCAGGATATTGCGTGGAATTGAAATCAGTATTTTTGAAAAAGGCGTGGGTATTGTGATTCGATGTGGCTGCGTAACATCGTAGAGTGCCATTTCGCCCTTATTTAAATAGACTTCTCGCCCGGCCTGTTCCAGTTTGTACTTTCCTGAGGTTAGTACTACAAGATTGTAACAATCATGTGCGGGCTTGATGGGTTCGTGCATACGGGAAAGGCATACAGGATTTGAACGAATTGGAGACAAACGCATTCCTTCCAGCCAGGGGTAAAGCAGTATGTCGTTAAAAATGGCATGATCTTTTGATGGCGTAACTTCCACATTCGCCCATTCTCTTCCGATCACTTCTGTCAACCAATGCAGACGATGTGTGACCGGTTTGTCCTGTGTTGTATAACGAAGACCTCCCAGTCGTATCAGACTGTTAACCGGGTCTTTCGCAAAGCCTGCTGTGGAGGCGAATATGGATTGTTCCATAGTTAATCACCTGTTTGATAAAAAAATATCGCTCCCTCAGAAAAGTTTTACCTCTGTTGTGCCGGTATAGTTGATCAATCAACAATCGCGATAACCGGGAGTAATCATGGTACAAAACAACAATAATAACAGCAATATTGTGATGTTACGTGGTGCCTGTTTATGGGTTTTAGTGGCACTGATATTGGCCTGGAGCCTGGTTGGTATTTATAACGACATTGGATTTCTCAAGAGTGTTTTTCCGGGGAATCCACATCGTGTGCTGCAGGCACATATTGATTTTCTATTAATGAGTGCGTTAATCCTCGGGTTCTTTGCCGCGCGTGCGCCTTTACCCTGGCATGTGCGTTGGGCAATGGTCATAGGTGCGTTCACCAATTCCAGCCTGTTTCTGATATTTGCAATGTATCCATCTACTGACCCGTTGTCAGAAAGCTTCGCACCGGCTTCCTTGGGCAATACTATTTTCGATATCTACTTGTACGCCAGTATTACCTTGACAACCTATGGGTTCGGACGCGCTGCAATAGAAAATTTCAGATCAACTTTATCTGGCAGGCATTGAAGCTGATCAATATGTGCGTGTGGCATTAACCGCATGCAAATCCGAATTAGAAATACCCGTGCTCAATATGGATTGATAGCTCAGTTATTACATTGGGTCAGTGTCATATTGTTGGTAATACTGATTGTTACGGCAAATGAATTTGCAGGTTTGCAGAATAGTCCTGACAAGATGATCTTGATAATGCAACACGCATCCTGGGGCTTGTGGTTTTTACTGATCATGTTACTACGGCTTTACTGGCGTACTCTTAATCTAAATCCTGTTCATTCCTACTGTATTGCCAGCTGGCATAAGTTTGGTGCAATATTTCTTCATAGATTAATTTACGCCGTACTGGTTACGCAAAGCATTACGGGTTTAAGTAATTTATTATTTTCCGGGCATGACATTTCATTTTTTGGTGTCTTCAATATTCCATCGTTCACGATTAATCATGAAATGTTGTCAGACATCACAGCGTGTGTACATTACATGCTATCCGTTGTTATCTATCCCCTGATTGCTATACATATAAGTGCGGCGATTTATAATCAGCTTTTTGGCGTATTGGATCAAAGATTATAGTTTTTTGGCCGCAGTACTTCCTCGGGTCCATTTGAGGACTGTCAAAAACGAGGTTGTTAAGCAGCATATCCAGGATTAAACAAACCAAATGAGCCAGTGCCGTTTGACCCGGTTGGGTGAGTTGAAACCGTTTGTCCAGTGGACAAACGCAGTTCAACGAACGCGAGTCATGGACGATGTGCAGGATGCACAAGTGTCGCGGACGCAGGACGCGTGGAGCGACCGACGAGCTGGATTTAGCCAGGGATGGAAAGCACTCTAGTTTGCTATGACTTGATTGGTGGGCCCGGTAGGACTTGAACCTACGACCAATGGATTATGAGTCCACTGCTCTAACCAACTGAGCTACAGGCCCTGATACTTAAAATAATAAACCCGATAACGGAAAGTAACCGCAGCCTTGCGGCTGCACTGCTCCACCTTGTCGCTGTGCGACCCCGCTACAGGCCCAACACAATAGCGATTAGCTACAAGCAATTAGCCATAAGTCTTGGAAAAATCCAGGCTGGTTATTTACTGATCAAGAAACGTACGCAGTTGTTCCGAACGCGACGGATGACGTAACTTGCGTAACGCCTTCGCTTCGATCTGGCGAATACGTTCACGTGTGACATCAAACTGTTTACCGACTTCTTCCAGCGTGTGGTCGGTATTCATGTCGATACCGAAGCGCATGCGTAATACCTTTGCTTCACGCGGTGTCAGTCCTTCCAGTGCTTCCATCGTCGAGTTGCGCAAGCCTTCGAAACCGGCAAAGTCGACCGGTGATTCGATATTCGTATCCTCGATAAAATCACCGAGATGCGAATCTTCATCATCACCGATTGGTGTCTCCATCGAAATCGGTTCTTTCGCGATCTTTAATACCTTGCGGACTTTCTCTTCCGGCATTTCCATCTTCTCTGCCAGCTCTTCCGGCGTGGCCTCGCGGCCTTTTTCCTGCAGGATCTGTCGTGAGATACGATTCAGTTTGTTAATCGTCTCGATCATATGTACCGGGATACGGATGGTCCGTGCCTGGTCCGCGATCGAGCGCGTGATCGCCTGGCGTATCCACCAGGTCGCATAGGTAGAAAATTTATAACCACGACGGTATTCAAATTTATCGACGGCTTTCATTAAACCGATGTTGCCCTCCTGGATCAGATCCAGAAACAACAGGCCACGGTTCGTGTATTTCTTTGCAATCGAGATGACAAGTCGCAGGTTGGCTTCAACCATTTCCTTTTTCGCGCGGCGTGCCTTGGCCTCGCCAATAGAGACCTTGCGGTTAATCTCCTTGAATTCACCGATCATCAGGTTGCTTTCGTTAAAAACAGAACTGAGTTTTTCCTGGATCTTCAGGATCTCGTCCTTGTGTTCTTTAATACCGGCAACAAATGGTTTGCGTGAACGTGCCAGTTTCTTGATCCAGTCCGGGTTCACTTCGTTACCCGGGAACGATTGCAGAAAATCGTTGCGCGGCATCTTCGCCTTCTTCACGCACAGGTTCATGATGTTACGTTCGGCCATGCGGATCAGTTCGATGATGCTGCGCACGTTATACGTTAACTGATCCGTTAACTTCGGAGTCAGACGTAGCTCGAGAAACTTTTCCGTTAACTCTTCCTGTACCTTCAGTGTCTTCTTGTCAGCACGACCATAGCGTTTCGCGTATTTCTGTACTTTGGTATGCAGTTTCGTGATGACCTTGATGCGATCACGAATGTCTTCCGGATCGATTGTCGCTTCCGGTTCGTCTTCGCTGGAATCGTCATCATCGTCGTCATTGTCAACGTCGTCATCGTCCGAGTCATTATCGTTATTCGTATTCGCTGACGGATGTTGTGGCGGTGTGATACCGCTGTCCGGATATTCCTCAAAATCATTGATGCCGATAATGATATCGCTCAGCTTCAATTCTTCTGCTTCAACCTTCGCGTGTGCAGTTAATAACACCTCTATCGTGCCGGGGTACGTGGACAGGGCAGCGAGTACCTGGTTCAAGCCTTCTTCAATACGTTTTGCGATCTTGATCTCGCCTTCGCGCGTCAGCAGATCAACGGTACCCATTTCACGCATGTACATGCGTACCGGGTCCGTGGTGCGACCGAATTCGTTTTCAACACTGGCGAGCGCGGCGGCGGCCTCGGCAGCGGCATCCTCGTCCGGCGCATCGGTGTCGTCCGTCATGATGATACCCATCTCCGGCGGCGACTCATGCACGGTGATGCCCATGTCGTTAATCATGTTGATGATGTCTTCGACCTGCTCCGGGTCGACAATGTCATCAGGCAGGTGGTCATTGACCTCGTGATAGGTCAAAAAGCCCTGTTCCTTGCCTTTGGCAATCAGCTTCTTGAGTTGAGATTGGTCGTCGTTTTGTTCGAGTTGTTCTGCCATAGGTTTCGCAAGTGGAAAATCTAAAATTCCCGCAGGGCGGGAATCGGGTTTAACTGACTGAAATACCTAAAAAAATTTCAGTGGACACAAACGAGTAAGCATAGCACATGGACTCAGATTACGCCAAGTCAGATTTACTCGTATTTTTACCAGATGGGGGTGAAAAGTGGGCTTTTAAAGTGTCCTTGTCATGAATGGCCTGGGCGACCTGTTTACGCAATTTCTGCGTGTGATTATCGATGAGCGAGACCATCATTTCGGCGAAGTTCTGCCGGATTAAATCCGGTTCGGTCAACAACTCCTCTTCCTCCAGCAATTGCTTGATGTGCTTTTCGTAGCGCGTGTCGCGCCAGTGTTCGAGAATGTGCGCGGTTGTTGTCTGCTCCCGTTGGCGTATGAAATCGACAAGGTCGAGGAAAAATGCCATGCCGTGTTCATCGATGTTGACCAGTTGCTCGGGCGAACCAATCTCGGCGACCAGTTGTGGATAGTTGATTAACTGGCGGATGCATTTGCGCACCGGTGAGAGCGAGCCGGTTGTTTTCGTCGTGGCGATACGCCGCGGTCTGGCAGGGCCGGTCCGGGTCGACGCACACATGGCCCGCATGCGATCGGATTCAATCTGGCCAAGTCGGGACAGATCCTGAATCAGCAGTTCCCGTAATGCGGATTCAGGCAATTGCCGCACATACGGGATCGCCTTTTCCAGCAAGCTGGCGCGGCCCTCACGCGTTTTCGTGGCAAATTGCTCCTGCAAAGACGTGATCAGGTAATCCGATAGCGTCATCATCTGACCGGTATCCTGAAACGCATCGACGCCGTCACGGCGGATAAAGCTGTCCGGGTCGTCGCCCTGCGGCAGAAACCGGAACCAGGTCTGACGACCGTCTCTCAATAACGGCAACGACAATTCCAGTGCCCGCCAGGCCGCCTTGCGACCGGCGTCGTCACCGTCAAAACAAAAGACCAGTTGCGGGCACTGGCGAAATAACTTGTCCAGGTGATCCGTCGTCGCCGCCGTGCCGAGCGTGGCGACGCTGTTTGTAATCCCGAACTGGGCCAGCGCCAGCACATCCATGTAGCCCTCGACGATATAGATGCGTTCGAGATTACGTTGCTTGCGCCGCGCCTGGAACAGGCCATACAGTTCCCGGCCCTTGTGAAAGATTGGAGTCTCCGGTGAGTTCAGGTATTTCGGGGTGTCGTCACCGAGCACCCGCCCGCCGAAGCCTATGGCGCGACCACGTTGATCGCGAATCGGAAACATAATGCGGTCGCGAAAGCGATCGTAATGCCCGCCGTTATCACGTTTCAGTACCAGACCGATCTTTTCCAGTCGGGTCGTGGCCGCGGCCGAGCCACCGAGATGCGACAGTAAATTATCCCAACCCGGAGGTGCGTAACCGATCTCGTAATCGGCGGCGAGTTCACCACTGAGCCCGCGTGCCTTCAGGTAATCGACCGCCCTGGCCGCGTCCCTGTGCTCGCGAAGTTGCTTGCAATAGAAGCGCACGACCAGTTCCATCAGTTCGTACAGTTCGCTGGTTGAGCTGCCGGACGGGCGTGATTCCCCGGCCTCGCGTGGGATCTCGAGCCCGGCCCGACCAGCCAGGTCCTCGATAGCCTCGATGAAACCGAGACCGCCGTACTCCATCAGGAAACTGATCGCGGTGCCGTTCGCACCACAGCCGAAGCAGTGATAGAACTGTTTTTGTTGGCTGACGGTGAACGACGGTGTTTTTTCTTCGTGAAACGGGCAACAGGCCTGGTGGTTTTTACCGGCTTTTTTCAGCGGTACATACGCATCAATGACATCGACGACATCAATGCGCGCGAGTAAATCATCGATAAACGTTTGTGGGATACGACCGGCCATGAGTGCTTAAAGAGTATATTCCGCAGGTCAGGAAAAATCCTGCGTCTTGCGTCAGTAGAATTCAGATTGTCCCGGTCACGAGGTTGTGACCGCAGCAAGGTCTAGCTGCCAGTGAGTTGCTGTTTGACCAGGCCGCTGACCTTGCCCATGTCGGCACGGCCTTGCAGTTGCGGTTTTAATTGGCCCATCACCTTGCCCATGTCCTGCATGCCCGCAGCCGAGGTGCTTTCGATAGCGTTTTTGATTAACGCGTGGATCTCGTCTTCGGACAGCGGTTGTGGCATGAATTCCTGCACGATATCCAGCTCGGCCTGTTCGTTCGCGACCAGATCATCACGACCCGCGTCCTGGTATTGGGAAATCGAATCGCGCAGTTGTTTTGCCATCTTGTCGAGAATGGCCAATACCTGCGTGTCATCCAGTTCGATGCGTTCGTCGACTTCTTTTTGTTTGATCGCGGCCGTGATCAGGCGCAGCCCGCCAAGACGGGGCTTGTCTTTTTCACGCATGGCGGTTTTCACCGCATCCTGGATCCGTTGCTTTAACTCAGCCATATGGCCGGGGAACGAAAAATGAGGGAGGGATTAATAGAGTCGGTGCTGACGTGAGCCGGGACCGCGATTACCACGCTTCTGCTGGCGTTTTACCGCAGCGGCGGCCTTGCGTTTTCTGACCTGCGTCGGTTTTTCGTAGAATTCGCGACGATGAACCTCGGCCAGAATGCCGGCTTTTTCGCACGAACGTTTGAAGCGACGCATCGCGTATTCAAACGGCTCGTTCTCTCTGATTTTAACTGATGGCATTTATGTTATGTTCCCTAAAAATTTCAGACTGTCTGAAAAAAGGAGGCACATTCTAGTGACTGTAAGGCAAATTGCAATGCTATTGCGGCGTTTTTTTCTCAGGATCTTGCCGTAATGATCGTGCTCGGTATCGAGACCTCGTGCGACGAGACCGGAATTGCGTTGTACGAGGAGGACAAAGGCATCGTCGCCGACGCCTTGCACAGCCAGGTCAAACTGCATGCAGACTATGGCGGCGTGGTGCCAGAACTCGCCTCGCGTGACCACGTAAGGCGAATTATTCCTTTAATTCAACGAGTTATAAATGATGCCGACATCGATGCATCGGCTATCGACGCGGTTGCGTATACGGCTGGCCCGGGCCTGATTGGTGCCTTGCTGGTCGGTGTCGCCGTCGCCAATGGCCTGGCCTGTGGTTGGGGCATCCCGGCCATCCCGGTGCATCACATGGCGGGTCACCTGCTGGTACCCATGCTGGAAACCGACCCGCCGGAATACCCGTTTGTCGCACTGCTCGTGTCCGGCGGCCACACATTGCTGGTCCGGGTGGAGGCGCCCGGCGATTATCGCGTGCTCGGTGAATCGCTCGACGATGCCGCCGGCGAGGCATTTGATAAGACGGCGAAATTACTCGGGCTGGGTTATCCGGGTGGACCGGCGTTATCAGCGCTCGCAGAACAGGGTCAGGCGGGCGTGTTTCAATTTCCCCGGCCGATGACCGATCGGCCCGGACTCGATTTCAGTTTCAGTGGCTTGAAGACCGCGGCGGCCATCACGATCAAACAGCATGCCGACGATGCCGCGGCGAAGGCCAACATTGCACACGCGTTTGTCGAGGCGGTCATCGATACGTTGTGTATCAAGTGTGCTCGGGCGATGGACCAGGAAAACCTCAATCGATTAATTGTTTCAGGAGGAGTAAGTGCTAACAAACAATTACGCGCCGCGATTCATCAACTGTGTGCAGAGCGCGGGGGCAAGGCCTGGTTTCCACGCCCGGCGTTCTGCACCGATAACGGCGCAATGATCGCGTATGCCGGTTATCTGCAACTCAAATCAGGCGAGAAAGGAGATGCGGCCTACCGCTTTAACGCAAAACCACGCTGGCCAATGCAGGCTGACACCGCCTAACGATTGCTGCCGATGTGCTCTTCCTTGCCGCTGAGCAGGTTGTGGATGTTGCTACGGTGACGCCAAAAGACAAGTGTGACCATGATTGTTTGTGCGATGACATAAGGCAGGGGCAGAAAAAACGCGCCGATAATCGGTGTGAAAAAACTGGCCGTCAGCGCCGACAGCGACGAGATTCGGAACACGCCTGCCATCGCCAGCCAGATGGCGACGAACGCCAGGCCGGACAACCAGTGCAATGCGAACAACACGCCGATCAAGGTGGCGACACCTTTCCCGCCTGCAAAGCGAAAAAATACCGGAAACAGATGACCGGCAAACGCGGCCAGACCGCAGACGGCCACCGTCGTATCTGACAGCGCCAGGGATTTCGCCAGCAACACCGGGATGATGCCTTTGATAATGTCACCGAATAACGTCAGTGCCGCTGCCTGTTTGCCGTGCAGGCGTAATACATTGGTGGCGCCGGGATTATTCGAACCACCGGTGCGCGGGTCGGCCAGGTGCAGGCTGCGGCAGACAACGATCGCCGAGGCGATCGACCCGCACAGGTAGGCAAACAGGATGGCAGCAATGTCGAATAACATGAGGATCGTGTATCTAAGGCTCGCGGCCGATTGTAACGTGAATCGGCATCAACCGTGACAGTCGTTGACATTTTATGCCGCGCCGTTACCTTCTGCGGACATTCTATTATCAGGATCAGGCTGAAGTGGACATCATTTATCTGAATGATTTACGTATCGACACGGTAATTGGCATCTATGACTGGGAGCGGCGCACTCGACAGACCGTGATCCTGGACCTGGAGATGTCGGCCGATATCCGTCAGGCCGCGGCCAGCGACGACATTGCGGATACACTGGATTACAAGGCGGTGGCAAAACGCCTGATTGAGTTTGTCTCCAGCAGTGAATTTCAGCTGGTGGAAACGCTGGCCGAGCGCATCACCGAAATTGTGATCAACGAGTTTGCCGTGAAACGGGTAAAGTTACGCCTGAACAAGCAGGGTGCTTTGCGAGGGGTGCGCGATGTCGGCGTCATTATCGAGCGCGGTGGCGATGACTGAAACCGTACAGGTTTATGTCGGTATCGGCAGCAATGTTGATCGTGAAGCCAATATTCAGGGTGGCCTGAATGCATTAAATACCGCATTTGGTGAACTCACCGTGTCCGCAGTATACGAAAGCAAGTCATTCGGTTTTGACGGCGATCCTTTTTATAACCTGGTTGCCGGATTTGTCACAACGCAATCCGTGCAGCAGGTGGCGGAAAGCCTGCGTGTGATCGAATTTGATCATGGACGCAAGCGTAACGAAGAAAAATATTCCTCGCGGACGCTGGATATTGATTTGTTACTTTACGGCTCGCTCGTCATGGAAGACGCCAACCTGGTGTTACCACGACCGGATATTGATAAATACTCGTTCGTGTTACAACCATTGGCGGAGATCGCTGGCAGCCAGACACATCCGGTTTCGGGTAAAAGCTTTGCGGAATTATGGCAGGCGTTTGGCGGACCACGCGATGATCTCTGGCCAGCTGACTATGAACCGGAATATGGGTGATACATACAACAAGAGCGGGGTGTCCTGATGGCGTTTAACGTCATCTGTTTTGGTGACTCGATTACCGAGGGTGAGGAATTTCCCGAGGCCTTACGCTGGACGACGATGTTGCAGGAACTGCTGGATGCTGCCGAACCGAATACCTACAGCGTGCATAATCGCGGCATCGGTGGCAATACAACCGCGCAGGCGCTGGATCGTTTTGCCGCAGATGTGCTGCCGTTATTACCGGGGCTGGTGATCGTTGAGTTTGGCCTTAACGATGCGAATTATCCTGACTGGTCACACGTACCACGAGTCAGCCTGGCAGAATTTCAACGCAACCTGGCCGAGTTTCACCGTGTGATCACTGCGAAAAAAGGGACCTGCGTGTTTGTTATCAATCATTCCATCGGCGCCGTGCCGGGCAAACAGGGCAATGGCAAAAGCTTCAATGAAAACTTTCATCCCTACAACGAGGCGATTCGCACGCTGGCCGGGAAATTGAACGCTGCGACGATTGACCTGCCGCTGATGATGCGCGAGCGCAAAGTTGACCTGGATAATTTCCTGTCTCTCGATCTGATCCACCTGTCAATGGAAGCCAATGAACACTATGCAGAAATGATCTTTGCTGCGCTAAAGAGTGATACGATTCAGCCTTCCAGATGACATCGACTGACGAATGAAACAGGGGAAATAACTCAATGAAAAGATTACTGGTATTGGTTGCATGTTTGGCATTCATCGGTGGTTGCGCAGACATGAAGGTGCGTGATCGCGTCAGTCGGCTGGAGGGTGCAATTGATTCCTACGGCGGTGCCATTCGTTGGGCCAGGTATACGGATGCGTATGCATTTCACCACGGCAAGGACGGTTTTCGTCCACCACTGGATCTGGAGAGTTTTGAAGGTATACGAGTCACTGCCTACAACATCCAGGAAAAGATTTTAAGCCCGGAGCAGACCGAGGCAACGGTCACGGTAAAGATCAGTTATTACAATGACAATACCGGCGTGGTCAACGACATCAGGCATATCCAGAACTGGTGGTACAAGGAAGAAGTGCGGCAATGGCTGGTCGATGCCGCCTTCCCCAAATTTGAGTAGCTCAACTGACCGTTGTTAACTGTCTGCCGCCATCCACGGTAATAGTCTGACCGGTCAGGTAGTCCGCTGCTTCGATCAGAAACTGCACGGCCCGTGCGATATCGATCGGCGTACCGGTTCTCTGCAGCGGTATGGATTGTAAAAGTTTCTGCTGTGTTTCCGTATCGGAGTTTTCCGGCCAGAGTATCGCCCCTGGCGCGACCGCGTTGACACGTACTTCCGGGGCCAGCTCACGGGCGAGGTTTCGTGTCATTGACTCGAGTGCGGCCTGGGTCAGGTTGTAAACAGAATGATCCTTTAACGGTCGGGATGCATAGATGTCAGTAATGTTAACGATCGTGCCGCGCCGTGTTTTCAGATAGGCCGCCGCCGCCTGTGACAACCTCAGTGGTGCCAGCACGTTCGTGTTTACCAGTTGTTGCCAATCTTTTTCAGTCAATGCATCCAGTCGAGTCGGAAAAAACACCGAGGCATTATTAACTAATACATCGAGGTTGCCGGTACACGAAACTGCCTGTTGAATAAAAGCATTGGCATCAAGATCGGTCAGGTCCGCGTTCAACAGAAACGCCGAATCGGTACGTTCAGAGTTGAGTTGATCCGCGAGCTGATTGGCCGCAGACACAGAATGATGATGGTGTATGATTAGCGCATGACCTTGTGCATGCAAGTGGTGGCAAATGACTGCCCCAATCCGTC
Source organism: Gammaproteobacteria bacterium (assembly GCA_041984885.1). GTDB lineage: Bacteria > Pseudomonadota > Gammaproteobacteria > Eutrophobiales > Eutrophobiaceae > UBA4486. The sequence goes on from JBHIXH010000049.1 coordinate 13,886, forward strand.
GGGCGCCACCCGTGACCAGTATTGTCTTTTCTGTCATTGTTTTTACAACTTGGTTTTTATCAGGCGAGTCACCTTAGCCTATTCGCGACGCCTGTGTCAGCCAGCATGACCGGATTGCCGACGCCGGTCCCTGATTTAATCGAGCAAAGCCAGCGTCTGCAGCGACGCATTATTGATCAGATTCGCAGTCGGGGACCGCTGGGGTTGGATGACTTCATGCAACTCGCCCTGTATGAACCGGGACTCGGTTATTACAGTGCCGGTCAGGTCAGGTTTGGTGAGCAGGGAGACTTTATCACCGCGCCCGAGGTCTCCGTTGTGTTTGCCCATTGTCTTGCCAACCAGTGCCAGCAAATCATGCAGCAGGCAAAGCCGGATATGATTATCGAGTGTGGTGCCGGCAGCGGTCGGCTGGCGCACGATCTGCTGCTTCAATTACAGGCTATCGGTTCAGTGCCCGGGCAATACTGGATCCTGGAAACGAGTCCGGCACTGCGACATCGGCAACAGCAACTTTTGCAACAGCTGGAACCGGCACTGTACGAGCGTATTACCTGGTTTAATGAACCTGCCCAGGCTCCGGTCAGTGCAATAGTGATCGCCAATGAAGTACTCGATGCCCTGCCGTTTAAACGGGTGCGGATAGATGCTGGCAGCATGGCGGAGTTGAAAGTCAATTTTGCGGATGACAGGTTTTGCTGGCAGGCAGCCGAACCACCGACGGAAGTGGAGGCGAGTGAGCAACACTGTCTCGACGGCTTGGTTGCAGCCGGATGCTCTGACTATGCTACCGAGATTCATAACCATCAATCGGCCTGGCTGACAGCAGTCAGCCGGATGTTAAATTCAGGCATCATTCTGTTGGTGGACTATGGTTACTCTGCGGCCGAATATTATTCGCCGGAACGCTCCATCGGTACGCTGCTTTGTCACTATCGGAACCATGTCCATGACGATGTGTTTTTTTATCCCGGCTTGCAGGATATTACCTGCTCGGTTAATTTTACTGCCGTTCGTGATCAGCTTGTTCGTAATGGCTGGACATCACTCGGCTATACGACACAGTCATGTTTTCTAATCGGCTGCGATCTGGAATCGGTTTGTCAGCGGTTGTTCGATCAGGCCGATAGTGACCCGATAACGTTGAATCAACAAATTCGCAGGCTGACTATGCCGGAACAGATGGGTGAACGTTTTCATGTGTTTGCCGCCGGTAAAAATCTTGATATGGCTTTGCAGGGGTTTGGTTTTCGCGATATGCAACATCAGTTATGAAACACGTCGTTGTTCTGCTCCTGCTTTTTCTGACAGCCAATGCCTGCACGCCTTCAAATACTAAAATCGAGGGGCGGCAGCAAAAAAAATTCGATATCCGCACGGTCGGTAAGGGTGATATAGACTCGGTGCTGGATATCCACGTGCAGCAGGTGCGCAATCATTGCCAGCTATTGATGCGCAAGTTATACAAACGTAACCCGCGCGAACTGGAGAAGAATCCGGTCAAGTCCGTTGAGAAAATTATTCACCGCGTATTTGGCAAAAACCATAACTGGGAGTTCACCGAGTTAAACAATGTAAAAGGGATAGATGCAATTCGACTGGCGCTGGCAGAAGACTATGCGGGAGATCGTGTGTTTGTGTTTGTCATTGGACTGTCATCCATGATCATGGAGTCGTATGAATATAAAACCGAGTTTTTCATGTTTGATGATGTTGATCCGCAAAAGCTTTATAACAGTGCACGCAATATCGAGATCGCTGTGTGGAAGATAACGCACGATAGAGACAGTCATGGCGAATTATATTTGCATTCAAACTCGGAACAGGGTGAAGTGATGAACCTGAGTTACGAACGTTTATTCGGCAAGTTGATTGCGGTGCAGGACTCGATGGCATTGATCATGGAGCAGAAAACGAATCGCGTCATCAAGAAGGTGATACAGAAGATGGCGACGGCCGTGTTTTTACCAATCTGATTGACAGACAGTGGACATTTTCCAGCTAATCATTCTCGGTCTTATCCAGGGCATTACCGAATTCCTGCCGATTTCGAGTTCAGCGCATTTAATCCTTTTACCGGAACTGGCGGACTGGCCGGACCAGGGACTGGCAAACGACATCGCCGCCCATGTCGGCAGCCTGGCGGCGGTCATGATCTATTTTCGCAAGGACCTGCAGGCAATTCTGTCTTCATTCCGCCCTGCCATTTTATCCGAAGCACAACAGCAACAGCGTCGTCTCGGTTTATTTATCCTGATTGCCAGTGTGCCGATCATGCTGGCCGGACTCATGCTATACAAACTGGTCGCGGATTATTTTCGAGACCCAATTGTCATTGCCATCGCCTCGATTGTGTTCGGGGTGCTGTTACTTTTCGCTGATCGAACCGGTACACAGCAACGCAGTATCACTACCATAAAACTCAAGGATGCAATATGGATCGGGCTGGCCCAGGCGGTTGCATTGATCCCGGGCACTTCGCGCTCCGGTATTACCATGACCGCCGCACTAATGCTGGGCCTGCAACGCGAAGCCGCGGCCCGCTTTTCGTTTTATTTATCGATACCCGCGATACTGATGGCCGGTGGTTACCAGGGCTTGCGCTATTTTCTGCAACAGGGGGTCGTTGACTGGACGGCGTTTTTTATCGTGGCGCTGAGCTCGGCGATCAGCGCAGCAGTTACGATCCATTACTTTTTGAAAT
>JBHIXH010000050.1:0-16489 GCA_041984885.1 Gammaproteobacteria bacterium
CAATCCTGATCGAGGGTTTACCACCCCAGGAGTCAAATACACGTTCTGATCCACGGTCCACCGAGACACAGTTAAATCCCGTCGCCATGGCACCAATACAATCAAATGGATTACCGGAAACCAACCAGGTCTGCTTGGACGTGCTGCCCACACGTCGTAGAAAGTGCGTATAGACATCCGGATCAGGCTTGAAAGTTTTAATTTCATCGACACTGACTATTTTTTGAAAATAGCTTTTAATACCGCTGTTACCGAGTAATGCCTGCAGATCATCCGGATAACCGTTGGACAGCACATGCAGGCCATGACCCTCGTCCCGAAGTTGCTGTAATGCCGGTTCGACATCTGCAAAAAATTTCAGCTGACGATATTGCTGTAATAAACCGAGTTTTTCCTGCTCCTCAAGTTCGACATCAAATTTGTCACAGACATAATCGAGCGCATCGGCGATACAGACATTAAATGGGACATATTGACGCATCAACCCGCGTCGAAAGGAATATTCAATTTGTTTCTCGCGCCAGGCACTCGCGAACGACCCACTGCGGTCTCCCAGATAATTCTTGACCGCCTCATCCACACTGTTTGTGTTAAACAGGGTGCCGTACAGGTCAAATGCCAGGGTCAGGCCAGAACTCATTTTAAATATAGGAAAGCTGAAATTATATGGTGACTATTAGTCATTCTCGCATTTTTTGGGTTGTCTGGCTCATACGCTTGCATGCTTATGTATAATTGCCGATCTTGATTATGAACAAAACAGGAAATAGCCAATATGTCAGTAAAAATAGCGGTATGTGGCGCGGCGGGGCGCATGGGCAAGACGATCCTCGAGGTGTGTCAGCAGGCTGAAACGGTTGAAATTGCAGCGGCGATTGAACACGCCGCATCTCCCATGCTGGGTGTCGATGCCGGAGAACAGGCGGGCATTGGTCGCCTGGATATTCCGATTACTGATGATATCGCCGCTGTGGCCGACAAGTTTGATGTACTGATAGATTTCACGCTGGCGACATCGGTGGCTGCAAACATCGAAAAATGTCGTAAGGCCGGTAAACACATTGTCATCGGTACGACCGGTTTGAGTGACGAACAAAAACAGCAAATAGAAAACGCTGCCAATGATATCGGCATAGTATTTGCGCCAAACATGAGTGTCGGCGTCAACCTGTGTTTCAAGTTACTGCAAATGGCAAGTCAGGTTATTGGTGAAGAGGCGGACATAGAAATCATTGAGGCACATCACCGGGAAAAGAAAGATGCGCCATCCGGCACCTCGTTACGTATGGGAGAGGTGATCGCGGAGACGCTGGGACGTGATTTAAAACAATGTGCCATCTATGGTCGCGAAGGCATGACCGGTGCCCGGGATAAACAGACCATCGGATTTGAAACTATTCGGGCCGGAGATATTGTTGGTGAACATACTGTCATGTTTGCAACCACCGGTGAACGTGTCGAGATTTCGCACAAGGCCACCTCGCGTAAAACATTTGCCAGTGGCGCGGTACGAGCAGCTGGCTGGTTGGCAAATCAACCGAATGGTCTCTATGACATGCAGGATGTACTCGGACTCAAATAAAGTAGCCTGGATTGTGTTTTGAATCCAAAACCAAAGCCGTCGACTGAACCCGTATGCCAGCAGCCCGGTGCAGCGGTTGCGGTCGTATTAGCGCGTGCTTCCCAGTCGATTTTACTGGTCAGGCGCAAAGTGAACGTGTCCGATCCCTGGTCTGGTCAATGGGCATTCCCCGGTGGTAGACGCGATATACAGGATCCGGATTTACGCACGACAAGTCAGCGAGAGACGCTGGAGGAATGTGGAGTTAAATTGACCGATGCTGATCTATGGAAGCCGCTACCCGTGGCGTTTGCCGGTCGGCGGAAAAAGCAGGCAGTCCTGGTAGCGCCATACCTGTATACACTGGATTCAAAAACACCACTGCAACCGGAAATGACCGAGATCGCCAGCGCAAAATGGCAACCGATTGATTATCTGGCAGAACTGAAAAACCATAAACGTGGCGTTATTGCCCCACATTACTCGGCTGAGGAATTTCCTTATATTGAGATTGAAAGTGTGCCGTTATGGGGATTTACATACCGGGTATTAATGCAGGCGCTGGAGTTGATTCAGGCCGAGTAGACGCGTTTACTCCTCATTTTTTCCTGAACATTCCGAACAAGCCCTTGCTGTTACCATTATCCTTGGTATTTGCTGTCGTATTGCGGCTGGCTCGATTATCAGTTGTCAGTTTGGATTTTAATCTGCCGCGCATTGAGTCGGATAACGTGTTGCCGGACATGGCCATAAAGTTATTCGGTTTATTCAGAATATATTTACCCATCTCATCCAGCAGCTTTTCAGTTACCTTGTTCGGGGCATACAGGATCATCTGATCCCAGGTACCATCGAAATTTTTTATGCGCAATACAATCACGCCTTTCTGCAGGTCTACGCTGAAAATAAAGCTCGTCGTGATCTGTGGTTTTACGATCAATTGCACTTTGTTGTTCGATGCCGGTTTGTGGGTAAAGCGAATGTTGCGTTCCTTCATGACTTTCATTGCCAGGTCGGCTTCGGCGACTGAATCCACCAGCGGTTTTAGTTCTCTTTCCTGCACCAGCTCATAGCGCAAGGCACAGGCACTCTTGCCGTTGTCTTTAACCTGTTCCAGTCGAAAGTTCCGTTTTACAAAATTTTTTAACATCACCCGGCGGGTTATGGCAAAACTGAAACGCTCATCCGGATTGATGACATTCAGATTTTCTGCCAGTTCTTTAAGATAACTTTTGACGTAATTGAATTTGGGCGCCAGCACCAGCGCGTTACCGTCCAGGCGTTGTCGCGAGACCGGGCTGTCCTCGATAGCACTGTTCTTTTTTTCGTCGGCTTGTTTTTTCAGATCTTCAAGTAATGACATAGCGGTCGCACTGGTCGCAGTTCCTGCGCCTCCTTCCTGAGTAACATATTGATATTACGAGACAATTATCCATCGTTATTTTGTCCCCGACCGGTATAATACCCGCCTTTTTCAACAGGTGTACAGCGTGCAAAAAAATCTTCGAAACATTGCCATTATAGCTCACGTCGACCATGGCAAGACGACACTCGTTGATGAGTTGTTGAAACAATCCGGTACGCTGGACTCACGTAAAGTGCCGCAAGAACGCATCATGGATTCCAATGATCTGGAAAAAGAGCGCGGTATTACCATCCTATCCAAAAATACCGCTATCAACTGGCGCGAATATCATATCAACATTGTCGACACGCCCGGGCATGCCGATTTTGGTGGTGAGGTTGAGCGGGTCCTGTCCATGGTCGATTCGGTGCTATTACTTGTTGATGCGGTCGATGGACCGATGCCACAAACCCGGTTTGTCACACAAAAGGCCTTCGCGCTCGGTTTCAAACCGATCGTTGTCATAAATAAAATTGATCGTGACGGCGCGCGCCCGCACTGGGTGCTGGATCAGACGTTTGAGCTGTTTGATCGACTGGGTGCATCGGATGAGCAACTGGATTTCCCCGTAGTCTATACCTCGGCATTACAGGGGTATGCCAGCCTCGAAGCTGAAGTCCGCACCGAAAACATGGATGCATTATTTACCACGATTATTGATCAGGTCGCGCCACCGGACGTGGATACGAATGGTTCGTTTCAGATGCAGATTTCGACGCTGGATTACAACTCGTTCCAGGGGGTGATCGGTATTGGCCGCATAAAACGAGGTTCCATCTCGACAAACACGCCGGTATCAGTGGTGAACCGGGAAGGTAAACAGCGCAAGGCAAGATTGTTACAAATCTTTGGTTTTAATGGCCTCGAACGAACTGAAGTCGAGCAGGCCGCGGCCGGAGACATAGTGGCAATAACCGGTATCGATCCACTGGATATCTCGGATACGTTGTGCGATCCGGAAAACGTTGAAGCGTTACCGCCGTTAACCGTGGATGAGCCGACGATCAGTGTTGTGTTTCAACCGAACACATCACCGTTTGCCGGACGCGAAGGTAAATTTGTTACCAGCCGCAATATCTGGGAACGACTGCAACAGGAAATCAAACACAATGTATCACTGCGTGTTGAAAAAACGGATAACGCCGAACAATACAAGGTTTCGGGGCGTGGCGAGTTGCATTTATCCGTACTGATAGAAAATATGCGGCGTGAGGGCTATGAACTGGCAGTGGGTCGGCCGCATGTCATCATTAAGGAGATCAACGGTGAAAAACAGGAGCCTTATGAATTATTGACGATCGACCTGGAAGAACAACATCAGGGCGCCGTGATGGAAAAACTGGGTCAGCGCAAGGCCGAGTTAAAACACATGCAGCCGGACGGGAAAGGACGTGTCCGACTCGATTACATTATACCGGCGCGCGGATTAATCGGCTTTCGTACCGAATTTCTCACCCTGACATCCGGTACCGGCCTGATGTACAACGTCTTTGATCATTACGGTCCCCTGCAGAGAGATAAAATAGGGCAGCGTAGTAATGGTGTGCTCGTCTCGCTGGTTCAGGGCAAGGCACTGGCGTATGCCCTGTTTAATTTACAGGACAGGGGCAAGCTGTTAATCAGCCATGGCGACGAGGTGTACGAAGGCATGGTCGTCGGTTTGCACTCGCGAGGTAATGATCTGGTCGTAAACCCGCTGAAAGCCAAGCAATTAACCAATATTCGCGCTGCCGGTTCCGATGAAAATATTATTTTGACACCACCGATGCGGTTATCGCTGGAACAGGCACTTGAATTTATCGATGATGATGAACTGGTTGAAGTGACGCCGGTCTCAATTCGTATACGTAAACGCTTGTTGAAAGAACATGAACGAAAACGCGAGTCTCGCCAGGCTGTGGTCGAAGCGAGTTGATTTAAATGAGTGATACAAAACCCGATATTCTATCGAGGTCTTTGCTGATATACGTTATCGTGGCAATTATGTCTGGATGGTTTACCAACGCGCTGGCAGAAGATCTGACTATCGGTCAGGCCGCGCCTGCATTTGAAATGACTGACCAGTATAACAAGACGCAGTCATTAACAGATTATCGCGGCAAGTGGCTGGTGCTTTATTTTTATCCGAAAGATGATACGCCCGGTTGCACAACAGAGGCATGTAATTTTCGTGATGATATTGTACAAATACGCGAATTAAATGCGGAGGTGCTCGGTGTCAGTGTCGACAACGCCGAATCCCATGCAAAATTTGCTGAAAAATACGGATTGCCTTTTCCACTCCTGTCTGACCCCGATGGTACGGTGGCGAAACAATACGGGTCACTCTGGAAACTGGGGCCAATCAAGGTGGCGAAACGACATACTTTTATAATCGATGCCGAAGGCAATATCGCGAGGATTTATCGCAGTGTCTCGCCCGAAAACCACTCAGCCGAAGTCATCGCTGATTTAAAGACTCTGACCCAAACTATCTGAAACTTTAATGTGGTTGTTTCAGGTCTGCCGGGACAAATCCAATAGGGTTGCGGGAGCGGGTCAGTACATTTTTCACAGCCCACTCAAGTTCTGTGTCCGCAGATGTAACAAAATCCAGGCGATTTTTTGTTTGTTTTGCGATTAGCTGACCATTTTTAAACGCCAGACGAGTATTGATGTTGCTTTGAATACGTTCGCCCTCGGAGATTATCCCGACCAGGTTCAAGGGGTCACAGGCTGACAGGCAAATAACCTGCTCTTCAGTTGTATTCGTGCTTTGTAACAGGCCGACTGCTTCCGGCAGGGCGAATTGTTCACCACTAAAGCCGCGTACAAAACGACCTCCACGAATCTCGCCGCGCGCCTCAAGACGACGCAGGACATATAATAATTCACGCCACGGGGGCAGACCCGATTCACGTTGTAACACCTGATAAAACACCACGCCATAGCGCAACAAGAGTGTATGTGCGATATGTTCCAGTGTTTCCATGTCCGTTGTCAGCCAGCCTTTTCCCCTCTCTGTTTGCGGTGTCGACGACAGTAGCGACCATCGGCCAGCGGAGTCAATGCCTGTGGCTGACTGACGTCTTGACCGATGCCGGAACGACGGTCTTTTCTGGCTGGGTGTGATCAATGCGCGTAAACCGGCAAAACTGTCGGAGGTAACTTTTCCTGTTGCAGCCAGTTCCGCCAGCGCTGATTCAGTTTGGGTGCGTAGCAATCCCGATTGCCTGACAATATCAATAAAAAACGAGGCACCGTTCCTGTCCAGGCAATCAAGTACCCGGGCTGCTGCAGAGGACAATACCAGCGAGTCAGTTGCAGCCGCGTTTGTCGTTAACCAGATTGCTAAATGACTTCTGTTGAGAATGTGTATTGGTGTGTTTCTCAGAATACCGGCTGCATTCGTTAACTGCCCGTCATCGGTCTTCTTACGTTGTGTCGGTAAGCGTAACCACTGATAGCGACCACTGGTACAAAGATTGTCCAGATCACGGCTGGTGAATGCCTCGATCCGGGAATCAAGGATGCCGTTTTCCCATACGCCGGCCGGGCAGGCGAAACCTTCAAGTGAATCCAGCACATTGATCAAGGCATCTTCGCCACGTCGACGGTGTGAGCCCAGGCCGTGCCAGCGAAACAAAAACCGCATATAACTGCTGGCATCGACCGTCTGAACCTGTTGACGTAATGAATTCAGACCATGGCGACGGATGCGTGCCAGTAGACCACGCTCACACCAGTGCGTTTGCCCTTTATATTCGACGCGCATGACATAGCCTTCAGCTTCCAGCCTCAGTAGCAAACGTTCGCAATGCTGTACAGTCAGTTCAAAATAGCTGGCCAGATCAGAAACAGAAACCAGTGCCTTCACGGCAAGGCGAGAGCGAAAGAAGTCCAGTAACACCGTGTCACGATCAGTATCGTCGAAATCATCGTTCTTGAGTTCGACTACTTCGTCCAGGGATTTTGCAGCTGGCATGGCCTGGTGAAATGCGTCGAGGTGTTCGGCACAAACCCAGAAAATCTGTTCATTCACATCGACGCGGGTTGCCCGTTTTGCGCGGATCAATTCATTCAGGAGATTTTCTACATCGTTGAAATTTTCTTCAGTGAAATCCGTGCGTTTGATAAAGCCGGTTTGATACAGTGCATCGTGACATTCATCAACGGAATGAATGTCAGGCCACGCTTGCCTGCTCACTTTGTCAATCGCTGCCGGGTCGAGTTCGGCGAGTTGACCGGCGTCTGCAGACTCCAGTATCTGTTGCGTGGTTACGGAACGGGTCCGTCTTTCTTCAGCGGGGGCATCGTCGAGAAACGCATAGGGCCGCGCATTCAGAATTTCTTCGGCGAGCGGAGAGGGTGCAGACAGGTCTTTACAAATAACCTGTATTTCATCCTGCTCGATACGCTTAAGGATGTTTTCCAGCGTTTCTATGTCCATCAATTCATGCAGGCAGTCGTTCACTGTTTGTTGCACAAGCGGGTGATCCGGAATTTCCCGTTCGCCACCGAGATTCTCCTGGCAGGCCAGTTGATCCGGAAAAACCAGTGCCATTAAATCTTCTGCATCGGAACGTTGAAACGGCGCAGGCACCTTGTTGCCATTTTGAAATCGTTTTATTGCCAATGCGGTCGTGGCATTCCAGCGCCAATGGGTTGTGAACATCGGGGCTGCCAGCATTGCCTGTTTTAAAACCTCGCGAACAGTGCCTGATTTCAGGTAATGTTTAACGTCTTCCAGAGCAAAGCTGTGTGTTGCGCCGAGTGACAACACGATGCAATCGTCCAATGCCGCTGCCTGCAACTCAAAATTGAATTGGCGACAAAAACGTTTACGCAAAGCCAAGCCCCAGGCACGATTAACACGCGAGCCATACGGAGAATGTATGATTAGATGTTGATCGCCGTTGTCATCAAAGAAGCGTTCAAAAATAATCTTGTTAAAAACCGGCAAAGTACCGAGTGCCGCCCTGATCAAGTTGACATAATGGACCAGTTGCCGCGCAGCATAATCATCAATGCTAATTTCGTCTCTGATGTACTGTATCGCCGCTTCATCAGATTGCTGTAGATAATCAGAAAGTTGCCCGCGTAATTCGGACACGGCCAGACTCAATTCATCGGATCGGCCCGGGGCTTCACCAAACCAGAACGGGATGTTTGGTGGTTGTCCATTTGCGTCAACAACACGCACCTTCCCCTGGCTGACTTGAAGTATTCGATACGATGTATTGCCCAGTTGAAAAATATCCCCGGCCAGACTCTCAAAGGCAAAGTCTTCGTTAAATGAACCAATGACATGGCCGTCCGGTTCCAGTACCACGTCATAATCAAACTGATCCGGAATCGCCCCGGCGTTTGTCACTGCCGTCAGTTTGGCGCCTTTACGTGGTTTTAATTTTCGGTTCACCGCATCGCGAAACAGGTAACGCGCCCTTGGCCCCCGGCGTGTGGTAAAGCCATCGACAAGCATCCTGATTAACTGTACGAACTGTTTTTCGGACAGTTCGCGATAGGGCCAGGCAGCCTGTATCAACGAGAGTAATTCTTCCTCGGAACACTCACGCGAGCCGACTTCAGCGATAATATGTTGTGCCAGCACATCAAGATGAGTACTGGCAATAGCTAAAGTATCGAGTCTGCCAGCATGGACCGCATGTAACAAAGCCGTACATTCAACCAGGTCATCTCTTGTAAGTGGAAACAAGCGCCCTTTCGATATCGCATTGATCTGGTGCCCGGCGCGGCCGACGCGTTGCAAGAACGTGGATATGGATCGAGGTGAACCAAGCTGGCAAACCAGGTCGACATGCCCTATGTCGATACCCAGTTCCAGTGAAGCCGTGGCCACCAGTGCTTTTAATTCGCCATTTTTCAACCTTTGTTCGGCCTCGAGGCGATGTTCTTTTGCCAAGCTGCCATGGTGTGCAGTAACAAATTCAGCACCGATTCGTTCGGCCAGGAAGCGTGCTGCCCGCTCTGCCAGTCGGCGTGTGTTGACAAAAATTAATGTGGTTTTATGTTCTTCGATCAATTTCGCCAGCTTGTCGTAGACAAGCTGCCAGGCATCCATTGACATAATTGCAGTCAGTGGCACCTCGGGCACGACCAACGCAAGGTCACGCTGCCGTTCATAGCCACAATCAATAATTTCACAATGCTGCTGTCTATTGCCGACCAGGTATTGTGCCACTTTTTCAATCGGCTTTTGTGTTGCAGAGAGACCAATGCGAGTAAATGGCGTCCCGGTTAATGCCTGCAGACGTTCCAGTGACACTGCCAGGTGACTGCCACGTTTGTTACTGATGACTGCATGAAGTTCATCAATAATGACTGTGCGAACGGTCGATAACATCTCACGGCCCGAATCACTGGTTAACAAGATAAACAATGATTCCGGTGTTGTTACCATGATGTCGGGAGGTTGTCGTCGCATCCGTGCGCGCTCGGTCTGGGGAGTATCGCCACTACGCACTGCTGATGTGATTGTGACTGCGTCATCCGGGAACGATAGATTTTTAACAATGCCGGCTAACGGTTGTTCCAGGTTGCGGTGGATATCATTCGACAATGCTTTCAACGGAGATACATAGAGTATGCTGGTGCCTTGCGCCGTGTACCCTTGTACCTTGCTTTGTAATAAATCATTGATGACGGCCAGAAACGCAGCCAGCGTTTTACCGCTGCCGGTCGGCGCTGCAATCAGTGTGTGGTGGTTACCTGATATGGATTGCCAGGCTCGGGTTTGCACCTCGGTAGGACGTTCGAATGTGGCGGAAAACCAGTCCTGTACGGCCGGATGAAAAGACGAAATTGTCATCGACATAGTCTAGAACGATTGGAATACGAACACGAGACGATGCCTGTCCGCATCGTGCTCAATGGACAAGTACCGCAAGCAGTCAGGAAATAGTCCTGATATAGATTATTTTTGATTAAATTTATGTAAAAAATGGAAATTTTCAGCGAAATTCACCCATTTGGGTGACGCGGAAAATGTTTGGATCAGGTATAAATAATCTCAAGGACGCTGCTTTCACAGGGACGTGACTTTTCATAGCAGTCGTAGATTAGGCAGTTGGGGAAAATCTGTAAAGGATAAGTCATCGGGGGAACAGGGTGGCCGTCACGGAAGACGAACGGTTCGTGGATACAGGACTGATCTGCCTGGTTCTTCAGTCAAGATTATTTCAGATACCCGCTGACGCAGGTCAACTGCGACATCACTTCGGCGAATCCGGCCAACCGTTTAACGACCAGCAAATTCTCCGGGCTGCCAAATCACTGCATCTGAAAGCGAGGCGGGTGAGTTCCAGCTGGCAGCACCTCAAAAAAGCCCATCTTCCTGCGATCGCAAAAACCATTGAGGGTAACTATTTAACCATTGCCGGGATCAAGGCTGAGAAAATCCTGATTCAGGATCCGATTCAGCAACGTCCCGAGGAACTTACCCGTACCGAATTTGAACAGCGCTGGTCAAATGAAATCATTCTGGTCACGAAACGTGCCGGTTTGTTTCGTGAAATAAAGCAGTTTGATTTTTCCTGGTTCTTGCCAGCTATTCTGAAATATAAAAAACTGCTGGCAGAGGTATTGCTTGCCTCGTTTTTTATTCAATTGTTTGCCTTGATCACGCCACTGTTTTTCCAGGTCGTCATCGATAAGGTATTGGTCCATCGAGGGTTGACCACGCTTGATGTCATTGCGACTGGATTATTGGTGGTGTCGTTATTTGATGTGATTTTAAACGGTCTGCGCACGTATGTGTTTTCACATACGACAAATCGCATAGACGTTACACTGGGTGCTGATCTATTCAAACATTTATTACGTTTACCGTTGAGTTATTTTGAGGCCCGACGGGTTGGTGACACCGTCGCACGTGTACGTGAGCTTGACACTATTCGTAACTTTATTACCGGTTCTGCAGTGACGCTGGTTATCGATTCTGGTTTTACTGTTGTTTTCCTTGGTGTCATGTATTTATATAGTCCGCTTCTCACCTGTGTCGTCCTCGGCACCATTCCATTTTACGTAGCGCTTGCATATTTTATTACACCCATCCTGCAGGTACGCCTGCATGAGAAATTTAACCGAGGGGCCGAAAACCAGGCCTTTCTGGTTGAATCAATAAACGGCATCGAAACCCTGAAAGCCGGTGCCGTGGAACCACAAAACCAGCGCCGCTGGGAAGAACAACTGGCCGGTTATGTGAGCGCTGGTTTCAAGGCAACGAACCTGAACAACATCGCAAATCAGGCTGCATCATTCATTAACAAAATCACTGTGTTACTCATTCTCTGGGTTGGTGCCCGCCAGGTGATCAACGGAGAGTTATCGGTGGGGCAACTGGTTGCATTCAACATGCTGGCCGGGCGGGTCAGCGGTCCAATATTGCGCATGGTGCAACTGTGGCAGGAGTTTCAACAGGCCGGCATCTCGGTACAACGTCTGGGTGATATCCTGAACGTGAAACCGGAGCCGAATTATCAACCGGGTCGCGCCTCGTTACCTTCACTCGAAGGCCGTGTCACGTTTGAGAACATTACGTTCCGCTACCGAACGGATGGGCCGGAAATATTACGAAACCTGTCATTAAACGTCCCCGCTGGCAAAGTTATTGGTATTGTCGGGCGGTCCGGATCCGGTAAAAGTACGTTAACGAAACTGATCCAGCGTTTATACGTGCCGCAGAGCGGTCGGGTGCTCGTCGATGGGGTCGATCTGGCTGTCGTTGATACCGTCTGGCTGCGTCGAAACACCGGTGTCGTATTACAGGATAGCTTTCTGTTTAATCGCAGTGTGCGTGAAAACATTGCGCTCAGTGACCCGGCCATTCCGATGCAACGCGTCGTACAGGCAGCGAAGATGGCAGGCGCGCACGAATTCATACTTGAACTGCCGGAAGGTTATGACAATCCGGTCGGCGAACATGGCTCCAATCTGTCCGGCGGGCAACGCCAACGTATCGCCATCGCCCGTGCATTAATCACGAATCCAAAAATATTAATCCTGGATGAGGCGACGAGTGCACTCGACTACGAGTCCGAGCACATCATTCATCAAAATATGCGTGACATATGCAAGGGACGCACCGTGTTTATTATCGCGCACCGATTGAGCGCCGTGCGTGAGGCCGATCATATTATCGTCATCAATAAAGGACAAATCGTTGAAGGTGGTACTCATGCTGAATTGATGGAAAAGAATGGTTATTACACGCAACTTTATAATCATCAGATTGGCAAACTGGTATTCAATCACTGAAAATGAAACACGATTATCTGGAATTTTTACCGGCCGTCCTGGAAATCCAGGAAACGCCACCATTACCGATCAGTCACTACATCGTTTGGGCGATCTTGTTGTTGTTTTCCACCTCGATCGTGTGGGCGACTGTCGGCGAGGTCGACATCGTTGGTATCGCACAGGGCAAGATCGTGCCAAGCGGGCAGGTGAAAGTGATTCAGCCACTCGAATCCGGTGTGGTCCGTTCTATCTTTGTCAGTGAAGGCGAATACATCAATGCCGGCGATGCACTGATCGAACTGGATACGACATTGACCGGTGCGGATGCCGATCAAATCCGTGAACAGCGACTCGCATATCAACTCGACCGGGCGAGATTGTTGGACATTCTGAATCAAATCCGTGGTGACGACAGCGGGGACGATCCCTTCAATGCCATTACCGATGCGACTACGACACAAGTTGAATTGCAGCGACAGCGCGGCCGACAGGACGTGTTCACACTTAAAACAAATCTCGCAGCACTGAGAGACGAGCAACGGCAACGTCAGGCCGAGCGTGCCGGTGTCACACAACGCATCGAACAATTAAACAGTACGATTCCACTCGTCAGCGAACGCGTCTATTCATTGAAACGTTTGTTAAAGGACAACATGGTACCGCGTACGCAGTGGCTGGAACTGGAACAGGAACGTATAGAACAGGTAAAAGAACGCGACGTGCAAAAAAACACGTTAATCAGCCTTGATGCAGCTATTTCCAATATTCAGAAACGCACTGCATCTTTACAATCGGAGTTCCAGTCACAGCGACTGGCCGAGCTGGCTAACGTGGAAAACCGCCTGACGGCCCTGGAGCAGGAACACATCAAAGCAGAGAGGCGTGTTACGTTACAGACACTGACGACGCCTGTTTCCGGTCGGGTGCATCAACTGAACGTGCATACGGTCGGTGGCGTTGTCACACCGGCACAAGAGTTAATGCGGATTGTGCCAGGGCAGGACGCGATGGAGATAGAAGCCTGGTTAGCGAATAAGGACGTCGGTTTTGTTTACGAGGGGCAGGCGGTCGCTATCAAGGTTGAGACGTTCCCATTCACCAAATATGGCATGATTGATGGCGAGATCAAAACCTTGTCAAACGATGCCACGAGTGATGAACGGCTCGGTCTTGTCTACGCAACGCGCGTGAAGATGGCGAAGACAACAATGCAGGTGAAAGACAAGACGGTAAATCTATCACCTGGTATGGCTGTCACCATAGAGATAAACATGGGAAAACGCCGATTGATCGAATACTTGTTAAGTCCGCTGCTCAGGTACAAGGATGAAAGTGTGAGGGAGAGATAAATTTATGAGTTCGATTGACACTAGCCTTTCAGATTAAATACTTTAATGACGAGGACAAATGTAGAGTCATAATCGATAAACTCAAGATTTAATATTTCACCATTTTTGAGAGATTTTAGTAAAGAATATTATTTATATTAAAACTAGAAGGATATAGGACGTACATGGCAGTTACCTTTAACCGATTAATCATTCGATTAGATATCGTCTTATGCAAGCAAGACCTTGTTTCTTTCGAACCAGAGTGCGCTTTGACACACTGCAACAATTGCTGACAGATTAAATCAACAGTTGCAATGGCCAGGAAGATATCTGTTTAACTTTTAACAGTAGGTACTTAATTTATGGATAAGAAATTTACATCGGATTTTTATCTGTTATTCAGGTGAAAACCACAGGAAAAAATCATCAGGAATTTAACTTGACATGCAGCGATACAGGTTCAAATTCAATATATTGATTTCACACCGAATTTTTTTCTGAACTAAAAAAATAATCCGGAAATCAATCAATTATAAGAAACAGGTAAATAGTCTACACTGTTAATGCTTACTTCGACTAACGCTAGTTAGGGGGGCAAGAATGACTACCGAATCGTTTGTCGTACAAGTCGATCCGAAAACAGTGAAACAACTCGATTTATTGGCAGAGTCGTTGCACTTGTCGAGAAACACATTAATGAACTATGCGATAGAACAATTTCTTGAAAGCAATGAATTACAAATCTATCGCGCTCAACGTAATATGCGACTTGATGAGGACTACCCGTTAGCCAGTTTAATGGATTGATACTTTTAGTCAGATTATCGACGCCAGATTGATGGCAAGATAATTATTTCCGCAAAACCACAGTGCTTCTGGCCTGTGGTTTATTAATGCCGGGTTGGTTTTGTTGTCAGATTCAGCGCATTCACCTCGGTATATTCCGATAGCACTTCCAGAAGTTCGTGATATTGAAATATGGTCTGGTTCTGCCAGCCATCAAACAGGTTTTCTCCCAGCAACCATTTGACCTTGTGTTCCTGACAAATGATCCAGTGTTGAGCCCCGGCATTCACATAGCCATCGTTTTTTCCACATAGAGGGCAGCCAGCCAACCAGGCATACCGGTGCACCACGCTAAACGGAATCAGGTTGGTTTCTATCATCAGTTGTCTCCGTGTCAGGTCAATATCACCTAAATAATTAAGGAGCAATTTGGATGCCATATTGAAACTACATGAACTTTAACTGTTAACCTGCGAAACCAGTTCAGGTTCTATTTTTTCAGCAAATCTGACGTCAATTCATGCCTGTCCAAAATCACGACATTGTGTCGTTTTTTGGTGTTTTCAGGGGGAGGGAATTGCAGGCAAAAAAAACCCGAAACTGGCAGGGTTGGGGGAGGTGGAGCCAGCTCCGGGTTATCTATTTCAGATTAGGAGGTAATGATGTCTTCGGATATAAGTCTATGAAATGCTCGCCCGGCTTTCTGTGACCGGTTGCGCAGATTACTCGTGGCAACTGATAAGCAGTTCACAAAGCCAGTGTTTTCACACCCTGGTTAGCGCAATTTCTATGGAGTGATAAGAATTACGGGCAAAAAAATACCCGGAACTGCCAAATGGGGGAGGAGGGTTTTGGCTCGTTCCGAGTAATTTACAAGCATCAGAAATCTGATGTCTTCAGGGCAGAGTTTAAATCCGGGGATGAACAATTAATGTGAAACAAGGCACATTCCTGTAGCTCAAATTGCGACTCCTGTCACAAACGGGTTAGATATTTCGGGAATCGATATTAAGCCGGTTGTTCGGCGGTATGTGCTTGCGGCAGGATTAAACTGATGATCTGCCAGCCAGCAGCCGGTTTTAATTCTTTATCAGCGGTAAATATCTGTAATCGGCCTTTCGAGTCGAGTGCAAACAGGGGTAGAACGCGGTCTTTATAATTATCCAGATAGGCCTGAAAATTATACTCTTCGCTCAACTGTGATTTTTTTATCTCGGCCTTGTTGCCAATCCAGTTTGCCAGTTTGCCATAGGTGACATCACTACCAAATAATTGATAGCCACGATGTCGAGTAGAAATTTGATGTTTATCGGAAATAATTTTTTCACGATTGGTTTTTAATTCATAAACGTTATTTGAACCGAATTCGCTTTTAAAGCGCAGGCTGGCGAGCGTGTCGAGATTACCGCGACCGGATAAGGCAAACATTTTGCCAAGACCAAGCAGGTCCAGGTTTCGATCAGCATGTTCCGAAATCGGATTACCAAAATAGGTACTTAACCCTTCCATGCGGGCCAGGCTGGTGTTTTCCCAGTTGCTATCGGTCATCACCACTTTTAAATCGAGTGATTGCAATGCCTTGCCTATAACCCGGGCAACATTTCCGGCACCGATAATCAATACGCCTTTTGGTGGGGGCTCACGCACCTTTAACAAGGCGGCCACGTATTTGGATGTCGCACTTTGAATGACGACCGTACCGATAATGACCAGGAAGGTTAAAGGAACAAGCAACTCGGCTTCGGGATAACCGGCCTCTTCTAGACGGATGGCAAATAACGCGGCAACGGCGGCTGCGACAATACCGCGTGGTCCAATCCACGAGATCATTGCCTTTTCACGAAAGGTCAGGTCGGAGCCAATGGCGCTGACCCAGACGGCGATAGGTCGAATCACAAACATCAATGCCAGTAGTACAAGCACAGACGTCCAGCCGAGTTGTTGAAACTGATGAAATTCGATGCGCGCAGCAAGAATGATAAATAACCCGGAGATCAACAGGACGCTCAGGCTTTCCTTGAAGTCGAGGATGTCATCAATGTCAGTATTCTTCATATTGGCGAGGATCATGCCCATGATGGTGACTGCCAGCAGCCCGGATTCATGCACCAGCATGTCAGAGGCGGCATAAACGCCGAACACCAGGGTTAATGCCAGCACGTTACGAAG
>JBHIXH010000051.1:0-16187 GCA_041984885.1 Gammaproteobacteria bacterium
TTAACAATTCATTCAGATCAAAATCACCGAGCATCGAGTTGGTAATCTCGGCGACACCATGCACCAGGATTTCCTGCCGTGCCTTGCTTTGTGCGTCTTCATCGCCGTCCGTGATGGCCCGCTCAAGTGCACTGTTACTGGTCCCGGACAGGGGATCGGAATCCTGTTGCGCCTGACTGGCATCAGGCTCTTTCTCCGCAGGGACATCGGCCGCGATCTCCGGTTTGAATAATTGGATGCCTTGCGTGTCAATATTTAACGCTTTTGTAAATTCCTTCACTTCGGTCTGCGATTCGCTAATCAGACGTTCGACCTGTTCCTTGTCTATTTTCAATGTCTCTTCATAGCGAGCGATCAAATCCTGCTTGGCTTTCGCGGCATCTTTCGGATCCAGCAGGCCGATTTCGCACAACTCGTTCGAGAAAGAAGAGATCTGTTTTATCGACTCATCTTTTGTCTTTGCCGGATTCACGGTGCCCGCCGGCATTTTCTCCATACAATCAACCATGATCGGTGGTAATTTCCATTCACGGGCAATGCCCTTGCCCATTTCGGAAAACGGAATGCCAAGCACAGACTTTGCTGCCTGAACTTCGGTCAGGCCCTGGCCGCTGATCAGGTGTTTGATCTCCTGGTACTCTTCCGGGAAATAGTAAATCGATAATAACTTACCAAGCAGATGAAACATCGAAGCGATAAACGCGGATTCGATATCTTCATCTGCACCAACATTCATTTTTTTTGCCTGTTCGCGCGCAATGACGCCACCCATCAGCGCACTGTAGGCCGTCGTCTTCATCTCGGTTGCCTGTTTATCATTGCTCATATGCTCGAACAGGATGATGCTGAGCGCCGCGGTGCGTACCTGTTCATAACCGAGAATAATGATCGCACGCGAGACCGTTGTGATTTCACCGCCGAATTGCCCGTAAAAAGACGAGTTAACCAGGCGTAACAGCTTCGTGGTTAATGCATAGTCTTTTAATATGATGTTGGAGAGTTCAGACGCCGACGCCATCGAACTTTGCGAGGCCTTCTGGTTTATCTCGGTGATGTGCGTCGAGATCGCAGGGAAATCCTGTTTGCGCTGCATGCGACGTAACAGGAATTCCAGCGTACTGTTTTTCTTGTCCTTCTCTTCTGCGGTTTCTTCTTCGGTGGTATCAAAATCGGACAGGTACTCGTCCAGCGCTGCAATCAGCTCGGCGGCAGTTTGCGTGCGGTCATTCGGGTCGCGCTGCAACGCCTGCATCGTGATTTGATCCAGTGACGGGTCGATGTCCTTGTTAAAACTGGACGGAGGCAAAATGTTTTCATTGACAACCTGGTACATGACCGCCATCTGGTTTTCGCCTTTGAATACCTGTTTACCGGTCAGCATTTCATGCAGGATCAATCCGATAGAAAACAAATCGGTGTGCGGACCAATCTTGCCATTCGACAGTAATTCCGGCGCGATATAATTAACGGTACCGGAAATATCGCTCGTGGTTTCCGCGCTGATATTTTGTGAAATACCGAAGTCAAGGATCTTCGGCGTGCCTTCGCTATCAATAAGAATGTTGGCCGGGTTCAAATCGCGATGCAGGATATGATTGGCATGCGCGTAGTCAATGCCTTGCAGTACCTGCCGGATTAATCGGGCCGCTGCTATTTTTGGAACCGGGCCTTCGGACTTTAACTGCGCCTTTAACGCCTCGCCCTCGATGTATTGATAGACGAGATACGTTGCATCGTCGTGCACACCGATTTCATACAGTGACACAATGTTTTTGTGATTCAGCTTGCTGACATTTCGTGCCTCATTAACCAGGTTGGCGTTCGACTGCTGTTTCTTCGTCAGCGTCTTGATCGCGACTTCACGGTCGAGTTCGGTATCGCGGGCCAGATAGACAATACCTTGCGCACCACGACCGAGTTTTTTCACGGGCGTAAAGCGGCCTATCTGCTCGGGCAGGCCAGATGAGAGTTGTTCTGCTGCAAGTATCATGCTGTGTCTTCCTCCTGCGTTAACGGCCGCAAGTACGCGAAACTGAAGCAAAAAAAACATCGTCACAGAGTTGAGCACCGCCGCGCTTTGCCGCAGAATGCAACAGAAAAACGGGGAAAAAATGACTGCAAGACGTAAATCCATTCATGGCCAGTGGTCGTCCCGCTGGGCGTTTATTCTCGCCGCGACCGGCTCGGCGGTGGGGCTCGGCAATATCTGGCGTTTTCCGTATGTCACCGGGGAGAACGGCGGTGGCGCCTTCGTGCTCGTTTACATTCTCTGTGTCATTTTCGTCGGCATACCGATCATGATGTCCGAGGTGATGGTCGGTCGCCGCGGACGGCAAAGCCCGATCAACACGATGCGTAGCCTGGCCGAGGAAGAGGGGCACTCGAAAGCCTGGTCGGCACTTGGCTGGATGGGTGTCTTTGCCGGTTTTCTCATCCTGTCGTTCTACAGTGTTGTCGCCGGCTGGACATTATTCTATCTGGCCAAATCGTTCTTCAATGGATTTACACCGCTAACCGATGCAGAAATAGCCGGTGTGTTTGACGGTCTGTTGGCTGACCCGGGTTTATTGCTGTTGCTGCATACGCTGTTTATGTCGTTTACCGTCATCGTCGTATCGCTCGGTGTGCAAAGTGGCCTGGAGCGCGCGGTGAAATACCTGATGCCGAGCCTGTTTGTGTTGTTGTTGATCATGGTCGGCTATGCGATGTCGACGCCCGGTTTCAGTGAGGGCTTCGGTTACCTGTTTAATATGAATTTTGACAAATTGACCGCTGCAGGGGTATTGGCGGCATTGGGCCAGGCATTCTTCAGCCTGAGCCTCGGCATGGGCGCGATCATGGTATATGGCTCGTATCTGCCGCAGAAATGTTCGATCGCACGTACATCATTTACGATTGCACTGGCCGATACGATGGTCGCGATCCTTGCGGGACTGGCGATCTTTCCGCTCGTGTTTAGTTTTGGTCTGGCGCCAGGTTCCGGCCCTGGATTGATTTTTGTTTCGCTGCCGATCGCGTTCGGTCAGATGGCATTCGGCCATGTGCTGGGTACACTGTTTTTCCTGCTGTTGTTATTTGCCGCGTGGACGTCGTCGATCTCGTTACTCGAACCGGCGGTCGCCTGGCTGGTTGAAAACCGCAACATGAAACGCAACCTGGCCGCGATTGTGGCCGGTCTTATCGCCTGGCTGCTTGGTATCGGTTCAGCCCTGTCATTCAATCTCTGGTCAGAGTACAAACTATTCGGACTGAATTATTTCGACATTATGGACAAGCTGACATCAAACGTGATGTTACCACTCGGTGGTTTGTTTATTGCCGTGTTTGCCGCCTGGTTTATGCAGCGAGAGTCAACCAGACAGGAACTGGCGCTGAAGTCTGAATCAGCCTACAGGTTCTGGTTGATCCTCGTGCGTTATGTTGCGCCGGTCGGAGTTACGCTGGTCTTTTTACAAGCGATCGGTTTAATCAAGCTGTAAGCCTGTTTTTGTTGTTGTGACCCGTATAGAAAAAACTGCACGTTTACCTTATTCCGCTGCGCAGATGTATGCGCTGGTCAATGATGTCGAGTCCTATCCCGAGTTTTTACCCTGGTGTAGCGAAGCGCGTGTGCATGCAAGCGACGATCATCATTTGCGCGCCAGCCTTTCAATGCAGGCAAGCAAGTTAAAGTATACGTTCATGACCGAAAACACGATGCAGGAGAACGAGGTCATTAATGTGAGACTGGTTGAGGGACCATTTAAACAATTAACCGGCAGTTGGCAGTTTGAAGACCGGGAAAACGGTGCCTGTTTTATAAAGTTACAAATGCAGTTTGAATTTAAAAACCGTATTGTCAAAATGGCGCTGGATAAAACGTTTAACAGGATCGTGAATTCACTGGTTGAGGCATTTCATCAACGCGCCAGGCAGCTATATGGCTGAGTCTTTTGCCATTGAAGTTTGTTATGCCCGTGCAGACAAACAGTTTCTGCTGCCACTGACTGTGCAGCCAGGGACAACGCTGCGGCAGGCGATCGAACAGTCCGGCTTGCTGCACCAATGCCCGGAAATAGATTTGAATAAAAACAAGGTCGGCGTTTACCGCGAGTTTCGTTCACTGGATGAGGCTGTCAGCGAGGGCGACCGGGTCGAGATCTATCGTGAACTACTTGCTGATCCGAAAGAGTCGCGGCGACGTCGTTCGCAAGCGAAAAAGCACGGGTAATATATCGCTAGAATTCAAACTGAACTGACACAGAACCCCGGAAAAAATCACGCAGCAGTTCATCATCCGGGTGCTCAACCGGATCAGAATCAATGGCAAAGTTATAGCCGACCAGGCCGAGCAGGCTGAATTGGCCTTGCAGTTCATATTCGGCTTGCAGCAACAGCTCAACATAATTCAGGCCATCATGACCATTCGCGATAAATCCGTTGTTGATACCGGTGGCAACGGCCGGGAGCAACGTCAGGTTTTCAGTCGGGGTGTATTCTCGTTGTAGATAGACATCAATAAACGACCCGTCGGCCGCAAATGAGTGATACCAGTCTGCGCTAACTGATAGATCAAAGGGCAGGTCTCCATAATTGAAACCGAACCCGATTTCATCGTCGTGTTCATCCGTTTCGAAAAATTCCAGCCGGTTATACGAGACATAAAAGTCGATTGTCTCCCAGCTGAACTGCAGTGAAGGTGTGACATTCAACTCCACGTATTCCGAATCGTAACCCCAGGCATTCCAGACGTCGAGTTGAAAAAACGAGTAGCTGAAACCGAATACGGTTGTTTGAATATCGCCGCCATCGAGATTATCGATGCCCTGTGAGATGTAGCGGCTTGACCAGCCAGCACCGGCATACGCGGAAATGTTTTCCGGCTCGTTGCCATCGCCCGTTTCTGCCGATGTGTTTTGCGTCTGTAAAAACAGTAGCGACAGAAAAATTTGATTTCTCGTCATGTCTACATGAATGACAACGAAATGTTTATTGCAAGTATATGGTCGTGAATATTTTCGTTATCGCGTCGCGACAGGTAACGCCACAGGTAGCCACTGCTGACACTAGCGCTCTCACTGAGTCGATATGCCGGGCCAATAAAAAACCGGTTTTGATCAAAACCCGGAGCCGGGCCACGACCGCGTGAGGTGTGATTGAAAAATATCTCGTTGGAAATGACTCCGTTCCAGTCTGGCGCCGACAGGGGGACAGTTGCCTTGATGCTGTAACGTCCGCGCAGGATCATTTTTATATCTTCTATAAATCTTTGTTCAAGACGGACTCGATAATCCAGTTTTAATTTATCCAGCTTGTGACCGTAGTCGATTTGTTGCCAGGTGCGCTGTTCATCGTTGCCGCCATCGTGTTCCAGGTGATCACCGCCGAGGCCATACGTCACACCTTTGTATTTGTAATGCACAGAAGGTCGAAACACATAGATATCATTACGATCATCGGAAACCGCGAAGCGACCCTGAGAGAGAAAATTAAACGACCAGACATCGTCGACTTTATAATTGAGGTTCAGTGTGCTCCATTGCTGGAACTCATCGCGGTTAGCGGCAGCCGATTGACTGAAGAGTAAGATTAAACCCGTGATGAAAGAACGGAATATCTGGTTGCTGAATGGATTCAGTTGCATTGTTGAATGAGAAACGCCGGCTTTTCCCCGGGTCTCAGCTTTTCGGTGGATTCGGCTATCGACTCTGGCAAATTATCAAGCCGGGACAAAAAGCCGCAGTGGTCACTGGCGCTCAGGATCCGGTTGTGATTCGTCTGCTTCATCGCCGGATATTTTATCCCACAGATTGCTGAAAAAACTGCCCTCACTTTCATCTACAGGTTCAGCTTCTACTGGCCCGGTCTGTTCCGCTACCGTGCTTTCGTCCTGTTGTACTGTACTGATACCCGTTTCCTCTTCACTGTTGTCTGTCTCGTTACTGGCGGGTTCCGAGCCGGTCTGCAAATCCGGTTGAAGTAATTCAGCGTCAGCAGGTGTTGCATCATCATCGCCAGCCATCTTGTCCCACAGGTTACTGAAAAAACCGCCTTTCTGCTCATTGGTTATGTCTGCGTCGGCGGGTGTTGTGGGTGCGCTCAGTGCGGTTTCTCCCGTTGGGTCTGCAGATTGCTTGATTGCAGTTTCTGTTTCCTCTGCCGTGGCTGATTCGGTAATGTCAGCATCCTCGTTTACCTGTTCCAGCTCCGGTTCATCATCAGCGAGCCAGCGTTCCAGCAGCGTTTTATCGCCAGCCGTTGCCGGCACCACAACAGATTTTTCCCTGTTTGTTTCTTCGGTTCTCACGGGGACATGGGTGACTTTGACATCACCTGTGATGTGAGAAAGTTTTTCGTCTTCGAAATACAGGGTGATATGTCGTTTTTGCCGTTGCCGACCGCCTTCCTGATACGTATAGATATAATCCCAACGATCGTAATGAAATGGATCTTCAAGTAGCGGAGAACCCATGATGAATTTCACCTGGTTTTTATCCATGCCGACTCGTAGTTTGTTGATCATCGATTGTTCAATCACGTTGCCTTGTTGAATATCAATGCGATAAACGAGTGGCGGTTTGATACTGCCGTCCTCGATTTTTGAGCAGGCATTACCAATGACAACGACCAGGAGCAGGGAAAAGAGGTTTTTGCTTTGCAAGAATGTATTCATAGACTGGACAGGTTTAAGACGGGCGGATTGTACCGCAGAAAGCCGGTTTCGACGACAGCAAGTCAACGCCAGCACTCGCGATTTGGTGCCAATGCAGTATACTCGGGCGCTGATAGCAATAGACACTGAATGAGCGCGATGGAATCCAATGACCTGAAAAAAGCCGGCCTGAAAGCCACGTTACCGAGGATACGTATCCTGCAGATTCTTGAGGATTCCGATGCCAAACATCTGAGCGCGGAAGACGTCTACAAGACACTGCTGGAGGCGGACGAGGAGGTCGGCCTGGCAACGGTCTACCGCGTGTTGACCCAGTTCGAGGCGGCCGGACTGGTGATTCGACATAATTTCGATTCGGGACATTCTGTGTTTGAACTGGATCGAGGACCGCACCATGATCACATGGTCGATGTGAACAGTGGCGAGGTGATCGAGTTTCAGAACGAGATGATAGAAAACCTGCAAAAGGAAATAGCCGAACAGCATGGCTATGAACTCGTCGACCACAGCCTGGTGTTGTACGTTAAACCCAGGAAAGACTAGTCAGGCATTCACATTTATTCAACCGATAACAGCTCGCGCGCGTGCGCCAGGCTTTGCTCGGTAATATCGACACCGCCCATCATGCGGGCAATTTCCTGTTCGCGACCGGCTGCATCCAGCACCCGTACCTGTGTTCTTGTGACGTTTTTACCGGCCATCTTGGCTACATGAAAGTGCTGTTGTGCACAGGCTCCTACCTGGGCCAGGTGAGTGACGCAAAAAATCTGGTAATGCTGACCTAACTGGCTTAGCAGTTTTCCAACGATACTTGCCGTGGCACCGCCGATGCCGGCATCGACTTCATCAAAAATTAACGTATTTGCGGTCAGGGATTGACTGGCCGTCACCTGCAAGGCGAGGCCGATCCTGGATAGTTCGCCACCGGATGCCACCTTGTTTAACGGTTTTACTTCCTGCCCCGGGTTGGCAGAGAACAAAAACCGGATAGCATCATTGCCATGTGCTGTGGGTGCTGCAGCAGGATTATCCTGGATATCAATTTTAAATTCGGCCGACGGCATGCCGAGTTGATGCAGCTGTTGTTTTATTTTTTTAGCCAGCTTGATAGCAGACTTTTGTCGTTGTTGCGTCAGTTGTGCCGCCTTATCGGTATACGCCGCAAGGATCTGTTGTTGCTGCTTCAGCAATTCAGCATGGGTCTGCCCGGTAGCCAGCATTGATTGCAGCTGGTGTTCAAGTTGTGCCGCCTGTTCATACAAATCTTCCGGCTTTACATGGTGTTTACGAGCCGTGTCAATGATCAGGTCCAAGCGTTGTTCCACCTGCTCGAGACTGGCCGGGTCGGTATCCAGTTGTTCGACGTAATCGCGCAGTTCAGCTCGTAATTCCTGCAGCTGTATTTCAGCGTTGGCCAGCAACTCGGTGAGCGGCGCCAGCTTTTTGTCCTGTTCACTGAGTGTTTGTAAACGCTGCAGATGTTTTGTGCAAAGACCGAGTGCGGATTGATCGTCTTCGTGCAGTTCCGTTTGCGCGATTTCCAGTGTCTGTTGTATCTGGTTGATATGACTTAACTGACGTTGACGCGCGTCCAGCTCGGCGTACTCATTGTCTGTCAGTGCCAGCTCCTTAAGCTCGTTCACCTGGTAACTTAACAGCGCCAGCCTTGCTTCACGTTGCTCGTCATTGCCGCTGAGTTGTTGCAATTGTTGCTCGCAGAGTTGCCATTGCTGATGCAGTTTTGCGGTATCGGTTAACAAGGAATCGTAGTCACCATAGCCATCGAGCAATCGCCGCTGTTCAGCCGGTTTTAACAGGGTCTGGTGTGCATGCTGACCGTACAACTCAACCAGGCATTCGCCGAGCTGTTTTAATTGTTGCACCGTGACCGGTGTACCATTGATAAATGCGCGCGTGCGTCCTTCGCGTGAAATCACCCGGCGGATAATGACTTCGTCCTGCTCTGTTTCGATATCGGCATCTTTCAGCAGGGTTGCCGCGGTCGGGTTGTTGGCGATAGTAAACACGGCGGACAGTTCTGTTTGATTTTGATCATGCCGGACGACGCTGCTGTCACCGCGATCACCAAGAATCAGGCCGACGGCATCCACAATGATCGATTTGCCAGCACCGGTCTCGCCGGTGAACACGGTCATGTTTGCGTTGAAATCCAGGTCCAGCGATTCGATGACAGCAAAATTGCGAATATGCAATTCGCGTAGCATGTTAGCGTCCCCAGTTCAGCTTGGCGCGCAGGATACTGAAGTGATCGTGGTTCGCCGGATGAATCAGTTTCACCGGCGTGTCTTTTTTACTGACCTTGATACGATCACCGGAGCACATCTCGCCAATCGTGTTGCCGTCGCAGGTTAGCTGCGCCAGATCAACTTCACGTTCGCCAATATCAATTTCGATTTCGCTGTTGCCGTCGACAACAATCGGCCGAATACTGAGTGTATGTGGGCAGATCGGTACCAGCACGAGCGCATCCAGACTCGGATACAGGATCGGCCCGCCGCCGGACAGTGCATAGGCAGTCGAACCGGTTGGTGTCGAAATAATCATGCCGTCAGAGCGCTGCGTCAGTAAAAAATTACCATTGATATACGTGTCGAATTGCACGAGCCGCGCTATATTTCCTTTCTGGATGACGACATCATTGAATGCCGAGCCGGTGTAAATCACCTCGTCATTGCGGATGACCTCACTCGTTAACATGAATCGCTCGTCCTGGACGAACTCGCCATCCAGGATTTTTTCCAGCTGTGTGCTGACATCGTCGGCCGGAATATCGGCGAGAAAACCGAGATGCCCACGGTTGATGCCGAGCAGCGGAATTTTTTTCTGACACAGGTTGTGGGCGACGTTCAGCATCGTGCCATCCCCACCGATGACAATGACCAGGTCACAATCGGCACAAAAGTCGTTGTTGTCGGCCGCGACCGGTTTTAATTCCGGCAACAGGTCGGCGCAACTCTTACCATAGCTGATTGAGACGCCACGTTGCTCCAGCAACGATTTCACTTGCATCAGGGTTTGCGCGATGCCGGGAGAACTGCGGCGGGAAGCGATCAGGCCGATATGCTTAAACATTAATTATTATTATCCATGGTTTTTTCAGGCAAACCTAGCACGGTCTGGTTGACGCTCCAAACAGGAATTTTGCACTCTCGGGAGGGGAGTGCTAAATTCGTGAGAATCCGTCATTTGTGTGCGGTTTTAGCGGGATACGACGACCTCGATGCCAACGAATAACGACACCAATTTGTTGAATGAACGCAGCCTGTTCTTGTTCAAATCGCTGGTTGAGCATTTTATCCAGGACGGACAACCGGTCGGCTCACGCACACTGGCAAAAGATTCCAACCTGCAACTGAGTCCGGCAACGATACGCAACATCATGGCGGACCTGGAAGACCTCGGTTTGCTCAGTTCGCCGCATACTTCAGCGGGTCGCGTCCCCACCATCCAGGGCTACCGTTTATTTGTCGATAACCTGCTGCGTGTGAACCATCTGAATGACGATCAGATTGCCGAGATCGCACGCGAGCTGGATCCGAACCAGAATCTGAAAAACCTGATGGAAAAGACATCAACCACGTTGTCGGAGATCACCAAACTCGCCAGTGTCGTCACGTTACCGAAGCCGGAAGGCAAGTCACTGCAACACGTCGAATTTGTGGCACTGTCAGAAAATCGCATTCTCGTGATCCTGGTGACAAGTGATACGGAGATCCAGAATCGTATTATCAATACGGCGCGTGTCTACTCCGCCTCCGAGTTACAACAAGCCACGAATTACCTGAATGACATGTTCGCCGGCAAATCGCTGGATACGATACGCCAGGATATTTTAAAAGAACTCGAAAGCATGAAAGATAATGTCAACCAGTTGATGCAGATGGCGATCGAGATGGCGCAAAAGGCATTTGAACGGGGTGAACCACACGACGATTACGTGATGGCTGGCCACACGAATCTGATGGATGTGGCCGAGCTGTCCGATGTGGATAAGCTGAAGCGCCTGTTCAACAGTTTTCACCAGAAACGCGACATATTGCATTTGCTGGAACAGTCGATCCAGGCAAAAGGCGTAAAAATCTTTATCGGTGAGGAGTCGGGTTACGACGTGCTCGATGACTGCAGTATTGTGACCTCACCGTATGAGGTGGATGGCGAGATCATCGGCGTGCTGGGCGTCATCGGACCGACCCGCATGGAGTATCAACGCATCATCCCGATTGTCGATATCACGGCAAAAATGCTGGGTTCAGCCTTGAATTCTCATCAATAGTCCCCATATATCCCAACTCATTGAAATTGTTGTATCTTTTTTCTAAAGAGGGGGCACCATGTCGGTAACACAAGACGACCCGGCGAAAGAAAACATTGAGACCACCGAGTCGGACCACGACACCGCGACGGGTGTCGAAGCACCTGCCAGCGAACCGGTTGGCGAACCCGCCGAAGCAGTGGATGAACTGGAGTCGCTACGTAGTCAGATTTCTGCACTTGAACTGAAAGCCGATGAGGCCCGGGATCAGATGCTGCGTTCGCAGGCCGAACTCGACAATGTGCGCAAACGCTCGGTACGTGATATCGAGAATGCGCACAAATACGCGCTGGATAAATTTGTCGCCGAACTGTTGCCGGTGATCGATAGCCTGGAACTGGGCATCAATGCGGCCGGCGAGTCAGAGCAGGTCGAAAGCCTGGTTGAGGGCATGAACCTGACGCTGAAAAAGCTGATGGACACGCTGGAAAAGTTTGGTGTCGCAGTCGTAGACCCGCAGGGAGAAAAATTCAATCCGGAACAACACGAGGCCGTATCAATGCAGCAACAGGAAGGCGTTGAGGCCGGCATTGTGATTACGGTCATGCAAAAGGGCTACGAACTAAACGGGCGTCTGATCCGCCCGGCGATGGTGATGGTGTCGAATTGACATCTTGAAAACAACGATCAGCAACTACATATAGAGAACAGGTTTAAATCCATAAAATTTTCGGAGATTTAGAACAATGGGAAAGATAATCGGCATCGACCTGGGTACGACTAACTCGTGTGTCGCCGTGCTGGAAGGCGGCCAGGCCAAGGTCATTGAAAACAGCGAAGGTGGCAGAACCACCCCGTCTATCGTTGCCTATACGAATGATGACGAGGTGCTGGTCGGTCAATCGGCAAAACGCCAGGCGGTGACGAACCCGAACAACACACTGTTCGCAGTCAAACGCTTGATTGGTCGCCGCTTTGAAGAAGATGAAGTGCAGAAAGACATCAAACTCGTGCCTTATAAAATCATCAAGGCCGACAACGGCGATGCCTGGGTTGAGGTCAAAAACAAGAAAATGGCCCCGCCCGAGGTGTCCGCGCGGGTCCTGATGAAGATGAAAAAGACGGCGGAAGATTACCTCGGTGAGGAGGTGAAAGAAGCCGTAATCACGGTACCTGCCTACTTTAATGATTCGCAACGTCAGGCAACGAAAGATGCCGGCAAGATTGCCGGTCTCGAAGTCAGGCGCATTATCAATGAGCCGACTGCAGCCGCACTGGCCTACGGTACGGATAAAAAACGCGGCGATGCCAAGATTGCTGTCTACGATCTCGGTGGTGGTACGTTTGATGTTTCCATCATTGAAATCGCCGAAGTCGATGGCGAGCATCAGTTCGAGGTGTTGTCGACGAACGGTGATACGTTCCTTGGTGGTGAAGATTTTGATCTGCGTATCATTGATTTCCTCTGTGATGAATTCAAAAAAGACCAGGGTGTGGATTTGCACAATGACCCGTTGGCATTACAGCGTTTGAAGGAAGCGGCAGAGAAAGCCAAGATCGAGTTGTCCTCGAGTCAACAGACGGATGTCAACCTGCCCTATATCACGGCTGACAGTTCCGGTCCGAAACATTTAAATCTGAAACTGTCACGCGCAAAGCTGGAATCGCTGGTGGAAGACCTGGTTGAGCGCACCATCGAGCCGTGCCGCGTCGCCATGGAGGATGCCGGTTTGAGCCAGTCTGAAATTACCGACGTGATTCTCGTCGGCGGTCAGACACGTATGCCGAAGGTGCAGCAAAAAGTGCAGGAATTTTTCGGCAAGGAACCACGTAAAGACGTGAATCCGGATGAAGCCGTTGCTGTTGGTGCCGCCATTCAGGCCGGTGTTCTCGGTGGTGACGTCAAAGACGTATTACTGCTGGATGTGACGCCGTTGTCGCTGGGTATCGAAACGCTCGGTGGTGTGATGACGCGACTGATCGACAAGAACACGACGATCCCGACAAAGGCACAGCAGGTGTTCTCAACAGCAGAAGATAACCAGACCGCTGTCACCGTGCATGTGTTGCAGGGTGAACGTGAGATGGCGACCGGCAATAAATCACTCGGTCGATTTGATTTAACCGATATTCCACCTGCACCGCGTGGTGTGCCACAGGTTGAAGTCGCGTTTGATATCGACGCCAACGGTATCTTGAATGTGTCGGCGAAAGACAAGGCGACCGGCAAGGAACAGTCAATCGTCATCAAGGCCTCAAGCGGTCTGTCTGACGAAGAAGTCGACAAGATGATCAAGGATGCCGAGGCGCATGCCGAAGAGGACCGCAAGGCGAAAGAACTGATCGATGCGAAGAACATGGCCGAGAACATGATCCATGCGACGAAGAAATCGCTGGAAGAGTTGAAAGACCAGGTTGAGGATCAGGAAAAAACCAGTATCGAATCTGCGATCGCTGATCTCGAAGAGGCGCTGAAAGGCGATAACAAGGATGAGATCGAAGAGAAAACGAAGGTCCTGACTGAAGCCGCTGGCAAGCTGGCCGAACGGGCCTACCAGCAGTCGGCTGGTAATCCGGAAGGCGCCGAGGCGGGACCAGGCGGTTCTGATACCGGCGAGTCTGACAATGCAGCAGCCGATGATGTCGTCGATGCCGAGTTTGAGGAAGTCGACGACGATAAAAAGTAAGTTTCGCTTTTTATACAACTTAATAACGTCCGGGCCTGAAAGGATTGCCTTTCGGGCCTGTGCGTGTCCAACAGAAAAACTTTTGCTACAGGTGTAATAACAACATGGCCAAGCGGGACTATTACGAAGTACTCGGTGTTTCCAAAAACGCCAGCGATGATGAGCTGAAAAAAGCCTATCGCCGTCTTGCCATGAAGTATCACCCGGATAGAAACGCCGGTGACGATACGGCCGAGGATAAATTCAAGGAGGCCAAAGAGGCGTTTGACGTGCTCTCTGACAGTCGTAAGCGTTCTGCCTACGATCAGTTTGGTCATGCCGGCGTCGATCAATCGGCCGCGGGCGGGGCCCAGGCCGGTGGGTTTGGTGGTGCCGGATTCGGTGACATCTTTGACAGCGTATTTGGGGACATTTTTGGCCAGGGCGGCACCCAGGGCGGCGAACGTGTCTATCGTGGCGCGGATTTACGTTATGACCTTGAGTTGAGTCTGGAGGAAGCCGTATCCGGTTCCACGATAAAAATTCGGGTGCCGAAAATGGTTGGCTGTAACACCTGTTCCGGTTCCGGCGCGAAAAAAGGCAGCAAACCGGCCGACTGTCCCACCTGTAATGGACTCGGGCAGGTGCGCATGCAACAGGGGTTTTTCTCAATCCAGCAAACCTGTCCGCAGTGTCGTGGACAGGGCAAGATCATTAAAGACCCGTGTCCCGATTGTCGCGGTCAGGGACGGATACGCGATAACAAGACGATATCCGTTAAAGTCCCGCCAGGTGTCGACAGTGGTGATCGTATTCGTTTGTCAGGCGAGGGTGAGGCTGGCGAGAACGGCGGTCCTGCCGGTGATCTGTATGTACACGTCATGGTACGTGAACATCCGATCTTTACTCGCGAAGGCAGCGATCTGTATTGCGATATTCCCATTGGATTTGCCACGGCTGCCCTGGGCGGCGAACTGGAAGTCCCGACGCTTGAGGGAAAGGTAAAACTGAAGATTCCGGCCGAGACGCAAAGCGGCAAGCTGTTTCGTTTGCGCGGAAAAGGTGTCCGCACGATCCGCTCGGCGATGAAAGGTGATTTGTTATGCCGGGCGATGGTCGAAACGCCGGTTAACCTGTCAGCACGCCAGAAAGAACTGCTACAGGAATTCGATGAGACTATGCAGTCCGGGGGTAAAAAGCACAGCCCACAGGCCAGTTCCTGGCTGGATGGTGTGAAAAAGTTTTTTGACAGTATGACCAGCTAGGCCGATTCCAGCCCAGGTTTCGGGATATCCACGCAGTCACACGTTCTCCGTCAGGTTGTCCCGGCCTGATTTTATGTGATGCAGTTGGCGAAACCAGGCTCGTGGTTTCGTGCAGGCAACCCCGCTATACGTTCTGTCGGTAATTCTTACAGATCGACCAGTCATCCCTGTCGTTTGAGCGAGACACACGATCTAGTATTCTTTGATCATTTAAATTATTGAAATCCATAGACTATTTCTCTCCCCGAGCCGGCTCCAGCGACTTTTCACCTGTCGAAAAACTTTACAGAATGGCTAATCAGAATCCCACAAAAAAATGTAAATTACTGATAAATAAATAAAAATTATTATTGGCCTGGTATTTGCTGAGTATTGTTCAGAAATTATTCGTGATCAGGAAAAAATAACGATGAAACTGACCAAACAACTTTCAATTGCTGCAATCGGCCTGTTATGCGCCTCAGCGGCGAATGCATACATGATTGATGATAATCATGCCGGCGCTAGTACCTACTGGGGTGGCGACCATCATGGTTATGGTGATGTCATCGGCGATAAGTCGAAATTTGATATTCTCGGTCTGGACCTGTCGGTATCCGGTACGACATTAACAGTCGATATCTTCACCAATTTTGCCGGACTGGGTGACGATAAACTGTTCGCAAGCCTGACGGACAAAGATGCCAGTAAAGTAAACGGTGTCAAACAGGGTATTGGTTATGGCGACTTATTCCTCGCCAGTTCCTGGACGCCCTTTGGCTCTGGCAATTACGCCAATGACAACCATATCACCGGTACGAAATGGGAATACGGTTTTGCCCTTGATAACCGCTGGTCAGCAACCGGTGGTGTCGGTACCCTGTACCAGCTCAGTTCTACCGACAGCAACAATTACAATACGTTGTTGTCGCAGGATTTCCTGTCAGGCGGAACCTTTCGAGATGGCCAGGAAGTGGCAGTGGATACCAGTAAATCACGCGTCACCAACACCGGCGTAACGGGTTCCTGGAATGTCTATAGTGACCGTATCAGCATGACGTTTGATATTGGCGGCACCGGCCTGCTGGATAATGGTGCGTTAGCGTTACACTGGAACATGACCTGTGGTAATGACACGATAGAAGGCGAGGTGCCGGTCGATGTCCCCGAGCCGTCCACACTGGCTTTAATGGCACTGTCGGTATTAGGGCTGGGAATTATCAGTCGACGCCGAAGAAGTTAAAGTTATCTTTCTTACTGTTTCAAAAACCGGGCAAAAGCCCGGTTTTTTTATGGTTATGGCATATGTTGTCGCAACTCCCCGGGAAGTGCATCCAGCCCTGCAATCCTGA
>JBHIXH010000052.1:0-16093 GCA_041984885.1 Gammaproteobacteria bacterium
TGCGCCTCTTTTTTCAGCTGTTCAACCGAAAACTTGACTAGGTCCGAAATTTTATTAGCCGGGATTGAAGTACGGCCATTTAACGCAAACTCGAAATCGACAAGAGAACTGAAGCGGAGGGTCTGGTCGCCAACATTGAGTTCAACGGGCTTACCAAATAATTTATTTAACATCTGGTTAACGTAACATAAAGTGCGTAATTTTGCGTGACTGGAATCACATTTCCTGCACGGCTAATTTACGTACAGGCCCGTTAATGACAGGAAATTGTCGCTATTATCGATACACGTCATCAAAGTGCAAGCGGTTTCGCTGTCAACCTGCCGGTCTATCCCGGGGATAAATTTTGTTCGTCCTGGCAATGGTTTATGCGTCCATATCTGCTGCGACTCTTGCCTGAACTGTTGCCAGAGTTGTTCAGGATCCGTGTCAAACAAGTGTTTCGATGTGATCGTACGGATAATCCAGTCTCCCCTTTGAATTTCGGCTTCCAGTTGGCCCGGCAACCAGCCTGCGTAGCCAAGATAAAGCAACGATGGAGTCCGATCGGACAACTCTTTCACGTACAGGGCCAGTTCGTCGTGGGTTTCCAGGTGCCACAGATCGCTCGTAATCTGCTTGCCCTCGGCCAATGTTAGTTCGGAGCGGACAAGAATCCGCAGGGCCTTCTGACTGACCGGGCCACCCGTATACACATCCGGCGGGAATTCGGTCCAGTGTGTCGTGGGAAGCACGTCCTCGGCCTTGATGCTGCTTTTTCGATTGATGACGACACCGTAAGTACCCGTCCTGCCCTGATTGAGTATCAGGATCACCGTTTGACCGAAGACCGGATCCTGCAGATGCTGACTCGCGATGATCAGACTGCCGACGGCATATTTTTTTGACGCGGGCACAGGCTCAATGGCGCCCGCCAGAGACCACGCCAGCGAAAACATGATGGTTATCAAAGCTGCTGTTACCGCTCTGCACATAGCATTTCCCCGTCAGTTTCAGCCTGCAGCAGTTGTCTACGTTGATCGATGCTGCACTTTGCCAATGCTGACATCGCAGTATAGAAGTGTGGCAGATTATTTTCGGATTGCTGCAGTTTGCGCATAAAGTCCGGCACCAGTTGCCTGTAGGTGGAGACAGCCGCGAGTTTGGCGTTATTTAAATCTTCCATCACCCAGTTGTCATAGGCGTCGTAATCCACCCATTTTTTTCTTATTGTGAAATATTCCTGCCTGAAAGATTCCAGAATCGTTTTTTTCTGCTGACGTTTCTGTCGCAAGGCCAGGTTTGATGCATATAACTGTTCCAGTTGATTTTTATATTGAATAACCAGTTGAGCAAAGGCCTGGTCGTATCCGTCAGTCTCAATTTGCCGGTCTAATGCAGAGTGATCCTGTCGATAAACCAGCCAGCGACGTAACCCGGCAATAGCAACGGTTTCAGCAAACGCTTCGTTAAACTCGGTGTCATGCCGCACATACAGTTTCTGATGCGCCAGTTCATGCAGGATGACTTTCGCCAGGTACAACTTGTCCCAGCGCAGCATCGTGTTTAATACCGGGTCACGAAACCAGCCCAGTGTCGAGTAGGCAGCCACACCGCCGACGAACACATCATGATTCGTCGCTTTTAACTGTTGTGCCAGCCTATGGGCATCCTGCTTGGCATAATATCCCCGGTAAGCCAAACAACCGACCAACCAGTAG
The DNA here is from genome assembly GCA_041984885.1 of Gammaproteobacteria bacterium. Taxonomy (GTDB): domain Bacteria; phylum Pseudomonadota; class Gammaproteobacteria; order Eutrophobiales; family Eutrophobiaceae; genus UBA4486. The sequence goes on from JBHIXH010000052.1 coordinate 1,701, forward strand.
CACCAGGTTTTTGGCTGCAATGACAGTTCCGGTGTGGCAAACACATTCCAGATAACAAAGTCACGTTTAATATCCGAATAACTGGCATAACTGCCGTTGTCCGGCAGATGTAATTCGTTCCGGGCAAAATCCAGCAGCTGCTGCACATAGGATAATTTGTCACGGGTAACTGCATCGGTGGTGTCATCATTGACCAGTGCATCGATCACCTGTCGATTTTGCATGACTTCAAAGTGCCCCCGTACGGATTGAGAGTAATACCGCAGCGAGGAACAGCCGGAAAACAGAACGCAGCTTGACAGGACAGCAACGAGCATTGCCGGGCGAATCAGATAGTGGGTCCTGTTATGCATACAAGCCTGGGATTTGCACTGACTATACGTTTAACAGCGCAGACGATACCATGTAAGTATGTATAAAACGCTGGTCGATTCTGCAACGCTTGCACAACATCTGCCGGATGATAACTGGCTGGTTGTCGACTGCCGTTATGATTTGATGCATCCGCAAGCCGGTCGTGAAGCCTATCTCGAGTCTCACATCGCCGGTGCCGTGTATGCCGATGTACATGACGATCTTAGCGGGCCGCCTGTCACTGATCATGGTCGCCACCCGTTGCCGACTGCGGCGGCATTGGAAAAGCTGTTCAGCCGACTCGGTATAGACAGTCAAAAGCAGGTGATTGTCTATGACGCCACCAACGGTGCGTTTGCGGCGCGGCTCTGGTGGCTATTACGTTACATGGGACATGAAGGCGTCGCCCTGCTGGACGGTGGCTGGAAAAACTGGCAACAGCAGCAGCTCGCCGTGAGTCAGGGAGAGCAGAACAATCCGACCGCAGTATTCTCCGGTACCAGACAGGCAGGATGGTTGGTCCAGCTCGATCAGGTAACCGAACAGCGACTGTTGATCGATTCACGTGATCCGGCACGCTATCGCGGTGATTCAGAACCGATTGATCCTGCCGCTGGCCATATACCGGGTGCCATCAACCGTTTCTGGCAGGAGAATTTGCAGGCCGATGGGCGATTTAAATCAGCCGAACAGTTGCACCGGGAATTCACCGGGATCTATTCGGAATCTGCCAGTGATGAACCGGTATTTTATTGTGGTTCCGGTGTTACCGCCTGTCATAACCTGCTCGCCGTTGCCCACGCCGGTCTGCCGCCGGCGCGCTTGTACGCCGGATCCTGGAGTGAGTGGTGTTCGGATCCGCAACGACCGATCGCGAGTGGTGAGTAACGCTGAGGCAATCTAACAGATGTCTCCGGTTAACTTTATGTTCTATAATGCAATTTCGATTTAACAGATAATTTCTGCGGCTTCATGATCCAGCAGTTTCCACGATTCATCTCATTACTGGCATTGCTCATCTCCGTTGGTGTCCACGCCGGCGCTGTTGACAGTGACGAAACGGCCCAAAGCGAAACCGAACGCCTGCTGGAGCAGGCTCAGTCTTACCTGGAGGAACCGGCTGAAGAAGTGGTTGATGCTGTCGTAGAGTCAACCGAAGCGGCTGTGGAAGACGCGGCAGCGGCGCTGGAGTCAATCGACGCAGAACCGGGTCCAGCTGTCGAAGCCGCCGCGGAGCAGACATTAATCCTGCTTGATGAAGCGTCTGCGCCCGTTGACGTCAGCCCGAAAGACATGCTGCTGGTACTGGATAATTCCGGCAGTATGAAGAAAAACGATCCACAGTTTTTAACGAACCAGGCGGTGCGTGAATTTATCGGCGGTCTCGATGAGGCAACCCGTCTCGGTATCATCATATTCGATCAGGATGTCAAACTGCCGGTGCCGTTTACGGACGTGACGCGCGACAACTCGCCCACGCTGCTGGCAAGCCTTGACCAGATTAACTACAAGGGATTATTTACCGACAGCCCGGCTGCGATAGAGCGCGCAATTTATGAGTTGAAAAACAACGGTCGGGAGGAAGCGGATAAAATCATCGTTTTCATGACCGATGGCATTGTCGATACCGGTAATGCCAATGTTGATCTGGAAAAAACCCGCTGGCTGAAAGACGATCTGGCAGCCGATGCCGCTGACAACAAGATTACGATATTCGGTATCGCGTTTACCGAGAACGCGGATTTTCAGTTGATTCAGTCGCTCGCACAGAAAACCGATGGCGAGTATTACCGTGCCTTACAGGCAGAAGATTTAACCCGTGTTTTTGAAAAGATAGTCACCATCATCAATACACCACCTGAGCCGGAACCGGTGCCGGAACCGGTCGTGACTGCACCACCGCCGACACCGGTAGAGGTGGCACCACCGGCACCGCCACCACCACCGCCCGAGCCCATCATTATAGAAGTACCGGTCGAGCGCGATACCTCGGAAGAGGACCTGCGCGGCAAGATCATGATCGTGGCGATATCTGCTGTGTTGCTCGCCTTGATCGCGATCCTGATTGTGTTGATGCGACGACGCGGCGGGGCCGAGTCGGTTGCGCCAGCCCAGGAAGCCTTTATTAATGATCCGCAGGGGTTTACCGATCACTCCACCTACAAACTCGGCAGCAAACCAACGATGCTGGGCCGTGTCGCTGGCAAGGATACCGACCGGCTGAATTACATTGTGATTCCACAGACGACAATCGGGCGGCGTCATGCCCTGATTGAATACAAGGATTTTTCGTTCTGGATCATCGACCAGGGCAGTATCAACGGCACCTTTGTCAATGATAAAGCGATCAGCAGCGAGACACGCTTGAAGCACGGCGATCGCATACGACTGCATAAATATGAACTGGAATTTACCATTCCTGAGCTGGCTGAAGATGGTATGACCGTGATCTCAAATACGGTGTTTGCCGGTGGCGAAGCGGCCGCGCCTGCTGCCGATCCGAGTGAAGATGCCACCGTTGCCAAGGCCTCAACGACGGCACCACCACCCGCAAGTACGATGGATGACCTTGAGGAGCCGGATTTTGATTTGGACTTTGATATTACCGATGGCTTCAATGACGATTCCAATGACGATGCCTCCGAGGATGTTACTGCCATCCGCGGCAGTGAGGACGCGACGTCAGAGTCTGCCGACACAGGCGATGATGAAGGCGAGGCGGATGAAACCATCATGCTGAACGATGATGACGAGATGATCGACGACGATGAAGACGCCACCATTCGCCGTAAGATCGAGGAAGACCTGCCGTCAGCGGAACAATTTGTCGAAACGGCCGAATTTAATATCAAGGATCTCGACGACAAGAAGTAAAACATAATAAATACAGTAACTTAACTCCTCTCTGCAATAATCCTCAGGCAGGCCTCTGCGTGTTTGCCAACTAGCGCACAAACTCCCGAATTGACTCGATTTTCCTTCAATCGAGCCTAAAGATTTTCAATGATCGGCCGAACAGACTGGATACAGGGAAAATAAGTGTGTATCCAGCCAACAACGGGTGGTGGCCACCACAGATGACAATTTGTCGCCCGGATTGATACGCAGGATTTTTCCCTTTTTCAGGACATGTCATACAACTTAGATCTGGAGAAGAGAACATGAGTCTAGGCGCGATAGATTACGGCAAGGACAACCTGCTTAACGGTGTCGCAGCGTTGGCGGAATCGGCAGAGCAGAAGCAGGAGACATCCTGGGTAGAACGGGTCAGCCAGGCAATCAAGCAGACCGGTTTCAAGAAATTGCTGTTCAATGCAGCCAAGGTGCACCCCTGTATCATTGAGGGTCATCGCGTACTCGTTTACGAGCGTGGTCTGAAAAAAACACAACCGGATGCCTACGAACAGATACTCGCGTTCGCCGAGCGCAATGGTTTCAAGACAAAAGAGGATCAACGCGACCCTGCTGCAAACAAGACCGAACGTGTATTTGAACGGCGCATGGCGAAAACCGCACCGATGGTTGTGTTGGCCGGTGCGCTGTTTGCCCAGGGTGCGGTGCAGGCCGATACCGGTGCTGTAGATGGCGTTCAGGTTATGCCGGATGTCGAGGTGATGGGTGAGGCAGAGAGCCAGGATCGCCCGTATCTACAAAAGAACGGTAAACGCTTCATCGACGGGCCATACGGCGAGGTCGAATCCATTCTTGCGGTTGCCACCGAGGCGAAAAAATCCGGTGATTTAAAACGCGTTAGCACACGTAATATCAGCATGCCGCAGGAATACGTAGGCGGTTATATCAATCGATACGACTATGAATTCCCGGCGTCATGTGGTGGTGGTAAATACAGTTACTACGAAGGTGAAGGCTTTGGTGCCCTGGGCTATTACCACGGTGAGAAAGTTGTGCTTGACGTGCTTGTTGGTGGTGGCGCGTTCGCCGCGCCGAAATTATGGGGACCGTACGATCAGGTCCTGTACGATAATCATGAGATGAAATTAATGATGGGCAATGGCAAGAAAGACGGTATGGGATTGTTAAAAGCGTCCTATTCGATCGGGATGACCGCCGTTATGGCCGATGAGGATTTCAAGGAATACGGCGACAGCTACAGCAGTAATGTGCAGGCAGCAGTGGAATGTACCGACATTATCAATCAAAAGAAAAAGCCGATCATTCGACAGGCCAGTGCCGGCAACAAATCGAAACCTCGATTGTAATCAGACTAAGGTCAAAGAAAAAAGCCGGGGTCACCCGGCTTTTTTTATGGGTATTATTTAAATATCACAGGACTTGGCAATTCGCTTGTGTCTGCGCATTATGGCTGCATGAAACGCAGACAGACTGAAGCCATACGCAGGCAATTGATTAAGCTGTTGTCCGATAGGCAAGCGCATTCCGGCGCCGTGCTGGCCGATCAACTGGAAATTTCACGTGCGGCCATCTGGAAACATATCCATAACCTGCAACAGTGCGGTCTTGATATCGATTCTATCCGTGGGCAGGGTTATCAATTACTACACCCGGTTCAATTGCTGACACGGCAGGCCGTGTTATCCCATATCAGCCAGCCAGGGCAGCAATTATTGTCGGAACTTGACGTTGTCTTTCAGACAGATTCAACCAACCAGCGTCTGCTGGATCGATTACCGCAGGAGTCTATCCGCGGTGTTGTCATGCTGGCAGAACATCAAACGGCAAGCCGCGGCCGACAGGGTAAACACTGGTTTTCCACGATGGCTGGCAGTATCAATGTCTCCATCGGCTGGCATTTTCATATGCCACCACGGTTGCTTGATTGTTTGTCGCTGGCTTGCGGCGTTGCCGTAATGCAGCTGTTTCAGCAAATCGGTATTACCGGTGTCGGGCTGAAATGGCCGAATGACATCTATGCAGGACGGCAAAAACTGGGCGGGATTCTGGTAGAGAGTCGTGGCGAGAGTGCCGGGCAAATCGATGTCGTCATTGGTATCGGTTTGAATATTACCCATTCCAGCGTCGCTGCAGAACAGGTACCGCACATGACCGATCTGCAGAGTCTGTGCACAGAATTGCCCGCAAGAGACAGGATAGCCGGCTTATTGATTGATAGAATCCTGCAGATGCTGAACTCAATCGATGCAATGAACAAGGCAGACTTGTTAAACACCTGGCGTAAATACGATTGTGCCAAGGATCAATCGGTGACGATTCACTTGCCGGATCGTGATTGCAGTGGAGTTGTTGCCGGTATTGATGAGGACGGCTTGTTATTGATGCGGATCAATGACCGCCTGGAAAAGTTCACGGCAGGAGAAATCAGTTTTAATCTGAACGCATGATGTTATTCATCGATATCGGTAATAGTCACCTGAAATGGCAGATGACGGGGCCGGGCCGGGCGCCGACACAGGGGGCGCAGGCAACAGCGACGCTGAACGAGAACGTGTTCAGTGATTTGTGGTCCGGGTTGGCCCGACCCGAGCGCGTTGTAGTCAGCGATGTGCAACGGGGGGCAGCCTCTGAGCGGCTGGTTGCCTGGTGTCAGACAAACTGGAACAGGCCCGTCGAGTTTGTTCGGGTTGAGGCAAGAGTGGCCGGTGTACAGTGTGGTTACAAGGATATAAAACAGCTGGGTGTCGATCGCTGGCTGGCGATGCTGGCGGCCTGGGATCGATATCAACGTGGTTGTGTCATTGTTGATTGCGGTACCGCCACGACGCTGGATATCATCGATGACGAGGGCCAGCATCAGGGAGGATTGATCGCGCCAGGAGAGAGTCTAATGCAACAATCGTTACTGACCGGAACTCACGGCATTGATACAACGGCAAACCTGAGTACCGAAAAGCTGGCGGACAATACGGCTGATGCCGTCGCCAACGGCTGTCGCTACTCGGTCGTGGGCCTGATTAACGAGTTTTTATTACGGTGGCAGAGAGAACAGAATTTTGCGCTTAAGAAAGTGATCACAGGTGGGGCCGCGAAGCAGATCATTGCGCAGTTACCGGCTGATTTTGATCATGTTGAGGCCCTGGTGCTTGATGGTATTCAGGTATGGGTGAACGCTGAATGAAATGGTTATTTATCCTGTTATTGATCGGTAACGTCACCTACCTGGGTTGGGAGATCGATAGAGAGACACGCTTGCAGATTCAGCGACAGACAGGCAACGTTCGAATACCGGGTGATGCCGAACGCCTGTTGTTACTGCATGAACTGGCCGAAACCCCGCCGCCTAAATCCAGTGGCTCGGCCCGTGGTTCATTACCGCAAGGACCCGCGCCAGGTTTTATCGACATAACTTCCGGCGAACAGACTGACTCGACAACAGATCTGGTCACAACCATGCCGGAACCGGTCAATGTGGATCACGATCATTTGCTGCTCGATATGGTCAAACCATTCAAGCCCCGGAACCGCTTGCCTGAAGGGACGCGAGTCGCCTGCTTCACCTACGGTCCGTTTGCACAAGCCGCGGATGTCACGTCATTGCGTCACTGGTTTCAGCAACGAGGTCAGCCAATACGTGAGCGCAGCGATGTGGACCAGAATCAGCAGTTGTACTGGGTGTATCTTTCTCCGCCAACGGACAAGGCCGATGCACTGGCGACGTTAACCGAATTAAAAGATCAGGGTATCAAGGATACACGGTTGATCCGCAAAGGCAGTTTTAAAAATGCCATCTCACTCGGTCTGTTTTCGTCGCAGGCCGGTGTCAATCGACGGCTTTCCGAGTTGAATGCCAGGGGTTATCAACCGGTCGTGGTGCCGTACAATGAAGACGGGCAGACCAGTTTGTACTGGCTGGACGTTGCGCTGGATGTCGAGAGTCCGGTCATGACAGAGGCGTTCACCGGCCTGCCGGCACGGTTTAACTCCGTACCAAAAGACTGCAATCAAATTGCCTTGAACGTGGAAAATCCCTAGAATACAGGCGCTTATTACAGGCAATAACTCCAATTGTTACGCTCTGAAACGAACCGGCTGTCGCGCATGCAAACCAAATTTATTTATAGGGTCCTGAAAAAATTCATTTTCGGCTTTAGTTTACTGTTTTTGTCCGTGACAGCGGCTAATGCAGTCAGCATTCAGCAGGTTCAGGATCTGGCCAATCAGGGAAAACTCCGACAGGCCCTGAATCTGGTTGATCAACTATTACAGGACAACCCTAAAAATATTGAGGGACGATTTTATAAGGGGTTGCTGTTAACCCGTTCCAATCGTTTGCCGCAGGCCGAGTCAATGTTTCTGCAGTTGATCGAGGATCATCCTGAGTTACCCGAACCGTACAACAACCTGGCCGTCGTTTATGCCGCACAGGGCAAGTACGATGAGGCACGTGAGTTGTTGTCGAGAGCCATTAATACGCATCCGAGCTACTCAACGGCACACGAGAATCTCGGTGATATCTACGCCAAGATGGCGAGCCGGGCCTATAACCAGGTGCTGGAACTGGATGACAACAATTCAAGTGCACGCGAGAAATTATCGTTAATCAATGAACTGTTTTCGCGGCCACAGGCGGTGCAAGTGGCTGCCGCTGAACCTGAGCCGGAACCCAAACCCAAACCCGAACCCAAACCCGAACCCAAACCTAAGCCTGAACCGGAACCGAAGCCAGAACCTGAACCTGAACCTGAACCTGAACCTGAACCGGAACCAAAGCCAAAGCCGGAGCCGGAACCCGAGCCATTGCCTGAACCTGCACCGGTCAGCGATGCCAGCGCCGCACTGCTTGCCGAGTTAAATGGCTGGGCAAGCGACTGGGCAGCGCAGGATGTCGATGCGTACCTGGCACACTATGCCAGCACCTATATCCCGTCGAAGGGTCTGACACGAGCACGGTGGCAGGCGCAGCGTCGACAACGTTTGTCGAAGCCGGCGTTTATCAAGGTTAAAATCGAGTCGACTAACGTGAACATGCTGAGTGACAAGCATGCGGAAGTGAGTTTTATCCAGAGCTATCAATCCGATACGTACAGTGATCGCGTGAAAAAGACGGTGCTGTTTACGTTTGAGAACGGGCGCTGGTTGATTGCCGAGGAACGTTCAAACTAGTAAACCATGTTGAGACGTATACAGAAATTGTTGATGATGCTATCGCTGGTAGCAGCCACACAGGCGCATGCGGCTGATCTGATCACGACCACAACACCGTTGCATACGATTGAACATGGTTACGAGTCGATGTTGATTCGTGCGCTGGAAAACATTCGCCGTAACGAAATTGATGCGGCGATCAACGAATTGAAAACGCTGACCACTTTGCAACCGGATTTTAAACTGGCGCAGCTCATGTACGGCGACTTGTTACTTGCACGGAGTCAACCGATTACCGATTTTGGTAACAGCTACAATGCACCACTGGATATGATCGATGCCCTGCGCGAAGAGGCAAAGGTGCGTTGGCAGCATCATCAACTGCCTGTCGTCAAAAACAGGATTCCCCGTTCGTTGATCGAGCTCAGCCCAAAACAACAACATGCCATAGTAGTTGATCTCGCTTCCTCGCGTTTGTATCTGTTTGAAAACAGGGAAGGCACACCTTACCTGGTCGATGATTTCTATGTCACGATAGGTAAAAACGGCATTGGTAAATACATTGAAGGCGATCAAAAAACACCGACCGGTGTCTACTTTATTACCGGTTTTATTGAAGAAAAGGAGTTGCCCGACCTGTATGGCGATGGTGCGTTTCCACTGAACTACCCGAATGCCTGGGATGTGCGCCATAACCGCACCGGATACGGCATCTGGTTACACGGCACACCAAGTAACACCTACACACGGCCACCGCGTGACAGTAATGGCTGTGTCATCGTCAGTAACCGGGACTTTCAGCGACTGTCTGATTTTATCCAGATCGGTGAAACCCCGGTGGTGCTGGCCAAATCCATCGACTGGCTCGAACCGAATGACTGGCTGGCCAAACGGCATCAGTTTGATCAGTTTCTTGAACAATGGCGCGTCGATTGGGAAAGCCGTGACGCGGACCGATACCTGAGTCATTACTCGGAAAGTTTTGAGGGTCTGGGTAATAACTACGAAAGCTGGGTCAGTTACAAACGTCGGGTGAATCCATCGAAAAGTTATATCAGGATCAATGTGTCAAACACGAGTATGTTTTTGTATCCAGGCGTCGAGGATTTACTCGTGGTCACTTTTTTGCAGGATTACAACAGCGATAATTTTCAACGCAAGTTTATTAAACGCCAGTACTGGAAAAAAGAGTCAGACGGTAAATGGCGAATTATCTACGAAGGATCCGTTTCCTGATCGGCACTGGCAACTTCCTGTTTCAGGTTTTTCTTTAACCAGCTGACCAGGTCAGTCCAGATATGTGATATCTCCGCCGGTTTCGGCATGATGCCGGCGTACGGCAGTTCAATCGTGACGACCGGTTTCTGTAGCTCGACACCGGCATAACGGCCGAGTGAACCGGGGTAGGTACCGAGCAGATTCAGATACAGGCGTCCCAGTTTATAAGGCGCCTCATCCGGGCCATCATAATCGACAATGCCATGTGGTGCGTGTACCGAGACGATCACGTCCGGTTTGAACCTGTCGATCTCGCGCACCAGCCATTGTGACTCCGGTTCACTCATGGGTGCCTTGCCGGGATAGCGCCGGGGATTTCGAAAGGTACGTTCTTCCCAGTACAGTTTCGTCAGGTTGTGCCAGTCCGGCATTGGGAAATTTCGATTCAGATCAACGCCGTTTGCGTTGACCCGCGTTGAATCCTTGCGTAGTAACCCATCCGGATTGACCAGTGGCGCAATGCGCCAGTGAAACAGGCCGGAATGATGTTGATCCAGTATCTTCATCCATTTAAAAACGATACTGACCGATGAATATTCATCTCCATGTATGCCGCCGATTAATAACACCCGACCCATCGGGGTTCTACCTGTCAATGGCGGATATTCTTTTAGCAGTATCGTTGCATCATTGACCGACTTGCCATCGGTTGCCAGCAGATTCAGCCTGCGACAGTCCTGGTAACTAACGCTACCCAGTTTTGCACCTATGCGCCTGCATTCCTGATCCACTGCTTTGTCTGATTCTGCCTGGCCTGTAAGACTGAACAACAGAAGCAATGAGAGGAGTAATAGACGATCCATGGATATATTCAGGTTAATTGATAGTGGCAAAAAATTCCGATAAAAATCAATGCGCCGAACCAGTTATTATTCAAAAAAGCCTGAAAACATTTTTCCGGCTGTCGGTCACGAATCAGATACTGCTGGTATAGCAGCATCATACCAGCGAGAGCGACAGCCGCGTAATAGAAAATGCCGGTTTTTAGTTGATCGCCAATTAAAATAAAGACCAGCAGCAACATGATCTGGATAGCACCGATAATCACGCGGTCGTTTTCATCAAAAAGGATTGCGGTCGACTTGACGCCAATCTTCAAATCATCTTCTTTATCGACCATTGCGTACATCGTGTCGTAGCTGACTGACCACAGGACATTTCCAAGCAGCAGCAGCCAGGCCAACATCGGCACCTCGCCAGTCTGGGCGGCAAATGCCATCGGAATACTCCAGCCAAAGGCGAGGCCGAGGACAAATTGCGGCAGGTAGGTGTAACGTTTCATAAATGGGTAAATCAAGGCCAGCCCGGCGGCAATGAATGAGAGTTGTATCGTCAGCGTATTCATCGTCAACACAAGCAAAAAGGCCAGACCAACCAGGCATACCGTTAATTTGATCGCCTCGCGTACCGAGACCTCACCGGTGACAAGCGGGCGCTGCATTGTGCGCTCGACATATTTATCAAACTTGCGATCGGCCAGATCATTCATGACACAGCCAGCCGAGCGCATCAGGATGACACCGCTGACAAAAACAATGAATACGCTGCTGTTCGGCCAGCCTTCGGCAGCAATCCACAATGCCCACAACGTTGGCCAGAGCAGCAGTAAAATTCCTATCGGTTTGTGTAACCGCGTTATCCTGATGTAATGCGGGGCACGTTCCCTGATGACTGGTGAGTAATGAGCCCAGAAAGATTTCAGCTTTTGTATCAGCCAGAGCAGGCCACGCTGGATCAGTTGGCCCAGGTTTATTAACAGCGGTTTGAGCCGGTTCATCACCTCGATGAACACGGATTTCAGATAGCGTGCCAGTTGTTTTAATTGTTTAAAAAAATTCTGCACGGGATTCATACCACAAAAGTCAATTCAAACCGGTATCAGACGTTACCGTATAAAGGATTATTTTTCTGCCAGCGTTGCAATAACTTTTCTGCCTGGACGGGAGAATCACGCTCGATGATTGCGGCCGCCTCCCGGGCATCGGCTAATAAACTCTGATGCCTGGCCAAATCCGCGATGTGTAATTGCGGCAACCCGGCCTGACGGGTCCCGGCGACATCTCCCGGTCCGCGTAGTTGCAAATCTTTTTCCGCGATTAAAAACCCGTCATTCGTGGTCCGCATGGTTTCCAGTCTGGCCTTTGACAGCTCGGATAACGGTGCCTGGTATAGCAACACGCAATCGCTGTGTTCACTGCCGCGACCAATGCGACCACGTAACTGATGTAATTGAGCGAGACCAAGCCGTTCGGCGTTTTCAATGATCATTAAACTGGCATTCGGGACATCGACACCGACTTCTATCACGGTCGTCGCAACCAGCAGGGTAATCTGGCCAGCCCGAAACTGTTGCATGACCTCGAGTTTCTGTTTATCAGTTAACCGACCATGGATCAGGCCAACATTAATGCCGGACAGCAAAGCCGCCAGTTCCTTGTGTGTGTCCATTGCCGCCTGGCACTGCAGGGACTCTGACTCCTCGATCAGGGTGCAGACCCAGTAGATCTGACGTTTCTCTTCGGCAGCGGTTCGGATCCGGTCAATGATGTCATCGCGGCGGGAATTCGCAATGACCGCAGTGTTCACCGGTTTTCGACCCGGTGGCAGCTCATCAATAATGGAGACATCAAGGTCGGCATAGGCGGACATGGTCAGGGTCCTCGGAATCGGTGTTGCCGTCATGATAAGTTGATGCGGGTAATGTTCGCCAGCCACGCCTTTTTCCAGCAGACTTAATCGCTGATGCACGCCAAAGCGATGTTGCTCGTCGATCACGACCAGTCCAAGCTGCCTGAAATTCACGTCTTTTTGAAACAACGCGTGTGTGCCAATGATGACGAGGCCGGTGTCTGACAACAAGGCTTGATGAATGGCATCGCGTTCACTCTTTTTCGATTTGCCGGTCAGGCGTAAAACCGGCACATCCAGATCGGTAAACCAGGTCGTGAAATTTATATAATGTTGTTCCGCCAGCAACTCGGTGGGCGCCATGATCGCGGTTTTATAGCCAGCAGCGATCGCATTAGCCGCAGCCAGTGCGGCGACCACCGTTTTGCCGGAACCCACATCCCCCTGCACCAGCCGCATCATGGGTACCTGTTTTTGCATATCTGCTTCGATTTCGCCAAGAACCCGTGTTTGCGCTGCAGTCAGACTGAATGTCAGCGCGGACTGCATGGTTTGTTTTAATTCCGATCCGGCCTGCAGTGACCAGCTTTTATATTGCCTGGTTTGCTGGCGCATGCGTTGCAAGCGTAAAAACAGGCTGATCAGTTCTTCAAATGCCAGCCGCCGCTGGGCTGGGTGTGTACCGTCGAGTAACTGCGTAATGTTCGCGTCGACCGGTGGTTCGTGCGTGTAACAGAGAGCCGTTTGCAGGTCCGGCAGGTCGTACTGCTGGAGCAAATGTGCAGGGATCAGTTCGATTAACTGGTCCGGTTGTTGCCGTAGCCTGGTTAATGCCTGTTGCGCCAGTTTACGCAAACGGTTTTGTTGCAAGCCCTCAGTGAGCGGATAAACCGCGATCAGATTTTCATCCAGTTGTTCTGCTTCGTCTTCATTCAACAGCGAATATTCCGGATGAATCATTTCCGTCTTGCCGGCATAGGCACTGATGCGCCCGTAACATCGAATCAAACGACCACGTTGCAGGCGATTTTGCTGTGACTGGTTAAAATAAAAGAAGCGCAACATCAGCGCGCCGGTACCATCACTGATTTGACAGAGCAGGCTGCGGCGGCGACCAAAGCGGATTTGCGCCAGTTCGATTTCTCCCTGCACCAGGCATTCACTGCCGGGCAGAGCTGCCCCGATCGGCGTCAGCCTGGAGCGATCCTGGTAGCGTAATGGCAGGTGAAATAACAGGTCCTGAACAGTCTGAATACCGATCTTCTGCAGTTGCTCAGCGGTTTTATTGCCGACGCCGTTCAGCGTTAACACGCTGGCGTCAAGCCTTGGCAGTTCCCGGGCCAATGAGCTACTACGAATCTATCACCATAACGGCATCCATCTCGACCGCAGCTCCCTTGGGCAAGGCAGCCACTCCAACAGCCGCACGTGCTGGATACGGTTGCTGAAAAAATTCGGCCATAATCTCATTGACCAGCGGAAAATGGCCAAGGTCAGTCAGGTAAATATTCAGTTTTATAATATCGGATAAATTTCCATTCGCGGCCTCGCAGACGGCGGACAGGTTTTGAAAGACACGCTCGATTTGCGCGCGCATATCACCCTTGACCAGTTCCATCTTGACCGGGTCAAGCGGGATTTGGCCGGAAAGATAAACGGTATTGCCACTTTTAACCGCCTGTGAATACGTGCCGATGGCCTGTGGCGCCTTGTCCGTATTAATAATGTCACGACTCATGAATGTCTGCTCCTGTAATGGGTGATTCTGTTCCGGCTATTTTATTTTCAGTTTCTTGCGATATGCGAAACATGTTTGATGCCACGTACGCGTCGCAGGACCTCAGCAAGATGACGACGGTCGCGAACCTCGATTAAAAAATTCAGGCGTGTGTAGCGATCATCCTTGTCCTTGATGTCTACATTCAGGATATTGGCACCGACCGATGAGATGGCTGTTGCAATTGTTGCCAGCATACCGCGTTGATTGGTGACGTCCATTTTCAGGCCGCATTGAAACTCTCCTTCAACGTGTTCCGACCATTCAACCTCGACCCACTTGTCCTGCTGATGCTGATAGTCAGCGACATTTTTACAACTCTGGCTGTGCACGA
>JBHIXH010000053.1:0-14642 GCA_041984885.1 Gammaproteobacteria bacterium
CGAAACGCATATTATTGAACCTGTCGCTGAACCTGTACAGAACGTACAGCAGAACCTGATGACAGAAAGCTTTAATCTCGATGACGCACTGAAAGAACAGGAAATCCGCTATATTAAACAGGCGCTTGAAAAAACCGGTGGCAACCTGAGTAAGGCAGCACGTATGCTTGGTGTAAATCGCACCACGTTATACAGCCGCATGCAAAAATATTCGATGGACGCAACAGAATGACAGCCCGTATACCTGTTTATCAAAACGGACCGCATTGATCATGTACCTGGACTATTTTGGCCTGACACAACCGCCATTCAAAATTACCCCGGATACCAACCTGTTTTACGCCGGCGGTAATCGCGGTGCCGTGCTTGAGGCATTGATGTACGCAATAAAAAACGGCGAAGGCATTGTCAAGGTCGTGGGAGAAGTGGGTACGGGCAAGACAATGCTTTGCCGCATGCTCGAAGTCGAGCTGGATGACAACATAGAGGTGGTGTATCTCGCCAACCCGAGTGTTTCACCGGATCAGATCCCGTATGCGATCGCATTTGAATTAAAACTGGAGATTGCTGCCAGCAGTAACCGTTTGCAGGTAATGAACGAGTTGCAGAATTACCTGTTAAACAAGCATGCGCAGAACAAGCAGGTAGTCGTGTTTGTGGAAGAAGCGCAAAGCATGCCGATAGCAAGTCTTGAAGAATTGCGATTGCTAAGCAACCTGGAAACCAGTCAAAGCAAGCTGTTGCAGATCGTGTTGTTTGGTCAGCCGGAACTGGATGAGATGATTGCCTCGACCGATATCCGGCAATTAAAAGAACGCATTACCTACTCATTTCAACTTGCGCCGTTTAAAACACCGGACATCAAGGAATATTTAAATGCACGTGTGCGTGCCTGTGGTTACCGCGGCGGGGAGTTGTTCACTGCCGGCTGTGTGCGCGAGATGACACGTTACTCGAATGGCCTGTTAAGACGGGTGAATATTCTAGCCGATAAATCCCTGTTATCAGCGTATGCCACCGGGAAAAAAAAGGTATTGGCCGAACATGTAAAAACAGCGGCGCGTGACAGTGAGTTCGTCACATTATGGCAACGCATTCGGTGGCCGATCAGTGTGGCGGCCCTGCTGTTGATAGCGTGTGTACTCGGGTCAATTGTTTATCTTAACCAGCAACAGTCCGTACCAACTGTGGCCGCGAAACCGTCCGTACAAACTCCTCCCCCACAGGTGGATAAAGTTGAGCCCGTCAGCCAGACACCGCCGGTTGAGCCGGTAGAAATCGTCAACGTCCAACCGTCAGAAAAAACAGTACCTGACCGACCGCAACCAACGGCCCAGCCGGTCGCCACCGAAGCTGCCGTGACAACGGTCAGTGAGGAGAAAAAAAAGATAGCCAGCGACGCGCTGATTTTGAAATCTGACGATCAGGTTGCACCGGCAATAGAAGCCGCAGCTGAACCCGTGTCGCAGGTACCTGCTCCGGCGCAGTCGAAGTTGTTGGCGCTGGAAAACATCATCAAACAACAGGATCTGGGGCCGATAAAATATTCCGAGTCCGAACTCAGTATGATGATTGATCAACTGGAGAAAATTCCATCTGAGTCCATAATTGAAGATGGCGATTCAGAAGCGGAGTGCGAGAATTGCGCGTCATTGATCTACCGGCCATTGTATAAAAAGGAAAATCTATAAATCTTAAGGAGTTGTATAAATTTTATAATGTGATAGCTTATATTCTGGCGGCTTTTCTGATAAGCGGGAATTTTCATGGCAAAATTAAATATATTTATATTAATCAATGTCTTAGCTCTATTTGTCAGTAGCTGTAGCGAAATCGAACCGAAACCGTTCGAACCCTCTCCCACTCACATAAAGAAAGAGCAAACCATCCCGACGGAC
Organism: Gammaproteobacteria bacterium; assembly: GCA_041984885.1. GTDB lineage: Bacteria > Pseudomonadota > Gammaproteobacteria > Eutrophobiales > Eutrophobiaceae > UBA4486. The sequence goes on from JBHIXH010000053.1 coordinate 1,899, forward strand.
TCCATCCCGCAATTAGTCGAGCAGGAACCGATATTGCCCGAACCACAGGCAGGACCGGATCTGGAGCGCTACACGGTCGTCGTCAATGAGGTCCCGGTAAAAGAACTGTTGTTCGCGCTGGCCCGTGATGCCGAGATCAATGTCGATATTGCACCGGATATTGAAGGTGTCGTGACCATCAATGCGGTCGAGCAGACATTGCCGCAAATACTCGAGCGCCTGTCCAACCAGGTCGATATGCGCTATGAATTTTCCGGCCAAAACCTGATTATCACGGCCGACATTCCCTTTCTGCGTACCTATACGATTGACTACGTCAATATGTCACGCGAGACAGGGGTATCGAATACCGTTGCTACACAAATTCAATCAACCAGTGGTGGCAATGTCCAAACCGGAAATTCTGGCTCCTCGTCGTCTACCACCGGCGGTGGCAACAATTCAACCACGGATGTGACCAGCAGCTCGGTTAATTTCTTTTGGCGCACGCTGACATTAAACGTGCTAGCCATACTGGAAACCGAACAGACGCAGTCGGGTGATAAAAACGTGACGACGAACGTGATACCGAATCCGGAGGCGGGTTTGTTAATGGTACGGGCAACCGAGTCCCAGCACCGTGAAATCCAGGCGTTCATCGATCGTTCGTTATCCAGTGTCTTACGCCAGGTCCTGGTAAGGGTCACTATCGCCGAGGTGCAGTTGAGTGATCAGTATCAGGCCGGTATTGACTGGTCGTTACTGCAGGAGGCGACGAAAGCGGGGATCGAAATCGTTTCTACAACGTTAACCGGTGTGCCGCTCGGTACCGCCAGCTCGTTTGTAATTGATTATCAGGATCCGAATACGGATCGGGAAGATCGATTACAGGCCACGATAAGTCTGCTGGATGAGTTCGGTAATGTCAGGGTCATGTCGAGTCCGCAGACGATGGTGTTGAATAATCAAACGGCGTTATTAAAAGTGGTCGAAAACGTCGTCTATTTTGAGGTGGACGTTGAACCCGGTGTTGTCAGTCTGGCTGGCGTGACCGATCCGGCGATCGATACCACGGCAGCGACCGTTCCGGTCGGCATCGTCATGTCGGTCACACCGCAAATATCCGGCGCCGATCAAATCTCACTTAACGTCAGGCCGACAATCTCACGTGTCACTGATTTCGTGAACGACCCGAATCCGGAACTGGCCGCGGCCGGTGTGACCAACCCGGTACCACAAATCGAGGTACGCGAGATCGAGTCCATGTTACGCCTGACGAACGGACAGATCGCAGTCCTTGGTGGATTAATGCAAGACACCGCATCGGACGATATAGATGGTTTACCCCTGGTGAAAGATACGCCGTTACTTGGCAATCTGTTCAAGACGACAACCAAACAGTACCGGAAAACCGAATTGGTGATTTTTATTCAGCCGATCATTATCAGAAACCCCAGCCTGGATGGGGACCTGGAGATTTTTCAGCCTTATCTGAACCAGAGCACGGCCGTGCCGGTTAATCAGGAGACCGGGGAAAGCTAATGAGCCTGTTGATGGATGCCTTGAAAAAGGCCGAGCAGGAAAAGAAAGAAGCACAGCGCCAGCATAAAACCGGTCCAAACCCTATCGCCGATACCGGACAACATCCGATAAAACCCAAATCACTGGAAAACACGGATGCGCATGAATTAACTATCTCGCAGGAGATGGATCTGTCGCTGGAACCAATGAGTTCCGAATCGGTAGACCTTGAGCAGGACTTTACCGATGAGATGCCGGTCTCGCTCGAAAACACGTCCGAGATGACGATCGAGCAGCCCACGCCGGAGGCAGACGTCGATACAGACGAATATTCGATTGAAAACACACAGGAGTTATCGGCTGAGTTACCGTCGATCATGGAACGTGGCAACGGTTTAAGTTATGACGGCGACTACGAGGAAGAGTTTGAAGAGTCGCATGAGTCCGCATTCGGCGACTACGAGTATGAAGAAACACTCGATAGTGTCACAGCGACACAGTTAGTCCAGGATATTGGCGGTGGTGCGGATCAGCCCACGCCGGTAGCCGCGCATACCGTATTCGAGGCAGGCGCATCCAGTCAGTGGGCTTCGGGAAGTCGCTGGATGATGATCGGTGTCAGTGTTGTTTTAATTCTGGTCGCCGGTGGCGTCCTGATCCATTATCAAACTACACCGACCGTACGCGATATTCCAAAGCCGATGGCGCTACCGGACGAAATCCGGGCACAACAGGCGGCAATTGCGGCATTACCCAAACCTCAGCTACCACCGGAACCGCAACTGGAAGTGCCCGTGCCCGCCAGCGGCGAATTAATTTCACCGGCAGAAGAATCAGTCACGGTTGCGGAGGCCGAGGCAGTCACAACCGTTTCGGACGACGCGACGGCTATCGATACGGCACAGCCCGATGCCAAGTCTTCCGTTGCCACAGCAGCGGATGCGTCGCAGGACCAGGGCGAAACGCCGGCAAGTTCAACGGCAGAACCGGCTACACCCTCTATTGAACCGGATCAATATGTAGCCTTGGCAGAGCCGGAAACGTTCCCCGAGATCGGGGCCCGTGTCGAGCCGTTTCAGCCATTGGTCCCGGCGACACCGGTCACCCCTGAATTAATCAAAATCAGTCGCAGCCAGAAACCGAGGCAATCCTCAGCGGATATCCGCCAGGCATTTCAGGCCTACCAGAACGGAGACATCAGCAGGGCGGAACAATTATACCGGGCCGGTTTGGCCAATTCGCCGGACAACCGCGATGGCCTGCTCGGACTTGCCGCCATTCACTTGAAACAGGGTAACAAGGCTGCCGCATTCCTTATTTATAAAAAGCTATTACAACTGAACCCGAAAGATAACGTTGCCAGACTCGCTTTGTTACGTCTGCAAGGCCGCGTCGACCCGGTCAGAAATGAATCGGTGTTAAAGAGCTTGCTGGCGGAGCGACCGGATTCACCACAACTGTATTTTTCATTAGGCAGCCTGTATGCCTCACAACAGAAATGGGCCGATGCACAACAGGCATTTTTTGAGGCGTTTAGCCTGGATAACCAAAACCCTGACTATGCCCTGAACCTGGCCATCAGCCTGGATCGCATGGGGCAGGAGAAAGCGGCGAGAAACTTTTATCAGCGCGCGGTTGAACTGGCGGACGAACACCCGGCCAGTTTCTCGACGAATGATGTGCTGGTTCGTCTCCAGGCCCTGTCGCAAAGTTCGTAATGACTTCATCGCCAAAAAAAAACCTGCGACTCGGTGAGATCCTGATTCAACGCGGCGTGGCCACGCCGGATCAGATTGACATTGCGTTGTTTGAACAGCGCAAGAGCAAGGAACATCTCGGTAAAATACTGGTGCGTCTCGGCTTTGCCACAGAGGCGATCATTCGTGATGTGCTTGGCGGTGTTATCGGTCAGGAAAGTGCCGACCTGGCACGAGCTGTCCCTGACAGCGAAGCGATCGCCCTGGTGCCGCAGGAAATCGCCCGACGCTTGCGCGTGTTACCACTGACCTACGACTCTGCGCGCAATCGCCTGACTGTGGCGATGGCGGATGTGTTTAATGTCGTTGCACTGGATCAACTGGAAGCCAGTGTCAGTCGCACGACAGATATTACGCCCGTGCTTGCCGGCGAGGCAGAAATAGAAAAAGCGATAGACCAGTTCTACGGCTTTGAATTATCGGTCGATGGCATCTTGCGTGAGATCGAAACCGGTGAGGTTGATTACCAGAGTCTGGATGCCGAGACCGACGAATACAGTCAGCCGGTCGTGCGCCTGGTGAATGCCCTGTTGTCAGATGCAGTGAAACGCGGCGCGTCCGACATTCACTTTGAACCGGAAGAAGGCTTTCTCCGCTTCCGTTACCGTATTGATGGGGTGCTGCGACAGATCCGCAGTCTGCATAAAAACTACTGGTCTGCGATCGCGGTGCGATTGAAGGTGATGGCCAACCTGGATATCGCCGAAATACGTTCGCCACAGGACGGCCGTATCTCGTTATCACTTTCCGGTCGCAAGGTGGACTTTCGTGTTTCGACGTTGCCGACGATTCACGGTGAGAACATCGTCCTGCGCGTGCTGGACAGACAGAAAGGCATTGTTTCGCTGGAAGACCTTGACCTGAAAAGCGAATCCATGAACGCATTAAAGCTGATGGTGGCACGTCCGGAAGGCATCATCCTGGTCACTGGCCCCACCGGTAGTGGTAAGACAACGACGTTGTATTCGATCCTGAATTATCTGAATACCGAGTCGGTTAACATCATGACACTGGAAGACCCGGTCGAATATCCGACCACGATGATTCGACAAAGCTCGGTACAAGAGAGCGGGCGCCTGGATTTCAGTAACGGTATCCGATCCATCATGCGCCAGGACCCGGACATTATCCTGGTCGGCGAGATTCGCGATGAAGACACGGCCAACATGGCATTCCGGGCCGCAATGACCGGCCACCAGGTATTTTCCACACTGCATACGAACTCGGCACTGGGTGCCATTCCACGTCTGCTGGATGTCGGCATCAAACCAAACATTCTGGCCGGTAATATCATTGGCATTATTGCACAGCGTCTGGTGCGGAAACTGTGTGAGCGTTGCAAGGAACCGTTGCAACTCGGTGACATGGAAAGAAACCTGCTGGGTTTGAAAGTCACGGACAAGCAACAGGTGATCTACCGGGCAAAGGGTTGCCGGCGTTGTGATAACAACGGGTTCAAGGGACGTATCGCGTTGATGGAAGTATTGCATTTTGATGATGAAATGGACGAACTGGTCGCACGCGGCGGCACCCAGGGTGATTTGTTGCGACTCGCTGTATCAAAAGGTTTTCGCACACTGGCCGAGGTTGGCACCTCACGCGTGATTGAAGGTCAAACCAGTCTGGAAGAAGTGTCACGTGTTGTTGACCTTACCAGTCGCCTGAAACAGAAATAACGGTTATGGATTTTTTTGAATACAAAGCGATTGATTCTGCCGGACTGACGCACCATGGCCGGGTTGATGCGATGAATGTCGCTGACCTGGAAATGCGTTTGCGTAAAATGGGTCTCGACCTGGTTAACTATAAAGAGATCCAGACGACCGGCGCGAGTTTGACCGGTAAAGGCGTCAAGCGACGTGATCTGATTACGTTCTGTTTTCACATGGAACAGACCGCACGTGCCGGTGTGCCGATGATCGAGAGTCTGCAGGATTTGCGTGATAGCACGGATAACCCGCGGTTGACCGAAGTTTTGTCGGCAATGATCGAGGCGATTGAAGGCGGTCAGACACTGGCGCAGGCGATGAAATCATTTCCGTCCGTGTTTGATGATGTGTTTTCCTCGCTGGTGCAGGCCGGCGAACAAACCGGTGAAATCAGCGAGGTATTTCTGCACCTGGGTGAAAACCTGAAATGGCAGGACGAGCAGGCGGCACATACAAAGAAATTATTAATGTATCCGGCATTTGTCGGCAGTGTCGTTATCCTGGTCGTGTTTTTTCTGATGATCTACCTGGTACCGGAACTGTTGCAGTTCATCAAGACGATGGGGCATGAGATCCCTGCACATACCAAGGCGCTGATTTTTGTTTCGAAAGTATTTGTTGATTACTGGTATATCATTTTATTTTCGCCGATTGTTGTATTCATCGGGATCGTTATCGGGGTTCGTGTCAGCCCGTCGTTCAGTTATCGCATTGATTCACTCAAGCTGAAGATACCGGTTATCGGCCCGATCCTGAAAAAGATCATACTGACGCGTTTATCGAGTTTCTTTGCAATGATGTATGCGTCCGGTATTACCGTAATTGACTGTATTCGCACGGGCGAGGAAATCGCGGGCAATAAGGTCATCGCCGGTGCCATGCACCAGGTCGGCCAGCAAATCGCTGATGGTTCGACATTGAGTGAATCGTTTCAATCCACCGGCCTGTTTCCCCCACTGGTTCTGCGTATGATTCGCGTTGGTGAGAACACCGGTGCGTTACAGGATTCATTGCATAATGTCAGTTATTTTTATTCGCGTGATGTAAAAGATTCAATTGATCGCCTGCAGGCGATGATCGAACCATTCATGACCATTACACTCGGTGGTATCGTTGCCTGGGTGATGTTTTCAGTTCTCGGACCTATTTATGACCTCATCTCTAAAATCAAGATTTGACCGTCTGCCAAGACGAACGATACTGCTTGGTTCGGACAAGCTGGCCGTCTATCACTGGTTAAAAGGTCGCATTACCAACTCGTATCTATTTGATGCCGACGAGATCGGCCAGGAACAGTTCGACAGATATTTACAGCAGGTACAAAGCCTGCCTACTTATGTTGTCACTGACCTGGCAGAGGAAGAATTTCGTCAGGAAACCATCCCGCATGTGTTTGGCGCCGACCGCAAAGCCGTGATCCAGCGCAAACAAAACCGACTGTTTCGTGATGCAACGTACAGCTACTCACAGATCCAGGGCCGTGAGAAGGAAGGACGACGTGATGATCGGGTCTTGCTTACCTCGATTACTAAACCCGGTTTATTGAAACCCTGGCTGGAAATACTTGAACGTAATCGTGTGCCGGTTGCCGGCGTGACTTCTGTCGCAATCTTCTTTCAGGAAATATTGCAACAGTTACCCGAGCCGGCAAATAACATGCTGGTCGTCAGTCTGCAAAGTATCAGCGGCCTGCGACAATCGTTTTTTTCCAATGGCGAATTAAAAATCAGTCGTAGCATCAAGATGCCCCGATTCGGCTCAACCTCGTATGCGCCTTTTATCAGCCAGGAGATCGAGAAGATACGGCGTTACCTGAGCAGTTTACGTTTTATCGTCAGCGATGAGCCACTGGATGTGTATTTTCTGACGCATGGTGCCATGCTGGATGAATTGCAACGTGAGTTAATCGATTCAGAAACACAACGTTATCATTTAATTGATCTGCAACAAATCGCGGATGAATCAGGTAGCGGCCTGCAATTAAATTCCCCGTTCTGTGACCCGTTACTGGCCTGGCAGGTTTTAAATAAAAAGCCGGATAATCATTACGCCAAGGATAAGGACGTACGATATTTTACCATGCGAAAAATGCGTCATGGGCTGTATGCGGCAAGCGCACTTATATTACTGGCCGGGTTTATCTACAGTGGTGTCACCATGATGCAGGCCGTCGACTACAAGCAGCAAAGTCTCGCAGCAGAGAAGAAGACACAGTTTTATAACGAGCGATATGAACTGGCGCGGGCGGGTTTACCGGATACACCGGTTGAGCCAGCTGATTTACAAGTCCTGGCAAAGATCGCCGATGACCTGAAAAAGTATAAAACCACGCCGTTGCCGATGTTAAAAGTTATCAGTCGCGGGCTGGAAGAATTTCCAACCGTTATCCTGGATAAACTCAGCTGGGGGCAAGTGAATGACCCGACCAGGGAGCCGGGCGAGGTTAAACGAACAAACCAGGTCAATCCGTATCAAACACAACCAGTAGCATTACCTGCTCCAGGGTTGGCGCTGGCAGACAGTGAAAAACCGCTCTATTACCATGTGGCCACATTAAACGCACACTTGTCTGATTTTGATGGAAACTACCGACGTGCCATCGCCACCATTAATTCATTTGCAGAATCAATACGACAGAAAAAAGGTGTGACCAATGTCACCGTCACTTCCCTGCCACTGAACATCAGTTCGGATACCAGCCTGCAGGGGGCAACGGGAACGTCGGAAAAAGAAGCCTTGTTTACGATGAAAGTTGCACTGGGAGTGAAAGCCAATGAGCCAGGCTAACGTCGAATGGCCGGTTATTCGCGGAGCGGTGATCGTGTTCAGCGTCGCTGTATTGATTACAGCGTGCATGATCGGTGCAAGCCTTTACTTCAAGCAACAGGTGTATGCCGAATTTATCCGCAATAAATCGATGTTTCAGTCCATCAGTCAACGCTACCTGTCCGTTGATCAGGAAGAGAACATGATTCAGGAATATTACCCGCAATATGTCGAGTTGCTGGAAGAAGGTGTTATCGGGCGAGAGCAGCGGCTTAACTGGATTGAGGTTCTGCGAGCCTACGGAGAAGATCGCAAGTTGCCAATGCTTCAATATGAGATCAGCTCGCAGGATGAATACACGTTTGATTATCCGTTGCAGTTGGGCAAGTTTAAAATTTATAACAGCCGCATGAAACTGAACCTGAAACTTTTGCACGAGGGCGACCTGGTCAATTTATTACGTACCATTGATAATGAGGCGCTGGGTCTGAACAGCGTCAATAACTGTGAAATTACCCGCAGTCAAAGGGAAACACTGTTCGATATTAAAAAACCGAACATCGAGGCAAGCTGTGAAATCAACTGGCTGACGATCAAAAAATCCGATGGTGAGGAATTAAGCACATGAAACCATCATTAACAGGAATAATGCTGGTTACCCTGATCGCAGCCTGCATGGGTCAACGTACCGTTGCCGCCGATTTTGGCCGTTTATTTCTCAGCCATAAGGAACGTATGGTGCTGGAAAAACTACGTAACGCGAAGCCGGAACCGGAAGAACCCGTGGTGCAGCAGGTCGAGCCGGATCCGCTTGAGCTCCTCGCAACGGAACAGGAGCAGGCTGAAGCAGAGTTGCCGCAGATCGAGGTGGAGCCTGTCCTGCAAATCGAAGAACCGATTATCCTCAGAGGTGTTGTTAAACGCGGTGATAACAAGAATACCGCCTGGCTTAATAACGGCAATACCATGGCCGGTAATGACATTGTCGGAAAAATCAGGCTCGACGAGCGTGATATCAAGCAGGATAGCGTCAGCCTGACATTGCCGGATAACGTGACCGAGGTCACATTGAAGGTTGGCCAGGCTTACGAACCGAGGGAATTGCCTGACAATGAAGCGGAATAATTTGTCGCAGTAGCAGGGCATCAGTCTTACAGTCATATCAAATGACTTCAATAAAATTCAACACTTCATACTTTCGAAACCAGAGCGGTGCAGCATTGATTGCATTTGTGCTGGTCATGGTTGTAGGTACCTCCTTTCTTCTCGTCTCGAAACTGAATGCAAACCTGATTCAGCGTGAAAATGTTGAAGAAACGTATCGATCACTGGAGCGGGCGAAACAGGCGTTAATCGCTTTCGCACTCACTGTGCCGGAAAGAAGCGCGGCAGTGCCCAGGCCAGGCCCCGGTTATTTGCCCTGTCCGGACCTGGATAATGATGGAGATGCGGAAGGGGCCTGTGGTGGCGGTCTGGCCGTGCCAATTGGCCGGTTGCCGTACGAAACACTGGAGGAAGAACGCCTGCTGGATGATAGCGGCCAACCTTTGTGGTACGCGTTGTCACCCAATTTCAGAAATATCGCGGCAAGATACACACCGTTGAACAGTGAGATTACTGACGCACAGCCCGGCGTACAAATGTTAACGCTCGACAATAATATTACCGATGTTGTCGCTGTCATCATTGCCCCCGGACCGGGTCTGGGGAACCAGCAGCGTCAATTAGCGCCAAACCTGGTTACCAATTACCTGGAAAATGATAACAGTAATGGCGATGCCAGCTTTATTTCCGGGCTGATTAACGATAACGGATTGACATTTAATGATCGTGTTATAGCCATAACCCGACAGGAACTGATGGCCGCGGTGGAAAAACGCGTGTTGGCAGAAATAAATCTGGCCATGACAAATTATAGAAACAGTTTTGGTGCAGGCAATGAAAGCCTGCCCTGGCTGTCACCGTTTAATGATCCGAGTCTTTCCACATACACAGGCGTCCCGGGTACCTGGAACGGACATTTACCCATTCATAATGTGGGACAAGCCTATAACAGTGGCGCCGTCACAAACACCTGGAGCAACCTGACCGGTGGTGTGTATTCAAACCAGACGGGCACAGTGCCGGATGACAGTTGTTTCCGGAATACCGCTTGCACAGAGGATCCGTTGATAGAGCCCTTTACTGCGCCACTGACCATGGATGACCCGTTTACCTGTATCTGGAGTAATGCCAATGCTTTCAACTGTACGGGTACGGCGACCGTCTCTCGCGACTATTGCTGGCCAAGCGGGTTATTATGCGTCATCATTTCACAAACGCTGGTGAGAACTTATACCTATAGTATAAATACCATCGACGACGGTACGCATGTAACGTCCAGTTCGGACACAAACACAGAACCAAGAACGCGAAATTTCAATACGGCAGGTGTCCCCATTCCCATCAGCACCAGCTTGTCAATCGATATACAAGACCAGATTCTTGTTCCGCTACCGATATGTGCACTGATTCAGCTCTTTCTTGATCCGGGCTGGGTATGCCATGTTGCAGGACCACGTGGTGGTGCGACATTGACATTAAATCCCGGCGATACGGCCGACCTGTTATTAACCGGTATCGATTTTCATCTTGATGCAGTTGGAATCGATCAAAATGCCGATGGTGATTTTGTCGATGCTGGCATTGATGCAAATGTCGATGGTGATTTTTTTGATGCCGGTGATACCCCGCCGGATGTTCCGCCGGACTTGCCACCGTGGTTGATTACAAACCAATGGCATTGGCAAATCCTGCTGGCTTATCCAGGCAGTGAAGCAGTGCCGGGAGCCTTTAACGCTGCGGCACCCGGCTCCGGTCCGGGAGTATGTAATATAGGCGCAGATTGTTTGACAATGACTGCTACAATCGGTGCGAGTGTTAACCAGGTGGATAATCGTGTGCGAGCGGTGGCGATTGTCGCAGGCCAGGATCTGGATGCGATTGATCCACGTCCGAACGCAGACATTACCGATTACTATGATCAGGATAATTCCGATCTGGATATCACCTATGACAGACAACTCAACTCAACCTTGTTTAATGATCAGGCGAGAGTCCTGTTAACAACAGCCACACAATGAAATTGATTGAAAAAAACGCCGGCTTCACCTTGATTGAACTGACTGTTGTGTTGTTCATCGTCGCATTATTACTGGGCGGTTTGCTGTTACCGTTGCGTGAAGGTGTAGAGTCCGAGCGTCGGGCAGCAACCCAGACGCAACTGAAGGCAGCAGAGGATGCTTTATATGGTTTTGCGATTGCCAATGGTCGTCTACCCTGTCCGGATTGCCGTACCGCCGCAGGAAACTGTGCCGGTGCCGGGGCGAATGATGGCGTGGAAGATTTAATTGGTAATGATTGTGCAGTTGATCCGAACCCGGGTAATGGTACGCCAAACGATAACCTGGAAGGTAACCTGCCCTGGGTGACACTGGGTGTCGACCAGTTCGACAACTGGGAAAGCTGGTACACGTACAGCGTGGTCGACTTTGCCGCTGATGTCACCGGGAATGGTACGCCGGGTATTAATGGCGCAAACTGTGTTGTCGCTGCCGAAAATCTTTCCACCATAGATACGTGTACCGTCGGCAACTATACGATTCAGGATCAGGGGCCGGCCTGTCCTGCGGTCGCACCTGCCGTGCCGGCAAACGTCACCGCGCAAAATGTGTTTGCCGTTGTTGTTTCACACGGGGGTAACGTGACACGTACTGCGGTAGCCGCTGCAGGCCTGATCGATGCGCCCCAGTATTGCTCCGAACTGGAGAACCTGGATCAGGATGGTATTTTCGTGTCGTCCACGTTTATTGATCCCGGGTCACCAGGACAGGCGCCACCGGCAGCCCCGGACCCCCGACTGCTCGGCATCGACGATATGATTATCTGGATCTCGCCACACATTCTGAAAAGTAAACTGATTCAGGCGGGCAGGTTACCCTAGGCGGATTGTTTGCTCAGGCGAAAACTGACTTGTTGTTCCCGGTTCTCGATTAACTGCAGACTATAGCCGCACGATTCAGCCTGGCGGCTGGCCTGGTAAATTCCGATCCCGAGGCCATTCTCCGAATCCACGGCTGCGTCAAAAAAACGCCTGGCAATCTCATCCGGGATTTTTGAACCGGTATCTGTCACGGTAACACTGATTTCATCTGCATTGGAAATCACCACAACACTGCTTTCTATCCCGGCTTCAAGTTGACGTTTTTGCGTGATGTTCTCCAGCAGGTTATCAATAACACTGTCAAACAGTTCTGCCGGAATATCTACATTATTCTGAATCTCGGCAGTCACATACACGTGCTCGGCATCCAGCCGGTTTTTCAGTTCGATATACCAGGAAGCAATATCACGTTCCTGCAGTTCAACCAGATGCGGTGACTGTAATTTATCCAGTGCGAGTTGCAGTCGTTGGGAAAGATGAGGCAGTTGTGAACGTATCAGTTTCTGTTTCTCGTCAGACAAGGCTTCTTTTTGTTCGACAATCGAGGTTAATGTTTTAAGAGACTGCAGCAGGTTTTTAATATCATGCGTGATGCGCGCGCCGGCTTCGTAAATTGATTGCAGATGTGTTTGTTGATTCAGCTCACGTTCCTTGAGTTTCGAGACATACAGGTTTTCGATAATTTTTATCAGCAGGTTGCAGTGCAGAAACAGCGCACCACCAATAACCAGCCGGGTTTGTAATACCACGCGTAAATCGTTGACGCGAAGCACAGATTTGTAGCGATCTTCATGCCCATGTTCGCAGTTTTTGCCGTCGATTTCCCAGGTGACACCACGTATCCAGGAAATATGCGTCAGTTCAAACATGGCTGCATCCAGAAATTCATCCGGATCGATCAACTCCTGGTTCAGGTTCGAGATTCGACTCAGCCATAGCTCAAATGGTGAACCGATATTTAACAGGGATTGTGACCAGATTTGTGACAGGCCGCTGAATCCAAGTCGTGGAGACAGTAACCAGCTGATAA
>JBHIXH010000054.1:0-9418 GCA_041984885.1 Gammaproteobacteria bacterium
GGTCTCCGTCCGGAGATAGCCGTCGTTCTGGAGATAGACCGCGTAGTCGCGATACCGCTTGGAATAGTCGGCCGCGCAGCCGGTGACGGCGAGCGCGCCCGCCGCCACAAGGACCCGCGCGGCCGACGCGCGCCTCACGCGGCGTCGCTCCCGTCTGCGCCCGGCTCGGCGCCCGGACGGCGGGCGCTGGCGGAGGCGAGGGTCTGCTTCAGCTCCTGCTCCATCTTCTGGAGTTCGCCCTCGGCCTCGGCGCGCTTCTTCTTGCCTTCGTCGGCGATGGCGAGGCTCTCCTCGATCGTGTCGATCAGGGTGCGGTTCGCCTGTTTAACCGCCTCGATGTCGAACACGCCCCGCTCCATCTGCTCTCGGACCTCCCGATTGGCCTGCTGCAGGTTCTCGGCGTTCTTCTTCAACAATTCGTTGGTGAGGTCGTTGGCCTCCTTCACCGTCTTCGCAGCCTCGCGGGAGCGGAAGATGGTTACGGCCTGGGCGAGTTGGGTCTCCCAAAGCGGCACGGTGTTGACCAGCGTCGAGTTGATCTTGTTGACGAGGCTCTTGTCGTTCTCCTGCACCAGCCGGATCGAGGGCAGCGACTGCATCGTCACCTGGCGGGTCAGCTTCAGGTCGTGCACCCGTCGTTCGAGATCGTCCCGCGCGGCGCGGAGATCGCGCAGCTCCTGCGCCTTCATAACGCCCTCGGCCTCCGGCGCGGTCTCCACCTCCGCGGCCTTGGCCGGAATGTCCACGTGGTCGAGTTCGTGCAGCTTCGCCTCGCCGGCCGCGATGTAGAGCTGCAGCTGATTGTAGAAGTCGAGCGAGGATTCGTAGAGCTTGTCGAGCGACTTGATGTCCTTCAGCAGGATCGTCTCGTGGCTGAGGAGCTCGTCGGAGATCTTGTCGATCTGGCCCCGGACGGTCTCGTATTTGGCGATGAACTCGGCCACCGGCCGGGCCGAGCCGAAAAGCCGCTCCCACCAGCTGCGCTTGCGGTTCGGATCGAGCTCGTCGGCGTCGAAGCCGCGGATGTTGGTGACCATTTCGCGCAGGCTCGCGCCAGCGGGGCCGACATCCTTGTTGCGCACTCCGTCCAGCATGGAGGAGGAGATCGCCTGAAGTTCGATCTGCGCGGCCGAGCCGAACTTGATGATCGACTGGCTGTTGGACATGTCGAGTTCGCCGGTCAGCCGGTCGATCTCGGCCTTCTCCTCGGGCGTCAGCCGGTCCGCCTCGGCGATCTCCGCCTTGGTCGCCGGGAGGAGCGCATTGGTGACCTCCTCGGCTTCGACCAGCAGGGCCTTCGCCTTTTCCTGGACCTCGGTTCCCATTGGTCTCTCCTTCTCATGCACTGGCCGGCGCGCCGGCGATTATTGTTTTAATCTCTCGCGGAGGACGTCGATTTCGACCTCCAGGTCGTTCCGGTCGTCAACAAGGAGCGAGCTTTTCTGCTTCGCGAAGCTCGCCTCCAGATCGGCGAGCAGCGCCGCATAACGGTCGCGCAGATCGCCCGCCGCGCCCTTCGCGGCGGCCTCGGCGAATTTCACCGTCGCGTCGCGCAGGCCGATGAGGTGGACCGAGAGGAACTGGCGCGACCGGCGCAGATCGCGCGGGTCCGACTGGATCTCGCGGAGGATGTCGCGGGCCGCGAAGGCGAGCGCGTCGATCCGGTCGGTAAGATCGCGGTCACGGAGTCGTTCCGCCGCGGCGACGGTCTCGGCGACGACGGCCTCGGCCTGATCGAGCTTCTCGGCGACCCTGTCGAGTTCGACGTCCGAGACGCCGGCCCCGCCCTTGGCCCGCATCGGATCGAGTCCGAAGGCGGCTGGCATATCGATCAGCGCGTCGATACGGTGTTATCCGAGTTGCAACTGCCGATAACAAAGAAACTGTCACAACTGTCCGGTGGCTGGCAGCGCCGTGTTGGACTCGCCAGGGCGCTGGTTTCGAATCCTGAATTATTATTGCTCGATGAACCGACCAATCACCTGGACCTCGCCGGCATTGAGTGGCTGGAACAACGCGTGCGTAACTTTGAGGGCAGCGTGTTGTTCATTACGCATGACCGCGCCTTTCTACGTTCTCTGGCGACACGCATTGTTGAGATCGATCGCACCCGTCTGACCAGTTGGCCCGGAGATTACGACAATTTTCTGCGCCGTAAGGATGAAGCAATGCATGCCGAAGACCTGGACAAGCAGATGTTCGAAAAGAAACTGGCCGAGGAAGAGACGTGGATTCGCCAGGGAATCAAGGCACGCCGGACACGTAATGAAGGCCGGGTACGCGCCTTGATGGCGATGCGGGAAGAAGCCGAGGAACGGGCCCAGTTTAAACGCCAGCCGGGTGCGCGCATTCATATTGAAAAAGCCGACATCGAATCCGGCCGCAAGGTCTGTGACTTGCACCAGGTGTGTTATCGCTATGACGAGGATCCGGTCATCAATAAACTGAATCTGAAAATCCGTCGTGGCGATCGTATCGGTCTTGTCGGCAATAACGGTGTGGGTAAAAGCACGTTACTGAATCTGATCCTGGGCCGTTTACAGGCGCAATCAGGGACCATCAAGCTGGGTACCGGCCTGCAGATCGGTTACTTCGATCAAATGCGGCGTGACCTGGACCCGGTCAAAACCATCGCGGAGGTCGTCGGCGATGGTTGTGAGTACATTAAGCTGAATGGCAAGGAACGGCATGTCATTGGTTATCTGCGCGGTTTCCTGTTTTCAGCGAAACGGGCGATGACACCGATCAAGGCAATCTCCGGTGGCGAGCGCAACCGCGTGATCCTCGCGCAGTTGTTTACCCGGCCAAGCAACCTGCTGGTGCTGGATGAACCGACGAACGACCTCGACGTGGAAACGCTGGAAGTACTTGAGGAAAAACTGGTTGAGTACACCGGCACACTGATCGTTGTCAGTCATGACCGTCAGTTTCTGGATAATGTGGTCACCAGTGTGCTGGTGTTTGAAGACGACAATGTTGAGCGCTATGTGGGTGGTTACAGCGACTGGCTGCGGCATGGCAGGAAACTGACCGAACGCGATCAGCCGGACAGATCGGCGAGAAAACCGGATGAGCTGGCAAACCCCGCTGGCAAAACAAACAAACCAAAACGACTCAGTTACAAACTGCAACGCGAGTTTGATGCGTTGCCGGATGAGATCGACTCGCTGGAAAAACAAATCGAAGACCTGAACGAACAGACCAGCGGTGCGAACTTTTATTCGCAGGCGTTTGAAAAAATCCAGCCGGTTATGGATGAGTTAAAGCAGAAACAGTCGATGCTGAACAGCAAAATGCAGCGCTGGGAAGAACTGGCCGACATGACTGAATAAGCTTCAGTCCAGTACCAGGACGCCGGTAAACACCTCGTCATTGCCGATCAAAACGACAACCTCGTCACCTTCAGTCGGCTGTTGAAACGCTATATGTTCCCTGATATAGACCTTGCCATTTTGATTTTTGCCGGCATCAATGGTGTGCAGTGTCTGGTTATTGATACGAATTTCAATCGGTTTTTCCCTATAGAATTCTTCCAGTTCAAAGCGACATTTAATTCTCGTGCCTTTCTTGCTGCCACATTCCAGCTCGACTTCTCCGCGGCCCGCTGCCTGCTTGTACGGAAACTTCACCTCATAGTCCCACACTATGCGTTCGCCCAGAACAAACAGGACAAATATTATGATAACAATCCAGCCCCAGCCGGGTATTGCGTCGACAAGACCTGGTAGTGTGGATATATCCATTTATTCGTCGTTCCGTAGCCAGCGTTGATCGAGTGACTGAAATTCAGCACAGCCAAGCTGTTGCAATGTTCGCGTAATCTCATCGCGAAAGATCTCGATTACCTGTCGCCCGCCATCCTGACCGGCCGCCGCGATCGAGTATAAAAAAGACCGGCCGGAGAACACTGCTTTGGCCCCCAGCACACGAGCACGCACGACGTCGAGACCGGTGCGAATGCCGCTGTCGAGCATGACGGTAAAATCATCCTGTGCATTATCCGGCAACGTGGTTAATGCGGCAACGCTGGACGGCGCGGCATCGAGTTGACGCCCCGCATGGTTGGAGATAATCACGCCATCGGCACCGATGTCGCGACAGGTCTGTATATCCTGGCTACGTTGCGGGCCTTTGATGATCAACGGTCCCTGCCAGAGTTGCCGAATCTCCCGCAGACGTTCCACTGTCACGCCGGGCATGAAAAACTGTGTGAGAAATTCGCCGAGGTGCCGAATGTTTTCACTGGCACCATACGGCATGATGTTCACAAAACGTGGCGTACCACTGATTAACGTTGCCAGTGCCCAGCGTGGACATTGCAGTATCTGCATCAGCATCTTTGGAGTGAGTCGAAATGGCAGGTTTAACCCGTTTTTCAACTCCTTGTCGCGCTTCGCGCCGATGGGCAGATCAACAGTGACAACCAGTGCGTTAAAGCCGGCCTTGTCGACGCGCCTGATCAAATCCTGCATCGCATCGCGATCACGCGGTACATATAACTGGAACCAGGCCACATCCGCTGCCTGTGCGGCGATCGTCTCCAGTTCGGTTGTCGACATCGTGCTTAAAATGTACGGTATGTTCGACTGTTGTGCCGCTTTTGACAGAGACGTCTCGGCGTCGGGCCACATCATATTGCCAAGTCCAACCGGCGACATGCCGATAGCGAGATCATAGCGATGTCCGAACAACTCGCAGCCGGTATCGACTTCGCCGACATCGCGCAAATACTGCGGCCATAAGATGACGTTATCCAGGTCCTGTCGATTTCGCTGTAGACAAAACTCATTGCCAATACCGGATTCAA
Source organism: Gammaproteobacteria bacterium (assembly GCA_041984885.1). Lineage (GTDB taxonomy): Bacteria > Pseudomonadota > Gammaproteobacteria > Eutrophobiales > Eutrophobiaceae > UBA4486. The sequence continues at coordinate 4,808 of JBHIXH010000054.1, forward strand.
GATACTGCAGGGCGAACTTCGGGATGCGTCTGCGCGCCACTGCAGCCATATCAGCCACCGAAGGTAATTGTGGATCGTATTTCATTACAGGTTGAATAATCTCTGTGTCCGGGTAAACACCGACGGTGAGACACCGAACGCTTTTTTAAGCAGAATATCCCTGTCCCAGACGTTGCCGGTTCGTTGAATTCTCCATGCCTGTTTCAAGCCGATATGGCGTACATGGTACCAGGCAGAAACCAGCGGAAAATATTGCAGGGGCCAGTCGGTACCATACAAAATGCGTTGTTGTAATCCGGTTATCTTCAACGCCCTGGCCAGATACCCGGTCTTGTTAATTTGCGTCAAACTGGAGATGTCTGCATACAGATTGCTGTACTGTTTGAACATCGGCATGATTCTCTGGAAATTATCTTCACCCGCAGATTCACCGGTAGTGGAAATATGGGCGGCGATGACGGTCACGCCCAGTTGCAGCGGTAATGTTAACCTCAACGGGTCGGCAAGTTCATCCCGGGCACTGGCAAACGACTTTTCCATGCCGGTATGCGTCAACAGTGGCATATCCAGTCTGGCCATCTGCTGATAAAACGCCGTGATATTTTCATCGGCCGGATCGATGTACATGATGGAAGGGATCCACTTTACCAGCACGGCACCGTCCGCATGTGCCTGCTGTAACCGTGCTATCGCATCCACGCGATAGGGATTGATGCTTGCACCATAAAGCAGGTTTGGATATTTGTCGGTTTCCGTTTTCACGTGGCGATTTGGCACATAAAACTGTGTCGCAATCCTGTCCAGTTCACCGGATTCAATATCGATAACGCCATCCATCGCCAGTACCACGGCCTGATCCACATACCTGGAATTCGCCAGCTTTTGGCTCAACTTTTTAACAACAACCTGATCACCATGCTGTTCGAGTTCCGCCTCGGTCACATCCATCCATTTCAAAAAAAAATAAAAACGAAAATTCTCGCGCATTTCCCGGTTAATAAAGGCGCCGGAATCGCCATGGCCGAGGCCGGCGATGTGTGCATGCATGTCAATGATGTGAAGATGCCTGAATTGCTGGTCGGCATACAGCGGACCTGGAAGCAATGCAGCAAGGAAAATCAGGGGATAATGCTTGAAATTAAGCCAGTGATTCAGATCTAAATGACAGGGTAAAGTGAAATAACCTTGACCGGGAATTATTCTGCTCCGGTCTGCAACTCGGCAATCTGTGCCTCGATAGCAGCCATCTGTTGCTTGTATTCATTAATGACCAGTTCGTTTTCATCAAGTTGTTGCTTCAACTCGATGTTTTCCTGCTCAAGTCGTTCGACCTCGGCGGTCGCTTCTTCCAGCGTCATCTGTTCGGACCAGGCTGTAGTATTCGCAGATAAAATAAAAACCGCAATCAGGCATTGCAAAAATACGCGCATGTTCATCTTGGCTCCTTCGTTATAAAACAGATAACTCCGCTAAGTATAACAATGATTGATCAGGATAAAAGCAGTTTCACTTTCGGCTGAATCATTTCGTCAGCTTTTTATATTGCATGCGATGCGGAGTCGCGTCTTCACCTTTACGGCGGGTAAAGTCTTCATGATAGTCACTGAAGTTACCCTCGGTAAATACCACTTCACCGTCATCCTCAAATGCCAGCATATGTGTGGCAACGCGATCGAGAAACCAGCGATCATGCGAGATAATTAATGCACAACCGGGAAACGCGAGTAATGCTTCTTCCAGCGCACGTAACGTTTCCACATCAAGATCGTTTGAAGGTTCGTCAAGCAGCAACACATTCGCACCCTGCTTCAGTGTGTTCGCCAGGTGCAAACGACCTCGTTCACCACCGGACAGATCACCAACACGTTTTTGTTGATCCGACCCCTTGAAATTAAAGCGGCCAACATAGGCACGCGAACTGACTTCATAATTTCCGATGACGAGGTTATCCAGCCCGCCGGAGACGGCCTCCCAGACCGTCTTGTCATTTTCCAGGCCCTCCCTGCCTTGCTCCACAAACGCCACCTGCACGCTGTCGCCGATCTCGATCGTGCCTGAGTCCGGTTGTTCTGAGCCACTGATCATGCGAAACAGTGTCGACTTACCGGCACCGTTACCACCAATGATGCCGACGATGGCGCCTTTAGGAACAATAAAACTGAGGTCGCCGATCAACTGGCGGCCATCAAAACCCTTGCTGACCTGCCTGAACTCGATCACCTTGTCACCAAGACGCTCTCCCGGCGGGATATAGATTTCATTCGTCTCACTGCGTTTCTGGAATTCCTGCGAACTCATCTCTTCGAAACGCGCCAGACGTGCCTTGCTTTTACTGTGTCTGCCTTTAGGCGCTGTACGTACCCACTCCAGTTCCTGTTGCATTGCCTTTTGCCGGGCCGATTCAGTCCGCTCTTCATGCTCCAGCCGTTGTTCCTTGTTCTCCAGCCATTGTGAATAGTTGCCTTCAAACGGAATGCCATGGCCACGGTCCAGTTCCAGTATCCAGCCGGCCACATTATCGAGGAAATACCGATCATGCGTGACGGCAACAACGGTACCGTAAAAGTCCGCAAGAAAACGTTCCAGCCAGAATACGGATTCGGCATCCAGATGGTTGGTTGGCTCATCCAGTAACAACATATCCGGTCGGGATAACAATAACCGGCAGAGCGCGACTCGACGTTTTTCACCACCGGAAAGGGTTTTAATATTCGCCTCCCACGCTGGCAGTCGCAGGGCATCGGCCGCACGCTCGAGCGTGTTATCCAGGTTATGTGCATCCCAGGCCTCGATAACTTTTTCGCAACGTTCCTGGCGTTTGGCCAACGCGTCGAAGTCCGCGTCTTCTTCCGCATAGGCGGCATAGATTTCTTCCAGCTCGCGCATTGCGCCCAGCGGTTCCTGGATGCCGTCTTCGACATTGGCGCGCACGTCTTTCGCCTCATCCAGTTGCGGTTCCTGCGGCAGGTAGCCGACATTGATGTCCGGCATCGGTCGGGCTTCGCCGTTTATCTCGGTATCGAGGCCCGCCATGATCTTCAGTAACGTGGATTTACCGGCACCGTTTAATCCGAGCACACCGATCTTGGCACCGGGGAAAAATGAGAGAGATATGTCTTTTAAAATTTCACGTTTCGGTGGCACGACTTTGCCGACACCGATCATCGTGTATACGTATTGAGCCATGAAAAAACCAATGAGTTGAAAAAAAGATGCGCGGATTATGGGGGTTTCAACCCGGGCGGGCAATGCGACCAGTTCAATCACCTGGCAGACGGCAGAATTCACTGCCACACGTTAAACGACCAATCCGCTGCATTGTTTCCTTGCACCAACCAGTGAGTTTCTTTTTCACCTCTGGACTTTTAAATTTTATATGCATTTAGTGTTTATAATCAGTAACTTGTCACATTTTTACCGGTTGTTATCCGGTTCAATAATTGCTAATTTGTGCACTGCACAATCTGTTGGAGTTGTACTGTGTCGAAGGAAATCCCTATCAGCATCGCATTACAGGGTGGCGGCTCGCACGGAGCGTTCACCTACGGCGTGTTACACCGCCTGCTGCAAGAACCCGAATTGAAAATTGATGGTATCAGCGGAACCAGTTCCGGTGCCGTGAACGGCTGTCTATTAAGCGACGGGTTGAGCGAGTCGACCTCGAACGAAACTGCCATTAAACGTCTTGATGATTTCTGGTGTGACCTCGGTCAGACGTTCAACCGAATTTTCAAACCCAGTTATGACCTTGGTGATATACCGATACTGAACGTCGATAGTGGCAAGTTAAACCTCGACATGTTTCTACACATGACGCAGTTCTTTGCGCCATACGTGTTTAATCCAGCCGATCTGAATCCATTGCGCGAGTTACTCGAAAAACATATCAACTTCAGGCGACTGAAAAAAAATATCGACCCGAAATGTTTTGTTGCTGCAACCAGTGTCAAGACCGGCAAGTTAAAGATCTTTCGACGCCAGGAACTGACTGTCGATCATATTCTGGCTTCGGCCTGTTTACCCTCGCTGCATCATGCGATCAGCATTGATGATGAAAACTACTGGGACGGCGGCTTTGCCGGGAATCCACCGATATTTCCATTGATTTTTGAAGGTAAAGCGGCAGATATCGTGATAGTTATCGTGCATCCGTTATCGCGTGACGAATTGCCGGCAACAATGGAGATGATACGCAGTCGGTTCAGTGAAATCGCTTTCAGTGCCAGCTTTTTGCGTGAAATGCGTGCGATCGCGTTTTGTAAACGTTATATCAATGATCAGTGGCGTGCCGGTGGTGCGCTGGAAAAACGATTAAACAACATTCGTATTCATATCATTCATGGTGATGAATACATCCGCAAGCTGGCACCGGAAAGTCGCTACGAAGCCTCACCGGATATGATTGAAAAATTAAAAGCTGTCGGTTACGAATCTGCCGAGCGCTGGCTTGAGGAAAATCACCAGCATCTCGGCAAAACCACGAGTATTGATCTCGAGGCGATGTTCGAGTGATGGTATCTGTTAATCGCTACGGCTGGTCACTTCAAGCAGGTGAAAGCCGAATTCTGTTTGCACCGGTCCCTGTACGATATTCACTTCGGCGCTAAAAAC
>JBHIXH010000054.1:9428-14512 GCA_041984885.1 Gammaproteobacteria bacterium
TGCCTCGACCATTTGACCGGGGCCGAATTCACCGAGTTCACCGCCCTTGCGACCTGAGGGACACTTTGAATGTTCGCGTGCCAGTTCGGCAAAATCTTCGCCTGCCTCGATCTTGTCTTTCAGTTGCTGACATTCGTCTGCGGTTTCTACCAGTATGTGTCGGGCGCTTGCTGTAGCCATGATATTCTCCTGTTTATACCTGTAATATAAAGTTATTGCTCGCCATCATACGCAAAGCCGGTACGTTTGTCCGGCACTGATACTGTTTAGTCTATTCGTGCTGCACGAAGATCAGTTCGTCGGTAGCAAAACCGAGTGCGGCAGCGGTCTCTATCAGTCTTGACTGAATCCCGGCGGGAAGCACCGGTTTTCTGCTGAGTATCCACAGATAATCGCGATTGGGTCCTGCGACCAGTGACCAGGCATAGTCTTCTTTATCCAGATCAATGATGTTATATGCACCATAGAAAGGCCCAAAAAACGAGACCTTTAACTGTCCCTTGTCAGGTTTGTCAACGAAATATCCGCGTCCCTCTGCTTCTGCCCATTGCTGTTCTTGCGCGTTAAAACCACGATTGATAACACGGATGCCGCCATCGTCGCGCAGACTGTAATCGGCAGTGACGCGTGACAATCCCCGCTCGAAAGAGTGATCAAGTCGGGCAATTTCATACCAGCGACCAAGATAGCGTTCCAGTTGAAAATTCTGTACGACGGTTATGTCTTCCGGTACACCGACGCACGCCGTATTCGCCGATAAAACAGCGACGAGTAAAACACAGGAAAAACATGAGAATCGCTGCTTCATTTGCGGTGAGCAATCCTGTCCCGGTAATACGCCTCGTTCAGCAGCAGTGAATGCGTTGTTGAAGAATCCAGTTTCATAAGCAGGAATTGCATCTTTCGATGTAATTGCATTTTTTGCTGATCGTTTTCTGCGATTGCCAGCAGGGTTTCGATCTGATTGATCTCCTTGCGTACCTGTAACCCGGCTGGCAACAGGTTTGCGTTTTTCATAATACGATAGGCGACACGTAATTCCTCAGGAACAAACTGGCAGTCATCTTCCGGCAACGGCTGCCCCTGTCCGGGTAAATTCGATAATTCACCGTTGGCAATGGCATCGGCAATTTTTTGCTCGGCAAGTTGATCGAGTAAGTGCATATTTTAAAGAAAGCGTTCGGCTCGTATCTTGTCAATGATCCAGTCCGGATCATCCAGCGGCAGGTCATGTCCACCGGTCGGGTGAATATACACGGGCCAGCCCCATAGCTGCTGCAATCTCGTGGTACAGGCAACCTCAACCAGCTTGTCTTTATCGCAACAAAGCAACAGGCCCTGACAGTCCGGCTTGTCGATTGCCGGTTTATACCGGGCAGCTGCGAGCAATTGTCGAATGATGTTAACCAGGGAAACCGGCCGGGCCCTGCGCACGCTGGTCCAGTGCTGTAATAATTCCTGATTGTCTGCCTGCAGGTTACTGACAAACGATAACACCTGTTTTTCTCTGGACTCAGCAGAAAACTTCAGTACCAGTTTTAACGCATAAGGCAACGCGCTGATCTTTGCGCGCTGATAGGGCAGATTAAACCCCGTGCTGGTATTGATGACGACACAGAATTTAACCCGATCCGGAGCCAGCTTTTGCGCCAGTTCAATCGCGATCATGCCGCCAAGAGATAATCCAACGAGACCGATGGGTGCCTCGATATGCTGCGCTTGTGCAATGACATGTTCGGCATATTCGGCAATACCGAGCGGTGACGGGTGTTGATAAAACTGACCATTGCCCGGAATATCGATGCAATGCGTGTGGTCACTGCCAGCGGCTTGCTGAAACCTGTCGAGAAAGTCGCCCCAGTGTTCAAGCTCGCGACCGAGACCACGAAGTAGAATCCAGTTTACGTCTCGTTGTTGTACCATGTGTTCATCGCCATTTGCCGCAACTGTTGTTTTTGATTCTCCTGCGGCAACCAGTTTTCATAATTCAACGTCGCACTGATCAAAAAATCAAACAAGGCAAGATGTCGGCGCAACACGCGTGCCTGGCGGTGTTCGACCACCGGATTAAACAGGCCAAAATAGGAGAATATCTGCGTCGGTCGTTTTTTTATCCAGGCCCATGAACCCATCTCCAGCGTTAGCGGCATGAACACACCCGGCCTGTGGTGCAGTTGCTTGTAGAAATAATCCCATAAATCGCCATGGGTCAGGTAATGCACGGACTGTGGTTCATAGATATATTCATGATGCGGATAACTGCGATCCCACAACAGTTTTAATGCCATGTATTGATCGATATCGCGCATCGGCTCCCGCCGGTACGCATACGGAAACCAGATTTGATCGCGAAATCCGAAACCGGAATGGATATCCAGCGCCAGCGCAAATGGCTGGTCGGCGATATGCCTTTGAATGACAGTCTGTAACGCGAGGTTCTCCGCTTCCATGGCCGCATCTTTCAGGCCACGATACCAGGGCAATTTATTCGAGTAGCGCTGTCCACCAACAAAACGTCCGACGTCATCCTCACTCTCAATCGGTGCGTTTCGGTTCAGGTCAACACCATTCAGGTTGGCGCGCCGATTTTTATACATACCGCCGGTATTCAAGATCGGTAAAAACACGATCTGCATTTTTTCCAGCATCTGCTGTAATGATTCATCCCAGGCAAGACGTTCAAGCAGCGTATGCAGTAACGCCAGATTTACCTGGCTGCCGATCCGCTCGATACCATGTACACCGGCCAGCACAAACAGTGTCGGGACTTTCGCCTGTTGCTGACCGAGCGTGACCGAGTAAATCGGTAATTCCAGATTCCCTGACCTGACCCTGTGCTCGATATTGACGCTGACCACATGCTGGTGTTCATAGATCAGCCTTTCAAGTTTCAGTAACTCCGGGATATGCCATTTCAGTTTCCGGCGTTGCTTCTTTGGCCGCTTGACCTTGCCCTTGCGGGTAAACTGCAGGATCGAATCCGATTCGGTTGGCGTGTTATCCACGGCTTCCTTTAACCTTTTTTCTCCCAGATGATTCCGACCTGTTCCCGCTCGGCCGCCTTTAGCATTTCTATCAATGGCCAGGCGCGTGTCGCCAATCCGACTTGTGGCTCATTGTCTTTTTCTGCATCCGGATCGGAATCTGCTTCTGCAGGCTGTTCGGTGACCGCATCCTGTAATTGCTGTAACGCTGAGGCGATTTTATCCGGCGCGATACCACCCGGAATATTGCCGGACTGGCCCATGAGCCGTAATAATTTTTTCGCGATATCAGAAAACATCAATACATCGCCGGTGGCAGAAGATGAGAATTGAATTAACATGACTAGCCCAACCCGATGGATACCCGAATCTGATAACTGACCAGTTCATTATACGACTTGATTAAATCATCAAGCGAATAACTTGCATTCGCCGGACTGGAGTTGGGTGTGACAAAAATACTGGATTTACCGATGGCATGATTCTGCGGCCCGAGCTTTACCTCGCGCTGCGTGTCCTCGGCATATTTTAAATAGTATTTATAGGTGCCGACGCCATGAAACCAGACCACCGACGGCTGATACCGGGTCAGCTTTTCTCTTAACACCGGTGCCCACTGCCGATAGTCAGCTACTTTTAAGTCCTTGCCCATACGTGACGGACGCTTGACCAGATCGGTAAACCCGATCTGAAACTTGTCAAACAGGGCCTGTATGGATGCGGCGGACGGTTCCAGCGGTGCGCTGATCAGGCGTGATTGATTGAGCGCTTTCCAGAAACGGTTACGCGGATTCGCGTAATAAAAACCTTTCTCGGCAGATATGACAGACGGATTCAGTCCGACCGAGATGAATTTCAGATTATCACGCAGATAGTCCGGTAAGGTCTCCATACAGACAGTCTAAAAGAATCATATTTATAGCGGAACCGCTTTCTGTCGCCCGAACAGCATGTCGAGAAACCGCTGTCGGGTACTGGAATCGACTTCACGAAAAAAACGATAGTCGACGTGCTGATCCGGTTGTCCCGGATCGAAGACTATGCCCCAAAGTGGTTTAATACTGTTTGGCACAAGACTGTAACGAATATCACCGATCACATTCTGCTGCGTTGGATCCAGCGCAATGTAACCGGCTGAAAAGTGTTTAAATCGACTGATGTCATTACCAAGCGTGCTGTCCGCAGCAACACCGGCTAGCGCTTGTGCAGCGTTGAATAATGGTACGGATTCCCCCTCGTAGACATAGTCATCGGTAAAGATTCCAAGCCGAATGGCATCCACATGAATGCTATCCGACTCAATATAGATCGAACGCCAGAGAATCAAGTTGCCCAGCGTCGGTTTGACGATCACCTGTTTCGGATTATGTCCACGTAATGCAATCGTGCGTTCGATAACCGACTGCGCCTGTTGTCTTTGAGAATAGCCAAAGCCGAGATAAATCAGGCAGAAGAATAAACCGGCAAATGCCGCAGTTCGAACCCTGATGCGTAATTCCACGAGTAATGCAATCAAAAGTATAAGTGTAAATACCGGGTCGATAATAGAGATGATATTCAGCGAAATACGCTCATCGGTAAACGGCCAGAACAGATGCGTGCCATAACTGGTGCAGGCATCCAGCAAGCCACTGAATGCATAGCCGGCAAGACATAAAACATACAACCGATGTAACGAAAAATAGCGGTGCATGATCGGTAACAGCAACAGCATTGCCATTGCTGCCCCGAATGGAATGAACACGAGTGCATGTGTGAAATGACGATGAAACTCAAGTGCGAGTAACGGATCACCGGAGGACTTGATGAAGACATCGGTATCGGCCAACAGGCCGGATGTGATACCGATAACCGTGGCGAGCCGTTTTTCCTCCCTGTTGGCGACCGATTGCGCAACGACACCCCCGAGTAACCCCTGTGTTATCAGGTCCATAAACTATTCGTGAATCAGTTGCAGCAGTTGTTGGCTGTATCGATTGATCGTCTTGTCACCCAAATCACGGATTTTTCGCAGACCGTCGCGATCTTCCGGGCAATCGCGTGCCAGTTCAAACAACGTATGATCTTTCATGATCCATTTACGCGGCCGATTCGCCTTTC
>JBHIXH010000055.1:0-13560 GCA_041984885.1 Gammaproteobacteria bacterium
GAGCATGTGCGACGACCAGCACCAGCCACCGATAAATTCATTGCTGTTGCCATAGACATGCTCGCCGGCATACGTGCTGACGACGCAGCCATCCGAGTTTTCAATACGTGCATCCGCATCGCGCGCGATCGATTCGCATTCGATTGCGAGGTCGGTCGCGGCCTCGGCCGTGATGTCCCAGGGAAAATGCAGGTCCAGGTCCGGTATCTCGCTGGCCATTAATTCCGCATCGGCGAGGCCGGCGCAGCTATCTTCACTGGCAAAACGGGCAATATTGCAGGCGGCAGTCACGGTTTCGGTGATCGCGGCCCGGGAGAAATCGGAACTGCTGGCCGTGCCTTTTTGCTGGCCGATATAGACGGTCACACTGAGCGCCTTGTCGCGTTCATGCTCGATCTTTTCGATCTCGCCGAGCCGAGCTGTCACCGTCAGGCCGGTGCCGGTACCGATCTCCGCCTCGGCCGCAGTCGCGCCCTGAGCCCTGGCCTCGCTGATGATGTGTTGCGTCAGATCATATAACGCGGGTTTTGGTGCTTGTGAACTCACTGCTTATCCTTTCATGTTTTTTTGCAGTGTACACCAAGATGTGCCTGTAAATATTCACCTTCGCTGTTCTTGTCGCCGACTGTTAGAATTCGCCGATGGATGTTTCTGCCGTTCTTGATCCCCTGAATAAAGCTCAACGTGCCGCTGTCGGCGCGCCGACCGGTAACATACTCGTGCTTGCCGGGGCCGGTTCCGGCAAGACGCGTGTGCTGGTGCATCGCATCGCCTGGTATATCGAGACCGGACAGGCGAGTCCGCTCGGTATCATGGCTGTCACGTTTACCAACAAGGCCGCGCGGGAAATGCAGGGGCGCATTGAAGCGTTACTCGAACGACCGATCGGCGGTATGTGGGTCGGTACGTTTCATGGCTTGGCGCATCGACTGTTGCGTTCGCACTGGGAAGAGGCGCGACTGGCGCAGAGTTTTCAGATCCTTGATAGCGACGATCAATATCGTCTGATCCGTCGCGTCATCCGTGCCATGGAAATCGACGAATCGCAGTTTCCTCCAAAAGAAGCGCAATGGTTTATCAATGCACGCAAGGACGATGGTTTGAGACCACATCAAATCGAGGATCAGAACGATCCGACACTGGCACAGATGATCCGCATCTACGCGAATTACCAGGAACAATGCGAACGATCCGGTCTCGTTGATTTTGCCGAGCTGTTATTACGCGCATTTGAATTGTTTCGTGATAATGCCGGCGTGCTTCAGCATTATCGCGAACGTTTTCGACACGTACTCGTGGATGAATTTCAGGACACGAACACACTGCAGTACGCCTGGTTACGCCTGCTCGTCGGCAGCGACGGCAACCTGTTTGCAGTCGGTGATGATGACCAGAGCATCTACAGCTGGCGCGGGGCACGTATCGATCACATGCAGCAGTTCAGCCATGATTTTGCCAATACCGACCTGTTACGCCTTGAGCAGAACTATCGATCAACGGCGCGTATCTTAAAAGCGGCCAACTCGCTGATCGCGAACAACCAGGGCAGGCTCGGCAAGGAACTCTGGACGGACGGTGATGATGGTGATGCGATCGATATGTACATGGCCTATAACGAGCAGGACGAAAGTCGTTTTGTGATCGATCGTATCCGCAGCGGTCAGCATCAGGGCGACCGCTATGATGATTATGCAATCTTGTATCGCGTCAGTGCACAGTCGCGTAACTTTGAAGAACAATTAATGCAGGCATCAATTCCGTATCGCGTCTATGGCGGTATGCGCTTCTATGAACGTGCCGAGATCAAGGATGCGCTGGCGTATCTGCGCCTGTGCAAGATACGTGAAGACGATGCGTCGTTCGAACGGATCATTAATACGCCGACACGCGGTATCGGCCAGCGCACGGTACAGGAGATACGTAACCTGGCGCGTAGTGAACAACGTTCGTTATGGCAGGCGGCTGCGCACCTGGTGCAGCATAAATTGCTTGCTGCGCGCGCGACAACAGCGCTGGAAACGTTCCTGGTATTGATTACGAACATGGCGAATGCGATCGAGGATCGGGAACTGGATGAAGCAGTCGACGTCGTGATTAAAAAGAGCGGCCTGATCGATCACTTTCGCAAGGAAAAAGGCGAGAAAGGCGAGGCGCGCATTGAAAACCTGGAGGAACTGGTCAGTGCCGCCGGCAGTTTTCGTTATGATGAAGAAGAACACGGTGACATGGATCCGTTGTCGGCGTTCCTGTCGCATGCCGCGCTCGAATCCGGTGATACGCAGGCCGAGGATAACAGCAACTCGGTTTATCTCATGACGTTACATTCGGCCAAAGGCCTGGAGTTTCCGAAAGTATTTCTTGTTGGCCTGGAAGAAGGCTTGTTTCCGCATCAACGCAGCAGCGAGGACCCGGTACAACTGGAGGAGGAACGCCGACTTTGTTACGTCGGTATCACACGGGCACAACAACACCTTACATTAACGCATACGCAACACCGGCGCATGCATGGCAGTGATTATTACCCGCAGCCATCGCGTTTTTTGCGTGAGTTGCCGGTGGAATTGCTGAACGAGGTGCGACTGGGCGGCACGGTGCAACAGGAATTCTTTCGCAAGCGGTCCACCCCGGTGAGTAATACCAATGACACCGGCTTCTCACTCGGTCAACGCGTGTCACATAAACGCTTTGGTGAAGGCGTGGTGTTAAACGTGGAAGGGGAAGGCAGTCACGCGCGGGTGCAGGTAAACTTTGAACAGGCCGGTTCGAAATGGCTGGTGCTGGCCTATGCCGGCCTGTCGGCAGCGTAAAGCCGGGTCCACAAGCAACCAGCATTATAATAAAGCAATCCATGAATATGAAAATATCATTGTTATTATCTGCATTTCTGATTCTTGTCGCCTGTGACAGTGGTAACAACACGACCGGCGGCGCGGCATCATCGACAAGTAACGAAAGCTTTCGCTGGAAAATGGTGACCACCTGGCCAGCCAACTTTCCCATCTTTCAGGAAGGCGCACAGAAGTTTGCCGATGATATTAAAACCATGAGTAATGGCCGCATGCAGGTGCAGGTATTTGCCGGCGGCGAACTGGTCCCACCGTTACAGGTGTTTGATGCGGTATCACAGGGTTCGGTACAGATGGGGCATGGGTCAGCGTATTACTGGGCCGGCAAGGTGCCGGAGGCACAATTCTTCTCATCGGTACCGTTTGGTATGACTGCACGCGGGATGAATGCCTGGTTATATGGTGGTGGTGGACTTGAGCTTTGGCAGGAGATCTATCGGCCATTTAACCTGATTGCGTTTCCGATGGGTAATACCGGTGTGCAGATGGGCGGCTGGTTTAATAAAAAGATAGAAAGTATGGACGACATTCAGGGACTGCGCATGCGTATCCCCGGTCTCGGTGGCAAGGTGCTGAAACGTGCCGGTGGTAATCCGGTATTAATGGCCGGCGGCGAGATCTATACCGCACTTGAGCGCGGCACGATCGATGCGACCGAATGGGTGGCGCCGTTTCATGATCTGCGTCTCGGGCTGAACCGCGCTGCAAAATATTATTATTATCCCGGTTGGCACGAACCCGGCAGCGAGTTTGAATTAATGATTAATTTAACTGCCTGGCAACAATTACCGGTGGATTTACAAAAGATGGTCGAGGTCACGGCGCGCGCTGTCAGCGAATGGATCTATGGCGAGATGGAGTTTCACAACCAGCAGGCGTTAAAGGAATTACGCGACCAGAAAAATGTGCAGGTACTGCCGTTCCCGGATGAAGTCATGGCAAAACTGAAGGTCGTGGCCGAGGAAACCTTTACCGAGGAAGCCGCCAAAAATCCGAAATTTAAACGTGTCTACGATGCGTACACAAATTTCAGCAAGGATTACGCCGCATGGAGTCAGTTGTCTGAACAGGCGTATCAACATGCAATCAATCAATAAGCCGTAGCCTGTGATTAAACATCAGATCGATGGCCTGCTACGTGAGCGCAACCCTGCTGTCACAAAAAAAAGGAGGCCGAAGCCTCCTTTTGGATCTTGCAAAAATAGCTCTTATTGGCTTTTCTCTACCATGTAGTCAACGGCGGCCTTGACTTCGTCGTCAGTGAATTGGCCACCACCGCGCGGCGGCATCATGCCATTCTCGCCGACAAAGCCGTCGATGGCTTTTTGATACAAGGTTTCCATGCCCTGCTCGATACGGGCGACCCAATCCTCTTTTACGCCGGTAACCGGTGCGCCGATACCGGGGACACCGTGGCAGGCAACACACATGCCGTTGTAGACTTCTTCGCCACTTTTACCGGCAGCGGCTGTTGCGTCGCCGCCCGCATCACCACCGCTGCTCTGTTCCACCATGTAATCGACCGCGGCCTTGACCTCGTCGTCACTCAGGTCTCCGCCACCACGGGCCGGCATCATGTAGCCCTGTTCTCCGGTATAACCGTTGATCGCGTTGCTATATAGCATCTCCATGCCTTTCTCCATACGCGGTGCCCAGTCTTCAGCATTACCGGTAACCGGTGCGCCAATACCAGGGACACCATGGCAGGCAACACATAGACCTTCGTAGATGGATTTGCCATCAACGGCTCCGCCGGCTGGCTCGGCTGCAGCGACGGGTTCCTCACCAACGACACTGACCTCTCCTACCGGGGCGGTTTGGTTCGCTATCATCGATTCTCGTTGTTTGGCCATGGCTTCTTCGTCTGTGCCGATGATGCGGGCAATGACGATGAATACGACCATCATTACCGCAATCAATACGAGCACGAGCGTGTAATTGCGGAAAAAGATTTTATCCTGTTCTTGACTCATTCTTGGGTCCCCTGGTGACAAGTAATAATGTTAATCTTTGTTTATCGTTTTAAAATCAGTCGGCAAGTATACCGTCTGTATCTGACTCAGAAAACTTCCATGTGGACGCGACTGCGTCGTTTCCGCTAGCATCTGCGGCCACAAAATGCAGTCTTCTGTGCATCATACAGATATAAATAGTATTTGCGTAAAAACATTATTAAGAAATATTTTTATAGATAGTGAGTATTCACATTTTTCGCCCGTAGCTCAGTTGGGCGAGCCGGATGAAGAGAAAGATACTTAACGTATCTTTCTCCCGGTGAGCGCCGAGCCAGCGGATGGCGAGGCTGGGGTTTAGAGAATCGTGTAAGTTAAGGCATGGATGCCTGCGCGAAAGTCACTTACTGAAAAGGGAAACATCTTATGTCCCAAGATGGGAGGGGTAAGGACTCGTGGCAGAAAAGAATGAATGCGCCCGTAGCTCAGTTGGATAGAGTGTTGGTTTCCGAAGCCAAAGGTCACAGGTTCAAATCCTGTCGGGCGCGCCAATTGTTATTGCGGCGCGAAGCGGTGTTAAATAGAACGGTCGAAATGAATATCTGCGTCTGTAGCTCAACTGGGTGAGGTGAAACGTTTGTCCGGTGGTCAAACGCAGTTCACCGAACGCGAGTCAGGGAAGACGAGCTGGCAGCCCCCACCATGGATGGGTGAAGGCTCGTGGAAAAAATGAATATCTGCGTCTGTAGCTCAACTGGATAGAGTATCGGGCTTCGAACCCGAGGGTTGGGGGTTCAAGTCCTCCCAGGCGCGCCATATCCCCGATTACGAACCCGGATTAAGTCCCGGTTTTGTCTCCATCTATCAGCTCAAACAATTTGCGTTTCTGATTTTCATTCACATCCTTCATCATCAACAGGTGAAGAAAATTAGTCAGATCCAGGATGAGTAAATCTTTATGCAGGTAAATCATATCAGCAAATTTCTTTCCCATTTTATTGGGAACTGATTTATCGATCATAATGCAGTCGGGTTCTGTTTCTTCAAATAATTCTATCGCTTCTGTCTCCGTGCTCGCGACGGCGACGATTTCCAGATAGCGATTATCCAGCGTCAGATCGAGCAATAAATCCTTGATAGACGTATTCGTGTCAGCGACCAGAATTTTCAGCTTTTTTAAAGATTTTGACAATTTTCTGTTTTCCATGTGTTTCATATTGATGTCCATTCTAGGTAAAGGGGAAAATTCCTGAATCAGCGAGGGTTGTACCGGATTGTCAGAGTGTGCAGATGCGTAATGTAGGACAAAACCTACAAATCGGACGATTGCCGGGAAATGGATTCCTGTGTGATGTTTTCCAGAATGGGTTTAAGCCGGTTAATGTCTTTCGTTTTATCCAGAAAGTAGGAGGCGCCGAGTTTGAAACAGGTGTTTACATAGACCTCTTCTGCATGATTGGTTAATACCACGATGATCAGGTCAGTCAACGACTCAGCGAGTGCCTTTAATACCTGAATGCCGTTCAGTCCGGGCATGTTGATGTCCAGGAGTAAAATCATTGGTTCGTGTTTTTTTACCAGGGTCAGCGTGTCATTGCCATTTACTGCTTCGGCTACCAGATGAAGACGGGCAATGGACTCAACAATCTCACGCAGTCTGTCTCTGAGTGGTGCTGAGTCGTCCGCAATGACGACACTTGTACTGGTGTTGAGAGTGCTCATGAAGAATGAATGTGTTCCGGGCTATAAATTATTACGACTGTAATATACGTAACTGCCGGGAGAATATATGTCGGTCAGACTGTCACGGTCGTGTAGGTATTCGTCCTACAAATGCCAGATGCCTCTGCCGGGCGTGGCACAGATTACTGTATCAGGCTGTGGTTGATGACGTAACGTATCAGTTCTGATGTGGTATTGATTTGCAGCTTGTCAAGAATACGGGATCGATAGGTGCTGACCGTTTTCGGGCTGAGAGACAGGTCCTGTGCTATGTTACTGACACTCCTGCCCTCGCCCAGCAGACAAAGTATCTGGTATTCACGTTGCGAAAGCTGCTCATGTGGCTGACCTTTGCTATCGTCATCAATATCGAATGCCAGTTTTTCCGCAAGCGACTGGCTGATGTATTTACCGCCGTTATCAATCCGGTTGATGGCAGACAACAGTTCCTCCGGCGAATGATTCTTCGTCAGATAACCACGTGCGCCTGCCTTGAAAGATCGTTTTGCGTATTGTTCCTCTGCGTGTGAACTTAACACGAGTATTTTAATGTCGGGGAAAGACCTGCCCAGACGTCGCAGTGTCTCCAGGAATCCGGGACCGGGCATGGAGATGTCCAGCAATAATATGTCCGCATCGGCTTCGCCCAGTTTTTCGAATAATTCATCAGCGTCGATGGCTTCGCCACAGAGTTCCAAGCCATCACCTGCCTGAATAAAGTGCTTAATCCCTTCTCGCACCATCTGGTGATCGTCGGCGATAAATATATTCGTCATGAATCTATGCCTGCTGCGTACATGTTATAGCGGTACTTCAAGTTGAACGGAGACTCCACCAGATGGAACATTACTGACCGAAACGCTTCCCCCGATATGAGCAGCCCGCTCATACATGCCAATCAGCCCGATTGAACTGACATCGTTCAGCTGCTCATCGGTAATGCCAACTCCGTTATCCACTATGGTTAAATTTAATCTATCTCCCGTGATTTTCAACGTCGCTTGAAAATTGTCCGCCTGGCTGTGTCTGGCTATATTGACCAGGGCCTCCTGATAGATGCGAAAAATTGCCGTGTCACGCGCATGTTCCGGTTCAGGTTCGTTGCAATTAATTGCAAGATCGCCCTGAATGTTGCTACGTTCTATAAAACCATTCGTTACCCATTCCATGGCGGCGACCAGACCGAGGTCGTCCAGCATCGGTGGCCGCAGTTCAGACGATATCTTACGGACAATATCGACGGTGCTGTCTATATTCGCGATCATTTTGCTCAGTTGATCGCGAACCGTGTCTGATTCAATATTCTGAAAAACCGTTGACAGATCCAATTTCAGACCGGTCAAAGCCTGTCCCAGTTCATCATGTAATTCCCGGGCAATGCCGGCGCGTTCGTCCTCACGAATGTCTTCCAGTTGATTGACCAGGTTACGTAGCCGCTCACGTGACAGCAGCAGTTCAATTTCCGCCTTCTTGCGTTTGGTTATATCGTGGATGATCACGACCAGGCACGGTTCGTCCTCAAGGGTAATAAGTTCAGCAGAGACTTCGCAGTGAATGATCTTTCCGTTTTTGGCGCGCGCATCTGCCTGCAGTTCACGGATAGGCTCGCCGATTGACAGCTGGTTGATCATGTACTCACGGATTTCCGGGTTTACCCAGATGGAAAGGTCCAGGGGTGAGTGCCCGATCAATTCGGATCGATCGTAGCCAAGCAGTTTTTCAGCTGCCTGGTTGACTTCAAGTAACAGGCCGGTGCCGAGTTGGGTGATCGAGATTGGATACGGACTGGATAGAAACGCCTTGGAAAATTTCTGTTCAGATTCGCGCAGTTCCTGTTCATATCTTTTCAATTCAGTGATGTCCTGCACAATACCGTGCAGAAAAGCCGGCTTGCCGGCACTGTTTAGTTCGGATCGGCCGGTGAAATACATGGTGCGCTGCTCACCATTGTCTAGAATGGCGCGAAACTCACTGTTTTTTTCCAGTTGGGTTTTACCGCGAAAGATATCCAGCACAAATTCACGATCATCAGGATGCAATATACGGATGAATTGTTTTTGTACTGATTTTTCCGGATTCAGGTTGAGCAGCTGGGTCAGTTCCTCGCTCCACAGGATTTCCCGGCTATGCAGATCCCAGTGCCAATAGCCAAGTTTGGCAATCTTCTGTGCCTCTTTGAGGCGACGCTCGCTGTCGAGAAGCGCATGTTCGGTCTGCTTTCTGTAGGTAACATCCTGGGCAATACCAAACAGCCTGATTAAATTTCCGGATGTATCCTCATCCCTGCGTACCGTAGTCAGTACGTGATGCACGGTTTTGTCCGGCCAGATAACGCGGAATACCCGTTCCCTGACCGTTTTCACTTCTTCCTGCAGAATTTTTGCTGCCAGACGCTGATCGTCCGGGTGACAAACATTGATGAAATCGCGGAACGTAGGTTCAAAGCTGAAAGGCTCGAATCCAAAAATACGAAAGACAATACTGTTGCAGGAGATTTTTTTTGTATTGGGGTCCCATGACCAATGGCCTAAATCGGCCACCTCCTGCGCTTCCTGCAACCGTGCTTCACTCTCTTTAAGTGCATTCTCTGCCTGTTTCTGCAGCGTAATATCCTGCACCATGGAAATCAGGCATGGCTCACCCGATATCTCGATTACCTGCGCAGATACCAGGCCTATCTTTTCACTGCCGAATTTGGTGTTGTAACTGATTTCCACGTCCCTGAAGTAGCCGTTCTCATGGATCTTGTTGATCATGGCATCGCGTTGTTCGGGTTGCAGCATGCCTAATTCAACCGTGGTTTTGCCGATTGATTCCCCCCGACTCCAGCCGCTGAGTTGCACGTAAGTATGATTGACTTCAATAATGGTGCCGTCAGCGACAAGGGTGATCATGAAAATGACCGGACTCGACTGGAACGCCTTGTAAAACTTTTCCTCGGAAAGAAACAGCGCTTCCGTCGCTTTTTTTAATACGGTGATATCCCGGCCGACCGACTGGTACTCGATCAAGTCACCGTGTTCGTTAAACAAACCGCGATCCACCCAGTAAACCCAGCTGATGGACCCGTCGGTGAGTACCATTCGATGCTCGCCTGAAGCAACCGGGTTGTCCGCCGTGATCGTCCCGATTCGAGCCTGGATCTTGTCCAGGTCTGTCTGTTCAATCAACGGAAAAAAACTGGTTCCCAGCGCTTCTTCAGGGGTCACTGAAAAATAATTGCAATAACTTTTATTGACGAACGTACGTATCCCGCCGGGTTTCCACCTGACGATAAATTCTGTTTGATCATCGACGATGGACTGATAACGTTTGCGGCTTTTTCTCAGTTCCTGCCTCTGGTAATTAAAGGCGTTTACCAGCACATCCAGTTCATCCTGCCTGGACTCGTCACCTGTACTCCGGTCAAGCTGGTAGGGAATATCCAGCTCCTGTGTGCTTGAACTGCGCATGAACCGACTCATGTCATCCAGGTGACGCAAGATCATCCTGTTTACCAGTAAGGATAAAAACAGTACGAGCAAAACAATTATGCAGAACTGCAGGACAAACAGGCCGATTAATCTCTTGACCGTCTGTTGACGTATGTCGGACAGGTCGGCGATGACGGTCAATTTGCCCAGGTCGAAATATTTATCGTTCTGCGTATAAGTGAGTGGATAGGTGTGAGTGATGATATTTTCGTGTTGCGGAAGCGTACCGTTTTCTGCAAATAGCTCACCCTCGGCCTCAACGGCAACATAGGCAAAATCCGGTAGTTCACTAATGCCGCGAATCTGCGTCTCGGTCAGTGTTCGATCCAGGGTCCAGATTGAACCGGCAATTCCTTCCAGATAACTGGTTCTCACCTGGTCAAATCGATTTTCAAGTGTTTTCAGATCATTTTTATAACCCAGGTAAAAAGTAATACCGGTCAGGATGAATACAGGGACCAGGCAAAATACCAGCTGATACAGGATAATTCTGGATTTTAGAGAGTGGTTTAATCTCAAGTCCATGTCGAATCGCTCAATCTGTACAGATTCGGCTACCGATCAATGTGCCCCGTACTTGAATTGTATAATGTATCGAGGAGTACAAGATCAGGAAAATATGAAAACAGTGTGCAAGCCGGTTGAATTGTCACTTTAGTTCACTCCGGTTGTGTGCATCGCTGAAGCTGTTTAATACCCGTAAGCAGGATATGATTTTTAGCAGGAATCAAGCCGAATTTATTCCGGTAAATTTTCCCCGGTATGGCCAATGACCTGGTTATTATAACCTTCCCAGTACTGGCTTTCCCTGCCGGGAGCTATCAACCAGTCACGGATTATATTCCTGTAGGCTTCTGTACCTGATAGCTGCCTGATGGCACGATTAATATCGTTGATGACAAGTCTGCCCCATTCATTCCGGGTGCAACCTATCGATCCCGATACGCCTTCATTTTCAGTTTCGGCGATGGGCAGGAAAACCAGTGCATCGGCAAAACTGTTATCACTTGAGTAAAATTCCAGAAGGAAGTGATAGTCAATGACAAAATCAAACCGATCTTTAACCAGCATATTCAGAACCCCCCGGGTTTCCTCAGTGCCGGTTCTCCGGACAAACGACATATTCTCTTTATGTTGTTCAAGAATTGAGTCCAGCGTAACTCCATAGCTTCGGCCAGTGCTCATGCCCATACGGATACCATCCCGTCTCAGCAGCTTAACCAGGGAAACTGCGTCATTTTCGTTGCGTTGAAGTGTTGCCGCGAAAGCTGTAGTTGTGATGATTCCGTGTGGCAGGTAGTAAAGATTGGGTATGGAGAGTAAATAATCTTCTTGATCGGACGGCTCGTATATCATCGTGGAAAAACACCGGGGCAGTTGTTTTGACCACGCCAGGTTCAACCGTGCCAGTGGCATTTCCAGCGTGACATGGTTATACCCAGGAAGCTGCATCTCGATTAAATGCTGAACCCGATCACCGAATGCCTGGCCACGCTGTTCTCCGGACAGGATATAAAATGGCGGGGCGTTATTTTTTACCCAGATAATTTCGTGTTCTGCGCCCTCTGCGATGACAGCTGAAACCGAAGCGGTGCATATAATTAATACGATGAATGAGATACCCGGCTTCATGATGCTTGAGTCATTTCGGCTGACGGTTGTTATACACAGCAATTATCACATGCGGTAACACTGCAACTTCACTCACAAAAAAATCAGATCAAACTGACACCGGTGTAGTATGGATGTAATAAAAACAGCACGATATACATCACACATCCGGCGAACACGGTTATCACATCCTTCTTCAAGGGTAGTGGTTCCGGTTTCACCCAGGCACCTTCACGTCGGTTGATCATGATCATTTCCACAATTGCCCAGATACCAAGCGTGGAAAATAACACGACTGAACGACTGTCACCGTTTGCCAACAGGTGGCCAATACTCCATAACACGAGACCGGTCAGTTGTGGATGCCGCAGGACCCGCTTTATATTCGTCTTGTGTTTCGCCGCAACAAATAATATGAACGTGAATAACACCAGGGCAAACGTAGCGTGTTTTCCCCATGCAGGCGGAGGGTAAAGCAACTCGACACTGCTGCCCCGCCAGCCGAGGACGATCAGTGTCAGGGATGCAACAATAAGAAGTGCGAATACCCCCTTGTACTTTCCGAGACCGAGCTTGCTGATCAGCCTGGCCCGCGACTGTTGGCACAAAGAGGGATAAAGGTGCACCAGCACCCAGAGCGCGAGACCGATGATAAGGAGAGACATGTTAAACCAGTGCCTGTTTTCGTCAGCGGAAAAACACCAATTGATTCGGTAACCCAGACTATAACAAAAGTCTTGTATCAGCCAGACACCACTTGGCGGACGGGCTTGTCGGGTTGCGTCTGGATGGGTTAAGCATCTGATTCTGATAATTAAAATTATGAATATACGGTCTGTTCCGCGTATTACAGGAGTTAATACTGTTTGCCAATACCCGTGTAAGTGCAGGAAATCCTGCCTCCAGGTTTACAACTTTACAACCTGGTGACATCTACTTCTGAAATTTCCTGTTCAGGAAATTCTCAAACGGCCGCTATGGTTTCTGTGCGAAGTAAAGACAGAGAGCCAAACGGAGCCGAAATCTAATAAAAACAAGCGGAGCCATTCAATGAGTGATAATCGACCTTCACTTGACATTCTTCTGATTGAAGACAGCCCACCTGATGTTGCCCTGACAGAAGAGATGTTATCTGCCTGTAGCGAATTCGAATGCAACATAGTCTGCGCCAATACATTGCAGGATGGTGTCAAGCTGGCAAAAGAAAAGTCGCCGTCGCTGGTCCTGCTCGACCTGAGCCTGCCAGACAGTGTCGGTGTCGAAAATATCAACAGGATAAAATCAGAGAAACCGAATACGCCGGTCGTTGTCCTCAGTGGTGCTATCGACGACGAGACTGCGCTGCAAGCCATCCACGTAGGCGCCGATGATTTTCTTGTAAAAGGCCAGGTTTCAAGCTGGCAGTTATCGCGATCTATCCGACATGCGATCGATCGACGCAGGTTGTATGGCGAGTTCGAGCATATGTCGCATTACGATGCTTTGACCGGCTTGCCGAACAGGAAATTGCTGTCGATTCAAATTGGTAACGCCTTGAAAAAGGCGATAGACCACAGTGAAAAGCTGGCGTTGCTAAGTGTTGATCTAGATTTTTTCAAGCCAATCAATGATGACCTTGGTTTCGAAACCGGTGATATTGTATTGCAGGAGGCTGCACAGCGGTTACTACAAACGGTTCATGATGCAGACATTGTCGCACGCTGGGGTGGAGACGAGTTTATTGTTTTGTTGCCGAAGATACTTGTCGACCGCGATGCCGAGGTGATGACCGGAGAAGCCGATGTCCTTGACCCGCGCGCCGTAGGCCTCCTTGAGACGCGCCACCGTATCCGCATCCTCTGTTGGAATATTGTCGGCGAGCAATCGCGAATGACACGTCGTCCGCACCCCGGCCGTCGAATAGATATCCTTCAGCGCGATGGGAATGCCGTGCAACGGTCCGCGCAGTTTCCCGGA
>JBHIXH010000056.1:0-12965 GCA_041984885.1 Gammaproteobacteria bacterium
TGATTGTTTTTGCTGACTGTTCAGTTTACTGACATCGCGTATCCTGACCTTTTTCCACATCAATTGTGGATCCGGCTCATACAGGGCGGTATTTAACAGTGCCTCACAGCGCTGCTCGCATTCATCCTGCTTGTTTTGCTGCTGTAACAACGACCGACATTTTTCATACAGCGTCGCCAGGTGAATGACGTCATCCGCCGCGTAGTGTTTCTGCTTGTCGGTCAGAGGGCGCTGTTTCCAGTTTGTGCGTGTCTCTGTCTTCGGCAGATCGATATCAAGCATCTGTCTGACCAGGTTGGCATACCCGATTTGATCGTCAAAACCAACCAGGCTGGCTGCAATCTGCGTATCGAACACCGGCTCCGGCACCGATTTTGTCTGGTTATAGAACACTTCCAGGTCCTGTCGGGCCGAATGAAACACCTTTGTAATCGAGGTGTCGGACAATATATCGTGCAGCGGTTGCAAATCGTCAATAGCAAGTGGATCAATCAATACCGTTTTATCACCGGCATGAATCTGAACCAGGCACAGTTCAGGATAATACGTATTCACCCGTTCAAACTCGGTATCAATGGCAATCCATGACTGGCTGTGGATTTGCCGGGTGAAGTTGATTAAATCCCGACTCGTTTCAAGCAGAGAGAGTTTCAAAATTATTATACGACGCTATTGAAATACGAAATCATTTTTTCCCGCATTTGTTGATCCGGTAGTTTGCCATAACAGGCGCCCATGTTTTCCTGCATATGAACGATTTGCGATGTCGCCGGGATCGCACAGGTGACGGCCGGATGCGAGACGATAAATTTTAACAGGAACTGTGGCCAGTTGTTGCAATCGATCTCGCTGCCCCACTCCGGCAATGGTTTCCCCTGAATGCGATCGATCAGGGCACCGCGTTGAAACGGACGGTTGATGATCACGGCGACACCTCTTTCCTTCGCCAATGGTAACAGCCGTTGTTCCACTTCACGATCCACGACGTTATAAGTGAACTGGACAAAATCAAAGTCTTCCTCGAGCAACGCCTGTTCCAGTTCCTTATGACGTCGACCATGTGACGTGGTGATACCGATATAACGAATGCGGCCAGTGTGTTTCCATTCCTTCAGTGTTTCCAGGTGCGTACGCCAGTCGAGTAAATTATGGATTTGCATCAGATCAAATCCGGGCAAACCCCAAAGATATTGAGCATGACCCATCTGGTTCTCGCCCAGTTCCCTGCCAATAATCCAGACTTTCGTCGCTGAAAATAAACCCGGGTGTGGTTTTAATTTTGCTAAACAATGCCCGATCACTTCCTGCGAGGAACCGTACATCGGCGACGAGTCGATCATGCCGCCTCCTCGCTGAAAAAATGTATCCAGGATCTGCACACATCGGGCACGGTCGTTCGAATCATCCCCGACGTCAAACGTTTGCCAGGTACCCATGCCGATCACGGGAATCGGCTCCGCGGATACCGGAATGGCTTTTGTGATAAACGGTGAATCCTCGTTTTCGGCAAATAAAGCGGCGGGAAAAGCCGAAAATAACGGGGTTAAAGCCAACCCACTGACGGACTTTAAAAATGCTCGCCGCGTAATGTCAGGCATTATTCGTCCGGCACAAAATCATTCGGTGCCTTGATAAAAATATAGATTGAATTAATCAATAAATTGGCAACACCTATCCAGGCAATGATGGCGGGTGCCTTGCCCCATTCCCCGACAATCGTGCTGGCGAACAGTAACAGAAACATTGAATTTAGAACCAGAATTGCGAATTTCATTTATATACTCCAGACCTTTTAACTATAAAAGTTAGTCACAGTTATTTACTATTAACTATAGTAAAATTTTCAAATCGACGATTTAAATAATCAACATCGGGCCAAGAATTTTTATTTCTGGGCAGGTTTAGTTTGTGACCATCAAAAGATAGAATACCATTTTCTAGCAATGGTCCATCTTTTATTGAAGTTAGTGCTGTTCCTATGTGAATTCGATATTCCGGATCTATCCCAATTAAATCTGCATCGTAAGCGCGGTGATGTAGTCGATTTAATGCGATGCCATTAGAAACACACTGCGTAGATAACTCATCAGAATCTGGAATAATATGAGCCGCCTCTAAAAGCTTTTTCTCTGGCAACCCAGTAATCGCACATCTCGATCTATATGCATCTAAGACAATCTCTCTAAATGCTGCTTGGTGACCTCTTACTTTAGTTTCTCGTACAAGATATCTTGCCTCAAGCTCTTTTGGTTTTTCGTAATCAGTAATTGTGATCGCTTCTAAGAACCTGGGTTTTCTGCCAACTTGAATCTCAAAATATCGCTTACTCTCATTAATTGATGCAACGAAACATGGCCATATGCATTGATATATAGCTGGTTTTATCGCCTTAAAATATACAAATGGCGTAGTTTGACTATAACTAGCGTATAAATAACGATTTCGATTATTTTTGGACTCTTCGAATGAATATTGATAAAAACCATCGTCAGTTTCTTTATCAATATATATAGGCTTGGCTCCATCTCTAGAAATGCGAGTCATGATACTTAAAGTCACATTTTCCATTTGTTGTGCTTTAAATATACCCTGAGGCCCTCTTAGTGATATTACTTCACCTTCAAAAACAAATCCTTTTTTTAGCGCTTTGTCAGGAACTGCATTATCATAAATCATTTCAAGTTGTGAAATGTGAGAGAAAGCAGCTCGAATGATATCTATATCTGAAGCCATCTGTTAACTCGTATTTACTTTAACGACTTATAGACTGAGCAAGAATCAACTAAAAACGACGTTATATTATTGCCAATAGTGTTCTAGCATATTGTTACACACTGAAGTTTATAAATTTTTTTTATTTAATAATTCTTTTAATCCCAAAAAAGGCTTGCTGGTTGTTGCTTTTCTTTCCAGTTCGTTTTTTGCGGACGTGGGTGACTCTCCTGCTTTCAGTAATTTTTGATGTTCATTATCATGACAATATAGACAAAGCAGTTCCCAATTGCTGCCGTCTTCGGGGTTATTATCGTGGTTGTGATCTTTATGATGAATCGTGAGTTCTTTGAGATTTTGTCGTGTAAACTCGCGGTTACACCGGCCGCATACCCACGGGTATAACTTTAAAGCCCGTTCTCGATAAGAATGGCCTCTTGCTTCTGCCGCACGCCTGGCATCTGCAATGACTTTATCCGGGTCTGTCATTTGCCTGATAGTTCATTGGTTACCGCTGCCTGAGTGTGAACGCCCCTCTAATATCACCAAGTTTATAGCCGGTTGCTTCATCATTGGGGTAATGTTCATTCAATGTACTTGTTAATGTCTCGTCGATTTCTGTACCGTGACAGGTTAGACACAGCCCCTTGGTCGGAATGGCTTTCATATAGCGAAAGCCCTGCTCGGTGTCACTGAAGTATTCCAGCGCAGCGATTGCCTCGCCCTGTTGTTTACGTCGTTCAAACTGCTGTAATACGGACTGTTCCCATGCGTCAGGTTCGTTCTGAGGGTTACGAATTTTTAACGATGTGCGTCCAATGTCCCATTCATATTCATTGGAAAGGCTTGTGGCTATTTCAGGTGCTTTCAGCCTGCAGACCTGTATGGCATGTTCCGCCCCGCCTGCCTTGATCCCCTGTTTGAGTTCTGTCACCAGTTGCCGGCCGAACACTTTTACCATTTGTCTTGATTCAACAACTCGAGGCTCAAGCGGTGCGTCTGTATCCGGATGGAGTGTCGATGAATAAACACTCACGATGACGAGCACCAATGATTTTAAGTGCCTTGATACGTGCATGTTTTAAAATTCAGTATTTTCTGTTGAGTGAGAATTTAACATCAAAAGACTATCGCCCCCATGATAAAACCGCGTCGGTACGCACCCTGGATGATGTCTTTCAGGTTCTGTTGCCGTTCCAGGTCACGCATATGTTCTTTCGCTGCCTGTCGTTGATCGGATATTCGTTGATTCGAGCGCTGATTAATAATACACATCAGCGCGAGTTCACCGGCGTCGATCCAGAGTTCCATGCACTGACCGCAGCAATCAATCATGACATCGCGTCCGCCCATGTAGCCGTAGTTATCCATCCTGCCAGAACAGGTGGGGCAACTGATCGTCTGGCCATCGTCCGGGGCAGCTTCGATGGGTGTATCGGCTGATATCTGATCGGCGATTTCCCTTGCCATTTCTGTCAGTAACGGATGCAACGAGTTCTGTTTGATCAACACACCATCACACGCTGCGCAGTGCAGTGCCGGAATCTCATGAAACGTGCCCGGCTCCAGTAATTGTTGATCACGCGGACATTGTTCATTGGCCATGTTTGCCTCCCGGGTCGAAAAATTATGGTTTACATGAACCGGATCAGATCTCCAAAACCCCACAACAGTGTGCCCGTGATTAACAATGAACATTCAATCACACCTATCGAGACACCCAGGTCATTTTGCAGGTCGGCCAGTCGTTCGTTATGCTCCTGTTGCACGTTGTGTAATTCTTTTTCCAGTAGCTCCCTGTCCGCGCTAAATGCCTGTCGTACACGTCGTTCACGCAAGGTCTTGCGTAACAACAAGGTTCTATGCAGTAACCTGGATTCAATTACGCCGCCGATACCGGACCAGATACCGAGGACGACGATCAGGCAGCCAGCTCGGGATAACCAGTCCTGATCCAGGTATTGTTGCATCGACAGCTCATAGCCAAAATAGATCAGCCCCCCTGCAACGATCCAGAGCACCAATCCATGCAGTGCTGTCCGGCTGGAACTGCTGTTTAATTTTGTTTGTTCTTTCACTTTTTACAGTGTAACCATCTATGAAACAGTTTTGACATCGTCGGCATGACCAGATAGGTCATCAGAAGCACCATAACCACAGAGTAGACCGCAATTTGTCCAACTTCCGGAATGTCGACAAGCAACGGTGCAAGAAAATAATGCAAAACTAACGACAACGGGAAAATCGATATCCAGATAACGACAGCCATCTTGTGTCTGGGTGGCGGTACGACCGCTTCTCCGCCAGGCAAGGTAAACCAGGTTTCCAGGCCACTGAGAATTTCCTGTTCGACATCATCCATTGTCACCTCCGCGTAGCGCTGCATCCATTGCTCTCGGTTTTCGGAACTTTCCCACGCAATGTAATGACGCATGGAATCAAATTTAAACACGATACGGTAATAATCCCCTTTCGTAATCGGCTTGATTATGTTGACACCGAGATGTCCTTCAAATTTCATGGCATCGTGCGTGGTGCCAGTCATCACCTGTTCAAACTCCTTCTCCATCCCCGGCTTAGGCCTGCGCTTGACGATAATCGTAACCGGTGAATCACAGGGGATGCCGCTGGAGTTGTCTGATGTCATGGTTCACTCACATAGTCTTTGAATAAGTCTTCGCAAATCTCCAGCTGTCCCTGAAACCATTGCAGGCACTGCATGTGTTTTCTGCTGTAATCGTCCCACTTGTCTTTTGATAATGTTTTCGTTTGCAACGGCACGCTGATCCTGTGCAGCGCCTGCACCTGTTGACCTATCTCCTTGATAAATTTTTTCTGCTCCGTGTCAAACAGCAACCCGTAGTCTTTGGTTTCCTGCCTGAATTGATCCAGATCATTTTGCGACAGGTAGGTCTCGCGATTTACCTTGCTGATAACCTGTCGCAGAGAATCGACGATGGCCTGTTGACGATGACGCACACCAGGACTGATATTATGCTTGAACGTCTGGTGCTGGCGATAGCTGATGAGAAGACGTGTGACGCCGATCAACAGCGACGATACTGCAATAATGATCGTGACCAGTTGCCAGTCGATTTGATTCATACGCTTCCCCGGACAGCATTGTGCGAAAGTTCCGCCGCGCAGACAAGCAGTTAAAGCCATGTCGTGGCAATTTCAGGATCTTATGTCCTATCTTTTTATGAACTTCAGCGTCATACGATCCGATTCGCCGATCGCCTGGTATTTTTCACTGCATTCGACCTGTACGTTTTCGTCTTCCAGGCTTTTACAGTGGCGTAGTGATGGCGGCAATGTCCAGACGCCGGCCGGGTGATCGGCAGTATCTTTCGGATTCGCATTGATCTCTGATTTGGCTGCCAGCTCAAAACCGGCTGCCTCGGCCAGCTCGATCACATGTCGCTCGGTGACGTAACCGCTTTTAACCATGTCTTCGACCGACGTCCCCGGTTTCGCCCGGTGTTCGGTAATACCGAGAATGCCGCCCGGTTTCAGTGTTCGTGCAAATACCTTAAACATGCCCGCGGCGTAGTCACCTTTCATCCAGTTATGCACGTTTCGAAACGTCAGCACCATGTCGGCGCTGCCCGGAGGCGCGATCGTCGTGCGTTCCGGTACAGACAACTCGGTGACGACAACATGATCATACACGGCCGGATGTTGCCCAAGTTTATCCACATACTCTTTCTGGATTCGCAGACGGTATTCCGGCGCCCGGTCAGACGTCATGGCAAAGCCGGCTGCGTACAAGACGCCTTCCGGTCGCGTGATCGGTGCGAGAATCTCCGTGTACCAGCCTCGGCCGGGCCAGATTTCAACGACGGTCATACCCGGCTGCCAGCCGAAAAACTCCAGCGTCTCGGCCGGGTGCCGGTATTGATCACGCAGCACGTTGTTGGCGTCACGATGTGTACCGGACATGGCCTGCGTGATTAATCGCTGCGTATCCGCATACGTCACCGACGTGGTCAATGCGAAGAGTAATGTCATCGATAAATGGCGAAGAAAAGTTGAAAACATAATTACCCTCTCAAGTATTAGTGATCTGTCCGGTTTGCTACTGCGGCCGGCTGCATGATCAGCCGAAGCAGGACTGCATGTTGAGCCTGTTGATTAAACTCAAGTTGTTTTCCTGAGGCTTCAAGCCCCAGTGAGGTGTATACATGACCCAGGTCCGGGAATTCATCCGAATCGGCATACTGCTTATATAACATTGAAAATAGATTTGTCTTCGAAAGCTGATCCATTTGCTGCATGAACTCAGCCGGTTGCCATGTCGCCGGTGATGGTAAACAACATCGGGATAATGCCTGCATCACCTGATCCAGCGAACTGGAGTATTGCGTACGTAACAACCAGTCGGCCTGCAGCCACAATGCCGTGCCACTCCAGTAGACGCGCATGAACTTGCGGTTTTCGCGCATATTCTCCGAGACAACGCGTAACGATTTGCCCGCCTCCGTCTCGGCCCGACCGCGTTCGAAGCCTTCGTGTAATTTGGTCCAGGCGCGTTTGCTTGTCAGCACTCCGGAACGTGCCTGCAGGATATTTTGATAGTATGTCGCCAGACCTTCTGAAAGCCAGCGTCCGTCCATGGACAGATACGGATGCAGGCTGTGACTGAGTTCGTGAACCAAAGTCCAGTCGCCGATTATCGATTTTAACGGGCGGGTCTCGTCGACATATAAATGAACGCTGGTACCACCGTCACGTTTTACCTCACCCCAGGGCACGACCGAGCGATGCGCACCGATTGGAAAGACATAAACCGGTAGTTGTTCAAATGGCAGTCTCGCATACGCAAACGATAATGCCTCTGCGCCATAACGCACCCAGTCAGTCAGTTTTGCCAGCGTGGCGTCATCGACCTGGCGCATGATGTTCACGCGCACAAGACCATTGGCAATCGCCAGCGTTTGTTGATGTAACCGTCCGAAATAGACCAGGCTTTCCAGGTTATCTTCGCCCGGCAACACACGGTATCTCGCCGTGGCCGAACTCAATTCATTGCGCTGCCATGGTGCGCTGACACGATAGTCGTCTTCAAGATGAAACAGCAGATCGATGTTTTCAAACCCGGGCGGTAACCATAACCACGAGCCGGCACGGGTGCGCGCGTGATTGATGTGCTCCGGTGTGTAACGGTAATCCTGGTTCATCTGAATCGCACGGAGAAAATCGACCTGATAATGCATGCATGACTGGCCATGTAAATCATTCAGCAGGATACGACCGTTACGCACGACCAGCGCATGTGGCAAGTCATCAATGACAACGTAGGCCTTTTTTAACAGACCCGTTGCGCCACTATGGTTATTCACCAGTTCAGCCGGTAACGGACGACGAAAACACGCCTTGACTGTCAGCACCGTCTGCTGATTAGTCAGCAGGATTTCATAATTCGCGTCCAGCTGAACCGCCGCCAGTGGCCGTGATAACAGGATTAACAGGAAAATAACAATTGATGCTGGTCTAGAATACACAATTAGCAACTTTATATGCGGGCATGACTCCATATTGGTAAACAATTTTGGCTGATGGTTCCATTACACGACTATGTCAATCGTATTACGCTTGAAGAATTGGCGTTGTTATCAGTTTTTCCCGCTGCTTTTTTGCAGTTTTAGTGTGACGGCGACCAGTATGACTGACCGCCTGACGCAACTGCAAGCCGCGATTGAGACCGAACGGCAACAGCTAAACATTCCGGCGATAACCATCATCATTGTCAACCAGGACGAGCCGCTGTTCGTGCAGGCATTCGGTACCGTTGCGATCGATTCGAATGAACCGGTAACACCGCAACATTATTTTCGCATCGGTTCCATTACGAAAACGTTCACTGCCCTGACAACATTACGACTCGTGCAAAACCGGCAGTTGCACCTGACCGATACACTGCAACAACTGGCACCCGAAGCCGGTGTAGTGAATCCCTGGCAGGCAACCCACCCGATCCAGTTGCAACATTTGCTTGAGCATACGGCCGGTCTGAATGACCTGACTGGAAAGGAGTTCGACTTTAATGAACCGCTGACGTTACCAAAGGCATTCTCGCTGGCGCCGGATTCGCGCATCAGTCGCTGGCCTCCCGGCCTGCATCACTCGTATTCAAATATCTACCCCGGCTTGCTGACCGCCGTGATTGAAAATGTCAGCCAGCAACCCTTTGAGGACGTCATGCAGCAAGAACTGCTGCAACCGTTACACATGCACAGTGCCACGTTGCAACCTGAACAGCGGGTGCTGGATCGACTGGTCAGCGGCTA
Organism: Gammaproteobacteria bacterium; assembly: GCA_041984885.1. Taxonomy (GTDB): domain Bacteria; phylum Pseudomonadota; class Gammaproteobacteria; order Eutrophobiales; family Eutrophobiaceae; genus UBA4486. The sequence continues at coordinate 9,003 of JBHIXH010000056.1, forward strand.
TGACTCGGACGGTAAAACGCCCATCCCTTACTGGCATATGACGTATCGCGCGTTTGGTGCATTGAATATTAAACCGATCGATATGGTTCCGTTCCTGCAGTTGTTTTTGAATCGCGGTCAATATAAAGACAAAACCATCATTCAGTCTGAATTTATAAACCGCATGGAAACGCCGACAACGACATTAGCAGCCAACTCCGGTTTGACGTTTGGCTATGGCTTTTCTGTCTATCCGTTTATCAGTCATGGTCACGTGTTTTATGGTCATGGCGGCGATGCGGACGGTTACCTGTCACGATTCGGCTACCAAAAAGAAGCCGGGCTTGCCTACTTTGTCGGTATCAATGTATTCCGTCAAAACGATTTAACCCGGATACGCAAACTGGTCGAAGCGTTTATCACCGATCAGCTACCGCAGGTCAGGTACCCGAAAACTACACTACCGACTTCGACGTTGCAGCAATACACCGGTGACTATGCCTCCGTCACCTGGCGTTTTCCGAATGCCCCGGCCGATCAGGTAACACTAAACCGTATCCGGATCGTGAATGAAGGTGGTGAATTAATCTGGATAGACAGCGACGGTGAACGACGCAATCTGATCGCGGTCAACGCACAGCATTTTCGTTTACATAATGAACCGGTCGCAACAATCGCCTTTAGCCGGCAGGGCGACACACTTTATCTACAATCCGATCTCGGTAATTACCAACGCATCAGCCGTTCAGCATCGGCCCGGTGATCAAGTCGTACAGTCCGTACAAAGCGATGAAACCGATGACCACCAGCGCGGCTATCCCGGTCACGATCCAGCCGGATTGACGCTCGATGTTCATACCACGGCCTCTGCCATAGCCGTCGATTTTTGACCGAATTGGAGTTTGGCGAGGCGTTGATACAGGGCGCAACGCGATAACAGTTGTTCGTGTTTACCGGAATCAATCACCCTGCCGTTTTCCATGACGACGATGCGGTCGGCCTTGATCACGGTGGCCAGTCGATGCGCGATCACCAGCGTGGTGTGTTCGCGCATTAACGGCTCGAGTGCCGCCTGAACCAGTTGCTCACTCTCCGCATCGAGCGCGCTTGTCGCTTCATCCAGCAATAATATACGTGGTCGTTTGATTATGGCGCGGGCGATCGCGATGCGTTGCTGTTGCCCGCCGGACAACAACATGCCTTTCTCACCAAGCTCGGTCGCATAACCTTCCGGTTGTTGTTGCAGAAAATCATGAATACTGGCCGCTTTTGCGGCCTCTATCACTTCAGTATCCGTCGCGTCCGGCCGTCCGAAACGGATATTTTCTCTGGCGGCATTAGCGAATAGCACGGTGCGCTGTGGCACGATGGCAATGCACTGGCGCAGGTGTCGCGGATCGGTATCGGTAATGGACACGCCATCCAGTTTGATTTGGCCGGAAGCCGGATCGTAAAACCGCAGCAACAACTGGAACACAGTGGTTTTACCGGCACCGGATGGCCCGACCAGCGCGACCGTCTCGCCGGGTTTAATGGTCAGACTGAAATTATCCAGTGCCCTGACCTGCTGGCGTGAAGGATAGGCAAATGACACATTTAAAAATTCAACCTGGCCCTTGCCATCCACCGGTAACTGCATCGCCGCAGCCGGTGCCTGTATCTCCGGCTTTGTATTCAGTAACTCGATCAATCTCTCCATGGCACCGGCGGCGCGTTGTACGTCGTTCCAGACTTCGCCCAGCGCGGTCGTACTACCGGCGAGAAAGGTGGCGTACAACAAAAATTGCCCGAGCGTTCCTGCCGTCATGTCACCATCAATGACTGACTGTGCGCCTATCCACAGGACAAAGACAATGGCTGCAAACGCCATCAGCACGATCGTCGCTGACAGCATCGCACCCACGCGCAGGCGCTGGCGGGCCGCAGCAAACGTTTCTTCTACCGAGCGGGAAAAACGATCGGTGAACAGTCTCTCGAGTGTGAATGCCTGCACGACATGGATCGCATTCAATGACTCATCGGCAATGCCGCTGGAATCCGCGATCCGGTCCTGGTTCTGGCGCGACAGTCTTCTGACCTTGCGTCCGTATAACAGCACCGGGAACACGACAAACGGTACCAGTACCAGAATGATCGCGGTTAATTTCGGGCTGGTAACGAACAGCATGATCAAGCAGCCGACCACGCTGAATAAAGAACGCAGGGCGATCGATAAACCGGCACCAAACACCGACTGCACCAGGGTTGTGTCGGTGGTCAGTCGCGACAGTACTTCGCCGGTGCGCGTCACCTCGAAAAAGGTCGGACTCATGCGGATGACGTGTTCATATACCCGGGCACGGATATCCGCGATCACGCGTTCGCCGATCCACATCACTGTGTAATAACGCAGGGCGCCAAAGATGGCGAATGCGAGCGCGAGTAACATCAATGCAATGAAATACTGATCGATATTGCCGACCCGCTGCTCGGTAAATCCGTAATCGATCACGTAACGAATCGACACCGGCATACCCAGCATCGAGAGCGACGCCAATGTCAGAAATAACAGTGCCAGACATAACTGTGCCTTGTAGGCGAGCAGAAACGGCAGTCCCTGTCTCAGTGGCTGCAGGCTTTCGCCTTTCGGTCTGTTGGCCGGTTCGGTGCGTGCCATGAATCCTGATTAATCTCCTGAAATTTTAAAAATATCTGAATTGTCTGTCGGGTAATAACTACCCGGTCTGCGTCGCCATTGCCCGCTAATAGGCCTATACGGATGGGCGTATAATGTATAAATATTTATATTATTTTCAATTATTTAGTAATATTTCCTTTATAAAATTAAGAAATAAAATACTGTAGAAATATACGTTAATTAGCTGTTTTTTATGATTTTTTACTTGCAATTAAATTATTACGCTTTTACCATCTTCGCTGTCTGATGCTCAGCATCTTCGTGATTTCGCCTTGGAGGTCCTAGACATGTATGCGTTGTTAAATCATGAAACCCTGAATGAAGCCCCCACCCCCAACCCGTTCTTCGAATTCGATTCCCCGTGGATTTTACTGAAACACACGCATAAGCGTGTGAATTATCGTTTTACCACGCTGGATCCGAGCCACGACGGAGATGACAGTATTGCCCTGACGTTTCAGTCCGAGTTTGAGCTTGAGCCCGGCAAGCTAATGCATATCGGTGTGCCTCTGCCGGAGTCGATGCGTGATTACGAGGCCGAAGTCATCGCGTGTATGCAGGTCAAAACCCGATTCGAAGTCAGCCTGTTGATTCGGATCCATTCCAACCAGGACATGCTGACACTGATGCGTTCCAATGCCTACCTGAGTGCACGCTATAACGCCTGATTTTTCTGAATCGTTTATAAAAATAATTATAAATGCTGTACGCCTGGGGGGAGGCAATTCCCCCTTATTTTTTTCCGGTTCACGCCTCGTTCAGAAACATCTGCATCAAATCATTCAGATATTGCCTGCCCTTCTCCGTCGGTTGCAGGTGGTCCCGTTGCCAGTGAATCAACCCCTGTCGTTCGGCCGTATCCAATGGTCTGCTGATAACACTTAACGGCATACCACAATGGCGCAAAAACAAACTGGATGCAAAACCCCCTGTCAAACGCAGTGCGTTCAACATAAATTCGAACGGAATATCGCTACGCGATAATGTTTTTTCTTCCACCGTTGCCTGTGCGTGTTTCGTTTTTTGCATATACGACGATGGGATCCGGTGACGTTGCGTGCGCATGATCCTGTTCTCGCTAACCAGTGTTAGCTTGCCATGTGCGCCGGCACCGATGCCGATGTAATCGCCGAACTGCCAGTAACTAATATTATGTCGACAGCGCTGATCGCCTTTTGCCCAGGCCGAGACTTCGTATTGCTGATATCCATGCAGTTGCAGCAATGACTGACCGTGACACTGCATATCCCAGAGCTCATCATCATCCGGTAGCGTGGGTGGTTGACTGTAAAACACCGTGTTCGGTT
>JBHIXH010000057.1:0-5846 GCA_041984885.1 Gammaproteobacteria bacterium
GCCGGTGGTCAGTTTCCTGGCCATGAATATCTATTATGAAAAGGGGAAACGATTGTATGAACAGGATAAAATTGCCAGGGCGGAAACCTATTTTATCCGTGCCGGGCAGTGGTTTGACACAGAGAATATCCAGATTGCGCGGGCACTGGTCACATTATCCGCGGCGCAGGCGCTATCCGGGCAAAAACATGCTACATATGCACAGTTACTGGACTGGGGGTTGACACATTTAAACAATGCCGAAAAATTAAATCCCTGGCAGGCAGAGGTGAATTATGTACGGGCTTTGTTTCAGCGTGAATTTCGTGAACAACTCAGGCAAGACTGGCGGCCGGTGTTATACCGGGAATGCATGACGGCACTGCAAAAAAATCCACGCCATTTACCTGCGCGCGTTTTATTCGCACAGCAACTCGATGAAAGTGGTGAGTCCGCCCGGGCCTTACACATTCTTGAACAGGGCCTGCAAAATCCATTACCGGACTCGCCGGAAATTACCGCTTTCATGCGGGAACTGATCCGGCTCCGCCAGGAACAGGGGCTGACTGCGCCGGCCGCGGACGCCCTGCAACAACTGCAGCGGTTGCAGCAACGCTGGCAGGCTTTGGGAAGAACAGGCTGAAATGAACAATTTATCCGGTTTCTGCGTTTACTCAGATATGCATGTTTTCGCTAATAAACATCGTTGTGCTGATATACATGGATTTACGCTGATTGAGACCGTTGTCGTAATTATGATCATCGCGGTCGTATCCGTGTTTGCCATACCCCGGTTTTTTGCCACTGAATCGTACGACGAGCGCGGTTATTACGAGCAATCGCTGGCAGCGGTTCGTTATGCACAGAAACGGTCGATTGCCTCGGGCTGCGACACCCGGGTGCGATTTACGGCAGGCACGCCGGGAGCCTACAGTATTGAGGCTTGGGCCGTCTGTAATCCACCGAACCATACGGCTGGCACAACAGCGATTGCGCAACCGGACGGAACCACCTTCGCGGCCACGGCGCCGACCAGTGTCAGTGTCTCGGCACTGGATTTCTATTTTGATCGGATTGGTCAACCGCGTGAGGTGAGTGTGGCAGCAGGTTTGATTACCGCTGCATCGGATCTGGATTTAACCATTGGTAGTCGTACTATCCAGGTACAACCATTGACCGGGTATATTCAATGAACAGTGTCAAACAGGTTGGCGCAACCCTGATCGAACTGGTCACGGCAATTGTCATCATTGCGATAGCAACCACCGGCCTGATTCTGCTGGTCAGTGATACGGGTGGTAAAAGTGCAGACCCACTGGTGTTACAACAGGCGAATATGATTGCCCAGGCGTACATGGAAGAGATTCAGCAAAAGCAGTTCTGTGATCCGGATTACGATGTCGACAGTGATCCACTGACACCGCTGGACTGCCCGGCCGATTGTACGGCATCGGTATGTGATGTCGGCGGCTGTCGCAACCTGGGTTCTGCGCTGGAGGGAAACCGCTCGTTGTTTGATGATGTCTGCGACTTCAACAGCATCAGTGGCGAATCTCCGACCGGCCAGACCGGGGCGTTGATTAACGGTCTCGGGCAGTATCAGGTCAGTGTCAGTATTGACGACAGTGCCGCCGTCTCAATCGGTAGCGCCGGTAATTTACTCACCGGCAATGCCGGCCAGGCGGTACGTATCACCGTAACCGTAAACCATCCGTTCTTCGCCAACACCGGTCGCCTGCCGGTCAGAATTACGTCTTACCGAACCAACTTCTGATAATGATAAACAGGCAGCAGTCAGGTTTTACATTAATTGAACTGGTCACGGTCATCACGTTGACGGCCATCGTGACGTTGCTGGCCGGACGTAACATCATTGCGCCGATCCAGGGTTTTCTCGATATCACTCGGCGTGCGGCTCTGGTTGATGAGGCCGATCTGGCGTTGAATCGTATGGCGCGGGAATTACGACTCGCGCTACCGAACAGTGTGCGTCTTACCGACGGTGTTTCATTGCTGGGTACCTGTGTGGCCAGTGGCGGATCTGTCTGTGCCGTTGAATTTTTACGGACACTGGATGGCAGCCGCTATCGTGAATTAACCGACAGTGTCGGCGCCGGTGATACACTGGATTTTACATTGGCTTCGGATACGTTCGATGTACTCGGTACATTGCCCAACCTGGCTGACATCGATACTGGTGCAGGCTCTCTCGCGGATTGTCAGGACGGCAGTGCAGACTGCCTGGTTATTTACAACCTGGGGTTTACCGGCGCGGATGCGTATAACGGCGATAACATCGCCGGTATTACCGCGGCGTCTGCCACATCGATTGACTTTGTTCGCCCTACTGCTTTTCCGACTTCCTCGCCCAGTCAACGTTTCCAGATTGTCGATATGCCGATCACTTTTACCTGTGACAGTGGGGCCGGATCGTTGATCCGGTTTCAGAACTACACGATTGCGGCGGCACCGGCGTTAAACCCGGGCGGGACATCAAGCCTGATGGCTGGCAACATCAGCAGTTGTGTATTTCGATATGATCAAGGTGTCAGTTCGAGAAACGCCGTGCTGACGATCGAGTTGACCGTATCGCGACTCAATGAGTCTTCCGGCAATACCGAGAGCATACGAATTGTTGATCAAGTCCGGGTGCAAAATATTCCATGATGAACACCGGTAAGAGGCAAAACGGTTTTTCCCTGATAACGGCAATCTTTCTGGTTGTGATCGTTGCCAGTGTCGGTGCGTTCATGGTGACAATCAACCAGACACAACAACAAAGCACATCCTTCTCCCTGCTCGGTATGCGGGCGATGCAGGCCGCAAGCAGTGGCATAGAGTGGGCGATCCACCGGGCGACACAATCCGGCGGAGCCGGTCTCAATTGTGGAGCGGCAGGCGTGCCGTTCACGGTGAATACTGGCAACGCGTTTACAGTGACAGTGACCTGTAACGTTTTACCGTTCGAAGAGGGCACGAGCAATTACAATGTCTATGAGTTGACAGCCGTAGCGGAATTCGGTGCAGTGACTTCTCCGGATTATATCAGCAGACGCCTCAGGGCCAGCGTATGTGAGAGCTGCCCCTGAGCTATTCAAACTTCAGTTGTCTCCAGGCTTCGTAACTGATGACCGCGACGGCATTTGCCAGGTTCAGACTGCGACTTTGTCCGGTCATAGGAATGCGCAGGATTTGTTCGGGTTGATAACGGTTAAGGATTGAGTCCGGCAAGCCGCGTGTCTCCGGTCCGAAAAGAAACGCGTCGCCATTCTGATATTGTCGGTCGGTGTAGCGGCATTGACCTTTGGTCGATACCGGATACAGATTATTTGGCTGAATCGTGTTAATGAAATCTTCCAGTTGTGAGTATTGCTGTACAGCCGCCAGTTGCCGATAATCCATCCCGGCACGTTGCAGACTTTTTTCATCAAGGCGAAATCCGAGTGGTTTTATCAGGTGCAGGTTGCAGCCAGTGTTTGCACACAGGCGTATAATATTTCCGGTATTTGGTGGTATCTCCGGTTGATATAAAACAATATGAAACATAATTATGTCTGAACAGTATTCTGAATATCTCTCAAGCGAGTTTTGTGGCATGCGGTTTAATACGCCACTGGTACTACTCTCCGGTTGTGTCGGTTTCGGTGAGGAATATACACGCGTTGACGGATTTGCCAACACCGATGCCGGTGCGATTTGTTTGAAAGGCACGACACTGGAACCGCGACTGGGAAATCCGGCGCACCGGATCGCTGAAACCTATATGGGGATGTTGAATGCGATTGGCCTGCAGAATCCCGGTGCCCGAACCGTTGTCGATGACTATCTGCCAAAACTGGATTTCGCCGAGACACGTTTCATTGCCAATATCTCCGGTTCGACCGTGGAGGAGTACGAACAGGTTACCCGAATATTTGACGATTCACCGATTGATGCGATGGAGATCAATATCTCCTGTCCGAATGTGAAAGAAGGCGGCGTTGCCTTTGGCAATGATCCGGATATGTCGGCGCGCGTCGTTGCAGCCTGTCGTAAGGCTACCAGCAAACCATTGATTACGAAATTATCACCTAACCAGACCGATATCGCCTATAACGCGCAACGTTGTATTGAAGCCGGCACCGATGGGTTTGCCGTGATCAACACGTTAATGGGCATGGCGATTGACATCAATAAACGCGAACCGATCATTGGTAATAACCAGGGTGGATTGTCAGGTCCGGCGATCAAGCCGATCGCGTTATTGAAAGTGCATCAGGTGTATCAGGTTGCGAAACAGCATAATGTTCCCATCATTGGGCAGGGCGGTATTACTACTGTTACAGATGCGATCGAATTTTTGATCGCCGGTGCCAGTGCCATTGGTATTGGTACGGCCTTGTTCTACCAGCCGTTGATGTTGAAACAATTAAATGCCGGTATAGCCGACTACCTGCAACAACAGGGGATGAAGCATATATCCGAATTGATTGGCAGTCTGAACCTGCACGGATCGTCAAGCCAGGAATGCAGTGGTTAGCCTAGCCGGTTTTTCGAGCGACGATCATCGCTTCATTACGTAAACCCGCATCCGGATTACCGACATCGGCGTTGTCATTATAAAAAAGCAGTTGCAGACCGGAAAACAGTTGTAGCAGTTCGCCGTTTTCCAGTAAATACTCCGGGTTTGAAGGCCCGACATCGCTGACTTTAGTGCGGGTGAAGGTCTGATAAAAAATCAGGCCGTCCTGTTTTAACGCGTTTACGAAAGCGGGAATGAGACCACGGTCCAGAAAGTGACTGACAACGATCACATCGAATGATGTGTCAGCCGGTGGATGTGCCGCAACATCGCGAACTTCAGTACTGACCGCCAACCTTTCATTGGCACAATATTCGTTAAGCCGGTTTATGGCTTCACCGGAGATGTCCCAGGCGTATGTATCCAAACCGTGTTTGCAAAGTTGAATCGCATTGCGACCCAGTCCGCAGGCAATATCCAGCGCCTTGCCCTGGCGCGGTAGCAGGTGTGATTGCATCTGCAGGACCATGGCTGGCGGAAAGAAACCGTGCTGGCCGGTTGAGTAAATCTGATCCCATTTTTTTTGAGCAGAAGTGTCCATATTACTTGCGCCAGAACGCCGGTGAGAACAATACAAGCAGGGTAAAGATTTCGAGACGACCGAGTAACATTGCCAGGCACAAGATCCATTTCGCCGTGTTATTGATATCACCGTAATGGGCACTGACCTGGCCGAGTCCCGGGCCGAGGTTGTTCATGCAGGCGGCGATAGCGGAAAAGGCGGTAATTTTATCGAGACCGGTTGCGAGTATTGCCAGTATCAGGATGGTAAAAACGGCAACATAGGCCGCAAAAAATCCCCAGACGGCATTGATGATACGTTCCTGTACCGGCTTTTTATTCAGTTTAATCGGAATGACTGCATTCGGATGAACAAGCCGGTTGATTTCGCGAATGCCTTGCTTGAACAGCAGCAAGGCGCGAATCACCTTGATGCCACCGCCGGTCGAACCGGCACAGGCACCAATGAAACTGGCGTACAACAACAGCATTGGCAGGAAACTCGGCCAGAGTTGATACGAAGTAGTGGTAAAACCGGTTGTGGTAGCAATAGATACGGTCTGAAACAGGCTTTGCGAAACAGCCTGCCAGTTGTCTTCATAAAAATTACTCTTTACCAGGTAGCCTGAACACAATAGAAAAACAAAAAACAGAATACAGACATACGCCCTTAATTCTGAGTCAAATTGGTAGGGTTTCAGGCTATTGTGTCGCCAGGCGTGAAAGTGCAACGCAAAGTTTATGCCGGACAAAAGCATGAAAATGACGGCAATAAAATTAATCTTGTCATTATTGAAATAACCGA
>JBHIXH010000057.1:5856-12434 GCA_041984885.1 Gammaproteobacteria bacterium
AAATAGGCAATGCTGTTGTCGTGGGTGGAAAAACCGCCCAGCGACACCGCCGACATGGCGTGGCAGATGGCGTCAAACCAGCTCATGCCCGCCCACCAATAGAAAAAGGCACAGGAAATCGTTAACGATAAATAGATATACCAGAGAGCTTTCGCTGTCTCGGTTATTCTTGGAGTCAATTTGGAGTCTTTCAGTGGCCCCGGTGTCTCGGCACGGTATAACTGCATGCCACCGATGCCGAGCATTGGCAAAATGGCGACTGCCAAAACAATGATGCCCATACCGCCCAGCCATTGCAGCTCCTGTCGATAAATCAGGATCGACGGTGGCAGATGGTCGATGCCGACAATGACAGTTGCGCCGGTTGTGGTCAGGCCGGATAACGATTCAAAGACCGCATCGGTAAACGTCAATTGCGGTATATCGGAGATCATCAATGGTATGGAACCGGTAATACCTAGCACTACCCAGAACATGACCACGACAAGGAAACCGTCACGTGTTCGCAGGTCTTTTTCCACCGTTCTGACCGGAATCCATAACATGAATCCGATAAACAGGATCAGAATGAACGCATAGAAAAACGACAGGTAGGCCGCATCGTTATACCAGTAACCAATGAAAGCCGGCGGTAACATCGTGACACTGAATGTCGCCAGCAGGATGCCAAGGATGCGTTGGATGACGGCGAGTTGCATTGTTTATTGACAGTCTATGCGTGATCGTTTGGCTGATTTTTTGTCAGGCCAATCAGAGAAAGGTGACTCCGACCTGGAATAATTGCTCGACGTCGTTTACATGTTTTTTATCGGCCACGAGTAAAATTACATGATCCTCGGCCTCAATGACCGTGTCATGGTGGGCAATGATAACCTCGTCATTCCGGACGATTGCACCAATGTTTGTTTGTGGTGGTAGTGTGATGTCCTGTATTTGCCGACCCACAACTTTTGAGGTATTTTCGTCACCGTGGGCGATGGCTTCAATGGCCTCCGCTGCACCACGACGCAATGAGTGCACAACTACAACATCACCTTTACGGATATGTGCGAGCAAACTGCCAATCGTGGTTTGCTGTGGCGATATGGCAATATCAATCACGTTGCTTTGTACCAGATCCACATAGGCGGCCCGGTTGATCAATGCCAGTACCTTGCTGGCGCCCAGTTGTTTTGCCAGCATCGAGGAAATGATATTGGCTTCATCGGCGTCGGTCACTGCGCAGAATACATCGGTATCTTCAATATTCTCATCCAGCAACAGGTCTTCATCGGCGGCATCACCGAGTAACACAACGGTATCATCGAGTTGCTCCGAGACATAGTTGGCACGTTCCGGATTATTTTCGATCAACTTAACCAGGTAGCGGTCTTCCAGTACCTGGGCCAGCCGTACGCCAATATTACCGCCACCCGCCAGCATGATTCGATTCACGTTTTTGACGACGGTGCGGATTTTGCGTAACAGGCTGGTGATGTGTTTTGGCGAACCGAGAATAAAAATCTCGTCATCGACTTCGATGACGGTATTCCCGTCCGGAATAAAGCCACTATCCTTGCGAAATATGGCAACAATACGGAAGTTGATATTCGGTAACTGCTTTTGCAGGTACTTGACCGCAACACCGGCCAGCGGACTGTCTTTCGAAGCCTGTACGGCAACCATTAATGCCTTGCCATTGGCAAAATCGAGAACCTGCAGGACGCCGGGATACGATAACAGACGTTGAATATACTCGGTTACGACCTGCTCCGGACTGATCAGAACATCAATGGGTAACGCTTCCTGGGCAAACAGGGGCGTGTTGCGCAGGTATTCAATGTTTCGAACGCGGGCGATTTTTGTCGGCGTATGAAACAGCGTGTAGGCGACCTGGCAGGCAATCATGTTGACTTCATCGCTGTTCGTTACCGCAATAATCATGTCAGCATCCTTGGCGCCAGCGGCACCGAGAATCGAAGGATGCGAGGCAACGCCACAAACCGTACGCAGGTCGTAGTGTTCGCTGAGATATTGCAGGCAGGCCGGGTTCGAGTCGACGACAGTGATGTCATTGGCTTCACTGACAAGATTGATCGCAACGGAAGTTCCGACTTGTCCGGCACCTAGAATAATTATCTTCATAATGAACGAGTGTGATTAGGCTTTAAGAGTAGTCGGTATTTCCGCTCAGGTCTTTATGTCGATACCGAGTGATTTCAGTTTTCGGTACAGGTGGGTTCTTTCCATACCGGAGGCGATAGCAACCTTGCTGACACTGCCGTTATTAACTTGTAAATGGTGCTCAAAATAGGCTTTTTCAAATTGATCCCTGGCCTCGCGTATCGGTATATCAAAGCCGGGATACTGTATTTCCGGTTCGCTTGGACCGACTTTACCAAGATGGGTATCCACTTCATCAACGTCAATGGTTTCATCACTGCTCAGAATCAGCAGGCGTTGCACCAGATTTTTCAGTTCGCGTACATTGCCCGGCCATGCGTAACTTCGCAAGCGATTTTGAGCTGCTACGGAAAAACGCCGGTAGGGAAGACCTTCCAGCCCGGCGAAATGACTGACGTAATATTCCAGTAGTTCCGGAATATCCTCGCTGTGTTCTTTCAGTGGCGGAATATCGAGTGGTACTACGCTTAACAGGTAATACAGGTCATCGCGAAACCCGCCGTTTTTGACCATGGCATCCAGGTCCTGGCTGGTCGCGGCGACGACACGTACATCGATTGGAATGGCCTCGGTGCTGCCCTGGCGAATAATACGATTCTCCTCCAGCGCATTTTGTAGTTTTGCCTGCAAGGATAAATCCATATCGGCGATGTCCTTGAAGAATAACGTGCCGCCTTTGGCCTTTTCGAGATAGCCGGTCTGTAATTTGTCATCCTCCTCGCTGCCAAATAACTCGAGAAGTGAATTGCCGTGTGTCAATGACGAGACCCCGACGGCGATAAATGGCCCTTCAGATCGATCGCTTTCGGCGTGCAGGTAACGGGCAAATAACTCCTTGTCAGTACCGGACTCGCCACGCACCAATACCGGCGTTTTGTGATTCGCGATGCGTTGAATCTGATTACGGATTTGCCTTATGACAGGGCTTTTGCCGACCGGAGTATTTTCTATCCGGCTGTGTTGTTTCAGCCTGATATTTTCGTGTTGCAGTCTGGAGCTTTGCAGTGCATGTTTGACGGTCAGTAGCAACTTCGCCAGAGAAAGCGGCTTTTCAATGAAGTCGTAGGCTCCCAGTCGGGTCGCCTCTACGGCGGTCTCGACCGTGCCGTGGCCGGACATCATGACAACCGGTGCGCTCAATTCACTGTTCGATGACCATTCCTTAAGCAGGGTAATACCATCAACATCCGGCATCCAGATGTCCAGCAGGATCAGGTCCGGATTGATCTGTTTTTTTACCTGACGCGCCTGCTCGGCATTTTCGGCTACATTGACTGAAAAGCCCTCGTCCTCAAGTATCTCCTTGACCAGCGTTCGGATATCCGGCTCATCATCGACAACGAGGACCTGGGAAGCACTCATGCTGTTTGACTCGAATCTTTTGCCGTGCCGGTCATGGTTTTATCCAGCGGAAGCCGAATACAGGCGCAGGCACCTTTACCGGTGGTGTTATTTTCTATCCAGATCATGCCGCCATGTTCTTCGATAATGCGTTTGCTGATCGCAAGACCAAGACCCGTGCCTTTTGTTTTGTTCGTGACATAGGGATCAAACATCTGCTCGCGGATATTATCGGCAATTCCACAACCCGAGTCACGGACTCTGATCTCGACAAAATCCGCATTATGCTCCCGGACCAGATCCGTATTGATTGTTAAACTGGCCGTATCGCCACTGGCATCAATTGCATTTTTAATCAGATTATTGAAAACCTGGCGCATACGGTTCTTATCCATGTTAATCGCAGGCAGGGAAGCGGTCAGTCCGGTTTCAATCGTGATGCCGTCTTCATTGGAATATAAATCACTGACCTCGGTGACGAGCGCGTTCAGATCGGCCGGGCTGTTCTCAAGAGTAGGTGGGCGGGCATAATTTGAAAAACTGTTGACCATGTCTTTCATCGTTTCGACCTGCTGCACTATCGTGTTTGTCAGGCGATCCAGTGTTTCGGCATCTTCCTGATTCATCGTCTGCAGGTATTTGTGCCGGACCCGTTCCGCTGCCAGTTGTATCGGCGTCAGCGGGTTCTTGATCTCATGCGCAAGGCGCCGGGCGACTTCGCTCCAGGCGGCATCTTTTTGCCCCTGCAGCAGTACAGTAATATCATCGAAAACGATGACATTACCCTGGGGTACGTCATTAATAGCGGGTAACTTCGCGCCACTGCACATTAATATCAAGCGCCCGGACGGGCCAAAAATATTGATTTGTTCGCGCCAGTCCAGATGTCCATCATCGATGTTCGCCTTGACAGTGTCGATCAATGGCTCCAGATAACCATAGCGGGATCGAATGGTATCAAGAGTCTCAACGGTTGATCGGTCAGTCACTATTTCAAGAATCTGCTCCGCACTTTCGTTAATCGTCTGAATTTCGTTTTTGATGCCGATGACAATGACGCCGGACGACAAGCGGGATAATACGGTTTCCAGGTGAGCTCGTTGCGACTCTGCCTGTTGTTGACTTCGAGTCGCGGCATCACGCGCCTCGGAGATCTTCTCGGTCATGGCATTGAATGAGGCAACCAGAAATCCGAGTTCATCACTGCTGGTTACCGGCAGCTGTTTTGTGTAGTCGCCGTCACTTACCGCGCGCGTGCCTTCTGCCAGATCACGAATTGGCGCAGACAGTTTTTTAGCCGAGTAGAATGCGGCCCAGACCACGCTGAACATGGTGAACAACAGGACCAGTGTCAGGATCATGATAAAACTGAGTTTTAACTGCTCCCGCAGATAGGAGAGTTCCTTGTAATCGACAAACGCGCTTTGCACGCTGGCAGCGAGCGCATTCATTCTTTCGGTAACCGGGAACAGTGCCTGCACTATACGCCGGGTATTAATCCCGCCAAACCCGGGCACATTTACTGCGACACGAATATACAGATTATTGTCCTTGACCGGATCCAGGCCGACATAACTGTTTCCCTGTTGCAGTTGTAACAGAATCGTTTCGTCCGGCCGGTCCGGAACCAGGCTGAGACCTTCGCCTGTGCTGGAGGCAATGATACTTCCCTGCCTGGTGAGCAGTGTCAGTTCTTCAGCGGCACTCCTGACCCGCATATCATCAATCTCGAATGGTGAGGCGGCGTCACTGGTATCCTTTAACTCCTCTGCTATCTGGGTAGTTTGTTTTAAAAGCTCTCGCATACGTCCATCAAGTGCAAGGCGACTTAGCTCGAGTGAATCATCCAGTGCCTGTTCAACGCGCAAATCAAACCAGTTATCTATACCGCGCAGAAGGAAATCAAGAGAAAAATAATAAAGTACAAGAACCGGGGTAACTGACAGGATAGAAAACATGACAACCATGCGCACGGTCATGAATGAGCCGGGGACCTTGTTTCGAAGTTCACGCGCCAGTCGCCTGAAGTTCAGAACTATCAGGCCAATCAATGTAAGCAGGCCAAGCGTGTTAAAAATTAACAGGTAGGAGTACAGGTTTCCAAATCGGTCCGAATCCTCCAGCGCCATGCTCATCATTTGCAATGACAACAACATGAAGCTGAACAAAACTATACCAATGAGAAGTATTGGACGGCCCTTGTTTTTCATGGTTGTAATGCCTGCACGTGCCAGTCGGATGAGAGTTGCCAGTCCGATGAGATAAAGCTGAGTGGTCTCAGTGGTGCCGGTAGCGAACTGTTATCCAGAAATGCGCGCACCCTCGCAGTTAATGACGTGTTTTCAATATCCTCGAATTTGTTCAGTATCGGGACGTTTTTAATGTCGCCCATCTTGTTTAATGCGGCTGTGAGTGTGCGGTAGTCATGATGTTGGAAATCATAATAATCCGTTAACAGGTAGCGTTGGCTGAGTGGATGGTACTGAAGTCGATAGGCCAGTTTGTTTTGTTCAATTTTTTTATTCCAGAACCAACGGCGGCGTTTTTCAGTTTCAATATCGATATGAAAATATAGCGCGACACCATGCTTCAGCGCTTTTAGAATTTCATCGGACAAACGGTAATTAATTTTCGCATTCAGCAACCAGGTTTGATCGGTTTTTACGATATCAACATCATTGATATCAATCCCCTTTGCCGATAGTGTTGCTGGAAGCAAACAGCAAAGCAGCATCATATAAAAGACAGGATGCAGACTAAATCGCAGCATCCTGTTTTTGTAACAGCGCGTAGTAAAAACCATCAAATCCGAATTCGCCCGGCAGGGCCTCGACGTGGCGCTGGCCACCGACCACTTCGGACGCCTCGACGGCGCCTTCAACAACGCCGGCCTGCAGCGGGAGTTCAACGACATCCACGCCACCCCCGACGAGGACATTGCCGACGTGATCGACATCAACCTCAAGGGTGTCATGTACATGATGAAGTACGAGGCGGCCGCCATGCTGGCCAGCGGCGGTGGCAGCATCGTGAACAATAGTTCGATCTTCGGCCTCAAGGCCATGCCCCGGCTC
>JBHIXH010000058.1:0-4603 GCA_041984885.1 Gammaproteobacteria bacterium
TGGATGCTCCGCTGGACGATACCAACGTTGGCCGTTTCAGCGACATGGTGGCAACCATGGCCGCTGAAAGTGATGTTCAGTTCATTGTGATAACGCATAACAAGATTACGATGGAAATTGCCAATCAACTACTCGGTATTACGATGAATGAACCGGGTGTGTCACGTATTGTCTCTGTTGATGTGGATGCCGCAGTCGATCTGGCAGAATCTGCCTGATTTTATCTTCAAGTTTTTGCCTGTTCGCTGGCATTCGTTTCAGCGAAACCAAACATCATGAGTCTGCGTCTGCTTTTATTGTTAATTGGTATTGGTTTCATCCTTGCGCTGCTGGGCTGGGATTATATTTCCCGGGCACGCAGAAAGAAGCGGCCAAGCGAGGTTCTGTTTGACAAGGATCAGCGAAACTCCAGTGCCTACGCTCAACTTACAGAAGAGACAGCAAAATCTGAGCACACAGTTCCACTTTCTGAAAGGATTAAACAACAAGAGGAAGTGGAATTACCGTTAATACCCATTTCTGCAAAAAAAATCAGGAACGAGCAGGCAGACTCCGAACAGATTGCCTTGCGACTGAATCAGGGCGAGCAGGCTGACTCAGTAGCCACGAACGGTGGATCCGATTTCTTCGGAGATATTGACATATATGAAGACCATGAGGCGGCATCAGAAGCTGTAGAAGACGAAATTCTGATGTTAAACATACTACCGCAGGGAAATAATAACTTTGCCGGTCTTGATATACTGTCGGCAACCAGACATTCAGGCATGAAATTCGGCGCCATGAATATTTTTCATCATTATGGTGTTGGCGACATGGCCCTGGACAAACCGTTATTCAGTCTGGCAAACCTGTTCGAGCCTGGTGAATTCGATCTCGAACACATGCAGGACTTTCACACTCGTGGTCTGGTTATGTATATGTGTTTACCGACGCCGTTTGAGGGAGATCTGGCACTGGAGATGATGTTGAATTCCGCTCAACGAATTAGCGAGCAGATTGGTGGTAAATTATGCTCGCCTGATAAAACAGAACTTGTCGATGCCGATTTGCAGGCAATGCGCAATAAACTGAAAAAATTCCAGTCCGTATCTGCTAATACCTGATGCCGTCTCAATCTGTCGAGAAATCTGTCGCCTCCCTGCGCGAACAAATAAATCGTTATAACTATGAGTATTACGTGCTGGATGCGCCGACTGTACCGGATGCAGAGTACGATCGATTAATGGCTGAGTTGATCCAGTATGAAACAAATCTACCTGACTTGATTACGCCTGACTCGCCAACTCAACGCGTTGGCGCAGAGCCAATGGCCGCGTTTAACGAAGTGAAGCACCGGTTGCCCATGTTATCGCTGGCAAACGCATTCAATGAAGACGAAATGCAGGCATTTGATAAACGTATTCGACAGTCTCTTGAAATTGATAACGTTAACTACGTAGCTGAAACAAAACTGGACGGGCTTGCGGCGAGTTTATTATACGAAAATGGCAAGCTGGTCCGTGCGGCTACTCGTGGTGATGGTGCGACCGGTGAAGATGTCACACACAACGTTCGCACGATTAAATATATACCGTTGCAGCTGTATGGAGATGATTACCCACAAGAGCTGGAGGTGCGTGGCGAGATATTCATGGGGCGAAGCGGGTTTAAAAAACTGAATGAATATCAGAAAAAAAACGATGGCAAGACATTTGCCAATCCTCGCAATGCCGCTGCCGGCAGCCTGCGCCAACTGGATCCGCGGATCACGGCAAAACGACCACTGCGATTTTTTGCCTATGGTGTCGGGTACGTAAAAGACGCGACTTTACCGGACACATTGTCGAAAATTCATGCCCGTTTACGGGCGTGGGGATTTCCGATTTCGCCATTAAACGAGCAACTGTCCGGACTGGAAGATTGTTTTCGTTATTACGCCAGCATTGCCGAACAACGTGATGATCTGGACTACGATATTGACGGCGTTGTGTTCAAGGTGAATGCATTGTCAGAACAAAAGCGTCTCGGTTTCGTCTCACGGGCTCCACGCTGGGCAATAGCCTATAAATTTCCGCCGGAGGAAGAACTGACCAGGGTGAATGATATACAGGTTCAGGTTGGTCGGACCGGTGCTTTAACACCGGTCGCCCGACTCGAGCCAGTCTTTGTCGGTAGTGTCACAGTTACCAACGCCACATTGCATAACATGGATGAACTGCAGAGAAAAGATGTACGTGTGGGCGATACGGTGACGGTCAGACGTGCCGGTGATGTGATTCCGGAGGTTGTCGGTGTGATCAGACAGAGACGGCCAAAAAACACCCGGCCGTATAAAATGCCAAAAAATTGTCCGATCTGTGGATCTGATGTAACACGCGAGCCGGATGTCGCCGTGTATCGTTGCAACGGCGG
The DNA here is from genome assembly GCA_041984885.1 of Gammaproteobacteria bacterium. Taxonomy (GTDB): domain Bacteria; phylum Pseudomonadota; class Gammaproteobacteria; order Eutrophobiales; family Eutrophobiaceae; genus UBA4486. Next base: position 2,395 of record JBHIXH010000058.1, read on the forward strand.
ATTATATTGTAGCGCGCAAAACGTACAGGCGGTTTTGCATTTTGCTTCACGCCGGGCGATGAATATTGACGGACTTGGCGAGAAACTGGTGCAGCAACTCGTCGATAATAAAATAATCATGACTGTCGCTGACTTATATCAATTGTCTTTCGACGATCTGATGCAACTGGAACGCATGGGAAAAAAGTCGGCAGAAAACCTGCTGAATGCGCTGGACAAGAGCAAAAACACAACACTGCCCCGGTTCCTGTTCGCCCTGGGCATACGCGAGGTTGGCGAGGCCACGGCATTAAACTTGGCACAGCATTTTACCGATCTTGACTCGGTTATGCAGGCCTCCAGGGATCAACTCCTCGAAGTTCAGGATGTTGGCCCGGTTGTGGCTGAACACATCGAGACATTTTTTGATCAGCGACATAATCAGGAAATTATTGAAAGACTGGTTCACTCTGATATCCGCTGGCCTGTCATAAAACGACAGGCCGCTGACAGCGTGTTCTCGGGAAAAACAGTTGTGCTGACCGGCACCTTAAGTCGAATGACAAGAGGCGAAGCCAAAGACAGGTTAACTTCACTCGGCGCCAGGGTGTCAGGCAGCGTGTCAGGGAAAACAGATATGCTGATTGCCGGCAGTGAGGCCGGCAGTAAACTGGACAAGGCCGAGAAGCTGGGAATACGTATCGTCGATGAAGACGAGTTGTTTGATCTGCTGGATTAAGCAGATATTACTTTCAATCTATTCAGCAACAACTGTCTGGTTACGACCACCTTCTTTAGCTGCATACAACGCTTCATCAGCCCGCTCCAGAAACGAGCTGATCGTTTCTTTCTCTTTTAACGTGGCCACGCCGAGGCTGGCGGTGACACTGAATTCTATATCATCATGCCGGCAGACTAACCTTTCCACCGCTTTACGGATTCGCCCGGCAAGTAATCTGGCACCACCGGTTGCGGTGCTACGCAACAGTACTACGAATTCCTCGCCACCATATCGGTAGATAATGTCACTGCGACGAATGCATTGAGTCATGCAATCAGCCAGTTTCTTTAATACCTCATCGCCGGTAATGTGACCGTAGGTGTCATTAATATGTTTGAATTTATCCAGATCGAGAATGATGATGGACAGTGCCAGATCATGTCGCTGAGCGAAATCCAGTTCCTGTTCCAGGTCATTATCGAGAGCAGCACGATTATTTAATCCGGTTAATGGATCACGATACGCGGTTTTCAACGCCTGCAGATACATTAACGAATTACGTACCGGGTAGAGCAGGGCAGTGCTTAACAGTTCGACCCGATCGAGGTCTTCCTGCGTGAATTTCCGGTTACGACTGATCTGTAACTGACCGAGGAATTTATCCAGCAGGATTAGATTGTAATGGGCTTTATGCTTGCCCGAGCGGCCAAATTCATACTTAATCGACTCGTCCGGAATCTCGAACACGAGTCCATCGTGATCAATAGCCGTTTTGAGTTCATCGTGAAAAAATTCGATCAATTTTTCAATCTCCAGCGTGCTTTGTAACAAACTTCCCAACTCGAGCAGTTGAGAATCGGCCTGCCTGATGTGCGGGCTGGAAATATTTTTTCTCACCACGCGTGACGCCCTGGTCTGTGTGGTTTGGTTAATTTGTGTAATGTTATCCATAGGTTATAACGGGTATTGATATTTCCCGAAATCATGCAACATAGATGCCAATGAAAGACGATTCCCTCATATTCTCTGCGCATTACCACGCAGCTTATAGTTATGCGGCCTCAGTATCGCCGCTTTCTATACCCATCTGCAAGATAGTATCCTGCGCATCGCTACGTGAGTCGGCCATCGGGTAATCCAGTGTGTAATGCAAACCACGGCTTTCCTGCCGATGTAGCGCCGAACGTATGATCAGACCGGCATTGCATACGAGGTTGCGAAGCTCGATTAAATCTTTTGTCAGTTTAAAGTTGCCATAATATTCCTGGATCTCGGATGACAGTAATTCAACGCGGTGCAGCGCCCGTTGCAGACGCTTCGTCGTTCGGACAATGCCGACGTAATCCCACATAAAGCGGCGAATTTCGTCCCAGTTATGCGATACAACGACCTCTTCATCTGAATCTGTCACCTGGCTCTCATCCCATTCCGGAATGTTCGGCAGACTGGTTGTGCTGTCCAGTTTTTTACAGATATCTTCATACGTCGCACGGGCATAAACAACGCATT
>JBHIXH010000058.1:4613-12101 GCA_041984885.1 Gammaproteobacteria bacterium
GGGAATTACTCGCCATCCGGTTGGCGCCATGCAGACCGGAACAACTGACCTCGCCAATCGCATACAAACCAGGCAGGTCGCTACGGCCGTTGCGGTCGATGACAACGCCGCCACATGTGTAATGTGCAGCGGGCACCACGGGAACCGGTTGCTTGCAGAGGTCAAAACCATACTCCAGGCAGCGTTGATAGATGGTCGGAAAATGTTCCTGGATGAACGAATCGGGTTTGTCCGAGATATCCAGGTAAACACAATCATGACCATGGCGTTTCATTTCATTATCTATTGCCCGCGCAACGACATCGCGTGGCGCCAGTTCCTGGCGCTGATCGTATTTATGCATGAATGGTTGTCCGTCCGGCAACACCAGCCTGGCGCCTTCACCACGCAGTGCTTCCGATATCAGAAACGATTTCGCGTGCGGGTGATACAGGCAAGTCGGGTGAAACTGGATGAATTCCATGTTGGCAATACGACACCCGGCCCGCCAGGCCATGGCGATACCGTCTCCGGTTGAGATGTCCGGATTGCTTGTATACAGATAGACTTTTCCCGCGCCGCCACTGGCGAGCACGACAAATCTGGCACGAAAGACAACCACATGGCTTTTTTTCTGATCGAAGATATAGGCACCCAGACACTGATTGTCCGGTTTGCCCAGCTTTCGGTTCGTTATCAGGTCAACGGCCGTGTGTTCTTCAAAAACCTGTATGTTCGAGTGTTCGCGGGCGCGTTGCTCCAAGGTTGTTTCAATAACCTGGCCAGTTGAATCAGCGGCGTGCAGGATGCGTCGGTGGCTATGCCCGCCCTCCTGGTGTAAATGATACTCAGTGTCGCCATCGGCCTGTTTATTACGAGTAAATTCGACACCCTGGCCGATCAGCCATTCAATATTTTTCTTTCCATTTTCAACGACATACCTGACCAGGTCCGGTTTACACAGGCCGCCTCCCGCCAGTAGCGTATCTTGTACATGAGAATCTATGGAATCACAGCTGTCGAGTACTGCTGAAATCCCCCCCTGGGCATACAGGGTGGCACTCTCACTCAGCGAGCTTTTTGAGATCAAGGCGACGCGACAGACGTTTGCCAATTGCAAGGCAAGTGAGAGTCCGGCGGCACCACTGCCAATTATCAGGACGTCGTGTTCGTGTTGGTCACTCATCCGAGTTAATGTATTATTCCGGCCTGTTTTTCTAAGCTATTGATTTATTGAAAGCAGAATCATACCCGCGCCCGGTGGCGCATGCTGATTTATCATTAAATAGTAACACACAGAGCGAATTTGCCTGATGCCTGAAACCATCACCGACCAGGAACTGGTCAAACGCGTGCAGAATGGCGACAAGAAGGCATTCGATCTGTTGGTGCTGAAATATCAGCAAAAGATCGTCAATCTTGTGTCCAGGTTTGTGCGGAACCACAGCGACGCTCTTGATGTCACACAGGAGGCATTTCTCAAGGCCTACCGTGCGCTGCCGAAATTTCGAGGTGACAGTGCTTTTTATACCTGGATTTACCGCATTGCAGTAAACACGGCCAAAAACCATCTGGCGGTACAGGCGAGACGACCGAGTGGTGTCAACGTCGATGTGAATGAAATTGAACAATTTCACGGCGAGACCGCTCTAAAAGATAACGCAACACCGGAGAGTTTGTTGCTGCGTGACGAGATTCAGGCCACGGTGGCAGACGCGATAGAGGCACTGCCGGAAGACCTGAAAGCGGCGATCACACTGCGAGAACTTGAGGGACTGAGCTATGAGGAAATCGCTGAAGTTATGGAATGTCCGATTGGCACTGTCCGTTCGCGCATATTTCGTGCACGCGAGGCGATAGACAAAGAATTGAAACCGTTGATTCCCTACAGGTAAAAGACGATGAGTACAGAGAAAACCGAAACACTTTCTGCGTTAATGGACGGTGAAACATCTGCCTCCGAGACCGATGCGACCGTTCAGGCCGTCGCGAATAATGACGCCGCCAGACATACCTGGTTCCGCTATCACCTGATCCGTGAGGCAATGCAGAATCAGCTATCTGACCCGGTCGATACGCAACTGGCAGAACGCATTCGCGCGCAATTGACTTTAGAACCCACAATTCTCGCCCCGCAATCCTCATTGAGGACATACCTGAAACCGGTCGCGGGTCTGGCGATCGCTGCATCGGTGACCGCCGCTGTTCTGCTGGGTGTACAAATCTCTAATAAGGAACAAGGGCAGGCTGAAACACCGGCATTTGCCAGTAACAGTACCCCGCAAATTTCTCAACCGGTGCAGTTTGTCAGTGGCAATTCTCAGCCGTTGAACGGATCACCCCAGGTGCAGACGGCCGAGTCGCCAATGAATCGATATCTGGTCAATTACAATGAATATCGGGCCAACTCAGGTATGCGCGGTATGCTTCCTTATGTGAGAATTATCGGCCATGAAACAGAGCGATAAATCGCTCAGATTCCGTCAATATCTACTGGCCGGTGCGCTGTTTTACGCGTACTTCGGCGCGCCTGCCGTTTTTGCCGACTCCTCGCTTGCTGCACGTGACCTGATCAATGCCATGTCACGTGCCAGTCGTGAGTTAAATTACGACGCGACATTTGTCTACCGCAAGGGCAATCAGATGGATGTGATGCGGCTGTTACACAAGGCCGATGGCAATAATGAAATCGAACGACTGGTCTCGCTAACCGGCCAGGCACGTGAGTTGATACGTGATAATCAATCCGTCACCTGTATCTTTCCTGAAGACCAGGCAGTGATGGTCGAAAAGTCCAGACCACGTCAGTTGCTGTCCGGGCAGTTGCCGGAACCGATAGAGAAAGTGGAAAGTTATTACAGTTTCTCGATAGCCGGTCGCGATCGCGTACTCGACCGTGACACACTGGTGGTAAACATCATTCCGAAGGACGAATATCGTTACGGCTATCAAATCTGGATCGACCAGGACAGTCATCTCGCAGTAAAAACCCAGCTGAATACAGCAAATGGCGCCGCCCTTGAGCAAATTCTTTTCACACAACTAAAAATTCTCGATTCCATTCCGGATGAAATGTTGAAGCCCAGCATCAATGGCAGCGGTTATGTCTGGTATAACCATTCTGCAGACAGTGAAGAGCCTGATGTGAGCGCACAGAAGTGGCAGGTTGAATGGATGCCGGGCGGATTTACCATGAGTGAGCAGACGCAACAACAGATGCCGGCAAACTCCATGCCGGTCGATCATCTCGTATACAGTGACGGACTGGCGACTGTTTCGGTGTTTGTTGAAAAAATCGCGAAGGATCCGGTCGTCAAACCGGGTGCCTCACAGATGGGGGGAGTCAATGCATTCGCTTTGCTGAATTCCGGTTATCAGATAACCGCGGTGGGAGAGGTTCCACTGACAACGGTCGAACAAATGGCAAAATCTGTCCGTCCCCGCTAGATTGTTGTAAAGTCATCACTACAGTTCCTGTTCAATTTAATTAAGCTTTTCTGAATATGCGCAATTCCTTCCGCTACAAGTCTGTCTTCGCCCTGATTATCACGAGTTTGATGTTATTAATATCGATACCGGGTCAGGCGCGTTCGTTACCTGATTTTACGCCGCTGGTTGAAAAAAACGCTGCGGCAGTCGTCAATATCAGTACAACTATTTCCAGAGAGCAGGCGCAGGCTGCCCCACAGTTCAACTTGCCGGAAATTCCCGAGGACAGCCCGTTCCATGATTTTTTTGAAAAGTTTTTTGAGCAAATGCCGGAAGGACGAAACCCTTATCAACAACGCTCGTCACTCGGTTCCGGTTTCATTATTTCCAAAGACGGTTATGTCATCAGTAATTATCATGTGGTTAAAGACTCGGATGAAATCATTGTCCGGTTAAATGATCGTCGTGAATACAGCGCCGAGATAATCGGCTCGGACGAAAGGACCGATATTGCCGTGTTAAAAATAGATGGCAAGAACCTGCCGACGGTGAATATTGGCGATTCCGGCAAGGTCAAGGTAGGTGAATGGGTGCTGGCGATTGGTACGCCGTTTGGTTTTGACCATTCTGCGACCGCCGGTATTGTCAGTGCAATTGGTCGCAGCCTGCCGAACGAAAATTATGTTCCATTTATACAAACCGACGTGGCTATTAATCCGGGCAACTCGGGAGGACCACTGTTTAATCTTGATGGTGAAGTAATCGGGGTGAATTCCCAGATTTACAGTCGAACCGGTGGCTTCATGGGCTTGTCTTTTGCTGTTCCCATGAATGTCACGATGGAAGTCTATCAACAGATTATTGAAAACGGACACGTCAGCCGTGGCTGGTTAGGTGTATTGATTCAGGATGTGAACGCAGAACTGGCAGAATCTTTTGGAATGAGCAAACCGCAAGGAGCACTCGTTGCCAAGGTACTTGACGATAGCCCAGCGGCGAAGGCCGGCCTGGAAGTTGGCGATGTAATTACGCGCTTCAATGGTGAGACAATTCGTTATTCGGCTGATTTACCCCCGATGGTTGGCATCAGCAAGGTGGGTGATGCCCTGCCTGTTGAGATAATACGCCATGGCAAAGCAAAGACGTTACGAGTGACAATTGCAGAATTACCGGATGATAACCAGTCGGGCAGGAAAACATCCGGAACAGCAGAGCCGGAATCATCTAATCGATTGAACATTTCTATTGATAATATCAGTGCGGAACAACGTGCCGAGCTCGAGATCGGTGAATACGGCGTTATTGTGACGAGCATTGCAGATGGTCCGGCGCGCGAGGCGGGTATTCGTAAGGGCGACGTCATCGAGCTGTTGAACAACATTAAAATCAAGGATAAAAAACATTTTGAATCCGTCGTGCAAGATCTGCCGGATGCAAAATCCATCCCGGTACTGATACAGCGTCGCGGCGGCCCGTTGTTTCTTGCATTAAAGCTGAATAATAAAAGCGCCGCAGACTGAGCCAGCAGGTGGTCGGAGCAAAACCGGTTCGGCTTACTCTGTATTCGCGTGAAAATTGTCAGTTGTGCGTACTCATGCAGCAGCAGTTGGAGAGATGTTTGAATGACCTGGACTATGAACTTCAGCTTGTCCTGATAGATTCCGACCCCTATTTACAACGCCGGTACGGCGGCCGAATCCCGGTGCTTGAGCATGAACAATCAGTCCTTGCGGAATACACTCTGGACTGCGTAAAAATCAGACAGATCCTTCTGTCGGCGTCATCTTCTGAATAAAACATCGATTCAAGTGCCAACAAATATCCGCTAGAATCCACCGCTTTCTTAAGTGAGTTAACCGCCAATCTCTGCCTTCAGAATGGACCACATTCGAAATTTTTCCATTATTGCCCATATTGATCATGGCAAGTCAACACTGGCCGATCGGTTTATTCAGGTGTGTGAAGGTCTGACCGATCGAGAGATGTCGGCTCAGGTACTCGATTCAATGGACCTGGAACGCGAACGCGGCATCACCATCAAGGCGCAAAGTGTGACACTGAATTATCGCTCACTGGATGGCAACGTCTATCAGTTGAACATGATCGATACACCAGGACACGTTGATTTCAGTTATGAGGTCTCACGTTCACTGGCAGCCTGTGAAGGGGCGTTGCTGGTTGTTGATGCTGCACAGGGTGTCGAGGCCCAGAGTGTTGCCAATTGTTTTACTGCTCTGGAACAGGACCTTGAGATCATGCCGGTACTGAACAAGATCGATTTGCCATCGGCCGAGCCAGAGCGGGTTCTGCAGGAGATCGAGGAAATAATCGGTCTTGATGTTGATGACTGTGTACGTGTCAGTGCAAAACACGGCGATGGTGTCACCGACCTGCTTGAACAAATCGTCAGGAAATTTCCTCCACCGAAGGGCGATACGACAGCACCGCTGCGGGCACTAATCCTTGATTCCTGGTTCGATAATTATCTTGGCGTTGTGTCACTCGTCAGAATCGTGGATGGTGAACTGCCCAGGAGAAAAAAAATTCGCGTTATGTCAACCAAACGCGATCATGAAGTCACTGAAGTTGGCGTGTTTACTCCGAAAAGAAAACCGGCCGACAAGTTGAAAACAGGCGAGGTCGGCTATGTCGTGGCAGCAATCAAGGAGATTGACGGGGCGCCGGTTGGTGACACGTTGACGCTGACCGAGTCGCCAGCGCCTCAACCATTACCCGGATTCAAATCGGTAAAACCACGTGTTTTTGCCGGTCTCTATACCGTGGATTCTGCTGACTATGAGTCGTTTCGGGAAGCACTCTCAAAATTACGTCTGAACGATGCCGCCCTGCATTTCGAACCTGAAACATCACAGGCACTGGGTTTTGGGTTTCGTTGCGGGTTTCTCGGCATGTTACACATGGAGATTATTCAGGAACGGCTTGAGCGCGAATATGATCTGAATCTGATTACAACAGCACCCACCGTGGTTTATGAGGTCATGACGACTGCCGGCGAAACGATCTATGTTGATAACCCGGCCAACCTGCCGGAGCGCGATAAAATCGAGGAGATTCGTGAGCCAGTCGTCCAGGCCGACATACTGGTTCCTCAAGAGCATGTCGGCTCGGTCATCACACTATGCATTGACAAACGCGGCAAACAAAAGCGGATGCAGTATGTTGGACAACAGATATCGTTATCCTTTGAATTGCCAATGAGTGAAATCGTCCTGGATTTTTTTGATCGACTTAAATCGGTCAGTCGTGGTTATGCCTCGTTTGATTATCATTTTTTGCGCTTTCAAGCCGCGAAATTGCTGAAGCTCGACGTGCTGATTAATGCGGATAAAGTTGATGCGCTTTCGGCAATTGTGCACAGCGATGATGTGCAACGCTACGGTCATGAATTAACAAACAAGATAAAGGAATTTATTCCACGGCAGATGTTTGAAGTTGCTATACAGGCAGCCGTCGGTTCGAAGATTGTGGCCCGGGCGACGGTAAAAGCTTTAAGAAAAAATGTCACTGCCAAATGCTATGGTGGTGATATCACCCGTAAACGAAAACTACTGGAAAAGCAGAAAGCCGGTAAAAAACGTATGAAACAGTTCGGATCAGTCGAGATCCCGCAAGAAGCATTTATGGCAATTTTACATGTAGGAAAAGATGGATGAATTTTGATTTTGCAGCGTTACTCGTATTTCTTACGTTTCTCAGTGGGGCGATCTGGGCGTTTGATGCAATCTTCATGGCGCAGCGACGACAGACTGATCAGGCAGAATCAGAAGCAGTCAAGGAACCCTGGCCGGTAGAATATGCACGGTCGTTCTTCCCGGTTTTTCTCATCGTCTTAATCCTGCGGTCATTTATAGTTGAACCATTTCGCATTCCCAGCGCTTCCATGATGCCGACCCTGTTAATCGGTGATTTTATTCTGGTAAATAAATATGACTACGGCTTGCGTTTGCCGGTATTAAATTCGGTCATCTATCAGAACGGGACGCCGGATCGTGGCGACATCGTGGTTTTCCGCTACCCGGAGGACCCAACGATTCCATTTATCAAGCGTGTAGTTGGCCT
>JBHIXH010000059.1:0-237 GCA_041984885.1 Gammaproteobacteria bacterium
CGATTTCAGAATCTGCTGGTGTCAGGACTGCCAGCACATATCCGGGAATGGCACCGCAAACCTGGTCGTGAATTCTGACCATTTCGAAATTTTAGGCAAGCCTGCCGAATTTAAGAAGCTCGCGGACAGTGGTAATGAGGTGACCCGTAAATTTTGTTCGAACTGTGGTGTTCATATATTTTCACAATCATCCGGAAGACCCGGGTTAGCAATCGTAAGAGCAGGTAATATCGAGAC
>JBHIXH010000059.1:247-11644 GCA_041984885.1 Gammaproteobacteria bacterium
TAGAAAAACAGCCCGTTCCTCCTCACGTAAAAAAATAAAACAGGAAAAATTCAGGATGTTAAAAGCAGTTTCAGTATGAATGAAAAAGAGTTTGACCAGACCAGTCTGATAAAACGCTGCTGTCGTTTGATACATATAATTAACCGGAGATAAAAATATGGCTGAATACAAGGTGGTGATGTACCAGGAAGGCATGCTCGGATCGCTGTTGTTAGGCAGCTCAAAGGTAAACCCGGTGAAATTCACCGAATTTTTGAATGAAAATGCCGCCGAAGGCTGGCGTGTTGTCACAATGGAAAAAGATATTCGTCGCATGTTACTGCTGTGGAAACGCGAAGCGTACGTTGTCATTATGGAGAAAGACTGATGAAGCTCGCATCAATCACTGCCATCGTGATCGTGATTGCCTGGACAATCATGACCGTGGCCGAGATCTGGGGTGATTTTATCTCTGCCGATCTCTACTGGAAGATCACGATCACAATGATACTGGTTGGTGGTGGCGTTATTTCTGCCGCGCTGATTTCACGTGAGTATTTCAGTGAGAAGGAAATGAAAAAGGACAAGTATATCGACTAGCATTGCGGCGATCACTTTTATGGTTGCCGGTCGCGTCATATTTTGGTTACAAACCGATCAGATCTGAATCGTATCGACAGGGCAAAGCCGTTTTGACCACATTGATCAACCTGTTTTTTGTCCCTGTCACCCTGGCGCTCATTATCGCTGTCACGGCCGGTATACCGTTGCTGATACAACGCTACCTGCGCAATAAACCTTACCCGGGCTCTGCCGTCTGGCTGAAAACAACATTCAAATACGCTGCGATGGTTGGCGGTATCTGTTTTCTGCTCGGCTTCGTGGGGCCAATCCTGTTCGTTCCGGATGCGAACCAGGGGCCGCTGCTTGGCATTTTCATAACCGGTCCAATCGGCTTTCTTGTTGGCGTCTTGATCGGTAGCTTTCTTGCGTTTGAACGCTAAATGAATATCGCATTTTACAAACCGGGTAAACTCAGCGCGCCAGCCACGATCGCAGTCGTACCGTTTTCTCTGGTCGATGTGTTCTTTGCGTTTACGCTATCGTTGTTTTTATTGTCTATCCGCTCGTTTTCTTTTATTCACCAGACAGTCAGTCCCGGGACCGAACCATGATCGAATTTATAAACTCTGCCGCTCTGTTACTTGTCCTGCTGAACCCGTTTCTGCTGATCGTTTACCTGACTGATATTGTGCAAAAACTGGATAAAAGCATGTTCAGTCAGGTGATGCTGCGTGCCAGCATCATTGCCTTGTTCGTTTTCTGCAGTTTTGCCATTCTAGGTGACGCCGTATTCGTCCGTTTCATGCAGGTCGAGTTCGCCTCTTTCCAGATCTTCGGTGGAATTGTCTTCTTCCTGATTGGCCTGCAGTTCGTGTTTCGCGGTCCGACTGCGATTGAGATTCTGCATGGTGAGTCGAAACATCTGGCTGGCGCAATTGCGATGCCTGTATTTATCGGTCCCGGCACAATCAGCGCCTGTGTCGTCATAGGCAAACGCCATGAACCGATCGCCGCCTGTATCGTTGTGTTGATCTCGATTTTTATCTGTGCCGGATCACTCGTACTGTTAAAAAAATTACACGATGTCGTGTTGCCCCGGAACGAAGCTATCGTGCAACGATATGTCGAGATAGCGGGCCGGGTGACCGCACTCGTGGTTGGCACAATTGCCATCGATATGATCATGCGCGGCATAGCCGCATGGACAACGAAAATTCAGGTGCTTTGAAATTTTACCGGATCCCGGATACAGAAAATGAGCCGTAAAAAACCAGGGCAGGCATCCGTTAACGACGACATCGCCGCTACTCCCCGGCCGGTCCGGGCCGGCTGGTGCAACCGTCTTTTTGTTATTGCCCTGCTCGTGGTGCTGGTGGTAACGCTGATTTTATGGAAGATTGTGGAAACGCAGATTTCATCGGAAATATCGCTGGTTTTCCTTGCCATCGTCGTCGGCATCGCACTGATTTTCAAATGGATGCGCCTGTCATAAATGGAAAAACCCGCTATCAGGTTCCCCTGACAGCGGGCTTTGTCGCTACTTAAACGTAGTGCTCCTTGTTAACTTTCGAGTATCTGAAACTTGCTGACCTTGTCTTGCAGGTCGACCGCGAGACGTGCCAGTTCCTCGCTTGCATTCGAGGTCTGCGTGGCACCCGTGGCAGTTTCATCGGCCACTTCGCTGATATTAACAATGTTACGGTTGATCTCTTCTGCCGTTGAGCTTTGTTCATCGGCTGCGCTCGCGATCTGTGTATTCATCGCCTTGATGTTGTAGACAACCTCGGTGATCGCTGACAATGCCTCGCCCGCTTTTTGGGCTTGCTCGACTGTGGCTTCGGCCTTGTTGCGGCCTTGCTCCATCGCAACCACGGCTTCATTCGCACCCGACTGCAGTCGTTCAATCATTCCATTGATCTCCTGCGTTGATTGTTGCGTGCGACTGGCAAGAGTACGCACCTCATCGGCCACAACGGCAAAACCTCTTCCCTGCTCGCCCGCACGCGCCGCTTCAATGGCTGCATTTAAAGCCAGCAGATTGGTTTGCTCCGCTATATCGCGTATCACATCAAGCACCGCACCGATGCTCAGACTGTCGCCTTTCAAACGTTCGATCACCTCGGATGTCATGGCAACCTCGGAGGCGAGTTCATTGATCGTGGTTACGGTTTGACTGACCACCTCGTTCCCGTGTTTCGCCTGGTCATCGGCTTCAGCGGCGGCCGTGGCGGCACTGGCCGCGTTTCTGGCGACTTCCTGAACGGTCGCGGACATCTCGTTCATGGCGGTGGCGACCTGTTGCGTCTCGCCTTGCTGGCGCACCACACCCTGCGAACTGGTCTCGGTGATCGCAGATAGTTCTTCCGCGGCCGCGGCCAACTGTGTTGCATTGCCTTTTATGCTGTTGACAACCTCGGTGAAACCCTTGCGGGCACAACTGTATTCCCAACACAGCCAGGCAAATTCGTCTTTGCCGGCGATTTTGATTTTTTTCGTCAGGTCGCCCTTTGCCAGAGCAGCCATTGCACTGACGACTGTCTCGGCACGCCTTGCGTTGTGATGGCCGAGGCACCAGGCAAATCCCCCTACCAACAGTGATGAAATTACCCATTCTGCCAGGTAGGTCGTGTTCGCTGTGAAATTCTGAAGAATATCCGTCGACGTCAGAAGCATGATCAGGTTAAGTACTATGGCAAACGCAGCAAGGACGTAAAATTGTCTCGCCAGGTTCAGCCTGTTCAAAAGATTTTCCATCGCTCAATCCTCAGTTGCCCTTTTTGCAGGACATTAATAATATGACTCGCCGAAAAAGCCGGCGTTGAGAAGATTATCGACGGTTGCCTGTCGAACTTTAGAATTTCTTCTTAATAAACAATCAGGCAGAGAGGCTGCCGACTAGTGGCTGCGATATTGGGCCATTTGCGGTTGGAACAGGCGCAGCATTGCGGCTGCCTTGTCGAAGCACTCCTGATATTCGGCCGCCATTTTTGAATCGGCGACAATCCCGCCGCCAGCCCAGTAATAGACATGATCACCGACATGCGCCATCGTGCGGATGGCAATATTGGTATCCATGTTGCCGTCACAGCCGATGTAACCAATACTGCCGCAATAGACGTTGCGACGATGTGGTTCCAGTTCCTCGATGATCTCCATCGCCCGGCACTTTGGTGCACCCGTGATCGATCCCCCGGGGAAACAGCCGCGTAACAGATCGAGTGCGTGCCGGTTTTTTGCAAGACGACCAGTCACCGTACTCACAAGGTGATGCACAGTCGCATAGCTCTCCAGCGCGTATAACTTCGGTACGGCAATGCTGCCGGTGCGACAGTTTTTACCCAGATCGTTACGCAACAAATCCACGATCATCAGGTTTTCGGCGCGATCTTTTTCACTTTCAAGTAATTCACGCGCCAGTTCGCTGTCCTCGTAGGCAAACGTCGAACGGCGGCGCGTCCCCTTGATCGGTTTCGTTTCCACGTGGTTATCGGTGACCCGCAGAAAACGTTCCGGAGATGAACTGAGTACTGCGGAGTTTTCCAGTTTCATATAGGCGGAGAACGGTGCCGGGTTTAACCGGCGCAAGGCCTGGTAGATATCCCACGAAGCGCCGCTGACACCAACATCAAATCGCTGCGCCAGATTGACCTGGTAACAGTCACCGGAGCGAATATATTGTTTAATCCTGTGAAACGCGCGCGCGTAATGTTCCTTGTCAAAGTTTGATACTACCTCGCCATGTATTTGCAGATCGGTTGTGTGCTTTGTCGAGTTGTCCTGAAATATTTGTTGTAACGATGACCAGTTTTCCAGCGTGCTTTCGTCTCGCCCGGAACTGCACAGCCAGCTGCGACGCAGTTGATGATCCACAATGACGGCCCAGTCATAAATTCCAATCGCCATATCGGGTAACTGCAAATCGTCATGTGAGATAACCGGGATCTTCTCGATGCGTCGGCCGAGATCATAGGCGAAGTAGCCAGCCGCCCCGCCACAGAAAGGCAAACCACTCCAGTTCTGCAGGCGTGGACCAAGGTACGACTTCACCAGTTCAAACGGGTCATCGTCACTGACAAAACTCGTATTGCGTTCATTCACCGTCGTTTGCTTGCCGTACGTCAACAGCGTCACCATTGGCCGGGCGCAGATGATGTCGTAACGCCCCATGTCTTTATAGGGAAAACCGGAATCGAGAAACAGGCTCCATGGCTCGTCAGCCAGCACCGCGAACAATCCGGCACTGTCTTTAAAATACGGCAATTCAGTCAGTTTCTGTTTCATTCTATCTGGCCTACCAGGTGTGCCACTGCAACAGCCGCGGCACAATCGGCTGCACGTTCGTGTAAAGACAACTGACAGGAAAACAACTCGGCGATATCGACATACGGTAATTGTAATGTATTTGCGATCTCGCGTATCAGGAATCGGCCACAGCCGGCACCGATAATGCTGCAGTTTGCCCGATCAAAGCGGGTCGTGTTCAGGCCAGCCAGCACTTGCTCGATGGCATGCGTCAATTCTGCCCGTTGCGCGGCGCGCACCGAGACTGCGGCTTTCTGCCAGTCTGCCGCATCGCTCCCTGTGTCAGCCGGTTCCAGGCCGATCATTCTCGCCAGGCGACGGATACTAGCGGTAACAGATTTTTCCCTGCCGTCTGCCGTTGCATGTTGATCGGCACCTTCCGGGATCTCGCCGGTAATTCGATAAACGTCGGCCATGGTCGCAAACTGCTCATTCATAACCGGGCAATCACCTTCGTGCCAACGCAGATGATCGGTCACGGCCATGACCGGTGTACGCACAATACCGCTGTACACCAGTTCTCGATAATGCAGCCGCTCATGATCATTTTCACCACGTGCCAGCACTTCATGCTGTGAAAAAGGAATGATGTCGGTCGTGGTGCTACCGATATCGATTAACAAACCGTGCTCGAAGCGTTGCATCAGATACAACGCGGTGGCGAGCCAGTTGGCCGAAGCAATATGACGATGTTCGTTGACGACACTGTCAAAGGTTACAAAGCCTTTTTTACCGGCAAAATATCGGGTCTGAAACCGGTCCAGTGTCTGTTCCAGCGTGCTCGTGATTTCGCTTACGCCGGTCTGGCGATCCTGAAAATAATCGACCAGTTCCGCGGTCATCGTGATGCCGACAAGTCCAATCTGCTGATGCCGCAGGCACTGTATTGTCGATTCCAGCGCCTCGATCAATGACCCCGGCCCTTGCCATACGGGTGTCGGAAATTGTGCAACATATTGAACGACTGCATTTTCATCGGTCGCGGCAACCTTTAAATGCGCGCCGCCAACGTCCAGGCCAATTGAGACTGGCCTGGTACTCATGCCAGCGTGATACGCACCGGCTGGCGCGATTCGATGTTCGGCAGGTGAAACTGTGACGGTTGCATCAAGGCGTGCAACAAAGTGGCCGGATTGAATTGCAACGATGCACGTAAACCGACATAAGCTGTCGTCAGGCGTGGATTGATCTCGATAACAACCGGTCCGGATCGTGTGAACACCAGGTCAACACCAATGAAGCCACGCAAGCCGGCGATTGCGGTCTTGATGCTGCGGGCGAGTTCAGCGAGTGGTTCGACCTGATCGGTAAACTGGTTCACGATCAGTCCGTGCAACCGACCCCGCCCGTTTTCAAACTGAAATAATTGTTCATTCACTGATAACAGCATGACCTGATCGGCCAGACAGAACAACGTCATGCTGGCCGGAGTACCTTCCACGTAGTGTTCACGATACCAGGCCTGTGAATGCTGGTTTGTGCTTAACCATGCCTGCTCGGAATTGCTGTCAGCGATGAAATAAACCTGATCGCTACCGGCTCCTTCGTCTGATTTTATGACATAGGGAACAAAGTCGTTAGCGCTGTTTGGCAACTGCTGCAGTGATTCGGGAACAGCAATGCCGTGATCACGTAGATACTGATTGCAACGGGATTTACTGCTCGTCATTTCGACTGCATCCACACTGCTCGCCAAAATCGTGCAACCGTGTTGTTCCGACATGCGTATCCAGTTTAATAATGCCTGATCGGTTTCCGGTGCAACCGGCAAAACGTAGTCGGCGCTATTGAACAGGCTTTGCCAGCACTGTTCCGCGTTTTGCTGAACCGTGATCACCTGAATATCACCGGACAAATCCGGCAGGCGATGGTCACGGCAGGTAATGATTGTGACGTCATCCAGGTCTGCACAATCACTTAACAGCGCACGCAGCATCATGTCGCCTTCTTTTACCAGTGTTTCTGGCAGGTCACGGTGCAGAAACCCGCCGCCGGTAACAAATTCACACACAGCCAGTTTCATGCTTCAATGCGTTCAACGAAAGAATTTATCCTGTTATGCATATTGTCCCGGTCATTGATCTTAAAGATGGGCAGGTTGTCCACGCTAAAGCCGGGCAACGCGATCATTATGCACCGATCCGGTCAAAATTAACGCACGGCAGTGATGCCATCGCGGTTATCTCGGCATTTTTATCTGTCTATCCGTTCTCCACGATCTACATCGCGGATCTGGATGCGATCATGCACAAGCCAGTTCAGCAACAGCTTATCACCTCTATACTCAACCGGTTTCCCGCAGTGCACTTCTGGCTGGATGCCGGTGGTCACACCGCCGAATTATGTCGTAACGATCACCGGCTAGTCCCGGTGTTCGGCAGTGAATCGACAGCGTATAAACAGTTCACACGGCTCAGAGATCTGTTTTCCGACATGGTACTGTCGCTCGATTTTCAGCAGCAGCGCTTTATTGGTGATGAACACATTTTAAAACAGACAGAATGCTGGCCTGAGACAGTGATCCTGATGAATCTGGATCGCGTGGGTACCTGCAGCGGTTTACAGGCAGACGAATTCACACCTATAAAACCCGATAAGCACCGTCAATTTTATGCAGCCGGGGGCTTCAGGCAGTTCGCTGATTTTATACAAGCCGACGCACGGGGTTTTACCGGGGCCCTGGTAGCTACATCCCTGCATGAACAACAATTAACGAGACCACAGATCGAAACACTGTCAAAAAAAAATGCCCCGCAAGGCGGGGCATTATAATGAGCAAGTAAAAAAGTTATTTTTATATTATTCGCATCAGGAATGCGCAGCAAACGGATGCTCGGCAGAACCGCGTTTGCTCAGTACTTCAGAAGCTTTCGGCTCACGTGCAACAGCGCGTTTGATTGACAGCTTCGTCGCTTCGTAGTTGTAGTCCTGAATTTTCGCATCGTCGTCAGCCAGCCAGTGAATGAAAACACCAACACTGATAAACAGGTCATCTGCTTCATCAGCAGGGATGGTGCCGTCTTCGACGCAATCCATTACCGCCATGGCAACACCACGCTGGGCCGGGCCAAACATCTGTACGGCCTGTTTCGCACCCTTGATGGTCACTTTGTTGAACAGAATTGTGTTCGGTTTACAAGCCAGGTTTGGTGAAACAACCGCCAGCAATGTGCTGAATCCGTCTTTGTTATTTGTTAATGCGTTGCAAAAAGAAGTTTCTGCTGCGCTGCCACGCGGGCCGATGATAAGGTCAATGTGAGCCACTTCATTACCGTCGCCTACCAGCGCCTCACCAAGTAAAGTTCTATCAATCACTGCCATTTTGTTGTCTCCTCCAGTTAGAAAGCCAAACAGTTTGGATAATAATGACATTTCTGCCTTCCTATCGTGTTAAAAGTAAGTTTCGGGTTTCCCCTTCATTTCTGATGGCTCTGAAAAATCAGCAACCTTCAAAATTCTTTCTCTAAAAGCGATGCAGTAGCTGATACACCAGTGCACTCGCGATCGTTAAATCTGCTGTCGTGCCGGGGTTGATTCCGTCGGACTTTAGTTGTTCATCGAAGCGCATTAATTGTTTTGTCATTGCCTGCGGTTGATCGCGATTGAGAAACTCTTTCGCAATCGATCCAGCGTCTGCCTGTAATCGCTGCGCAATTTCCCGGCCATGTTTCCGTTCAACGTGGCTGTCACGAAACTGTGTCAACAGCGTCAGGTAACAGGCGACAGTGGCCCATTCCGGACTGCGCCAGTGCTGCATGGCCGACGCAAATGTCTCAGCTCCGAGACCGAATATATCGTTAAAGTTGTTGGCGTACTGAAAGGCAATCCTGTCCCAATCCGTGGCTGCCCGCATGGCTTCTTTTATTGTCGCTTCTGGTCGTAAATGTACGTCAAATTTATCACTTTGTCCAAGACCTCCGGGGCTTGCCAGGACGATTGCAGAAAAAAATTTGGCCGTCTCGTCCCTGTCAATGCTGTCAATGGCGGCACTCACGCGGACCTGCAACGTTTTGCCGGTATTTTTATGTTGCATCGCAAAAATTATCGGCGTCAGCAGCAAAATCAAACCCAGGTTGGTATTGCATTGAACCCGTTGCTTGGTTGCTTCAACAGCCTCTAAAACACGCTGGCCTATAGATAAATTGTTATCACAAAGAATCGGCACGGTAACCTCGGCACTGGCGATGAAATCGTTCGCTTGCATATCGTGCCCGGCAGCATGATTGCCGACATTGCCGGGTTTCAATGCCTGTATATCCAGCAACAAGGTTGCGTAGACGAGTTGTTGCAACGACTCGTCAGACGTTTCAGTCATAGGCAGGTTGAGAGTTCTGCGAAACCGGTTGGATACGCGAGACAAATGCCTGGATCAATGCGGCAGCAATATCAACCTCCACGACTTTCTGCAAGCCCCACCAGGCCGGGATGCTGTTCACTTCAAGCACGTACATCTGGCCGCTGACATCGACAATTAAATCGACGCCGGCATAATCAATTTGACACGCCTGTACCGCGGCTTCCGCGATATCCCTGACACTGTCGGTCAAGATCATCGGTTTGCATTGCGCCCCCTGGGCACGGTTTGTAATCCATTCGTTATGACTGCGTGTCATCGCTGCGACCGCTTCACCGTCAATAACAAACACGCGCAGATCCTGGTAGAAATCACGCTGCGGTTGCAGAAAACGTTGCAGGTAAAACACATCGCCGTACTCCGCGATCATGTCCGCATCGGGGCAACGACTGACTTTTTGCACGCCAATACCCTGCGAGCCGAATAATGGCTTGATGACAAGCGGCTGACCGGCTGTCGTCTCCTGCGCATAAATCGCGCGCGCCTGTTCAATCGATTCACACACCCAGGTTGCCGGTGTTTTCAGGCCGGCCTTTTGTAGCAGGTAACTGGTCATGCTCTTATCTACCGTGCGTTCGATCGCACGCGGTGTGTTATAGACAGGAATACCCTGATCAACGAGCAGGTGTAACAGGTTCAAACGATAGATGACCTGTTCCAGCGTACCGCCGGGCACACCACGGACAAACACCCCAACCGGTGGTGCCTGTTCGAAGCCGGGCAATTGCACCGGGCATGGATTTTCATCAATCGCCAGCCTGGCATCGGTCAGGCTGATGTAAGTACTGTCGAATCCGTGTTTTTTCAGCGCCTGTTTCAGTACGCGGCCATGCCAACCGGGATCATCAGTGATGATCGCGATTCGGCTGCTTACCTCATCAACCACACTTGCCACTGAACGAGACATCAAGTAGTTCGGTATCAATGCGTCCGGCTTGAAAGCTGTTACCGGTTTTTAACGACGACACGGTCACGCGGGCCGGGCTGAATAACATCGCATCGATTTGATAGAAATCGTAATTTACGCTTTTAAATACTTCACCGAACGGGCGACCGTAATCGTTCGACGAACTGCTGGGTAGCTTGTTCGCCATCTCTTCGGCTACCTCGTCCGCTTCGTTCACGAACAGATGCACCTGGCCGGCAAACAAAATGGAATCGTTCGTCCGGCTCATTGCAGTCAGGAAATCGTTAGCCGGTGGCGGCACCGGCGCGCTGCCCGCGCCATCGATTATATTTTCCAGTGAATAACCCAGCGCGTGCACCTTATGCAGCGCAGTCTCGAGGACACGTGCCACCACCTGCACACAACCGGCCAGGCTGGAGGTCGGTGTCATAATGAATGTCAGCTGTTGCGGGTCAATGTTGCACGCTTTCGCAACTTTATCGGCGATCTCGACGGGTGGCATGGCGTCGGCTTCAATAACCAGACAGGCGGCGTCTGCCTTGTCGCGATACGATAATTCTTCAAACAGTTCTTCCTTGCTGCCGATGGCGCGACCCGGTCCGGAACCAAGCGCATTGAACGCACCTTTGCCCTCGCCATGCGACAGGCTCCAGCCAGCATACTGACTCGCGAGGCAGGCCAGCACCGGGTTCGAACTGTGCACATCGACATGCCACGACCATTTATCGAAATTTGTCGAGGCACGCAGTCGCACCTGACCCAGTCCCCCCATGCAAATCTCACCGATCAAGCGACCGGCTTCGAGTCCGCCCGGCACGTTGATACCGGCATCTATCACGGTCGCACCATTGTCCAGTGAGGAGACATTCAGCCTGAGTTCTTCGGCTTGTTCGATCAGCGACTGGACGGCGGGAGCAGTCAGTGTATTTACGGACGGTTTAAAATTCATTGCTGTTATTACCTGTGTTTCAGTTTCGTCGGGGCGCGTAGTCTAGCAGCTTACTTTTTCGCTGAACATTTTCCGCTAATGGTCCGTAATCGCTGCTCCAGTAATGTCCGTGTCGATGCCGCATCTGCCCCGTCCGCATAGACCGTGCAAACCGGATCGCCGGTATTGATCTGCTGGCCGTCTTGAGGACGATCCGATGTCCAGTCCGGCCAGTCAATATCGGTAGTCAGTGTGAACGTGGCTTGTGCAAACAGCGTTTGCATAGCGTGGCAATCGTTGTTGTCGGGGATCTTCAGGTCCTCCAGCGATTGCTCGCAGCTATGCAGATGTAACTGAAAATAC
>JBHIXH010000060.1:0-11304 GCA_041984885.1 Gammaproteobacteria bacterium
GCAATGTACAGAACCTTTGCAAATTTGATAGTCAGAGCATTATCAATGATGCATAAGGAAAGAATTGGTTTATAGTATTTAGATATTGTTAAGTATCGGCGTCCAGATCAACAGGCTGAGTAAGGGAAAGTCGACCGGCACTGCTATCCCCAACTTGCGTAGTTATGTACAAAGAATATCAATAACGTCAACAACCCGACGATCATGACAAACGCATACGTATACAGGTAACCGGTCTGGATATTACGCACGATGTTCGCAAACCAGCGTATCGACAAGGCAGAGCCGTTAACCATTAATCCATCGATGAACCTGACATCTCCATTCTGCCACAGCAGTTGGCCGATGCGACGGGCACCGCCGGCGAAGACCTTCTGATTAAACATGTCAAAACCGTATTTATGCAGAAGCACCTGATACGGCCATTTCAGCACCCTGGCAAACCGCTGCGGTAACGTCGGCTTCTGTATGTAGGCCAGCCAGGCGATCGCTACACCCGCCAACATCATGCCAATAATCAGCGGGTGTGTGATTGCATGCACGATTAAAGACAACGGACCGGTGTAATGTTCACCCAGTCGGGACAGCACGTCATGCTTCTCAAGGACAAAGATACCCTGTTGAAAATAACCTTCGAATAACATCGGCCCGACCAGAAAAAAACCGATAAACAAGGAAGGTATTGCCAGTACGCACAGTGGTAACGTGACGACCAGCGGTGATTCATGAATGTGTTCCCAGGTTTCCCTGTCCATACGTTCCTTGCTGTGAAACGTGAGAAAGAACAGGCGAAAACTGTATAACGCCGTGATCGCCACACCGGCAACCAGTGCGTACCAGGCAAAATCGGCCGCCGGCAAGCGGGACAAGTGCACTGCCTCGATAATCATGTCCTTCGAGAAAAATCCGGACGTACCGGGAAAACCAATCAATGCCAACGTACCAAGAAAACAACAGGCCCAGGTGATCGGCATGTAACGATACAGGCCACCCATTTTGCGCATATCCTGTTCGTGATGCATACCGATGATGACTGAACCGGCAGCGAGGAACAGCAGCGCCTTGAAAAACGCATGTGTAACCAGGTGAAAAATCGCTGCGGCGTAGGCGGAAGCACCTAACGCCACCGTCATGTAGCCAAGCTGTGACAATGTTGAGTAGGCAATCACGCGTTTGATATCGTGTTGCACCAGACCAAGCAGTCCCATGAACAATGCAGTTACGGCCCCAATAAACATGACCAGGTTCAAGGCGGTGTCACTGAATTCAAATAACGGCGACATGCGCGCGACCATAAAGATACCCGCGGTCACCATTGTGGCGGCATGGATCAATGCCGAGATAGGCGTTGGACCCTCCATCGAATCCGGTAACCAGACATGCAGGGGCACCTGTGCCGATTTACCCATCGCGCCAATGAACAAACAGATGCAGATAAACGTAATCACCGACCAGGGTTCGCCTGGCAGCACGTGCATGTCCGTGTCTGCGACCCCGGCTACCTGTACAAACACGTCTGCATAGTCGAGGCTGCCGAAATACATGAATATTGCAGCGATACCGAGCAGGAAACCAAAGTCACCGACACGGTTGACCAGAAACGCTTTCAGGTTGGCAAAGATAGCCGATTCACGTTCATACCAGAATCCGATCAGCAGATACGACACCACGCCGACCGCTTCCCAGCCAAAAAACAGTTGCAGGAAGTTATTCGCCATGACCAGCATCAACATGGCAAATGTAAATAACGAGATATAGCTGAAAAACCGCGTATAGCCAGGGTCGTTATGCATATAACCAATCGTATAGATATGGATCATCAACGATACAAACGTGACGACAGACATCATCGTGACGGTTAAAGGATCGATAAGAAAACCAATCTGCAAGCGTATATCGCCGGTGTTCAGCCACTCATAAACGGTGATATCCAGCGGTTCGGCTCCTTCCAGCACGATCCTGTTAAACACGACGAACGACAGAACCGTGGCGACTGCGACACCAAGTATCGTCACCGTATGCGCACCGGCCTTGCCGATAATATGCCCGCCAAGACCGGCAAGCACTGCACCGATAAGGGGTGCCAGGACGATGATCAGGCAGAGTTGTTCAATATTGGAAAACATGGCTAGCCTTTCAGGGAATCCATGTCTTCAACATTGATTGAATTCCGGTTACGAAACAGCACCACCATGATAGCGAGCCCGATTGCAGATTCGGCTGCGGCCACGGTCAGGATGAAAAACACAAAGATTTGTCCGGCGATATCCTGGTTGAAATGCGAGAACGCAATAAAATTCATATTTACCGATAACAGCATCAATTCAATACACATCAACAGCACGATGACATTTTTTCGATTGATAAATATACCGGCCACGCTGATACAGAACAGCACGGCGGCCAGCAACAGAATGTGTGTTAACGTTAACAAGGTCGTTGTCTTATCGTTTATTCTTTCTCGGCTGACTGCATCCTGACCAGGCGTACCCGGTCACTGCGTTTCACTGCGACCTGTTTACCCGGCTGCTGTGCTTTCGTATCACGACGTTTACGCATGGTCAGTGAAATGGCCGCTATGATTGCCACCAGCAGAATTGCCCCGGCTATTTCGAACGGGTACAGATAGTTCGTATACAGTTCCTGTCCCAGAAATTCCGTATTACTGAATCCGGGACCATAACTCACCATGTCTTCACGGGGAATTTGATTAAACCCGCTGCCAATAATGCCGCCAATGACAACGATCATGGCAACCGCGATACCGATGCCAACGGGCAGATAACGGGCAAAGCCCTCACGCAGCTCGGAAACATTGATATCGAGCATCATGACAACGAACAGGAATAACACCATGACAGCACCGACATAAACCAGCACCAGCGTAATCGCGAGAAACTCTGCCTCCAGTATCAACCAGATCGCGGCACTGGAAAAAAATGCCAGCACCAGCGACAACACGGCATGCACCGGGTTACGCACAGTTATCACCAGCATGGCCGAAGCGACCAGGAATCCGGCAAACACGTAAAATAGTATCAGCTCAAACACAGGTAACCCTTTTCATATCTTTTTATATTGTACGTTCGTCCTTATTCCTGTTTTTGATCGGAGTGAGTGAATTCGTGAATTTTCAGGCTTTACCATGAAAATTCATTATATTCGGTTCACCGCTCACCAATCCCCATTGCCCTGCTTCATCGATACATCGCATCGTCGGCACGATCCCGGGCAATCTGTTCTTCATACTTATCGCCAACCGCAAGCAGTTTTTCTTTCGTCATCAACAAATCACCACGCTGTTCCCCATGGTATTCAAAAATGCGTGTTTCCACGATCGAATCTACCGGACAGGATTCTTCACAAAATCCGCAAAAGATACATTTGGTCAGATCAATTTCGTACTTCGTCGTTCTTCGACTGCCGTCTTCCCGCTCGGCAGAATCAATCGTAATCGCGACGGCTGGACAGACTGCCTCACATAACTTGCAGGCGATACAGCGTTCCTCGCCATTCGGATAACGACGCAATGCGTGTAAACCACGAAACCTGGGTGACTGGGGTGTCTTGTCCTCCGGGTATTGCACGGTAACCTTGCGCTTGAATAAATGGCGCCCGGTCAATTTCATGCCTTTCAACAATTCCCACAGGAACAGGCTCTGGAGGTAATGTTTAATCGCTTGCATCATGGCCGACTCATTTACGCGAACCACGGTGGCAGATTCATCAACACCATGATTGAAACAACAACCAGCCAGATGATCGTGATCGGGATAAAGATTTTCCATCCCAGTCGCATGATCTGATCATAGCGGTAACGGGGAAACGTCGCCCGAAACCAGAGAAACAGAAACAGGAAGAAGGAAATCTTTAATAACAGCCAGAACAGACTTGGCTCACCGAGTAACGGGATGAATTCGGGAAACGGCGATAACCAGCCGCCGAAAAACAGCAATGCAGTCAATGCCGCGATCATGATCATGTTTGCGTACTCGGCCATGAAGAAAACCGAGAATGCCATACCACTGTATTCGACATGGAAGCCAGCGACGATCTCCGATTCGCCCTCGGCCACATCAAACGGTGCGCGGTTCGTCTCGGCGACACCGGAGATAAAGTAGATCACACACAATGGCAGCAGCGGTAACCAGAACCAGTTTATGACGTTACCGTTTTGCGCCTGCACGATCTCCCCCAGGTTCAGACTGCCGGCTGCAATCAGTACACCGACCAGGGCAAACCCCATTGCGATTTCATAGGCAACGATCTGTGCCGCCGAACGCATTGCGCCAAGGAAAGCGTATTTCGAATTGGACGCCCAGCCGGCAATGATCACGCCGTACACGGCCAGCGACGTCAGCGCGAGTATGTACAGCAAACCGGCATTGATGTCGGCCAGCACCATGTGATCGTTAAACGGGATCACAGCCCAGGCGGCCAGAGACGGGGCGAGCGAGAGTATCGGCGCAATGATAAACAGAAATCGATCCGCGCCGGTCGGCACGACAATCTCCTTGAACAATAACTTCACCGCATCGGCTATCGGTTGCAGCCAGCCGCGTGGACCGACCCGGTTTGGCCCGATGCGGGACTGGATGTAACCAATCACCTTTCGTTCCGCAAACGTCACGTAGGCGACGGTTAACAATAATGGTGTCAGGATAAACGTAATCTTCATCACGGTTTCTGCCGTGAGGTAGGTGATCGCGTGCGTGGATTCCGGTAACAGGGGAATCACGGTCATATCCAGCAGTTGATGCAGAAAATCAATCATGTTCCGGCAGCCACTCCCGACACTGCGGCCAACGAGCGACTGCGACGAACGAGTGGATCAATCGCATACATGGACAATGCGCGGGTGTTCGTCTGTCCGGTCAGGTCCGATTGCAGTCGAGTATCAGACGGTGCTGGCCCATGTGCGGGTTGAATTGTTTCCATCCTTGACATGAATTGTTCATGGACCTCTGCAATCGATTGATACTCAATACCATCGACACCGAGCAGGTTTGCCAGCTTGCGCAGGATCCGCCAGCCCGGCTGGATTTCCCCTGCCGGTTTGACTGCCTGTTTGAACCCCTGCACACGACCTTCGATGTTGGTCAGCGATCCTTCGTTTTCTGCATACAACGCAATCGGTAAAAGGATATCCGCGTGTTCGAGTAACGATGCCGAGGTAAAAGCAGTAAACGCAACAACCAGTCCGGCTGATTGCAATGCCGCTGCCATTAACTCGTGATCGGTCACATCGACGTCCGGTTCGATGTGATATAACAGACAGGCGTCCAACGATGCCTGCAGCATTGCCTGCGCATTCAAACCACCGGCCTTACTGCCAGGTTGAAACGCTTGCCGATGCGGTATGGCTCCCGCTAGCCAGGCACCGGCCGTGTTCGAACCGTTCGTGATCAAACCGAACCGGGCACCGGTTTTATCAGCGATACTGCGACACACTGCGATTATCTGCGCCCGTTGCGCATGCGTGTTGACGGCATTACCAAGCAATATGCTGGCGTTGTTACTTGCCGTTAACCGACTCGCTATGCGGCTAAACGTGTCATCGATCACCTGACCAGGCTGGCTTAGCCTGTCTGACACCGTCTGCACTGCGGTGAATAGCTTGCCGGCGTTACACTGGATCTGCTCACTCAAATCAAAATTAAAGTCTGTTGCATCCTCATGAATCGCAATAATGCCGGCACCGTTCTTCCAGGCCTTGCGAATACGATGGTTGATCATCGGTACGTCATAACGTGTATTGGCGCCGATCAGCAGACAGAGATCGTTTTTTTCAATATCAGCAATCGACTGGCCCAGCCACGGGAACGGCCCGTCCAGTTCCGGCATCGAGAAATCCACCTGTTGTAAACGATGATCAATGTTTTTGCTGCCGATACCCCGCATACAGGCATCGAGCAGAAAATATTCCTCATTGGTTAATGAGGGTGAGACCAGGCAGCCGATTTGTTCAGCACCCCTGTCCTGTTTGATCGCATCCAGCCGGGATACCATCTGTGCCAGTGCCTCATCCCAGGAAACGTTGACCCACTCACCCTGCTGTTTCAGCATCGGTTGAAGTAAACGGTCGTCGCTGTACAGTCCCTCATAGCTGAAGCGATCCCTGTCCGATAACCAGACTTCATTTACCTGTTCGTTCGCCGCCGGCACGATGCGCATAACCTTGTTGCCGCGAACGTGAAACTCGACATTCGAACCGACACAATCATGCGGGGCAATGCCATTGCGCTGTTGCATCTCCCAGGCTCGAGCGGAGTAACGGAATGGTTTCGAGGTCAGCGCGCCGACCGGGCAAAGATCAATGATGTTACCGGACAATTCCGACTGCAGGCTTTTTTCTATATACGTGCCGATCTGCATATGCTCGCCACGACCGGTCGCACCCAGCTCCCGTAAACCGGCAATCTCTTCACCGAACCGGACACAACGGGTGCAATGAATACAACGTGTCAGATCGGTCTGAATCAGTGGCCCAATGTTCTTGTCTTTTACGACACGCTTGTTCTCCTGGTATCGTGACACATCGCTACCGTAGCCAAGCGCCAGGTCCTGCAGCTCGCATTCACCGCCCTGATCGCAAATCGGACAATCGAGTGGATGGTTAATCAACAAAAATTCCATCACCGATTTCTGTGCCTGCAATGCCAGCGCCGATTGCGTTTTCACCACCATGCCATCAGCCACCGGAGTCGCGCATGCCGGCAACGGTTTCGGTGCCTTTTCAACCTCGACCAGGCACATGCGACAGTTCGCAGCGACCGATAGCTTGTTGTGATAACAAAAGCGCGGTACATAGACATCGTTTTGATCGGTGACCTCGATCAACATCTGACCCTTGTGGGCCGTAAACGACTTGCCGTCAACTTCTATCGTGATTGTATCGTCTGACATGCTTTATCAGGCCGCCGCTGTCTCTGTCGCATCGACAATGCTGCGACCGTTATGTTCGATCATGTATTCAAATTCATGCCGGTAATGCTTGATAAAACTCTGTACCGGCCAGGCGGCTGCATCGCCGAGCGCACATATCGTGCGACCTTCTATCTTGTTGGCGACATCGACGAGTTTGTCCAGATCATTGACCGAGGCCTCACCCTCGATGATGCGGCAAAGCATGCGGTATAACCAGCCAGTACCTTCGCGGCACGGTGTGCACTGACCACACGACTCGGCATAATAAAACCGCGCGATACGCCGTAAAATGCGCACCATGCAGGTCGTTTCATCCATGACAACTACCGCGCCGGAACCCAATGCCGACCCCGCCGCCTTTATCGAGTCGTAGTCCATACACGTTTCCAGCATGATGTCGCCGGGTACGACCGGTACAGAGGATCCACCGGGGATGACGGCTTTTAACTTGCGGCCTTTCCAGATACCGCCGACCATCTCCAGCAAGTCGCTGAACGGCATACCGAGCGGGATTTCAAAATTTCCCGGTTTGTTTACGTGACCACTGACGGAAAAACATTTTGTGCCTCCGCTGTTCGGCACACCTTTATCGAGAAACCAGTGATAGCCCTCACGGATGATGGTTGGTACGGATGCGTACGTCTCCGTGTTGTTTATCGTTGTCGGTCGCCCGTATAAACCAAAGTTTGCCGGGAATGGCGGTTTGAACCGCGGCAGACCTTTTTTCCCCTCCAGCGATTCCAGCAACGCCGTTTCCTCACCACAGATGTACGCACCGGCACCGAGCGAGGCAATAATATTAATGGTTATGTCTTTTCCGCGGATATGTTTTCCCAGCCAGCCGTTGTCATACGCTTCCTTAATTGCCTGCTCAAAACGGGAATATGGCACGTCCATGAATTCACCGCGCAGATAGTTATATCCGGTTTCGGCACCCATGGCATAACAGGCAATCGTCATGCCTTCGACAACCGCATGCGGATTAAAACGCAAGATATCGCGATCCTTGCACGTGCCGGGTTCACTTTCATCGGAGTTACAGACAACGTACTTCGGATTCGGTGCGGCTGCCATGAAGCTCCATTTCAGTCCGGTCGGAAAACCGGCGCCACCACGGCCACGCAGGCCGGACTGTTTCACCTCTTCCAGTACATCTGTCGGCGCCATGTTTTCATCGAGAATTTTCTGCCACGCCTGCCAGCCACCAACGGCCAAGTAATTTTCATACGTCCACGGTTCGTCGTGCTTTAACGTGGCGTAACAGACATTATTGATTTCAGTCATACCGATCTAGTCCAGTGCATCAATGATTTCATCGACTTTATCCACGGTCAGGTTTTCATAATACACGTGATCCACCATCATCATCGGCGCACCACAACAGGCGGCCAGGCATTCTTCCTCGCGCTTCAGGAAACAACGGTCGTCCTTGCTTGACTCACCGACGCTGATACCAAGTTTCTTCTCCAGGTGTTCAACGATTTCATCCGCACCACGCAACATGCAGGAAATGTTCGTGCAAACCGAGATACTGTGCCGACCCACCGGCTGCGTTTCCAGCATCGAGTAAAAGCTCGCTACTTCATAGACAGCAATATTTGACATATCAAGGTAATCAGCAACCGCGTCCATCAACTCCGTCGTTAAAAACCCGTTGTTCTCATGCTGCACTTCGCGTAACGCCGCCAGCACGGCCGAGCGTTTTTGGTCCTCCGGATATTTCCGGATCCAGCGATCAATTTCTGCCCTGGCATGATTGCTTAATTGCGTACTCATAATTCTGTATTAATTTTTCGCTTGGTCACTTAATGTATAACGAAGGGTTGAGAACAAATATTTTTATTCAGAACGAGGCGCATTGCTTTTGAGGAGCACAGCACATATAACAATATGTGAGCACCGGGAAAAGTGATGCAACGAAGTTCTGGATAAAAAGATGCAGTTCTCAACGGTCGATTTCCCCGAATACGATGTCCTGCGTGCCTATTACTGCCACCACATCGGCCAACATGTGTCCGCGTACCATCTCGTCCATCGCGGACAGGTGGGCAAAACCGGCGGCGCGGATTTTTACCCGGTACGGTTTGTTGGCACCGTCTGATATCAGGTAGATTCCGAACTCACCCTTTGGATGTTCGACCGCAGCGTAGACCTCGCCTTCCGGCAGGCAATACCCTTCGGTGAATAGTTTGAAATGATGAATTAACGATTCCATGTCGTCCTTCATCTGTTCGCGTCTTGGCGGTGTCAGCTTATGATCATCAATAATGACCGGTCCCGGATTATCCCTTAACCACTGGATACATTGTTTAATGATCGCATTTGACTGTCTGAGCTCTTCCATGCGCACGAGATAGCGATCATAACAATCGCCGTTGACTCCGACCGGGATATCGAAATCCATCTGGTTGTAAACTTCATACGGTTGTTTCTTTCTTAAATCCCACTCGACGCCGGAACCGCGTAACATCGGCCCGGTAAAACCCAGTTGCAGTGCGCGATCGGGCGTGACCACGCCTATACCTACTGTGCGCTGTTTCCAGATGCGATTGTCGGTCAGCAGGGTTTCATACTGATCGACGCAGGCAGGAAAACGTTCAGTAAAATCCTCGATAAAATCGAGCAGGCTGCCTTGTCGACTCGCGTTTAGTTGCCTGGTATCTGACTCACTGCGCCAGTTAGATGTCTGGTACTGCGGCATCTGCGCCGGCAGATCGCGCGCCACACCACCAGGTCGATAATACGTCGCATGCATGCGTGTGCCGGATACGGCTTCATAGCAATCCATCAGGTCTTCACGTTCACGAAAACAATACAGGAATATCGTCATGGCACCGATGTCGAGGCCATGTGCACCGAGCCACATCAGGTGATTCAGGATGCGCGTAATTTCATCAAACATGACGCGGATGTACTGCGCCCGGATTGGCGGGGTTACACCGAGTAATTTTTCAATCGCCAGTACGTACGCATGTTCGTTACACATCATCGAGACATAATCGAGTCGATCCATGTAACCAATGCTCTGGTTATATGGTTTGCTTTCTGCCAGCTTCTCGGTGCCTCGATGCAACAGGCCCACATGCGGATCGGCGCGTTCGATGACCTCACCATCCATCTCCAGCACCAGACGCAATACGCCGTGTGCGGCCGGATGTTGCGGCCCAAAATTCATTGTCATGTTTTTGATCTCGGGCATGTGACTATTCCGCCTGTTCCTTCTCGTCTGTCTGTACCGCCGTTGTATAACGGTTATCATGACGAATCACTTTTGGCACAAGCACGCGATTTTCTATCGTGACCGGTTGATAGATGACGCGTTGTTTCTCGGTGTCATAACGTACCTCGACATTGCCCTCGAGAGGAAAGTCCTTGCGAAATGGATGGCCGATAAAACCGTAATCGGTCAGTATGCGACGCAGATCCGGATGGCCTTTAAACAGTATGCCGAACAAGTCGAACGCCTCGCGTTCGTACCAGTTCGCTGAACTCCAGATCGATACAACGGAGTCTATGACCGGTGGTTCATCCTGCAGGTAACAACGCAGACGCAGGCGTCGATTGTGTTTGATGGATAACAGGTGGTAGACCACGGCAAAGCGATGTGGATGCTGTTTACCATCACTGAATGCACCCTCGCTGACACCTCGACTGAAACCGGTTCGCGTCGTTGACTGCGTTTCCCAGTCAGCGCTGCCATAACTCTGGTAATCCACACCACACAGATCGCTTAACTGGACAAAGGCAAAGTCCTCGAGATCGCGCAACTGCAGGCATAACGACAACAGGTTTTCCGGTGTTGTGTGGACAGTCACCTGCCCGTGCGTGCAGGCGCAATCGACAACCAGATCACTGAAGCGCTCATTTATCGCCGCAATCAGGTTATTAACCGAGTCAGACATGGAATACAAAAATATTAACGGGCGATTGTGTTCGTGCGTTTGATTTTTTTCTGCAACTGCATGATGCCGAATAACAGGGCTTCAGCGGTCGGTGGACAACCGGGCACATAGACATCAACCGGGACGATACGATCACAACCACGTACGACCGAATACGAATAATGATAATAACCGCCACCGTTGGCACACGACCCCATTGAGATTACCCAGCGCGGTTCAGCCATCTGGTCATATACCTTGCGTAATGCCGGTGCCATTTTATTCACCAGTGTCCCCGCAACGATCATGACATCGGACTGGCGCGGACTCGGCCGAAACACAATGCCGAATCGATCCAGGTCATAGCGTGAGGCACCGGCGTGCATCATTTCCACGGCGCAACAAGCCAGGCCGAATGTCATCCACATCAGCGAGCCGGTGCGGGCCCAGGTGACGAGATCGTCGGCAGCGGCGACCACGACTCCCTTGTCGGCCA
>JBHIXH010000060.1:11314-11561 GCA_041984885.1 Gammaproteobacteria bacterium
TCCGGTACGTGCCCAGTTGACGAGGCTGTCGATTGACGTGGTCACGATGCCCGGTTCGTGCACAGTGCCTTCGAGTTCTACTCCCACTCCAGTGCCCCCTTGCGCCACTCGTAAATAAAGCCGACGACCAGTACCGCGAGAAAGATCATCATGGCGATAAAACCTTCCAGCCCGATCTGCTCCAGCGTCACGGCCCAGGGAAACAGAAAGGCAATCTCGAGATCAAAAATGATGAACAGGATGGCGA
>JBHIXH010000061.1:0-5830 GCA_041984885.1 Gammaproteobacteria bacterium
TAGTCCGCTTCCTGACTGTATGTCTCAATATTAATGTGCAGACCAAATGCATACAGTATTGATGCGCTGCTGCCTTTTGCCTTGCCCTGGCGCAGCCTGACGGTCAGTTCCTCAACCAGGTCAATTTTTGACATTACTATCGGCGGAGTTACGATTTCCACCGGTACGACTGTCTCGGCCAGATCTTTCAGGACCTGCTCGACTTTGTTTTCCTTATCCAGTTCATCGAGATCAACGCCGACATCGTTTAAATAGTCCCGGTATTTTTCTTCTTTTAATAAAGCCGCATCCAGTTCTACATTGAACGTGCCCAGTTCGGGTTGTTCGATGAAATAGAGAAACGTATTTTTTTTATTGACCGTGCCCTGCACGAGATCCGCCAACAGGGCCACGCTGTCATCCAGGCTGATGCCCGAGTATTCGAACTCGAAGCCAACGTGTCGTTCTTCACCTTGTTGGGTGTGTGTATGCTGCGGTAGTGTCAGTGACATGCGCTAAACCTAGCACCATATGTCGGCAAGTAACAGGTCGAAGGGAGTATGCATCGCTTTATAACCACTCAACCAGGCCGATCAAGATGGCATAGCGGGCGCCTTTGCCGATACCAGTCAAAACGATAAAGACAGGGAAACGCACACGCATAACACCGGCGATAAACGTCAACGCATCACCACCAATCGGCGCCCAGGCCATGAGTAATGACCAGACCCCGTATTTCTGAAACCATTGCTGGGCGTTTTTCAGGCTTCCCTGTTTGAACGGAAAGTAACGGTGATGCTGATAACGTAACAGGAACCGCCCGATCAGCCAGTTCAGACAGGCGCCCAGCGTATTGCCCGCCGTGGCCCAGCACCAGAGGACAAGCGGGTCGTGTCCGGCAACAAGCAGACCTGCCAGCATGACTTCGGAGTATGCTGGCAACAATGATGCCGCGATGAACGAGACCAGAAATAACGAAAGATAGACTTCCATGGTGATGACTTATAACAAAGTTTGCAGTATTGGTACCAAAATTGGGTTATGGCGGCTACTGTGCCTTTGGTTCCTCACTGGGCAAAAAGTTTCTCGTTGATGGCAAGGCTTTCGAAGTCGTCGATGGACAACTATATGTCAATAAAAACCTGGACGTCTACGAGACCTGGCGCAAGGACATTCCCGGCAATCTAAAAAAATCCGAAGCGCACTGGCCGAGGATCAAGGATGTTCCGGCTGAAGACTTGTAACGTTTAAAATAGATAAGGGCCATATGGCCCCTTGTAGCCTATATGAATTCCACGCATAACACGCTATATAAAAATGCGTACGAGAACCGGACAGTTCAGCGACCGAATTTAATACCAATGTGGCTTTATGGTGCCATCGGTATCGGCAAAGACGCTATCCGTTTGCTCATCAGACTGATATTGAGTTATGGTGTACCGGAATCCATTTCATCACACCTGATTCATGGCATGAGGTAATATCAATTGTGCGGAGGCGGCGTCTATCTGCTGATTGTTGAAACTTACGTCGTTCCGGTTTAAGCGTATTACCTGTTTAACGAGATCAGATCCCCGGCTTGAACTTTAATGGACCTCAGGAGACATCAATAAATGAAACTATACGATTGTCATATCGCACCAAATCCCCGTCGTGCACGTATGTTTATCGCGGAAAAGAAACTGGACATTGAAAAAGTTGAAGTGGATATCCTGGGCGGTGAAAATTTACAGGATGAGTTCCTGGCCGTTAACCCTCGCGGTCTATTACCGGTGCTGGAGCTGGATGATGGCACACGTATTGATGAAGTCATGGCCATATGCCGTTATTTCGAGGAACTGCAGCCGGAACCAGCGTTACTCGGCCATGATATGAAATCAAAAGCCATCATTACATGCCGACAGCGTAAAATGGAATTCGACGGCATGATCGCCTGTTCTGAAGTTTTCAGAAATCAGCATGAACAGTTTCAAAAACGCAGTATCCCTGGTGCCGGCAAAGATATTATTCCGGCTATCCCGGCGTTAATTGATCGAGGCAAGCAAACACTTGACCGCTTTTTTTACTGGCTTGAGACCTACCTTGAAGAAGGGCCATTTCTTGCAGGCGAACATTTTTCAGTCGTGGATATCACCGCCGTTTGTGCAGTGGATTTTGCCGGCTGGTTTGAAACCTCTATCCCGGAAAAAAATACCCGGACGCTGGCCTGGTATGAAAAAATTTCCTCGCGCCCAAGCGCGGCAGCCTGAGTAGATCTATCTGCAAGTTCCCTGCTGCGATTAAACTGAATGTAATCCGGTCTGCATGACATTGAGCGGATAAAAAAATAACGAGACAGGTCCGGTACAGAAGTAGATCAGCTATTACCAGCACAAACCCATTTAGGCCACATATATCATGATAGAACTTTATACCTCAGAAACACCGAACGGACATAAAGCCTCCATTGCCCTGGAAGAAATGCATCTGGACTACAATGTTCACCATATTCAGCTGGCGGAGCTGGAACAGAAGCAGGACTGGTATCTGCAACTGAACCCGAACGGTCGCATACCGACCATCGTTGACAAGGACAATGACGACTTCGTCGTCTTTGAATCCGGTGCGATTCTGGTTTATCTCGCTGAAAAGACAGGCCAGTTATTGCCAAGCGATGCAAAAGGACGATCACTGGTCATGCAATGGTTGATGTTTCAAATGGGCGGGATCGGTCCCATGCAGGGGCAGGCCAATGTTTTTTATCGTTATGCCCCGGAAAAGATTGATTACGCTATTAAGCGCTATCAAAAGGAGGTGAGACGTCTGTTTGAAGTACTGGAGACTCGCCTGCAGGAGAGTGAATATCTTGCCGATGATTACTCGATCGCAGATATTGCCACCTGGCCATGGGTGAGTATCCATGACTGGAGCGGTGTTTCCGTGGAGGGCCTCACTGCCCTGCAAAACTGGATTGAAAAGATTGGCCAACGCCCTGCGGTGGTACGGGGTATGGCAGTACCTGCCAAGTTTGATTATCTGAAAGAAGAAAAGGGCATGATCGACATGGGCAACAAAATCATACAGTGACGTTGCCCTGGTAATTCCTTAATTGGTGCCGATGGGCGAGTCGGAATTAGAAAAAGATACTTAACGTATCTTTTTCCCGACGAGCGACAGGCCAGGGATGGCCTGGCTGGAAGCCCCTACATGGATGTGAATACCCCGTAGTGCCCTAATATTGATTGTTTCCAGATTGGTGCCGATGGCCGGACTCGAACCGGCACGCCGTTAAGCACTACCCCCTCAAGATAGCGTGTCTACCAATTCCACCACATCGGCAATTTCGGTTTGCGACTAGTTTTCCGGTAAATCCGGCAAGTCGGAAGACTCAGGTGCAGCCGGTACATCACTTTGCTGCTGTTCCAGTTGTTCTTCCATCATCTGAATTAAATTTTCTTTCGCAGCTGCCTCACTGGTCTGCTCGGCGTTTTCCATGATACTTGTTGGTGCCTCACGTTGTGTGGCCAGATAACCGAGAGCGAGACTGTTAACCAGGAAAACCGCTGCCAAAAATGTTGTCACACGGGTGAGAAAATTACCCGACCCCTGACTGCCAAACACAGTGCTGGATGCACCGCTGCCAAATGCCGCGCCGGCGTCAGCGCCCTTGCCATGTTGAATCAGGATAAACCCGATCAACGTGATCGCAACAAACACCTGAATGACTAATAAAACTGTATTTAATACTTCCATACCTTACTCCGCTGCTTGGCATATCGCGATAAAATCATCGGCCTTTAACGAAGCGCCGCCGATCAATCCACCATCGATATTTGCCATTGAAAATAATTCGGCCGCATTGTCCGGTTTAACGCTGCCGCCGTAAAGAATTCGTATGCCGCCCGCAATTTCTTTGTCGTGTTCGGCCAGGCGCTCACGGATAAACTGATGCACCAGTTCGGCCTGCTCCGGTGTCGCCGTCTTGCCGGTGCCGATAGCCCAGACCGGTTCGTAGGCGATGACAGCCGACGTGAATGCCTCGATCCCGGCTGACTGAATCACCACATCCAGCTGCCGGGCCACAACTGTCTCGGTCTGCCCGGCCTCGCGTTCATGCAACTGCTCGCCGAGGCATAATATCGGCTGGACATCTGCCTCAACCGCGGCAAGAAATTTGCCGGCGATGGCGCGGTCGCTTTCACCATACAGGTGACGCCGTTCAGAATGACCGACGATCACATACTGGCAACCAAAATCCTGCAACATCGAGACCGAGACTTCGCCGGTAAACGCACCGGCATCGTGCTCGGAGACGGTTTGTGCCCCCAGTTGAATATGGGTTGGCTGTAACTCGAGAGCAATATCGGCCAGGTAGACAAACGGGGGACAGATTGCCACGTCAGCCTGCTGGCCTGTTGGCAATCCGGTAATGACCTGTTCGACCAGGGCTTCGTTCGTGGCCCGTGTGCCGTTCATCTTCCAGTTGGCCGCAACCAGCGGCGTTCGATCAGTCATGCTTCTCAATCTCGAAAAGGGCGCAAAGAGTAGCCGCGTGCCGCGTGGAAATCAAATGAAAAGACCGTCAATAGCCATTACTAATAGCTATCCGTGATGCTGAGCCGACTCCACGTAACAATGCCGGCAATCACCATGGCCGCTGCATTTCTCCTTGGCGTGCCGGACGATCAAGGCATGATATTCATTATATAAGGCCACCTCAGCCGGCAACGCGGATTGAAACGCCAGACGCAAACACTCGTACGGTTCATCGCCAGCAATCCAGCCGAGTCGGCTGAGCAGACGACGCGTGTACGCGTCGATGACGAACACCGGCCGTTCAAACGCATAGAGCAGGATGTCGTCGGCTGTTTCCGGTCCGACACCGTTCACGCTGAGTAGTTGTCGACGCAGATCGTCGGCCGCCAGCCGGTTTAATTTTCGATAGCCACCCGCCGTCTTAAACCAGTGGCAATAATTCTTCAGTCGTCTTGCCTTGACGTTAAAGTAACCGGACGGTTGTATCAATTCCGCCAGCTGTCGTTCCTGCATGGATAACAGC
This sequence comes from Gammaproteobacteria bacterium, assembly GCA_041984885.1. GTDB lineage: Bacteria > Pseudomonadota > Gammaproteobacteria > Eutrophobiales > Eutrophobiaceae > UBA4486. Next base: position 5,018 of record JBHIXH010000061.1, read on the forward strand.
GAATCCAGAGTCAATGCACGGGCAGCACGTAGATTTTTGATGGCCTTTTCGACATTCGTCCAGGCGGTATTTTGCGTCAGGATGGCCCCGACCATGACCTCGAAACGGGACTTTGCCGGCCACCAGGATTGCGGACCATAGGCAGCGAACAGGTTTTCATATAACGCATCGAGATTTTTGCGGTGGAGTTTAACGATGCGCTCACTCACTTGATGCAGTCAGACCGGCCGACTGTTGCAAGGCCTGGATCTCCGGTTTTTCCAGGTCCCAGACCTGGCCGGCGCGTTTATTACGCGGCAGGATGTATGGCCCAAAGCGAACCCGAATCAGGCGACTGACGCGCAGGTTCTGTGATTCCCACAAGCGGCGGACTTCGCGGTTGCGGCCTTCCATTAACACAACGTGGTACCAGTGATTGCTGCCCTCGCCGCCGGATTCAACGATATCGGTAAATTTCGCCATGCCGTCCTCGAGTTTGACACCGTTACGCAACGCCTGTAATTGCTTCGCCGTCGCCTCGCCCTGGACACGCACTGCATATTCCCGATCGATATTACTCGACGGGTGCATCAGCCGGTTCGCCAGCTCGCCGTCGTCGGTAAACAATAATAGACCGGTCGTGTTCAGGTCGAGTCGGCCAATACTGATCCAGCGACCCTGCTTCAGCGCGGGAAGCCTGGCAAAGACGGTGGGACGTTTTTCCGGATCATCGCGACTGCAGATCTCGCCGGCGACCTTGTAATACGCGATCACTCTCGGGCCGTTGTCACTGTTCGTGGCAATATGTTTCAGCGGTTTACCATCGAGTTTGAC
>JBHIXH010000061.1:5840-10865 GCA_041984885.1 Gammaproteobacteria bacterium
ACGCGATCCTGTGCATCGATTTTGTCACCGAGCCGTGCTGGCTGGCCGTTGACGGTTAATCGCCCCGCCTGAATCCAGGACTCGACCTGACGCCGCGAACCATAGCCGGCGCGCGCCAGCACTTTCTGAATGCGTTCAGACATAGGAGATAGCTGAATTGAGCGGTTTAATCCGCGACAGGAACGGCGTTATTTTCTGACTCGGCGTCAGTTTCAATCGATTCGACGTCTTCACTGATCACAGCTGTGCTGTCGGCCGAACCACTGTCCGTCGTCTTCGGTGGCGGGTCGATGCCTTCAAACAGGTCCGGGTTCAGTTGATCAAAATCCTTGATCTCGGACAGCGACGGCAACTCGGACAGTTTTTTCAGATTGAAGTAATCGAGAAACTCGCGTGTGGTCGCCAACAGCTCCGGTTTACCGGGCACATCGCGATGGCCAACAACACGGATCCATTCACGCTCCTGTAACGTCTTCAGGATACTGCTGCTGATGCTGACACCGCGTACCTGCTCAATCTCGGCACGTGTGATCGGTTGTCGATAGGCAATGATCGCCAGCGTTTCCAGCAGGGCGCGGGAATAACGCGCCGGGCGATCCTCGAACATGCGATTGATCCAGCGCGAATAGTCGCTGCGCACCTGGATACGAAAACCACTGGCCACCTCGATCAACTCCACGCCCCGGCCCGCGTAATCCTCCTGCAATGTTTTCAACGCATCACGCACGGCCTCGCGTGCAGGTAATTCAGGTTCATCTTTAAATAAACCGAGCAGATTCGTCACCGACATCGGGTTTTCTGCCGCCAGTAGTGCCGCCTCGAGGATATTTTTCAGTTCGTTTTCGTTCATGCCGCTGCTTTCACATAGATGGGACCATTCGTTTCATTTTGCACCATTTCAATCAGGTGCTCCTTCAGTAATTCCAGTATCGCCAACAAGGCGACAATGACGCCACCCCGACCTTCCTCGATCGTGAACAATTCAATGAAATTGGTGAACTCATCGGCATTGACGCGTTCCAGCACGATGCTCATGCGTTCGCGTACGGACAAAGGTTCACGTTGAATCATATGATGCGAATACATGTCGGCACGTTGCAGGACTTCGCCGAAAATTTTCAGCAGGCTGTCGAGGCTGACGTCCGGTGGCTCGACATCTTTGTTTCGATCCGGAAACTCGATCAACGTCGCAATGACATCGCGGCCCACACGCGGTAATTCGTCCAGGTCCTCGGCCGCTTTCTTGTAACGTTCGTACTCCTGCAGGCGGCGCACCAGTTCCGCGCGGGGATCGTCCTCTTCCGCCTCTTCCTCCGGTCGCGGTAACAACATGCGCGACTTGATCTCGGCCAGGACGGCAGCCATGACCAGATATTCACCGGCCAGTTCGAGCTGCATGTCTTCCATCAGGTCGATGTATTTCACGTATTGTTCGGTAATGTGCGCGATCGGAATGTCCAGAATGTCGAGATTCTGTTTTTTGATCAGGTATAAAAGTAAATCGAGCGGGCCTTCAAACGCTTCGAGAAAGACCTCGAGTGCCTGCGGCGGGATGTACAGATCATTCGGCAGTTCCGTGTACGGGGCTCCTTGTACTATGGCGAACGGCATTTCAGACTGATGTCGTGACTGGACGTGACTGACGTCTTCGTTGGTGGTTGGTTCAGAGTTCGGTTGGTTCAATGTTTAATCAGCATTCATCAGATTAATAATCCAGCGACATGGCCTCGCGCACTTCTTCCAGTGTATCCCGAGCCACGTTGCGGGCGGCCTCACAACCTTCCGCAATGATACCACGAACCGTCTCCCGATCTTCCTCATATTCCTGTGCCCGTTCGCGGATCGGTGTCTGTTCTTTCAGTACGGCTTCGATCACCGGTTGTTTGCAATCGAGACAGCCGATGCCGGCACTGCGACAACCATTTTGTACCCAGTCTTTCACCTCCTCATCCGAGTACACCTGGTGCAGGCTCCAGACCGGGCATTTGTCCGGATCGCCGGGATCCTTGCGGCGCACCCGTGCCGGATCGGTTGGCATCGTCTTCAGCTTTTCTTCAATTGCGGTCGGGTTTTCGCGTAGCGAGATCGTGTTGCCATACGATTTCGACATTTTCTGGCCATCAAGACCTGGCATCTTCGATGCCGGCGTCAACAGGGCCTGGGGCTCGGGGAAGATGATCTTGCCGCCGCCCTCGAGATAACCAAACAGGCGTTCCTTGTCACCGATGCTGATATTCTGTTGTGACTCCAGCAGCGCGCGCGCCTTTTCCAGTGCCAGTGTGTCTCCCTGTTCCTGGTAAGCCAGGCGCAGTTCCTGGTACAGCTTCTTGTTTTTCTTGCCCATTTTTTTGGCCGCGTTTTCCGCCTTCTCTTCGAAACCGGGTTCACGGCCATAGATGTAGTTGAATCGACGCGCGACCTCGCGCGACAACTCGACGTGGGCGACCTGATCCTCACCGACCGGCACAAACCCGGCCTTGTAAATAATGATATCGGCCGTCTGCAGCAACGGATAGCCTAGGAAACCGTACGTGGTCAGGTCCTTGTTCGACAATTTTTCCTGCTGATCCTTGTAGCTCGGGACCCGCTCGAGCCAGCTCAGCGGCGTGCACATGGACAGCAACAGATGTAACTCGGCATGTTCCGGCACGCGCGACTGGATAAACAACTTGGCCGACCCCGGGTTGATGCCGACCGCGAGCCAGTCGATGACCATGTCCCAGACGTTATTCGGGATGATCTCGGGATTATCGTATTCCGTCGTCAGTGCGTGCCAGTCGGCGACAAAGAAGAAGCATTCGTATTCGTTTTGTAGTTTAAGCCAGTTTTTCAGAACGCCATGATAATGGCCAAGATGCAGCTGCCCGGTCGGACGCATGCCGGACAGCACTCTCGAGTTTCCAGACGAAGACAAAAAACCTACCCCTTTCGTTAATTCCAGCGCGCAGTATACCGGTTTTCGCTAGGCTGCACTGACTTTCCCCATGCCCTCGCGGACGATAAGTCGTTCGTTGCCAACCAGATCGATCACCGTGGTTTGCTCGTGTCCGCCGGCGCCGCCGTCTATCACCAGATCAACAACGGCCTGCAGGCGTTGAAATATCTCTTCCGGCTCCGTCATCGGCAAGGATTCGCCTGGCAGTATCAGACTGGTGCTTAAAACGGGCTCGGCCAACTCGCTCAGCAGTGCCTGTGCGATCTGGTTATCGGGTACGCGCAGGCCGATGGTTTTACGCTTTTTGTGTTGCAGGCGCCGGGGTACATCCCGTGTCGCTGATAATAAAAATGTGTACGGTCCCGGTGTCAGCGATTTGATCAGGCGATACGCCTGATTCTCGACTTTGGCATACGTGCTGATCTCGGCCAGGTCACGACAAACCAGTGTCATATGATGATTGGCATCGAGTTGGCGCAGGCGACGTATTCTCTGCAAGGCCTCGTTATCGCCAATACGACAGGCGATCGCGTAGCAGGAGTCGGTAGGATAGACGACAACGCCACCGCCCTGAAACGCTTCGACCGCCTGCGTGATCAGGCGTGGCTGCGGGTTATCCGGGTGAATTCGTAAAAATGCCTGCATCTGTGCTAGAACCGTGTTTTCCGCTATGATGAATTAACTTTCAAATTTATTCGCATTATGAAGTTTCTGTTCGATTTTTTCCCGCTGATTGCCTTTCTTATCGCGTTCTACTACCCGGAAAATCGCGAACAGGGCATCTACTATGCGACGGCAACAATCATCGTGGCAAGTTTCATCCAGATCTGCGTGTACTGGCTGCTGTACCGTAAATGGGAAAAAATGCATGTGGTGACGTTTGTCGTTGTCTTGATTTTCGGTGGACTGACGCTGTGGCTGCAGGATGAACGATTTATCAAGTGGAAGCCGACGATCGTATTCTGGATTTTTGCGGGCGCCCTGATGATCAGTCAGTTCGTTGGCGAAAAAAATATCATTCAGCGCATGTTAACGATGGCCGATGAAAAAATAGATTTGCCGGAATACGTCTGGAAAAACCTGAATCTCAGCTGGGTGATCTTTTTTACCGTCGTCGGTGTCATGAATTTGTATATCGCGTTTAATTACAGCACCGAGTTCTGGGTCAGCTTTAAAGTCTACGGCATTACTGTATTGAACCTGTTATTCGTCGTTGCCCAGGTTTTATACATGTACCGGTTTATGAGCGAAGAAAACACACAGGAATAACCATGTATTACGCCATCGTTTGTGAAGACATCGAGAACAGCCTGGAAAAGCGCCTGTCAGCACGACCGGATCACGTCGCGCGTCTGCAGGCATTGCGTGATGAGGGTCGTCTGTTAACGGCCGGACCGAATCCGAATATCGATAGCGAGGATCCGGGACCGAACGGCTTCAGTGGCAGCATCATCATTGCCGAGTTTGCCTCGCTGGAGGCGGCACAGGCATGGGCCGATGCTGATCCGTATATCGCCGCCGGGGTGTATGCACGCGTGACGGTAAAACCGTACAAGAAGGTGTTCTAATGACAACGGAACGTGTGCAGATGATCCACGATGCCTTGCAGCAGGCATTGAATACCGATCAAATCGAGATTATCGATGACTCGGCGGCACATGCCGGTCATGCCGGTAACACGGGTGGCGGACACTTCCGCGTGCAGATCGTTTCTGACCGGTTTACCGATAAAAACACGCTGGAACGACATCGCATGGTCTATGCCGCCGTCGATCACCTGATGCCGGCGGAGATACATGCGTTGAGTATCAAGGCGCTCGCAGCGGACGAGTCATGACCGGATCAAACTACTCACGACCGTTTTTAAAATGGCCCGGCGGCAAATACCGCCTGGTCAAACGTATTTGCGACTCTCTAGGTATTGGCCAGCGCTTGATCGAACCGTTTGTCGGCTCCGGTGCCGTATTTTTAAACAGTCATTACCCGTCGTATCTGCTCGCAGACGGCAACTCACATCTCATTACGTTGTACCAGACATTGCAGCGTGAAGGTGAGGCGTTCATCGAGTTTTGCGAAAGCTTTTTCTCTCC
>JBHIXH010000062.1:0-10841 GCA_041984885.1 Gammaproteobacteria bacterium
GTTGATGCCAATTTCGCTGTCGCCGATATAGCTGAGATGATTGACCTTGGAACCCCGCGCGACGACAGATTTTTTTATCTCGACAAAATTACCGATATGCGCCTGACTCTCAATCGCCGTGTCCGGGCGAATGCGTGCGAACGGTCCAATGCGTGCGCCCTCGCCGATTGCTGATTCTTCAATAACACAATTCGGTAATATCTCTACGTCGTCCATGATATGCGCATCACGGATTACCGTGTTCGCGCCGATTCGCACGCGATTACCTATTTTGACCTCACCTTGCAGGATTACGTTGATATCGATTTCAACATCCTGTCCGATCTCAAGCGCGCCACGGACGTCAAACCGTGCCGGATCAGCCAGTGTCACGCCGTGTGCCATCACCTGGTGCGCCTGAATTAACTGGTAATAGCGCTCCATTTCCGCCAGTTGACTCCGGCTGTTAATCCCGTTGATCTCGACAATTGAGTCCGGTTGTATGGCCGCGATCTCCACACCATCCGCGACCGCGGATTCAATGATATCAGTCAGATAATATTCCTGTTGCGCATTGTCATTATCCAGATCAGATAACCAGGTTTTCAGATAATCTGCCCGCACCAGCATAATCCCGGTGTTGATCTCCTGAATCAGTAACTCCTCTTCTGATGCATCTTTTTGTTCTGTGATGCGTACAACTTTTCCATTCTCGTCACGAACGATGCGACCATACCCGCCCGGGTCATCCAGTTCAGCCGTCAACAAGCCAAAACCTGTTTGACAACCGCTGTCAATTAACGTCGTCAATGTATGTTCAGTAATTAACGGAACATCGCCGTATAAAATCAGAACGTGATCTTCATCGGGGATATCCGGCACCGCTTGTTGTACGGCATGCCCGGTGCCCAGTTGCTGTTTCTGTTCAATCCAGTTCACAAACATGTCGGCGCAATGTTCCCTTACTTTCTCGCCACCAAAGCCATAAACAACGTAGACGTCCCTGGCTTTCAATGCCTGTGCCGTATCGTAGACATGTTGCAGCAGTGGACGACCTGCCAGCGTATGCAAAACCTTTGGCAATGAAGACTTCATTCGCGTGCCTTGTCCGGCCGCCAGGATAACAACACTCAGACTCATAATTTGAAAACCTCAGCTGAGACTATCGCTCGTTGGTATTCTCTGTATGAAACAGTTTACTGCATAAAAAAATAAAGCCCGATGACGGGCTTTATATAATCTCTGTTTAGTGTAATTCAATCAAAATTATCGGCCAGACCGTTTTCGCATACGCTGGATTGCCTGCAACTGCGCTGCCGCCTCGGCCAGTTGGGCGCGAGCCGTCGCATACTCGATCTTCGCGTCTTTATCATGAAACGCTTTCTCCGCCTCTTCTTTTGCTTTCAGTACCGCCGCCTCATCCAGGTCTTCGGCGCGTTCGGCTGAGTCAGACAGCACGGTTACCACATAAGGCTGCACTTCCAGCATACCGCCGGAGACATAAAAGCCCTGCTCGCTGCCATCTTCCAGCTTGACCCGAACTTCGCCTGGGGCAAGCTGTGTGATCAATGGCGTATGGCCGGGGGCAACACCCAGTTCGCCCTGCGACGCCGGGGCGAATACCATGGCAGCTTCACCGGAGAATATCGACTTCTCGGCGCTGACGATTTCTACTATCAAGTTAGACATGGCCCCGCAATTACAGTGTCTTGGCTTTTTCTACGGCCTGGTCAATACCACCGACCATGTAGAATGCCTGTTCCGGCAAGTCGTCGTGTTTACCATCGACAATTTCCTGGAAGCCGCGGATCGTTTCTTTCAACGGGACGAACTCACCGTCCTGGCCGGTAAAGACTTTCGCCACAAAGTAAGGCTGTGACAGGAAGCGCTGAATCTTGCGCGCCCGCGCCACGATCAACTTATCTTCTTCCGATAACTCGTCCATGCCGAGGATCGCAATAATGTCGCGCAGTTCCTTATACCGTTGCAATGTATTCTGTACCGCACGTGCCGTGTCGTAATGTTCCTGACCAACGACGAGTGGATCCAGCTGACGACTGGTCGAATCCAGCGGATCCACCGCCGGGTAGATACCGAGCTCGGCAATCTGGCGCGACAGTACAACCGTCGCATCAAGGTGGGCAAACGTCGTCGCCGGTGACGGGTCGGTCAAGTCATCGGCCGGGACGTAGACCGCCTGAATCGACGTAATCGAACCGGTCTTCGTCGAGGTAATACGTTCCTGCAGACGCCCCATTTCCTCGGCCAGCGTCGGCTGATATCCGACTGCCGAGGGCATACGACCAAGCAGTGCGGAACATTCCACACCGGCCAGCGTAAAACGATAGATGTTGTCGACGAACAGCAGAACGTCACGGCCTTCGTCGCGGAATTTTTCTGCCAGGGTCAGGCCAGTCAGGGCAACACGCAGACGGTTACCTGGCGGCTCGTTCATCTGGCCATAAACCATTGATACCTTGGATTTTGAAAAATCCTCGACATTCACAACACCGGCTTCCTGCATTTCAAAATAGAAGTCGTTACCTTCACGAGTACGCTCACCAACACCGGCAAATACGGACAGACCGGAGTGCTGCGTCGCGATGTTGTTGATCAACTCCATCATGTTCACGGTCTTGCCAACACCGGCACCACCGAACAGACCAATCTTGCCGCCTTTCGCAAACGGGACGATCAAGTCGATGACCTTGATACCGGTTTCCAGCAATTCCGTACTCGGACTTAATTCGGTGAACTTCGGTGCCTGGCGGTGGATCTCCATCTTTTCATCGGTATCGATGTCACCGCATTCGTCGATCGGCTCACCGAGTACATTCATGATACGACCCAGTGTTTTTTCACCGACCGGAATAGAAATCGCCGCACCGGTGTTATTGACCTTCAGACCACGTTGCAGGCCATCGGTTGAACCGAGTGCAATCGTTCTGACGACGCCATCGCCCAGTTGTTGTTGCACTTCCAGTGTCGTGTTCACGCCTTCGGCATCGACGAGCAGTGCGTCATAAATCTTCGGGATGGACTCACTCGGAAACTCGACGTCAACGACGGCACCGATGATTTGTACGATTTCTCCAGAACTCATTGTTTGGTTCCTCTTTCTATTTCGCGTTCAAATTTAAAAGTAGTTGCTAAATTCTTTTCCGGTCATCAGACCGCGGCCGCACCACCAACGATCTCGGACAGTTCCTGCGTGATCGCGGCCTGGCGTGCCTTGTTATAGATCAATTGCAGTTCTTCTATCAGCTTGCCGGCGTTGTCCGACGCGCTCTTCATCGCGACCATGCGCGCTGCCTGTTCACTGGCGATATTTTCAACAACGCGCTGATAAACGAGCGACTCAATGTAGCGCTCCATTAATACATCGAGCACTTCCTGCGCATCCGGCTCATATATGTAGTCCCAGTGATGCTTGTATTCGGTTTGCACTTCCGGCTCTACCGGCACCAGCTCTTCCAGTTCAGGTTGCTGCGTCATCGAATTCACAAAGTTATTCGAGATGATATAGAGTTCATCGATTTCCTTGTTCAGATACGCATCCAGCATGATCTTGACCGTGCCGATCAGCTTGTCGACACCCGGTTCGTCACCGATGCCGGTGATCTGCCCGACGACATCGCCACCGAGTCGACCGAAAAAACCGGCGGCTTTCTGACCAATCAGACACATCTTGATCGCCTTGCCCTCTTCCTCCCACGCCTGCATTTTACGCAACGTGTCGCGAAACAGGTTCGAGTTCAGACCACCACACAGCCCACGGTCGGTCGAGACGATGATCAAACCAATTGTGTTTACCTCTTTCCGTGGTACCAGAAACGGGTGTTTGTATTCCGGATTGGCATGACCGAGATGCGCGATCACGTTACGAATCTTGTTCGCATACGGACGCGCGGCCTGCATGCGATCCTGCGCCTTGCGCATCTTGCTCGCTGCCACCATCTCCATAGCCTTGGTGATCTTCTGCGTATTTTTAACGCTGCTGATCTTCGTTCTGATTTCTTTGGCGCCTGCCATAATCTTCTCTGTTTTTTACCTTTATCTGTTCTCTGGTAGATGATAACTATGTGCTGTCGGTTACCAGGTGTGATTCGCCTTGAAGTCTTCGATTGACGACTTGATCCCGCTTTCAATCTCGTCGTTGAAGTCGCCTTCCTTGTTGATCGAATCAATCAGGTCGCTCTTCTCACTGTTCATGTAACTGTGCAGTGCGGCCTCGAATGCACCAATTTTTTCCAGTTCGATATCATCCAGATAGCCGTGCTCGGCCGCGTACAGGCTGATCGCCATATGCGCCACCGTCATCGGGGAATACTGCTTTTGCTTCATCAGTTCCATCACGCGCTGACCACGTTCCAGCTGTTTACGTGTCGCCTCATCGAGGTCGGAGGCAAACTGGGCAAACGCGGCCAGTTCACGATACTGCGCCAGGGCGAGACGTACACCGCCACCCAGCTTTTTAATGACCTTCGTCTGTGCCGCACCACCCACACGTGAGACAGACAGACCGGCGTTGATCGCCGGACGAAAACCGGAGTTAAACAGGTCCGTCTCAAGAAAGATCTGGCCGTCTGTGATCGAGATGACGTTCGTCGGTACGAATGCGGACACGTCACCCGCCTGTGTTTCAATGATTGGCAATGCCGTCAGCGAACCGGTCTGACCTTTCACTTCGCCGTTCGTAATCTGCTCAACATAGTTTGCATTCACACGTGCAGCACGCTCCAGCAAACGGGAATGCAGGTAGAAAACGTCACCCGGATAAGCCTCGCGGCCCGGTGGACGTTTCAACAGCAGTGACACCTGGCGATAGGCCCAGGCCTGCTTCGTTAAATCATCATAAATAATCAGCGCGTCTTCACCACGGTCGCGGAAGTATTCGCCCATGGCGCAACCGGAGTAAGGTGCAATGTATTGCATCGCGGCTGAATCGGACGCACTCGCTGCAACGATGATCGTATGCTCCATCGCGCCGTGTTCTTCCAGCTTGCGAATGACCGTGTTGATCGATGATGCTTTCTGACCGATGGCGACATAAATACATTTAATGCCAGTGCCTTTCTGGTTGATGATGGTATCGACTGCAACAGCGGTCTTGCCGGTCTGACGGTCACCGATGATGAGCTCACGCTGACCACGACCTACCGGAACCATCGAGTCAATCGATTTCAAACCGGTCTGTACCGGCTGTGCAACCGACTGACGCGCGATAACGCCCGGCGCAATTTTTTCAATCGGCGATGAGTCTTTGGCATCGATTTCGCCCTTGCCGTCGATCGGATTACCGAGCGAATCGACGACGCGTCCGAGCAGCGCTTCACCAACCGGCACTTCAAGAATGCGTTTCGTACATTTAACGGTATCGCCTTCGGAAATATGTTCATAGTTACCGAGAATAACGGCACCGACTGAATCACGTTCCAGGTTCAACGCGAGCCCGAATGTGTTGTTCGGAAATTCGATCATCTCACCCTGCATCACATCGCTGAGACCATGAATGCGGGCAACACCATCGGCTAGACTGACCACGGTACCTTCGGTGCGTGCCTCGGTATCGAGATCGAGTTCCTGGATCTTCTTCTTAATCAGATCACTTATTTCAGTTGCACTGATTGACATAGGTTATTCCTCTATATTTAAGTCTTAACTTGCAAATTCGTTTTGTAGTTCCTGCAGTCGTCCGCGTATTGACGCGTCGATAACAGAATCGCCGGCGCGTATGATGACGCCGCCGATGAGTGATTCGTCTACCTGGCTGCTTACTTCCACACGTTTGCCCAGCTTCTTCGCCATCGCGTCCTGAATTGCGGATTTCTGCTCGTCAGCCAGAGCGAACGCCGAGATCACATTGACTTCTGACAGGCCGACATGCGCCGCACGTTTGGTTTCAAATAACGTGTTGATCTCTTTCGCCACTTTCAGTCGTCCGGCCTGCACCAGCACACGGATAAAGTTCTTGCCGGAAGCGAAGACGGTATCGCCGCATAATTCGACGATGAGACCGCTCAAGCTTTCCTCATCCAGTTTTGGATTCGTTACAACTTTACGCATCAATGCATCGTTCATCAGTGCAGCCAGACGCTGTAACAGCGCCGACCATTGATCGAGTGTGTTTTCCTCGCTGGCGATCTCGAATGCGGCCTGCGCATACGGTCGGGCGATGGTGGCGTTTTCCATCATCGCTTACAGGTCCGCGCTGATCTTGCCCAGCACTTCGTTATGGGCATTTTGATCGACTTCACGCATCAGGATCTGCTCGGCACCGGCTATCGCAAGCATCGCCACCTGCTGCCGCAGGTCCTGCCGGGCCTGTTCTTTCTCCTGCTCAATCTCGCTGCGTGCGGATTCGAGCTGGCGAGCGCCTTCGACTTTCGCCGTTTGTTTCGCTTCCTCGATGATCTCATCGCCGCGTTTCTGCGCCTGGCTGATGATATCGGCCGCCCTGGTTTTGCCTTCTTCCAGCGCTTCGGCCAGGCGGGCTTTCGCCTGTGCCAGCTTGTGCTCGCCTTCCTCTGCGGCGGCAAGTCCGTCAGCAATACGTTTTTCACGTTCCTTGATCATGCCCAGCAACAAAGGCCAGACAAATTTCATGCAGAACCAGATAAAAACGATAAACGCTATCGTCTGACCAAAAAAGGTTGCATTAAAATTCATGGATTAATGCCTCTAGTTTTGAATTTGCGATGAATTATCCGGCGAGAGATTTAGCGGCTTCCAGGTACGGGCTGGCAAAGGTAAACCACATGCCGATACCGATACCGATCATCGTAACCGCGTCGATCAGACCGGCAACCAGGAACATTTTGCCCTGTAACATTGAGGCCAGTTCCGGCTGACGCGCTGCGCCTTCAAGAAACTTGCCGCCAAGAATACCGAAGCCAATCGCCGTACCAAGCGCGCCCATACCCAGTACAAGCAGTACGCCCAGAGCTGTAAAAGCCAAGATAGATTCCATGTTTTCCTCCAGATGGTTAAAACAGATTTAATGGTTAATGATGCTCCACCGCCATACTCAGGTAGACGATCGTCAACATCATGAAAATATACGCCTGCAAAATAATCACCAGGATGTGAAAGACAGCCCAGATGAAATGTGCCGGTAACTGGTACCAGCCAAGAAGTGCAATCAGGATAAAGATGAGTTCACCGGCATACAGGTTACCGAATAACCGCAGCGCCAGCGAGAAAGGCTTGGCAACCAGGGCAATCAGCTCCAGTAACAGGTTGAACGGGATCAGTACAATTTGCAGCGGTACGTTTTTGGTGCTGAAAGGGTGCAGTGTCAGTTCTTTCACAAAGCCCAATACACCTTTAATCCGGATGGAATAACCAATCATCAGCATAAAGACGCCAATCGCTAATGCTGCGGTCATATTGATATCAGTAGTCGGTACGATTTTCATGTAAACATCATGCGAATCCATACCAAAGAAGGTGGCTCCGACCCAACCGGCAAAGGCAGGCAGGAAGTCAACCGGTACCAGGTCCATCAGGTTCATCAGAAAGACCCAGCAAAAAATCGTCAATGCCAACGGCGCCACGACATCGCTGCGCGCATGGAACGACTCCTTCACACTTTTATCGACCATCTCGACCAGCATTTCGAGCAGGTTGCTCCAGACACTGGGGACACCGACGGTGGCATTTTTTGCCACGCGGTAAAAACAAAAGCAGAAGAGACAACCAAGAAAGATCGACCAGCCCATCGTATCCAGATGCCAGGCCCAGAAGCCCATGTCTTTCGCTTCCTGGGCGGAATGCGCCAGTGTCCAGGTCGCCTGTTCCAGTGTCGAACCGTCGGCACGCTCATAACCGGCCGGCAACTTGCCCCAGGTCATGTTCTGGATATGGTGAGTGATGTAATCGGTAGCGCTGGCCGGGCCGTGTGCGTCAGAAGCCATATTTTTCCTAATTCCAGTAAGTCGCTTGTCTAAAATTCAGTTTTTAATCGTTAATAACGCCAGCCATTGCAACACCAGCATGGCAATGTACGTCAATATGAACGCATACGCGTTCAGGTCGAGCAATACGAAAGCGGCAATAAAACAGAACACTGTCAGTAACACTTTCGCTGCTTCGGCCAGATAAAAGGCCGTTAACATCTGGCTGGCACTGACATTTCGTTTATCGAACATAATGCGCGCCATTAACCAGGTCGCCATGGCACAGATAACCCCGCCAAGGCATGCGGAATACGCGGATTTTCCGTCAGAAAAACCCCATAAACCAAGTGAAATCAGGCTCGTCAGCAACAATTGGGTCAAGGCCAGCTTGTTCGCGGTTGTTTGATTGGATTGTTTCTTGTCGAACAACTTTTACAAACACCGCCACCCCGGATTTCGTTTGCACTGCTCCCTTTTATTATGGTTTCTCCACCAACCGCAACGGTCGTCCCGGCCGTCGGATGCGCAAGTATAATGATCCTGCCTGTATGAATCAATATGCTGCGGTGCAAAAAATTTTTTCAGGTTTTGATCTTGTCCAGAATACCCTGTAATTGATCCAGGCTGTGATACTGAATCGTCACCGTACCCTTGTTTTTCCCGTGTTTCAGTGAGACCTGCGCGCCGAGTCGCTCGGATAGTTGCTGTTCCAGATCGGCAATGTTGGGATCTTTTGTTGTGACAGTCTTTTGCTTTTTACTCGAGCGGGATTGCAGCTTTTTTACCAACGCCTCGGTGGCGCGCACACTCAATCCCAGATTGCTGACTTGTCTGGCAGCATCCACCTGTGCAGTCGCTTTCAATGCGAGCAGGGCACGAGCGTGTCCCATCTCAAGTTGCCCCTGTTCAAGTAACTGCCGGACTTCCGTCTCCAGCTCAAGCAATCGGAGTAAGTTCGATACGGCGGAGCGGGATCGACCGACGGCTGTCGCAATCGCCTCATGCGTCATTTCGAATTCCTTTATCAATCGCGAAAGCGCCATCGCCTCATCAATCGGATTTAAATCTTCACGTTGAATATTCTCAATCAGCGCGATACACATGGCCGCCTGATCCGGCACTTCACGGATAACGACCGGAACTTCGTGCAGTTCGGCCATCTGCGCGGCACGCCAGCGTCGTTCCCCCGCGATGATTTCGTACTGGCCCTTGTTACCGACGGGCCGCACCAGGATCGGTTGCACCAGACCTTGCGCACGGATGGACTCTGAAAGTTCGGTTAATGCCTGCTCATCCATATGCAGGCGGGGTTGATACTGACCGCGTTGCAGCTTTTCTACCGGCAGTGCCGCCAGTTCCCCCTCGGCATCGGTTTCCTTTCCCGCTTTGCCGCGCGGTGTTAACAACGCATCAAGTCCGCGCCCCAGGCCTTTCTTTTTCGTTACCATGTGTTATCTGAATCCGCTGGAAATAAAACTCAGGCCGCAACGCCTTCGCGGCGTAACATTTCACCGGCCAGTGCCAGGTAGGCCAGACTGCCACGACAGCTGCGATCGTATTGCAGGATCGACATACCATGACTCGGTGCCTCGGCCAGGCGAATATTGCGCGGGATGACAGTGCGATACACCTTTTCGCCAAAGTGTTGTATCAATTGATCCGAAACCTGGCTCGATAGATTGTTACGCGGGTCGTACATCGTGCGTAACAGTCCTTCAATGACGAGATTCGGGTTTAAATGTTTCCTGATTTTTTCAATCGTGTCGAGCAATGAACTCAAGCCCTCAAGTGCAAAGTACTCGCATTGCATTGGAATAAGAACAGAGTCGGCAGCGACCAGCGCATTGACAGTCAACATGCTCAATGATGGCGGACAGTCGATAAAGATGTAATCGTAGTCATTGACGACCGGTTCTAATGCATTACGCAAGCGTACTTCACGCGCCAGTTCATCCAGCAACGCCACCTCGGCGCCGGTTAAATCCGAGTTACTTGGCAACACCTGATACTTCTCTTCCTCGGAATTCAGGATGCACCTTTGCAATGGCTGTTCATCCATCAACACATCGTAGGAAGAAAACTCGAGCGAGGACTTGTCAATACCACTGCCCATCGTCGCATTACCCTGCGGATCCAAGTCAATTAACAGGACACGACGCCTGGCCGCCGCCATCGATGCGGCGAGATTGACACTGGTAGTAGTTTTACCAACGCCGCCTTTCTGGTTGACGATGGCGAGAGCTTTTCCCATCATTTTTCCTGCTTAACGTTTAACGTGTGTACTACTTTTTCGTCATTTGCACGAGACCAATTGTCTCATCCGAGCCGGGTACGGGCACCTGCCTGAAACTCACCGTCGCAGCAAGCTCTCGTGCCTTTTCCAGTTCCTCATCCGGCCGACCGGCTTTCATAGCCAGCAGGATGCCATCGTCTGCCAGTCGGTTACTGGCAAACCGATAGAATGTCGGTAGCGCAGTCCATGACCGGGCAATAATCGTACTAAAAACTGTGTCTGCTGCATATTGCTCAATGCGTTGCTGTACCACCTCGACATTTTGCAGCTTGAGCTCAATGACCGCCTGTTGCATGAAACGGGTCTTTTTGCCATTGCTGTCGATCAAGGTCCAATGCGACTGCGGCAGGCTCATAGCAAGGACAAGACCGGGGATACCGGCGCCGGACCCGATATCAAGACAGTGTTGACCACGAATGAAGGGAATAACCGCGAGACTGGTCAGTATGTGTTGCCCGAACATCGCATCGATGTCGCGGATCGCGGTCAGGTTATAGCTGCGGTTCCATTTATGCAGCAAGCGCAGGTAAGCTGCGATGGATTCAAACCGTGCAGTGGTGGTTGTGGCCAGTTGCTGACACGCAGCCTCATAGTCGGCACGTAACCTGTCGACGTCTTCTTGCTGAATCAAGCGCTGCGTTTTAGCTCATGGCCGTGCTTTTTCAGATAGA
>JBHIXH010000063.1:0-10524 GCA_041984885.1 Gammaproteobacteria bacterium
CGTCTTGCCCCTGCCACGATAGATGTCCTCAAGCAGACTCAACAACCCTTTGTACAGGTTGATACCATGAGACTTGACCGTTTCTTCCAGCACTGCGGGATTGGTCGCGGCGAAATTGGTCGGTGACATCGCATCGACCCATTGCTTGGTAAAGAACTCGATCTTTTTTGCTGTCGCTTCATCAAGCGAGCAGCTGGCTGACGATGACGATTGCACAAAGCGTGCGGCCAGCAGGTAAAACTGTTTAACGTGGTCAAAGGCAATATTTTCATCCCAGCTATCATGCGAGAAGCGACGATCGCCTGACGATGGTTCAATGATGGCAGCGCCATTTAAACCAAATAATTTACTGACACTGCTTTGGGTCAGGGAGAAATAATCGCTCCAGAAATGCCGGGCTGCCGTGATAAACGGTACCGGGTTGCAATAATACTGTTGCCAGAAATCGCTCCAGTCAGAATTCAGCAGCGGATTTTGAGCCTGCCAGGTATTCAGTGTTTCGGTAATCGCATCCTGCATCGCCTCCGGCGTCCAGTTATCAAGTGTTTGATCCAGTTCAAGTGTCATGAGTCTTTCTCTTTGTATCGTGGCTGTTGAACCGTTGGATATGGTTTAACAGGCTGATTATTTGAAGTTTTTCAAAATGTTACCGAATGATAACGAAAATTTGTGCATTGCACAATAGCACGACGACTGGGTGACCGGAACCGTGTTCACCCGGTATAGCTGGAACTTCCGCGGCTGTTCCGGGGTCAGACGCGGCGTTTACACATTATATATAGTGGTCGACCAGGCTCGTTGACAGGCGAGTGACAAGTTGTGACGGGTGCTCCTCTGCTGCCTCTGTCACAGGAGAATGAACAGTGGATGTCGAGGAGTCCTGTTGACTTGGGGTATTCGACGAGGAATGTTCACTCACATTTACGTCACCCAGATTGATGCCATTGCTGGCCAGTAATTCACGCAATCGTGGAAATGCTTCTTCAATCACGTCGCGGACCGAGCTGTGCTGACTGAAAAACTGAATGTTCGTTTGATCATTTTGCACGGACAACCGAATTTCAACCGGACCCAACTCCGGCGGGTTCAGATTCAGCTTCGCCATCTGCATCTGATCTTTCGCTATCATCAGGATGTTTGAATTAAACGATTGCGACCAATTCGGTGAAACGACCGGTGTTTGTACCGATAATATCGTCGCTTGACCTTCTACCCTGGCTGACTGACCGCCCTGCGCCAGCGTATACATAGCCTGCAAGGGGGATAATGCTGAATCACGTATAACCGCTGCCTGATTCGCTGATGGATTCAGCAGGTTCTGATTGATCGAGGCTTTTTCAATATCCGCGCCCGGGATTGACAGGAAGCGTTGCAGATCGAGATCGATACCCGGCATGTCCTTACCGGCTAAAGCTGCAGGTGAAAAATTTTCCTTGATGCGAGCAAGGTGCTCAATCGCCGTGGACAAACCCGGTCGTTCAACACCGTGATCCGATAGCATCGCCCGTGACGAATCTTCAAGTACCTGTGATAAGGATTCGGCATCGATTTCCGGTATCGAAGCCTGACGCGTGATGGCAGTCAGTTGCAATACAGCTTGTTGTAATCTGTGGACTTCGGCCTGGTCCGGGTTTTTTGATCGTAGTTGCTGTTGCAAGTCTGTCAGTAGCTGGAATACCTGGTTCGGGTTTTCTAATGCGTTAATCGCCTCTGCCCGGATTAATCCGGGCGGCAACGGCATGCCTTCTTTTGCAGAAAATGGCAATAGATTGCCTGTCTCGATCGCTGGCAGGTTCTCGCCCCCTGTCTCGGTCATGGTCTGTAACTGGTCCAGAACCTGCTCGAAAACCTGATCTAACTCTATGTTTTCGAAAGAACTTCCCTTCTCGGCAGAATGTTTGGCGAGTGATTTTATTGCCTGATCTGGCAGTATGGCGTCAAGTCTTGCTGGTAATAACATTGGCGTTTTCTCTTTGAAACAATGTTTGTCAGATAAATGGCAAATGTTGTGCCAGCTATACTTGTTGATTATCAATTCAGACCATTCATTTTCCTGTTAACAGGTTACACGCGTTCTTACCGGTTCCTTGAAGCTTGTTCATCAAGCTGGTGTTGCTCGCGTCGATCATTTTGCCGGCTTTCACGCGCGCGAAAATTTTCGATGGCCTTGTCCAGCGAATTCATCTGTTTCCAGGTATCGATCCATTTTTTTTTCTCGGCCTCGGTGATATGAAACTGTGCCCGGATTTGTTTTTCCAGAATCTGTATGGCTTCATCCAGTTGGCCAAGAAATGCCTGCCCGTGTTTCAGATCGGCCACCGAGGCTTTGGTCGCGATGAGTGATGGTTTGCGCTCATACTCCTTGCGATACGCTTTCATCGTCTCCAGTTTTTCTTTCAGGTCATCCAGTTGCGTCCGTTGGCGGGCAAATGCAATGGCGGCCTTGCGTTCCGCTCGATCGGCCATCCGGGCCACCGGTTGCATGCGTCGCGAACGTTTCATGCTTCGCTACCGGTTTCTGCATGCACCTGGGGAAGCTGATCCAGCTGTGAACTCATTGCATCCAGATATTCAATGCATTGTTCGAAATTTACGTTCTCTTCAATGCCCTGACGCAGAAACTTGATAAATACCGGATACATACGAATTGCCAGATCGACTTCCGGATCACTGCCCGGTTCATAGGCACCGACCATGATTAAATCGCGATTTTGCTCATAGACCGAATACAAACGTTTCAGACGTGTGACTGCTGCCAGATGCTCCTTGTTAACGATAGAATTCATTGCACGACTGATTGAATATTCAATATCGATTGCAGGATAGATACCACCGTCGGCCAGTTTCTTTGCCAGGATGACGTGACCATCCAGTATGGCCCTGGCCGAATCGGCGATCGGATCATTCTGATCATCGTTCTCGGTCAACACGGTATAAAACGCCGTAATGGAACCGGAATCACTGGTGCCGTTACCGGCACGTTCAACCAGTTGTGGCAGCCTGGCAAAAACCGATGGTGGATAACCTTTAGTCGCCGGTGGTTCACCGATAGTCAAACCTATTTCACGTTGTGCCTGGGCATAGCGGGTCAATGAGTCCATCAGTAACAGCACATGTTTTCCCTGGTCACGAAAGTACTCAGCAATACTGGTCGCCAGCATGGCACCATGAATGCGTTTTAATGGCGGGTCATCAGCCGGTGTTGCAACGACTACCGACCGCTTTAAACCTTCAGCACCCAGGTTTTGTTCAATAAATTCCTTGACCTCCCGTCCACGTTCACCGATTAAGCCAACCACGATCACATCGGCCTCGGTATAACGCGTCATCATCGCCAGTAACATGCTCTTGCCGACACCACTCGGTGCAAACAACCCAAGTCGTTGACCACGACCGACGGTCAGGAATGAATTAATGGAACGTACTCCCACGTCAAGCGTGTGCTGGATCGGTACACGATCGAGCGGATTTATCGTACTGCCTTTGAGTGGCATCGTTGCCCTGGTTTTAACCCTTCCCTTGCCGTCAAGGGGCTGACCCACACCATCAAGTACACGACCCAGTACTGCATCTCCCACGGATACGTTACCGGCCCGACCAAGCGGGATAACGCGTGCATCCGGCGACAGGCCATGCGCACTGCCGGTCGGCATTAAAAACAACCTGTCACCACTGAAACCGACGACCTCGGCTTCAACGAAATCCTGCTCGTTGTTGCGAATCAGGCAGCGATCACCAATCGCTGCGCGACAACCAGTGGCCTCCAGCGTCAATCCGACCATGCGCGTCAATCGACCATGGACCTGTATGCGTGCGGGTGCTGACGCCCGGTGAATGCAGCGGCTCAGGCGATCATTCCAGATCGCATGTCGCTCAGCCGGGTTTTCTTGTATCACCGTCACGGGTACCACCGAGTATGCCGGCTGCCGCCGCGGCCAACCGGGTTTCTATGGTTGCATCGATTACTGAAGATTCGGATTCAATATGACAGTCACCACGGGTCAGCGCTATGTCTTCCTCAACTGACCAGCGACGGTCTTCATCCTGCAACGACAGGGCGTTACGGATCAGTTCGGCGTCCTCCGGATGCAAATAGATGCTGACATGGCGGGAAGATAACGGTAACACCTTGATGGCATCGCGTACGACGCCAACGATCTCGCCGGGGTCCTGTTGAAACTCGCGTTTGACGATTTGCCTGGCAATGGCAACACTTAGCTGTACCAGATTCTGCTCAACTTCATCGTCAAGGTCTTCAAAAGGCTGTGTCATGCGGGCGAGGCAGTGTGACAGTAACTGCAGGCGTCGATTGAATTCCTGTTCGGCTGTACTTTTGCCCTGTATATAGCCCTGTTGTTTGCCCTGTTCCAGACCTTCTGTGTACGCCTCATCATAAGCCTGTTTTTGTAAACCCTGTAAATCTCTTGCAGTCGGCACCCTGTTTTCAAGGCCATCGAACCCGGCCAGGTGTCCCTCGACGACCGGGGCCTGCCAGCTTTCACAGTTCACCAGCTGTTCGCCAGTGAGAATGCGGGCACGTGACATAAGACTAGACCATCTCTTCCGCACCGGAACCACCGAGCGAGATCTGTCCCTCGTCAGCGAGTCGTCGTGCAATCGTTAAAATTTCTTTTTGCGACGCTTCTACTTCGCTCAGGCGTACCGGCCCCTTGGCTTCAAGATCGTCTTTCAGCATCTCGGCCGCTCGCGATGACATATTACTGAAGATTTTCTCCTTTAATTCATCGTCAGCCGCTTTCAGCGCCAGCAGCAGGTTATCGGTTGAAACCTCACGTAGAAGAGTTTGAATGCCACGATCGTCAACATCGATCAGGTTGTCAAAGACAAACATCAGGTCCTGTATATCCTGTCCCAGATCCCCATCGACCTCTTTCAGTTTTTCCATGATGCTGGACTCAACACTGGTCTCGACAAAGTTAAGAATATTTGCTGCTGTTTTTATACCGCCGATGTGTGAGGACTGGACGCCGGAGCTGCCTTTCAGTTGTTTTTCCAGCGTATCATTCAATTCTTTCATCGCTGCCGGTTGTACACCATCCAGCGTTGCAATGCGTAACATCAAATCATGTCGAACCTTATCCGGCATCAGTGTCAACACCTCGGCGGCCTGATCGCTTTCCAGGTAGGATAAAATAATGGCAATAATTTGCGGATGTTCATTCTTGATTAGATCAACAACTGCACGTGGGTCCATCCACTTCAGTGATTCCAGTCCCTTTGAGTTACCACCAAGCAAAATACGATCAATAATGCCAGCTGCCTTGTCTTCGCCCAATGCGTTAACCAGCACACTACGTACGTATTCACCGGCGCCAACACCAAACGACGTACGTTCATTCACCGTACTGATAAAGTCATCCATGACCTGACGGACAACGTCCTTGGCAACATCACCAATGTTGGCCATGGCAACACCAATACGTTGCACCTCCTTTGGCCCCATGTGTTTCAGGATCTCGGCTGCATTCTCCTCGCCAATAGACATAAGCAGGATTGCGGCCTTCTGATTATCATCAAGTACCGGCGGCTGGCCGTTCGGCGCGGGCATTTATTCCTCTCCTACCCAGTTTTTAACCACGGTGGCGGCAACTTTGGGATCCTGCGTCACAATTTCCCTGACAGCATCTACAGTGGCATCGTATTCAGGCACGGACTCGGGTTTTGGCATTGCCCTCGGTGCTTCCGCATCCGCACTGGCTGTTCCATCGGTTAATGCGGGTGTACTGGCCGGTGTCGCCAGGGCGGACTGATGCAACGTGATTTCCTTGTTCACCATGTTTTTCATTGCCGGTTTCAACACGCCAAAGATCAGAAACAGCACAACCAGACCACCGAGCACCTGTTTTGAAGCATCCCATAACCAGGCTTGCTGCCAGATCGGTGTCTCCGGTAACGCCTCGGGCGTCTCCGGTGTCATGAAACGGGTATTCATCACATTGACCCGATCACCACGGCTATCATTAAAACCAATCGCTTCCTTGACCAGTTTGGTAAACGCCTGGATCTCTTCCGGACTGTGCTCTACCCAACTGACTTCTCCTTTATCGCTAACAACTTTCTTGTAATCAATAATGACGGCGACGGAGAGGTTTCGCAGCATACCGACCGGCATACGGGTGTGACTGATGGTTTTATCCAGTTCATAATTGCGAACAGTACGGCGTTGCATATTTGACTGGCTGCCACTGCCGGCTGTTGCTTCATCCACGGATGCAGCCGCTTCGCCGGTTTCGGGTACTGAACCCGATCTAGGTGGTGTATTGGACAATGAACCAGGCACACCGGCCATTGCCGACTCGGCCCCCTGCATTTGTTCCTCAACCTGTTCACTGCGAATAGCCGGCAGATCCGGGTTATACATTTCGCGTGTTTGTTCGGTACTGGTAAAATCAAACTCTGCGGTAACCTGTGCATTCACGCCTTCCGGCCCGACAATCGGCACAAGAATATCTTCAACTCGTTTGATATAGGAATCTTCCACCTGTCTCGCGTATTGAAACTGTGCCGACGACAGGGCGTAATCCTTGGCCATGCCTGCCTGGGTCAACAGGCGACCGTTTTGATCAACAATACTGACATGGTCAGTATCCAGGTTCGGTACACTGGCGGCGACCAGGTTTGCTATCGCGGCGATCTGTTCCTGTTGTAAACGATGTCCGGAATAAAGATCGACAATCACCGAAGCACTCACCGGTTTTCGATTGCGGACAAAGACAGATTGTTTGGGTATGGCCAGATGCACGCGCGCCTTGCGCACTGCACTGATCTCCATGATCGACTGGACCAGTTCGGCCTCCAGGGCATGCTGGTAGCGCGCCTTTTCGATAAACTGGCTTGTGCCCAGCCCCTGTTCTTCAGACAACATGCCAAACCCGGCATTGGCACTGCGTGGCAATCCATCCGAAGCCAGCTTCATTCTTGCCTCGTGTACCTTGCCGGTAGGCACCATGACAGCACCGCTCGCCTCGTCGACACGATAATCGATACTGGATTTCTGTAATGCATCAAGCACCTCGGAAATATCACGATGTGACATGCTGCCATATAACAAACTGAAATTCGGCGTACGTGACCACAAGGTTACATAAACACCGATTGCGACACTTGCTGCGACCGCGATCAGAAAGCCGATTTGTCGCATGAATAATGCGCGTCTGATATCAGCCGGTAATGCTGTTGCCTCTGCCATCTTTTATCTCCGTAACATCACGATCGGTGATGACTATATTTGCATGTTCATAATATCCTGGTAGGCACTAACCAGACGGTTTCTTACCTGTGTCATAGCCTGAAAGGAAACATTGGCTTTTTGCAGGTTGACCATGACTTCCGCCAGGTCGACGTTCTTGTCGCCCAGTTCAAATCGCTCGGCCAGGTTACCGGCCTGTTTCTGTGTCTCACTGACCTTGTTAATCGAATCTTTTAACAGGTTTACAAATTCGGAATTAGTCGACTGGGATGCCGACGGGGTCGGCGTACTGCCTTGCGCCTGTTGTGCCATCACGCGCATTTCGTTAATCAACTGGGAGATGTTCGTATTTGTTGTTGTCATGACTGCCTCCTTCCAACGCAATCTATTTTTTTAATCTGTTACCGTGCCGGTATCTGAACGCCGGCATCTCGCATCTTTGCCAGCTTGTAGCGTAATGTCCGCGGACTGATACCAAGTTTTTCAGCCGCACTCTTGCGGCTACCGGAGGTTTCATTCAATGCATCGATAATGATCTTTTGTTCATGCTGTTTCAGATCACTCCCCAGCGACTCTTCATCATTCAGTTGATCGTTGTTAGCGTCCCCGATCATGGTGTCGTCACAAAAATCAACAGATGACAATTGATTACTGCTGTCTGTTGCAACACCAGATAAATTACCATTCACCTCGAAGATAATATCTTCTGCAGTAATACGATTACCTGATTGCAAAATAATGGCCCTTTGCATCACGTTATCCAGTTCGCGTACATTGCCTGGCCAGTTATGTGATAACAATTTACGTTCCGCACTGGCATCCAGCTCCGGCACGATCGTGTCAGTGTTGCCGGAGTAACTGCTGACGATGTGTTTGGCCACTGGAATGATATCGTCAGCGCGATCACGCAGCGGACGAATGGCAATAGGAAACACGTTCAAACGGTAAAAAAGATCTTCCCGAAATCGACCTGCTTTCACTTCATCGTGCATATTCCGGTTTGAGGTTGCCATAACGCGTACATCCAGTTCGATCAATTTCTGATCACCAAGACGCTCGACTTCTTTTTCCTGTAATACCCGCAACAGTTTTGCCTGTAGTGCGAGAGACATTTCCGATATCTCGTCCAGCAGTAATGTGCCGCCCTGGGCCAACTCGAATTTTCCCGGTGAAGATTTATATGCGCCGGTGAACGCACCTTTCTGATAGCCGAATAACATGGCTTCCAGCATGTTTTCGGGAATCGCTGCACAATTGATTGCGATAAATGGTTTATTACTGCGTTCCGACTGTTTATGGATATACTGCACCAGCACTTCCTTACCGGTACCGCTCTCGCCAGTGATCAATACGGTGACATTGTTTGCGGCCACTTTTTTTGCCAGTTGCACAACCTCACGACTGTTTGCATCCACGGCAATGAAGCCATCATCATCACGCATCTCGACTTCGTCAAAGCGGGCGACCTGCGATATCAGCACTTCCGGCTCGAACGGTTTCACCAGATAGTCCCGTGCCCCGAGCTGAATCGCCTCAACCGCCTGTTGAATCGTGCCGTATGCCGTCATCAATATTACCGGTAAGGCAGGCGATGATTCCCGAATGTGTTTTAACAGGCTGATGCCATTGGTCGTGCCCAGCTGGATGTCACTGACCACCAGTTGAATATCATTCTCCTGTAACAAAACCTTTGCCGTTTCGGCATCACTGGCAGCACAGGTCTGATAACCGGCCATCATCAGCGTATCCATCAGCGCTTCCTGCAGTTCAAGATCGTCTTCTACTACCAGAATCTTCAAGCTCATTTATCTCTCCACCAGTTACGTATTGTGAGATTCAACTATCAGCGGTAATTCGATCATGAAACGGGTCCCGCTGGTTTCGGATGTATTAAATGTAATTTTGCCGGCATGGGCACGCACGACTGACTCAACGACAGCAAGACCGAGCCCGGTGCCCCGTGTTCGCGTGGTGAAAAACGGTTCAAACAATTGTCGTTGTACCTGCTCGGGAATACCCGGACCGTTATCCGCCACTTCGATCAAAAGTATGCTGGCGTCAGGCTGCCGGACCACGACGGCCACATTGACGTCATCACCGGATTGAAATGCATTGTCTATCAGGTTTTGTAACGCGCTGCTGACCGCATTCTGATTTGCCTGCAATTTTCCAGTCAACGAATCAACCCTGATCTGCAAACGGCCACTGTTGCCGGTTTGATTGGCCGCCAGAGTCTTTGCTATCGCTTGTGCTAACCCGGCCGCATCTGTTTCACGCGATTCAAGTCGGCCTCCACGGGAAAACAACAACATATCCTCGACCAGTGTTTCGAGGTGTTGTAACCGTGAGATGATCTTGCCGGCAAAGCGTTGTCTGATCTGTTCCTCGATAACGGAACGTTTCAGGTTCGAGGCATACAACATCGCCGCCGACAGAGGTGTGCGGATTTGATGGGCAAGCGATGCCGCCATTTCACCAAGTGCTGACAAACGTTTTAATTGGCTGAATTGCTCCTGTAATTCCCGTGTCTCGGTGACGTCTTTTATCAACAGAATTTGTCCCGGTTCCGGTTCCAGCGACTCGGTTGAAATATTGACGATACGACCATCACGTAACGTAATGTCATGACCATCGTCCCAGCGCGGTGAAAAACTGCGCTCAACGACATCACGCCAGAATTCTCCGGTCAGTGGCAGGCCAAACAGGGATTCTGCGACCGGATTGCATTCGGCGATGCGGCCTTCACCATCGAGCACCACGATGCCGGCCGGTAAAACGCGCAATATGTTTTGTAAACGGTGTGCGAGTTTTTCCTTTTCCTGGTATTGAAGCAGCTTGTCCTGTTGCGCCGACTCGAGTTGATCGTTGAGTTGGGTAACCTGTTTTTCCAGGCCTTTATAGAAAGCGGACAGATGTTCCGAGGCCTGATTAAAATTGTTGAACGCCTGTTCAATTGTCTCGGCATCCGCGGTCGTCCCCGCCGGGATTGGATTAATTGAGGCCATCGGTCAGCACGGGTGTTTTTTGTTATGCATGTCCGTACTTGAGCAAAGACCGTGCCCGCTTGATTAATTGATTGATTTGGAACAGCTTTATCCTGTCAGGACGACAGGATGGAACTATTTTAGGCGAGAGTCAGGAATAGTCGTCAATTTTCCGTCACGTTTTCCTTACGCTGCATGCCAAGTTTGCGCATTTTTTCCACCAGCGTTGTCCGCCCCATGCTGAGGCGCTTTGCGGCATGCGCGACAATACCGTTCGCTTCATCCAGGGCCTGCTGGATCAACACGTGCTCGATATTGTTTATGTAATCT
>JBHIXH010000064.1:0-10074 GCA_041984885.1 Gammaproteobacteria bacterium
ATAAACAATATCACTCGTGTGTAATAACTCTGTCTCTCTGACCACAGCCTGGCGCAAAGTCACCTTTAATATTCTCGACATTTCGTCGAAGGCAAAGATATCGGTGGGATCCGCCATACCGACCAGCAGCCCGTGATCATCACCGGCCAGCGGAATCGCACGAAAGCGTCGGGCCTGCACCTCCGGCAATTTACGTACAACGTCCGGATTGAATTTGTAATGTTTGAGATCAATGAAAGGTATCTTTAACTGTTCCGACAGTACCTCAAGAATCTGGTCTTCGTTGACATAACCGTTCTCGACCAGAACACGTCCCAGTTTATGCCCCGAGTTTTTCTGTTCCGCCAGCGCTGCCTGCAGGTCGCTCTCCGAGATCAGGTTGTGCTCGACCAGCAAATCACCAATACGTATCTTTTTCGGCCGTTGACTCATGATGCTTGTTGTTTATCGAGAATCTGGATTCGATTTTCCAGGTATTGTGCGACATTGGCCGTAATGGCCTCATCTTTTTTTGCCTGCAAATAGGCCAGCAATGCGTCATTACGCGCACCGATTGCTTCCAGCGAGATGCCCAGTCCCATCCACCAGAAACCATTACCCTGATTGATCGACAACACTTTCCGGTAATATTGTATCGCCTCGGAATGACGTTGCTCCCGCTGCAGTATCGCTGCAATAAACGCAAAGTAATCAGGATCAGCTTTTATATCCGGCTGCGCTCTGAGTAAATAATACAATGCCAACCGATTATTTTTTTGCTCAACCAGCAGCCTCGCCTGCAGACTTGCCATGGCGGAATGATCAGGTTTCAGTTTCAGTCCGTCGGCTAACAGGTCACCGGCCGCCTGCTTATCTCCCTGCTCCAGTAAAAGCGTGATTAAAGTCAATCGAGCTGCATGGTTTTCCGCATAACGGTCAACCGCCATGTACAGCTTGTCGATGGCACTTAACAATTCATTCCTGTCTATTGCATCCAGACCGGCTTCATATAAATCCTGTGACTGTTTAACGCGGTCAACCTGAATCACCTTTTTTTCCAGCGTCGGTTTATCGTAGACGACTTCAGGTTCCCGTGTGGTATCAAGGTCCCTGGTTACTCGTTCTGGATTGACTATTGCCGGATCAAGCACGGCCAGTCCGGGCAATGAATCCTGGTCTGACACTTGTGCCTGAAGATTGATGGCCAGGTTAAAAAGTCCACCCGCTTCATTAAAACTGGTATCAAGTAAGCTGTAATCGGAATCAAACTCAAAGATAAGCTGCGAATGATTGTCCTTGTCTACCTGCCGTATATCAGCGATCCCCTGGTAGGCTCTGGACAAGAGTGAGTCGTCGACCAGATTAATTTCCCCGAAATCCAGTACCAGTCTGGAAGGACTGGATAAGGTATACAGGCTGTACTCCGGATCGTGGTTGAATAATAAAGAAATTGCAGTCCTGCTTCCTGATCCGGTAACACGTATATCCTGCAAGGATAATTTTCCGGCATTGCCAGACTGCACCGAATAAGTTTCAGCTTTCAGCTCGTCCAGACTTGGGTCAAGGGTAAAAATTTCGTAGGTTTTCCCGTCCTCGGACACAGTGCTGACAGAATCGATAGCATTATTGTTTGCTATTTTCAGTGACTCCGCCCGCGCCAATCCAGTTACTGTTGTTTGACCGGAACCTGAATCCAGTTCACTGATCTTCGATTTAAAACCCACCTGTTCGTCAGGTTGTTCCTTTGTTTTCACCTGGGTAACTGATTGTGTATCACCAGCACCGGAAAAATATCGGCTGATAGAATCCAGATGGGCCTCGCCAGGATTGGCCGACAACAGGAACACCATACCAACCAACGCACAGACAATCAGAATTGAAAATAACAGGGGATGGCTACGCTGTTCCGGTTCAACAAGGTCACTGCTGCTGACTCCGTCCAGAATCGAGCTGGCACTTTCGTTGACAAACGCGTTGCGTGAATCCAGGTCGTTCAACATTTGATTGATTAAGCTCATAATGAGAATTCCGGTAAATGTTCAGACAGATAGAGGTTCTCTAGCTTGATATCCACTTCAGCAATAATGGTCGCCAGCCGAACAGACCTGACATTCTTTTGTTTTTGATCTCTTCCGTGTCTTTGATCGCCTGATTGATGTGACTTGTCTGGATGCGCTCACTGCCCAGACCGTACGCTACCAGCAGTGCCTTGTGCGCAAGGATATTAATTAACCGTGGTGTCCCATGACTTGCGTTATATAGCTTGTCCAGTGCCCGTCTGGTAAATAACTCGGGCCCCTGGTAACCGGCAACACTGAGTCGGTGATTTATGTAAGCTCGCATGGCAAGCCGGTTTAAAGGCAGTAATTTATAGGAAAAGGTGATTCGCTGTTTTAACTGGCGAATCGATGGCTGGCTCAGAACAAAATCAAGTTCGGGTTGACCAAATAATACAACCTGTATCAATTTGCGTTTTTCTGTTTCCAGATTGGTCAGAAGCCGCAATGTCTCCAGGGTTTCAACCGGCATCGCCTGAACCTCGTCCATGCACAGCACTACATTCCTGCCTGATGTATGGATATCGAGTAGTTTTTTTGTTATCAATCTGAGTAATTTATGTTGATTGATATTGTCCGAATAGTTTAATTTCAGTTCATCCGCAACCGCGAACAACAGTGTCTCCGGCTGCAAAAACGGGTTGTGCAGGTAGGCGGTAACACTGACAGAACGATCCAGGCTGGCAAGCAATTTTCGACACAGCAGCGTTTTACCGAGTCCGACCTCACCCGTTACCTTGATAAATCCTTCGCCACTCCGCAGTGCGACCAGCAGGACATTCAACGCATCCTGGTAACCGGAGCGGTTCATAAAATATTCGGTATCCGGTGTGATGGTGAACGGCAGTTCACGAAAACCGTAGTAGTCGTTATACACGATTAATTCTCCGTAGCCGTTTCCGGGGGTTTGACCCAGCGCTGCTTTTTCAAATCGGATTTTATACCCTGCAAGTTACCGGTGCTCTGTTGCATGGCGTTTTTCCAGACCCGATCATCATCGACCACCACGGGTCTTAACAATATAACCAGTTCACTTTTTGAAGACGACTTGTTGCTGTGTTTAAACAGGGAACCAATGAACGGGATATCGGAGATGCCGGGTGCCCCGGCCTGTTGATCATTGACGGAATCCTGCATCAGACCGCCGATCACAACAACCTGGCCACTGGCAGCTCGAACAATACTGTCAGATTCGCGCACGGTACTTCTCGCCAACGGCAGTTGTTGTGTCAATGTTCCGATCGTCACTGTCTTTTGTTGATCGACAACAGTGCTCACTGATGGGTGCACATGTAATGTCACCAGCCCGTCCTGGCTGATCTGCGGCGTCACGTCCAGCGCGATACCGGAAAAAAACGGGGTCAATGTGATCGAAGGTGAAACTGTTGTCGCTGTACCGGTTACTGTCGTGTTCGAAATATCAGTGACAAAAAATTCATCGGTACCCACTTTTATGACGGCTTTCTGGTTGTTCAACGTGGCCACACGCGGGCTGGATAACACCTGCACGTTGCCCTGCACTTTCAATAGCTCGATAAACGCAGTGAAATCGGTCAGGTCCAGCGCCAGGGTGAAGACACCACCAAAGGCAGACGTGAGTCCGGTAGAGATCGGAAACCCGTTATTATCGAGGTTGTTGGAAAAATTCGATGTGGTTGCTGACAGGCCAGCGATATCACTGACACCGGTTTCATTCACCAGCACCGAACCGCCACCCAGGTGTCCGGCCGCAATCGATTTGGAACCGGACGAAGCGATGGCGTTCCAGTTGATACCCGTCTGGAATCGGTCGTTTAATGTTACCTCGAGTATCTTCGCTTCCAGTATCACCTGCCGCTGCACGACCAGTTGCGTCGCTTTCAAAAATTCTTCCACTTCGCGTAGTTCATTCGGTAACGCACGGGCAACCACAACGCCGGACTGCGGATTAACGACAACACTGCGGCCTTCACCGGAACCAACAATCGCCTGGATAGAACTGACCAGCTCCTGCCAGAATGTCGATTCAGGCTGACTGGTCTGGATACTGGTGCCGACCAGATTGGAGTTTGTCGGGTTCGACGTCGTGGTGCCATCCTCGCTGGTGCTGGATCCACCACCGGACGTGAGTGAACCGGAGCTGACAATCGTGCTGGAATTACCGGTGCGATCAATATTCAGATAGTTGATCTGATATATGCGTGCCTGTAGACGTCCGGGCAGGACCTGGAAACCATATTCAGTGCTGACAAATTCATAACCATACACATCCCGCACTGCCTCGAGTACGTCCGGTATCGTGACGTTACTCAGATTCAGTGTGATGGCGCCGGTAACCTCGGGGTGGACGACCATGTTATACCGCGTGCCATCCACCAGCGACAGGAAGAACTGATCGGCGGGAACATCATTCACTGAAATATCAAATCTCTGTTCGTCCTGTTCCAGCTTGACCCGTTCACTGCCCAGCTTGATAGTCGGAATCAATGCATCCGCGACGGATTCAGGAACGTCAGGTGGTGCTGACTTGGCACTTTCATCGAGCAGCGTTTCCATTTCATTCATCACATCCTGGCGTGCTGGCTCGGTTTCACAAGCCGACAGCATGAACGCCGCCAGTATGAGCAGATAAGGTCGATAGTTTTTCACGTACATGTCTTGATGTCCTGTTGCTAATTAGCTTGACTGTCGCTGGTTGATTTTTTAGATGGTTGCTTCACCTTGATCTCATGCATCTTGACGACCAGGTGCTTGTCTCCCGATTCCAGCACCACCGACGTTGGCTGAATTTTAAGTACCGTGGCATTTTCCAGGATTTCTCCTTCCCGAATCATGCGTCCGTTTAATATCGCACTGCGTTTGTCCCCGTGTATGCGAATTCCGCTTAACTGCCAGTCAGTGGACTCCTCGGGCACTTCGACTTCAATAAACTCCGGTATCTCGACAAAGTTATACGGTCGGGTCGGATCGGTCACCGCATAAACCAGGTTGCACATGGCACTGAGGCAAACGGAAACGATCAATAATTCTGAATTTAGTAATTTCATTTATATATCAATCCAGTTTTCATCCAGGCTCAATGTGTACAGCGTTAGCGTGCTGCGTGAGTCTGGATACTCGGCTACATCAAATACAATTTGATCCCAGATAAACTTCCACTGTAATTGTTCGAGTTTCTTTATGTACTCGACCGTCTGCAGATAACTGCCTTCAAAAACAATCCGCATGCCATGTCGATAGGCAGTATCTATCCTGCCATTGTCCGCAGCCGTATCGTCGGCCGCCTCCTCTTCGCCTGCCTCGGCATCGCCCTCGTCCGGTTTAATCAGGGGCTGTCGACCCAGGCCGTTCATGCTGATCAAGGTCAATCCCTTGGTTGATTCCAGCATGGATCGCAATATTGCAGGCATCACTTCCGGTTCAATCAAATGATCCGTTGAAGTCACAATCTGTTGCTCCACCTGCTGTAGCTCTGAAGACAAACGTTCCTGACGTTCCCGATTTTTTACATTCGGATCCGGTACCTTTTTCGCAGCCAGTGTCTGCAACTGTAATTTTTGTGTTTCAATCTGCTGGCGTATCGTCTCAATGTCTGACTGAATCAGTTGCTTCTCTTTCACAACCGGCTCATAAAGGAAACTGAACCAGATCAGGTAAATCAACAACAGGCCCGCGACCAGTAAAATCACGCGTTCACGCAAACTCAGCGCGTCTATCTTTGCCAATGCTTTCTTCAAAGTCACAACCCTCTAGCCCTTGCCCGTTGCCACATTAAAGTCGATGACCGCCGGTTCTTTTTCTGATCTTTTCATCTCAAAAATGTTGAATGAATAGTTATTGAACGCATCCGCATCCGAGAGGTTCTGAATATAATCCGGTATCAGTTCCGGCGTGATTGCCTTACCCGAGAATCCGAACTGATGGCCACCATTGGAAATGGATATGTTGGTAATCCATGTTCCGGTGATGTGCTGATTCGCAATTGCGTCAAAATACAGGGAAAATCCGCGGGTATTAGTCTTCGCCGTGTCGGTTAACGCCGCGAGTAATTTTTTACTGAACTGCAGTCTTGAATCCAGCTGTTGCACCTTTTTCAGCAGTATCTTGTCAACCGGTTTTGGTTTCGCGGCCCGCTCGGCAACCGCTATCTTCGCAACCAGGTCTGCCTGCTCCTGATTCAGGCCATCCAGTTCGGCGCGCAACGGTGGCACACCCATCTTGTTCACATATTGCAGCGCGGTCAGGGCAACACATGAAAGCAGTAATATCAGCAGTATTGCAACCGAGGATAACGGCTGACGTTTCTGCCTGAACTGATCCTGATAAAGGTTGATCTGCTGCATCATTGCGCTTCACTCTCATCACGCAGGGCCGCACCGATGGCAAGAAAACAATGCGCCTGGGCTTCAACGCTTACGGGTTGTTTGGCATCAATGATCGCATTTACATCAAGCACACGACAAACCACGCCTAGTTGGCTTTGAATATATTTTTCCAGCCCCGGGATTACCACCGGTGAAGGCGCAATCGCGACTGAAGTCAACGCAGGCTGGGAAAAGTGGCGTTCGTAATAATCCATTGAACGCTGAATCTCGACGACGATGTCATCCATTTTTTGCTGCAAACGACTTTCGTCGCCTGACTCGACATCAACGGCAAACGCCTGGTAACCGGTTTCGATTCGCCGTGACAGGTATAACGTCTGTTGACGGGTGATTGTGATCAATCCCTCGTTGGCACCCAGATAGATCAGGGCCATACCGGCCACATCCTCCGGTAACAGGGCAGCGACATTGCGCATTGCCATCTCGGGGATGTCGACAACGGTCAGCGCTAGCCCCGACTGTTTCATTAAATCAATTTGATGCCTGACGGTTTCAGCACGCCCGACTACAGCCGTCATTATGCCATTACCGGCAGTACGCTGGTTCGGTGTTTCAAATACATCAATTACGGCGTCATCGATATTAAAATCAATTAAATCCTTGACGCTCCAGCGAATCGCTGCTTTTCGCTCTTGCTCCGGAACATCCGGCACATCAACGATCAGCACGTGATACGTACCCAGATCCAGTGTCGTGATACAGGCTTGCCTGTCCAGATGATGTTGTTTTGTCAGCCTGGCGATTTCGGCACCCTGCAGGGACAGGTTCTGAATTTCGCGCGACTCACAAAAGTCGAGTGTCGGTCCGGATTTTTTGTGGCGCCGCACGCGCGCCACGGCCACGCCGGTCTCGGACGGACATACCGCTGCCATGACATTTTGTTGCAGTTTTTTACGGAACATCTTTCCCGGTTATCCCCTATATCAAATCAGTTTCACCCTGAACGATTCTCGTCCCTGGCTTGTATCCGACCAGAATTCAGCGACAATTATTCACACTTAGCTTAAGTTTTTCACTGTAACTACTTATTGTCAATAGGATTTTTTTAAGAACCAATGTTGACAACCACGACAGCGTTCATGGCTGTTGTACGAAACTGAATTAGCAGTTTGAAAGGAAAAACAGCTATTTGAGGGGGGAGAATAAAATAATCGGACAAATAATATTACAAATCATTGAATTAAAAGACTTTTACTAATTCCATGGCTCCCGCAGGTAAATATATTCATCCGGTCCGTTGTAGACGCCAAACGTGATACGCCCGACCGGGTCGGCCGCATCAAACTGCAGCCATTCCTGGTCCAGACCGGTGGCCGAGCTCAAATCCAGGCTCAAATCCAGGCTACCGGTACGTCCGGCACCGGGCGCATCGACGGTCAAATGATCCGGCACGACGGACACCCCGTTGACCAGTGTCGTCAACGCCACCGGGTTGCTGACGGTGGTATCACCGGGCACGATTGTATCGGCGGCAGACACCTCGGCCAGTGCGGCCTCAGTCGATTGATAGGTTGTACAGTTATCGTCTGTATTCGTGATAAACGTACCGCCGGAAAAATACTCGGCCGTGATCGGTACCGCGAGTGGCAACAGCTCCGATCCAAACACGGTCGCAATCGTCAAACGACCCCAGCGTAATTCCGTGCCCTGGATTCCGGTGTAGGAAAAATCATCACAGCTATTGTTGTTATCGTTGTCGTAGCAGATTTGATAATTGTGTGGTGCCTGGTTGTGATCGTCATCGTGAAAACCGGCTGCAGCAAACGTTACATCGACATCGGCCGTAAACGGTTCTTCCGGTGTCGTTAATGGCAGCGCCTTCTGATAGATGAATTCATCGCCCGTGGCGCCGGCATTCAGTGTCAATGTTCCGGCGCCATCGTAATCGGTGTCACCGGCCAGCACGAATCCGCCAGACTGTGTCGTGGTCGGGCTCAGTGTTGCGGCCGGCGGTGGCGGGGCCGGGCTGCCATCGGTATAGGTGCGATCCAGTGTGCCGCCCGGCAGTCGCCAGAAATCCCCGCCATAGTTATTCACGCTGGCGCCGTTGCTGTTTAACGCGGTGGCCTGGATAACCGGTGCCTCGCTTGACGGGTTGTCGTTGAAATAAAACGGCTGATCCTGATAGGTAAACCCGGTGCAGGCATCGCCAAAGGCAGGCGTGTTTTGCATTACCACGCTGAAGCGATCCGGCACGAAGCGGCCGATGTTGGCGCTTGCAGACGCGGCGATGGTTTCACCGAGATAACTTGGTGCCGTCGCGGTGATCGTGAACACGCCCACCTCGGAGATACTCTGGGTCGCGTCCGTCTTCGTGCCCTTGTCGGCGTCGACAATATCCAGGGACGCCACACCGAGCGTGCCCGGTTGAGTGCCCGCACCGGTCGGCTCAACAAGCGTATGACTGAGTGTGATTGCATTTAATTCAAAGTTTGGTGTGGTCACATTCGTGCCAGTACAAAACTGATCGTTCGTCTCACCTGCTGTCTCCCAGGTGACACCGCGCACAGTCAGGTTGAAAAAGTTTTCTGCGTCGACTGAACCGGCCTTTCTGAACACATCACAACTGGCAAACGGTGCCGATGGCACGGTGCACGTCGAACGGGCATCCAAGCTTTCGACACACAGACCGGCCGGCTTGACGACAAACCCGTTGCCGAAGCTGTTACTCGAACCCATCATGTATTCGACACCGGCACCCGGCTCTATGTCATAGCGCATATGCAGCGTGATGCGCCCGGCATCGGCGTAGTTGAACACGAGTGGCGCACTCGATTGCGCATCAAAGTCCAGTGTCACATTCTGATACGTTGCCGGACTACCGGCACTCGAGTTATTGATACCGATTGGTTGAAATGTCGCCGAGTTATCTTCGACCCGAACCGGCACGGCTTCGCAAGCAGCCGGGTTCTCACACTCGGATGCCATTTGAATGGTGACTGTTTGCGAATCAAACACATTCGTGCACGAACCGGTGTTCGTGTCCGTCTGTATCGCCTGGATAAACAGTGTCTGTTGACCAAAGCCGGCACTGTCCGAATCCTTGCCGGCGATTTTACTCGTCACCGTTGTACCCGGTCCGGCCACTGCCGGCGTGTCGGTAATACGAAAGATGGCGCCAACGAACTGTGCGTCCGGGTCTTCGGCAGAGCCATCCTGGTCCGTGTAGGTACCGTCATCGACAATCAGGTCAAATGTCTCTTCGAATGGATACTGCAGCGAAAACTGCACGGACGATTCTGCCGTACTGAGCACATACGTCGCCGAGCCATCGCCGTTATCGAAAAAGGCACCCGGGTTGGCGATCGGATTGACGACCGACCAGGAGGCGCTGGTCGGGTTCGCGGCGTCTGCCGTGATTGTGATCGTCCTGGCCACGATCGGTGTGACCGCGTTATCACCACTGTCATGGGCCGTGACCTGCACCGTCAGATCATCACAGGTAACACCCGGAAAAGTGGCCGGATAACTGATTGCATAGTGATCAATATTTGGAACCACGGCGGATTGTACAACCGAGATCGCATTAATATCTTCATTGCCACTGGTGAATTCACTCTCGTCCAGATACGTCGTTGCAGTGCCGGTGCCCGTGTCATACAGGATGACATCACCGTCTTCAAAGTTATTACCGCCAAGCGTGCAATCGGAGGTGGTTGATATCAGCAACTGGG
>JBHIXH010000065.1:0-9621 GCA_041984885.1 Gammaproteobacteria bacterium
AATTCGGGATTGAAGCGGAACCGAAGCTTATCGTTATCACACATTTTACGTAAGGTCGCTGCGTGCAGATTCAACAACAAATGCACTCGAAGCGCAGATTGAAATCTATCGCATGATGCGCCCGGGTGAGCCGCCAACAAAAGAAGCCGCGGAAAACCTGTTCAAGAACCTGTTCTTCAGTCCGGATCGGTACGATTTATCCGCCGTCGGTCGCATGAAATTCAATCGACGTGTTGGCCGTGATGAGATCACCGGCCCCGGCGTGCTGGACAGGGAAGACATTGTTGCGGTGTTGAAAGTGTTAATCGACATCCGTAACGGCAAGGGCAACATTGATGACATCGATCATCTGGGTAATCGCCGCGTACGTAGCGTCGGTGAGATGGCGGAAAACCAGTTTCGTGTCGGCCTGGTCAGGGTCGAACGTGCGGTCAAGGAGCGGTTAAGCCTGGCCGAATCCGAAGGCTTGATGCCGCAGGAGATCATCAATGCGAAACCGGTCTCGGCAGTGATCAAGGAATTTTTTGGTTCAAGCCAGTTGTCGCAGTTTATGGATCAAAATAATCCGCTGTCGGAGATCACGCATAAGCGGCGTATTTCGGCACTGGGTCCGGGCGGATTGACACGGGAGCGGGCCGGCTTCGAAGTGCGTGACGTCCACCCGACACATTATGGCCGGGTTTGTCCGATTGAGACGCCGGAGGGACCGAATATTGGCTTGATCAATTCTCTCGCTGTCTACGCACGCGCAAACGAATACGGGTTTCTCGAAACTCCTTACAGAAAAGTCAACGACGGGCGTGTGACGGAAGACATCGAATACCTGTCGGCAATCGAGGAAAGTCATTACGTCATCGCCCAGGCGAACGCGGCCCTGAATGATAAAGGTGAACTGACAGATGAGTTGATTTCCTGCCGTCATCAGAACGAGTTCGCGATGTTTACCCCGGATCGCGTTGAATATATGGACGTATCACCCCGACAGATTGTCTCGGTTGCCGCGGCGTTAATCCCCTTTCTGGAGCACGATGATGCCAACCGCGCGCTGATGGGATCCAACATGCAACGACAATCGGTACCAACCCTGCAGGCCGACAAGCCGTTGGTGGGCACCGGCATTGAGCGAATCGTTGCGACTGACTCGGGCGTCACTGTCGTCTCGGAACGCGGCGGTATCGTCGACTCGGTTGATGCGAGTCGCATCGTTGTGCGGGTTAACGAAGCGGAAATCGCGACCGGTGAGGCCGGGGTTGACATCTATAACCTGACGAAATACACACGTTCGAATCAAAACACCTGTATCAACCAGCGTCCGTTGGTCAAACCCGGTGATGTGATTGCAAAAGACGACGTGCTTGCAGATGGACCGTCAACCGATATGGGTGAACTCGCGCTCGGACAAAACATGCTGGTCGCGTTCATGCCGTGGAACGGCTACAACTTCGAGGACTCCATCCTTATCTCCGAACGACTGGTGAAAGAGGATCGGTTTACATCGATTCACATTGAAGAACTGACCTGTGTCGCACGCGATACGAAATTGGGACCGGAAGAAATTTCGTCAGATATTCCCAACGTCAGCGAGAGTGCGCTGGGCAAGCTGGATGAGTCCGGAATCGTTTACATCGGTGCCGAGGTGAACGTGGGCGACATCCTGGTCGGCAAGGTGACACCAAAAGGCGAGACACAACTGACACCGGAAGAAAAACTGTTACGAGCCATTTTTGGTGAAAAGGCCTCGGACGTAAAAGATACCTCATTGCGCGTGCCATCTGGTATGAACGGTACTGTTATCGATGTGCAGGTATTCACGCGTGATGGTGTGGAAAAGGATGCGCGGGCGCTGGAGATTGAAGAGTCCGAATTAAACAGTGTGCGTAAGGACCTGAATGACCAGTTACGTATTATGGAAGAAGGGATCTATCAGCGCGTCGAAAGACTGCTGACCGGCAAGCAGGCGGAAAACGGTCCGAATGGTCTGGCCAGGGACAGCAAGATTACCAAGAGCTATCTGACCGAACTGGCACAGGACAAGTGGTTTGAAATCACACTGAAAAACGACGAACACAATCAGAAGCTGGAAGAGATCTCGACGCAGTTAAAACAGCTTAAGGATGAGTTTGATCAACGCTTTGAAGAAAAACGCGCCAAGCTGGTGTCGGGTGATGATCTGGCGCCAGGTGTCCTGAAAATGGTCAAGG
Organism: Gammaproteobacteria bacterium; assembly: GCA_041984885.1. Taxonomy (GTDB): domain Bacteria; phylum Pseudomonadota; class Gammaproteobacteria; order Eutrophobiales; family Eutrophobiaceae; genus UBA4486. Next base: position 2,202 of record JBHIXH010000065.1, read on the forward strand.
TCTACCTGGCGGTAAAACGGCGTATCCAGCCGGGTGACAAGATGGCCGGGCGGCACGGTAACAAGGGTGTGATCTCGACGATCGTACCAATTGAAGACATGCCGCATATGGAAGATGGCACGCCGGTCGATGTCGTACTGAATCCGCTCGGTGTGCCTTCACGTATGAATGTGGGACAGGTGCTGGAAACGCATCTTGGCTGGGCGGCCAAAGGTCTTGGTTTACGTATTCAAAAAATGCTGGATGCACAGGCCAGTTGTCAGGAACTGCGCAAGTATCTGGAACAGATCTACAACAGCAGTGGCAAGCAGGAAGAACTGGATACGCTCAGTGACCAGGAAATTTTCGAACTGGCAAACAACCTGCGTGGCGGTGTACCAATGGCGACACCGGTGTTCGATGGTGCTACCGAGGCATCGATCAAGACGATGCTGTCCCTGGCCGGTCTCGATACCGATGGTCAAAGTCGTTTATTTGATGGCCGTACCGGTAAGGAATTCGAACGCCGTGTCACGGTCGGTTACATGTACATGTTGAAGCTGAACCATCTGGTCGATGACAAGATGCATGCGCGATCTACCGGGCCATACAGCCTGGTGACACAGCAGCCGCTGGGTGGTAAGGCGCAATTTGGTGGCCAGCGTTTCGGTGAAATGGAAGTCTGGGCACTCGAGGCCTACGGCGCGTCCTACACGTTGCAGGAAATGTTGACCGTTAAATCCGACGATGTGAATGGTCGAACGAAGATGTACAAGAACATCGTTGATGGTGATCACCGTATGGAAGCCGGCATGCCGGAGTCGTTTAACGTCCTGTTAAAGGAAATCCGTTCACTGGCAATCAATATCGAACTCGATCAAAACGACTGATACAGCATGAAGAAATTGAATTACGCGCTCACAGCGATCATAACTTTCTCCTCAGGAGGCACACTTTGAAAGACTTGCTCAATCTATTGAAACAGCAGGGTCAGGTTGAAGAATTCGACTCGATCACGATCGGTCTCGCTTCGCCTGAAAAAATCCGCTCCTGGTCTTTCGGTGAAGTAAAGAAACCCGAAACCATTAACTATCGTACGTTCAAGCCGGAACGCGACGGTTTGTTCTGCGCAAAAATCTTCGGTCCTGTCAAAGATTACGAATGCCTTTGCGGGAAATACAAACGTCTGAAACACCGCGGTGTTGTCTGTGAGAAATGCGGTGTAGAAGTTACCTTGTCAAAGGTCAGACGCGAACGTATGGGGCACATTGAATTAGCCAGCCCGGTTGCGCATATCTGGTATCTGAAGTCATTACCTTCCCGCATGGGGCTGTTGCTCGATATGACCTTGCGTGAAATTGAACGCGTATTGTATTTCGAGGCATATGTCGTCGTTGAGCCTGGCATGACGCAACTGGAACGCGGACAGCTGTTAACAGAAGAAAGTTATCTCGAAGCCATCGAGCAGTATGGCGATGAGTTTGACGCACGCATGGGTGCAGAAGCGATTCATCAACTGTTAATCACTATCGATATCGATGAAGAAGTAACAACGTTGCGTGACGAGATTCCCCAGACCAAGTCGGAAACGAAACTACGCAAGCTTTCCAAGCGCTTAAAGCTGCTGGAAGCCTTCCAGAAATCCGGAAATAAACCGCAATGGATGGTGATGGAAGTGCTGCCGGTCTTGCCACCGGAACTGCGTCCATTGGTACCACTGGACGGCGGTCGTTTTGCCACTTCGGATCTGAATGACCTCTACCGTCGTGTGATCAACCGTAACAACCGGTTGAAACGCCTGCTGGATCTGAATGCACCGGACATCATCGTGCGCAATGAAAAACGTATGTTGCAGGAATCCGTCGATGCATTACTGGATAACGGTCGTCGCGGTCGTGCCATTACCGGTACCAACCGACTGCCATTGAAATCCCTTGCTGACATGATCAAGGGCAAGCAGGGTCGTTTCCGTCAGAACCTGCTCGGCAAGCGCGTTGATTATTCAGGCCGTTCCGTCATCGTTGTCGGTCCAACCTTAAAACTGCATCAGTGTGGTTTACCGAAAAAAATGGCACTGGAATTGTTCAAGCCATTTATCTTCAGCAAGCTGGAACGCCGGGGTCTGGCAACGACGATCAAGGCAGCGAAAAAACTGGTCGAGCGTGAGGGACCGGAAGTCTGGGACGTGCTGGAAGAAGTCATTCGCGAACATCCGGTCATGTTAAACCGCGCACCAACGCTGCACAGACTGGGTATCCAGGCCTTCGAGCCGGTGCTGATTGAAGGTAAAGCGATTCAGTTGCATCCGCTCGTCTGTACCGCGTTCAACGCCGACTTTGACGGCGACCAGATGGCCGTTCACGTGCCGTTATCTGTGGAAGCACAGCTGGAAGCGCGTACGTTGATGATGGCGTCAAACAATATTCTGTCACCGGCCAACGGCGAGCCGATCATCGTGCCGACACAGGACGTGGTGCTTGGTCTTTATTACATGACACGTGAATCGGCCAGTGCCAAAGGCAGCGGCATGAAATTCGCGGATATCGATGAAGTGCATCGCGCTTACGAATGTGGCGTTGTTGAACTGCATGCAAGGATCACAACTCGCGTCGATGAGTCTGTGCTGGATGACGAGGGCAATATGCATGAAAACACGGTGCGTGTTGAGACAACAGTCGGTCGTGCCCTGTTATCAAGATTATTACCAAAAGGCTTGCCCTTCTCGATGGTCGATAAGGATATGACGAAAAAATCGATATCCGGTCTGATCAATACCGCCTATCGTCGTCTGGGCCTGAAAGACTCGGTGATCTTTGCCGATAAACTGATGTACACCGGGTTTAAATACTCTACCATCGCCGGTGTCTCTATCGGTGTGGAAGACATGGAAGTGCCCGCTGAAAAGTCCACTATCATCGAATCGGCCGAAGAAGAAGTCCGCAAGTTTGAAAACCAGTACTCATCCGGTTTGATTACGAATGGTGAACGTTATAACAAGGTTGTTGATATCTGGTCACACACGAACGACCAGGTCGCTAAAGCGATGATGGACAAGCTTGGTGTTGATAACGTCAATGACAGGGACGGCAATGAAGTCAGCCAGAAATCGTTTAACTCGATCTTCATGATGGCCGATTCCGGTGCACGTGGTTCTGCTGCGCAGATCAGACAGCTGGCCGGTATGCGTGGTCTGATGGCGAAACCGGACGGTTCAATTATTGAAACGCCGATTACCGCCAACTTCCGTGAAGGTCTTAATGTGCTGCAATACTTTATTTCAACGCACGGTGCGCGTAAGGGTCTCGCTGATACCGCGTTGAAAACAGCGAACTCCGGTTATCTGACCCGCCGCCTGGTCGACGTGGCACAGGACCTGGTCGTAACCGATCATGACTGCGGTACGACTGAAGGTCTGAAAGTGACGCCACTGATTGAAGGTGGTGATGTGGTCGAGGCACTGCGTGATCGCGTGCTCGGTCGCGTGTTGGCACATGACGCGTTAAACCCGTTAACCGATGAAGTGACGATTCCGGCGGGAACCCTGCTCGATGAAAAATGGGTTGATGTGATGGATGAAACCGGTATCGATCAGGTCTACGTCCGTTCCGCGATCACCTGCGAGACACGTTATGGCGTATGTAGCCAATGCTACGGTCGAGACCTGGGTCGTGGACATCTCGTCAATATCGGTGAAGCTGTTGGTGTGGTCGCCGCCCAGTCCATTGGTGAGCCGGGTACACAGCTGACGATGCGTACATTCCATATCGGTGGTGCGGCATCGCGTGCCGCTGCCGTCAGCAATATCGAGATTAAAGCCGGCGGTATTCTCAGACTCGAAAACGTCAAGGTATTGCAGCAGGATACCGGTAACCAGATTGTGATTTCCCGCTCCGGTGAAGTTGTTATCCAGGACGATGTCGGCCGTGAGCGTGAGCGCTATAAACTGCCTTATGGTGCGGTAATTACAGCCGATGACGGCAACAAGGTCGATGCCGGTCAGGTAGTCGCGAACTGGGATCCGCATACGCATCCGGTCATCACCGAGGTAGCGGGTAAGGTCCAGTTCGCCGATATCGTTGAAGGCGTTACCGTTGATCGAAATGTCGACGAGATCACCGGTCTGACCAATATGGTGATCACCGATCCGAAAACACGCGGTGCGGCGAAAGACATGCGCCCGGTGGTCAAGCTCGTCGATGCGAATGGCGATGAGTTGATGATACCGGGCACGGAAATTCCGGCGCATTATGTATTGCCACCGAACTCTGTTATTAACGTGACCGATGGCGCCGAGGTCAAGGTCGGTGACGTTATTGCACGTCTACCGCAGGAGTCATTAAAGACTCGTGATATCACCGGTGGTCTGCCACGTGTTGCAGACTTGTTTGAGGCCCGCAAGCCGAAAGAACCGGCCGTACTTGCAGAAATTACCGGCACGGTCAGCTTTGGTAAGGAAACAAAGGGCAAGCAACGTCTCGTCATCACTGACAGCGACGGTGAGACTTATGAAGAGTTAATACCTAAATGGCGTAATGTCACCGTCTTCGAGGGTGAACACGTGGAGAAAGGCGAGGCCGTGGTTGACGGTCCGCCGGCACCGCATGACATCCTGCGCCTGATGGGTGTACACGCGCTGGCGAATTACATCGGCAACGAGATCCAGGAGGTGTATCGATTGCAGGGTGTAAAGATCAACGATAAGCATATCGAGGTCATCGTCCGGCAGATGTTGCGCAAGGCCGAGATCACCGATCCCGGTGATTCCAGTTTTCTCAAGGGTGAGCAGGTCGAACGCTCGGTCGTGCTTGAGGAAAACGAGCGTATCGAGGCCGACGGCAAGACACCGGCGAAGTGGGAGCCCATTTTGCTTGGCATCACCAAGGCATCCTTGTCGACCGAGTCATTTATTTCAGCGGCATCATTCCAGGAAACGACGCGTGTTCTGACCGAGGCCAGTGTCACTGGCAAACGCGATTTTCTCCGTGGTCTGAAAGAAAATGTCATCGTTGGCCGCCTGATTCCGGCCGGTACAGGCCTGTCGCATCATGAAGATCGAAAGAACCGGCAGGAGCAGGACGAAGATCTGGAAAAAGCGCTGGCCGAAGAACTGGCAGCAGCAGAAGAGAGCACGGAATCCACTGCAGAATCCGGTCTCGATGCGGCCGAGCAGGCACAGGAGTCGAACGCCAGCTAAGACGAAAAAATTGTCCTGATCTGCCTTGACAGGTCAGGGTGTCGGACATAAAATCCCGCCTCCTTTTGACAGGCCGTCCTGTGACAGCCTGTCATTTGTTTTATAGGGGCGGGATTTTTAGGGTGCGAGTTGCATCCACCCCCCGAAATAAATTCGGCTTTTACCAAAAAACACTACGGTCTAACCGCATAGCAGCCGAACATCATCGATGCTATGGGGTCGAGGCCGTTTACGCGTTATTAGCGGGAAAAACACTTAGAAAACAGTAATATGGCAACAATAAATCAACTAGTCAGAAAACCACGCAAACGGCAAAAAGTGAAAAGCAACGTGCCCGCGCTGGAAAGCTGTCCGCAAAAACGCGGCGTCTGTACACGTGTCTATACAACGACACCAAAAAAGCCAAACTCAGCGTTGCGTAAAGTTGCCCGCGTGCGCTTGACGAACGGCCATGAAGTAACCACTTACATCGGTGGTGAAGGCCATAATCTCCAGGAACACTCAGTAATTCTCATTCGCGGTGGTCGTGTGAAAGATCTGCCCGGCGTCCGCTATCACACGGTGCGTGGCACGCTGGATACATCCGGTGTCGGTGACCGTAAACAGGGTCGGTCGAAGTACGGCGCGAAACGCCCTAAATCCTGATCAGACACCTTATATAAGAGTAGAAATCCATGTCGAGACGCAGAGTAGCAGAAAAACGGGAAATCCTGCCGGATCCGAAATACGGCGATCAGATCCTGGCCAAGTTCATCAATATGATCATGAGCCATGGCAAGAAATCGGTCGCAGAAAAGATTGTCTATGGTGCGCTGAACCAAATCAGTGAAAAAGGCAAAGGTGAGCCGATCGAAGTCTTTGCCAAGGCGCTCGAAAACGTCCGTCCGGTCGTCGAAGTTAAATCCCGACGTGTCGGTGGTGCGACGTATCAGATCCCGGTCGAAGTGCGCCAGGATCGCAGTAACACGCTGGCAATGCGCTGGGTCGTAGATGCGGCGAAAAAAAGAAACGAAAAGAATATGGGATTGCGTCTGGCCGGCGAACTGATGGATGCGTCAGAAAACAAGGGCACCGCAATCAAGAAGCGCGAAGATACGCACAAAATGGCCGAAGCGAACAAGGCCTTCTCGCATTATCGTTGGTAATTTAATCAGGAAGGCTGGATAAAGTGGCACGTTCTACACCTATAAATCGCTATCGCAATATTGGCATCATGGCTCATATTGACGCTGGCAAAACCACGGCCACAGAACGTATCCTGTTCTACACCGGTGTCTCTCACAAAATCGGTGAGGTGCATGACGGTGCCGCCACGATGGACTGGATGGAGCAGGAGCAGGAGCGTGGTATTACGATCACGTCTGCTGCGACGACCTGTTTCTGGAAAGGTACCGCACAGCAATACGACGAGCATCGCATTAATATTATTGATACCCCCGGGCACGTCGATTTCACGATTGAAGTGGAGCGCTCATTGCGCGTGCTGGACGGTGCCTGTGGTGTCTTCTGTGCAGTTGGTGGTGTTGAACCACAATCGGAAACTGTCTGGCGCCAGGCAAATAAATACCACGTGCCACGTATGGCGTTCGTCAACAAGATGGACCGCGCCGGCGCCAATTTCCTGCGAGTCGTCGAACAGATTCGTGAACGTCTGGGTAGCAAGGCCGTACCCATGCAGTTGCCGATTGGCGCCGAGGAAAACTTCCGCGGTGTGATCGACCTGGTAAAGATGAAAGCGGTTTACTGGGAAGATGAGAATATGGGCATCAAGTTCGAGGAAAAAGACATCCCCGAAGACTTGAAAGCCGAAGCCGAAAAATGGCGCGAAGAGATGGTAGAGAGCGCGGCTGAAGCAAACGAAGAACTCATGGACGCGTATCTTGAAAGCGGCGAATTAAGCGAAGAACAGATCAAAAAGGGTATACGTATACAAACGCTGGCAAACGAAGTGGTTCCTGCCTTTTGTGGATCTGCATTTAAAAACAAGGGTGTTCAGAAATTACTCGATGCGATCGTTGATTACATGCCGGCACCGACCGACGTCGCCGCCATCACCGGTATCCTCGACGATAAAAACGAATCCGAAGCCAAACGTACCTCAAACGATGACGAGCCATTTGCCGCGCTGGCATTCAAAATTGCAACTGACCCGTTTGTCGGTTCGTTAACGTTTTTCCGTGTCTATTCCGGCGTGTTATCAGCCGGTGATACCGTATTCAATCCGGTCAAGGGCAAGAAAGAACGCAT
>JBHIXH010000066.1:0-9484 GCA_041984885.1 Gammaproteobacteria bacterium
ATGCCCACTGGGTTAGCGCGGCACCGTGCTCGTTGCCCTGCTTCTCCTTTATGTCCAGCGACTTGCGGTACCACTTCTCGGCGGCGGCGAAGTCACGCTGCTCCTGGGCGATTATGCCCAGTTGCAAGTCCTGCGTGGCTTCACTGATCGTTTGTCCCGGCAGTCCGTACATCAAATCAATATTGATATTCTCAAAACCGGCGTCTCTCGCCGTGTTAAAAGCACGGATTGCCTGTTCAAAATCGTGTATGCGGCCAAGTTGTCGCAGCTGTGAGTCAGCAAAACTTTGCACACCGATCGATAATCGATTGACACCGGCTTTTTTGTAGTCAGAAAAATTCGCCGCATCTACGGTTCCCGGGTTCGCTTCCAGTGTGATCTCAATATTCGGCTGGTAATTCAGGCGCGCATGTATGGCAGACAACAGGTCGTTAATCGCACGCCCCGAGAACAGACTTGGCGTACCGCCACCGATGAAGATCGATTGAATACGCCTGCCCCAGATGCGCGGCAACTCAACGTCGAGATCGCGAATCAGTGCTGCTACATAATCCTGTTCATTGTTACTGACCTGCTGGAATTCATGCGAGTTGAAATCACAATATGGACACTTTTTCACACACCAGGGCAGGTGTATGTATAAAGCCAATGGCAGGTTCTCTGTGAACGTGAGCATGGCGGCACGTTAGCGTGCGAGATGCCCGAGGACAAGCAAATGAATAAGATTGAGAGTAAAGTCAGGCTACCGCGGCCACAGATTTGTTTTAGTCAGATTCTGTAACGGCTCCGGTTTACCAATGTAGTATCCCTGTACATAGTCCACCCCGATATCAGCAAGTCGCTGCATGATCTCCTCGCTTTCAACAAACTCGGCAATGGTTTTCAAACCCATCAACTGACCCACATTATTAATTGACTGAACCATGGCCTCGTCGAACGGGTCCTTGATAATGTCACGCACAAACATACCGTCTATTTTCAGATAATCCACCGGCAGGGTTTTTAAATAGCCGAATGAGGAAAGGCCGCTGCCAAAGTCATCGAGTGAAAATTTACAACCAAGAATTTTCAGCTCATCAATAAAATGCCTGGCCTTGACCATGTCAGATATGGCCGCAGTTTCAGTAATCTCGAAACATAACTGCTCCGGTTTAATCCTGTAGTAGCTGATCAGATCCTTGATGTTATCCAGAAATTCATTGTTATTGATGGATGCCCCGGAAAGATTTATTGCCAGGATATCGTTGATTTTATTACTTCCCATCCAGGCCAGAGTATTTTTTACGACCCACTTGTCCAGTGACGTCATTAAATCATAGCGTTCTGCGGCAGGTATAAAAGCACCGGGCGGCACCATGCTGCCATCTGCATCGACCATGCGAATAAATATTTCGAAATGCTTGTGGGTATCACCGTTGTCTGAACTTGGACGAATCTCCTGAAAATAAAGACGCAGTCGATCTTCATCGATCGCCTCCTGAATCCGGGAAGCCCAGTGCATCTGCCCCCAGCGTTGCTTGACATCACTGTCATCCGGAGAATGGATATGTACCCGGTTCCGTCCAGCATCTTTTGCGGCATAGCAGGCCGCATCGGCCATACTCATTAGCTCGGCGGCGCTTTCAGAATGTTTTGAAATCCCTGCAATACCGATACTGGCGCCTACGGAGAAGGTTCGCTGTTGCCAACTAAAGCGAAACTCCTCGATTTTCTTTCGCAACCCCGTTGCAATCTCCTGACCTCGTTCGAGAGAACAGTTATGTAACAGGATGCCAAATTCATCTCCACCCAATCTGGCCAGTGTATCACTGGCTCTTAAAGACTCGGTCAACAGTGAACTTAACTGACGTAACAGTTCATCACCGGCATTGTGCCCGCAGGTATCATTTACAATCTTGAACTGATCCAGATCTACATAGCAGATCACATGATGTTGTGCGTCGACACGTGATTCCTTGATTAACTCAATCAGTCGCTGTTCGAATTCACGCCGGTTTAACAGGCCGGTTATCGCATCATGTGTCGCCTGATAGGAAAGTACGCGTTCAAGCTCACGCGATTTGGTAATATCCTGAATAACGATAACACTGCCGATAAGTACCTTCTCCCTGTTACGAATTGGCGAACTGGTCAGGTTTATGGAAAGTTCGGTATTGTCCCGGCGTTTGATCAACAAAGGACCCTGGCGAAATATTTCAACAGCATCCTTTGGTGTCTCGGTAAAACCGATTGGAATTTTTTCATTCGTGGTTTCATGACACAACTTGAGACTGTCCTGCAGCCTGGTGCCAATAACACTGGTTTCGCTCTGCCCCAGTATTTCTGCGGCAACAGGGTTTATGTATTTGATATTGTCATTTCCGTCTGTCGTTATCACTCCTTCACCGATCGATTCCAGAGTTACCTGCGCGTGTTCTTTCTCCATGAATAATTCATCTTCAGCAATACGCTGGCCGGTAACATCACGAATAATCGCTGTATAGGTTTCCTGACTCGCGTCCTTGCCCGGAAACGTTTTGTATTCGAGTATCATTCGTTCACCTGTCTGATCTTTCCTTACCAGCTCGGAGTCAGTCACACCTGCCGCACGGCCTTTTGCATGGAGCCGGGTCCTGGATTCACGCACCCGCAAGTTTGATTCCAGAAACAACTGATCCAGTGATTGCCCAATCGCCACACCCGCTTCAACCTGTAGTAATTTTTCTGCTCCAGGATTCATACTGGTCAGGATGCCATCTTTCGTGAATGTGATAATACCGTCGCGAATATCCCGGATGATCTGTCGGGTTTTTTTTGTTGTTTCTTCCAGTGCGTTGACAACGCGATTGTAGCTGCCCGCAATCTGCCCGAGCTCGGTGAATGGTTCGACCGGTGCTCGTAATGAAAAATCAAACGTGCGTGACTGTCGTTCCATGACTTCGACCAGTTCAAATAACATGGATCGGGCGCCGTGTTCTGCAACGTTTAATCCGATGTATTCTTCCTTTTCACTGACTCTTATTGGATTTAACCGATCCATCTTGCCCGAGAGAATCCAGGTAACAGAGAAACACCAGAGCCCACAGACTACGATACCCTCCAGTTGGATAAACAACTGTGTCATTCGATCATGACCGGTACCGAGAATTTCCGGTTCTGCAAACAGGGCGACTGCCAGCGTACCCCATATGCCGGCAGCCAGATGGACCGGAACCGCGCCGACCGCATCATCCACCTGATGACGGAGTAACCAGCGATCGCAGATCAACATGCAGATTGCCCCGATTACGGCGATCATGATGGCTGAAATCGTTCCAACCGCGTGACAACTGGCAGTTATCGAGACCAGACCAGCCAGGGCACCATTGATCGGTGCCATCACCCGATCCATATCCGGCGACAGGTAGACCTGTAATAGATGGGCAGTCATCATTCCGGCTGCGGCAGCCAGGATGGTGTTGGTAATGATGCCCGGTATTTCGTGGCTCACTGCCAGCGTGCTACCGCCATTGAACCCGACCCAACCAACCACAAACAATAACAACCCCAACATGGCCAACGGTAAATTTGATGCGGTGATTGCAACGGGCTGGCCCCGTTCAAACCGTCCAATTCGTGGACCGATCCGCAGGAGCAAGGCAAAAGCCACCCAGCCACCGGCACTGTGTACTACCGTTGAGCCGGCAAAATCAACAAAGCCCTCACGCTGCAACCAACCCGTTTCACCGGTAAATCCACCACCCCATGCCCAGTGACCGAAGACAGGGTACACAAGGCCGGCAATCAATAATGTAATGAAAATATAGGCGTTGAAACGGACGCGTTCAGCGATTGCGCCCGAGACGATGGTGGCCGTGGTGGCACAAAACATGGCCTGAAATAAAAAGAAGGTCGCTAACCAGGGTTGATACACGCCAACATCGGGGAAATATAGAGTCCCACCGATCCAGCCATTGATCGAACTGCCGAACATTATGCCAAAACCGAACAACCAGAAAACAATGATGACAACCGTGAAATCAACCGCGTTTTTCAGGGCGACATTAATTGAATTTTTGGTGCGGGTTACACCGCTTTCCAGACACAGAAAACCGCCCTGCATTGCGATGACGAGCACGGCAGAAAGTAACACCCAGACTAAATCGAGTTCAGTTTTCTCCAGCAACCTTCGTTCCCACCATCTTGATACACTGACGACATACAAAAATTAAATTTTGTACTCCCCTGTCTGAAAAGCATTCACTAATCAGTTTCCTGAAGGTATATCGTCACTGACGGTAAAAACTTGATTACATCCGGGCTTGAGTCGGGGGTCAGAGAAATTGCACCCGGGTGGTGCAGAAACGGGAGAATCAGTTGTCAGACAGCAGTGATACCAGTTTGCGCAAAGCCTGACCACGGTGACTCAGCGTGTTTTTCACATCGGCATCAAGTTCGGCCGACGTGCAATTGCGATCCGGCAGATAAAACATCGGGTCGTAGCCAAACCCGTTGGCACCACGCGGCTCGGTGATCGCCACGCCGGACCAGATACCTTCCGCAATCAACGGCATCGGATCATCGGCATGTCGCAGATAGACAATGACGCAGACGAAGTGTGCCGTACGTTCATCCTCCGGTAGCGTGGTGATTTCTGCGATCAACTTCTGCAGATTGTCGGCATCGCTGGCGCCGACACCGGCAAAGCGCGCGGAGTAGATCCCCGGTCGGCCATTCAGCGCATCGACCGAGATGCCGGAGTCGTCGGCAATGACCGGATGCGGGCAATATTGCGCCGCATGCCTGGCCTTGATCAATGCGTTCTCGACAAAGCCAAGACCGGTCTCTTCCACCTCGGGCACGGAAAATTCCGACTGGGAGATGACGCGATAACGGGAATCATCCAGCATGGCATTGATTTCACGAATCTTGCCGGGATTATTACTGGCAAGCACCAGCGGTGTTTTATCGGTCATCGATTACCCGGATAAGGCATCAGTCTGAATCCGGATCAATTGCTGAATGCCCTGTTTGGCCAGTGCCAGCATTTGCTCCAGTTCTTCCTGTTTAAAGGCCACCCCTTCGGCGGTGCCCTGTACTTCAATAAACTCCCCCTGATCATTCATGACGACGTTCATATCGGTTTCGGCGCTGGAGTCCTCGGCATAATCGAGATCGAGAACCGCCGTGCCGGCATAGATACCGACCGACACGGAGGCCACCTGGTTTAACAACGGGTTTTCATCAATGGATCCGTTTGCCAATGCATGATTAATTGCGTCAATCAGGGCAACACAGGCGCCGGTGATGGCTGCCGTTCGCGTCCCGCCATCCGCCTGGATGACATCGCAATCGATTTGTACCGTATTTTCACCGAGTTTTTTCATATCGATGGATGCCCGCAAGGCACGACCGATCAGACGTTGTATCTCCTGTGTTCGACCACTCTGTTTACCGGTCGTGGCCTCGCGCCGCATCCGTGAACCGGTCGAGCGCGGCAACATACCGTATTCGGCCGTCACCCAGCCCTCGTTTTTTCCCTTTAAAAATCCGGGCACGCCACTGTCAAAACTGGCCGTGCAGATCACTTTCGTGTTACCAAACTCGACCAGTACAGAGCCTTCTGCATGGCAGGTATAGTTTCGGCTGATTTTTACCGCTCGTAATTCGTCGGCTTGTCTGCCACTCGGTCGCATCATCTTTCCTCGCTGAAAAAGTGGTGATTATACAGATTATCATCGCCCGCGGTTTGCCTGCCCCGTCGCAACAGGTAGACTAGCGCAGCAGTTCAAACCCTACCTATAACTAAACAGGACGGATCGACAACATGATTGCCAGCATGACCTCGTTCGGTCGGATTGAGGAAACCACATCGCATGGCCATGTCGTTTGGGACATTCGAACGGTGAATCACCGCTACCTTGATATCAACCTGCGTATGCCGGAGGAGATGCGCCCGCTGGAGGCATCGATTCGGCAAAAAATCTCCACCAACATCAAGCGGGGCAAGGTGGATTGCAACCTCAGGTTTGATATGGATCTGGGCGAAGCCTGCGATATTAAAGTGAACGAAGATCGCGCGCATCGTGTCACCGAGGTAGCACGAAGATTGTCCGAACCGAGCACGGCCTTCAGCACGATCAATCCGATCGACGTCATGCGCTGGCCCGGCGTCGTGGAACGTGATCAGATCGACATTGATGTTGTCGGCGCAACACTGTTGACGCTACTGGATAAAGCATTACTCATGGTCAGTGATACCCGCAAGGCCGAGGGCGATAAATTACAGCAGATGATTCGCGAGCGTTGCGAACAAATCCAGCACATCGTTACAACCGTAAAATCCGCCATGCCGGAATTGATTCAGCAATTGCATGACAAATATCGCGCCCGTATCAATGAGCTGCTGGAAACACCGGATATGGAACGACTCGATCAGGAGATCGTAATGCTGGCACAAAAAGCCGATGTCGCCGAAGAACTGGATCGACTGGAAGCACATTTATCCGAGGTGGACCGCGCGCTGTCTGCCAAAGAACCGGTAGGAAGAAGACTGGATTTTTTGATGCAAGAGATGAACCGCGAGGCGAACACGCTTGGCTCGAAGTCTGTGCACATTAACATGACAAATGCGTCCGTCGATTTAAAAGTCCTGATCGAACAGATGCGTGAACAGATACAAAACATTGAATAACAGTATGACCGAGCAACAGCAATACATTCATAAACGTGGCATCCTGCTGATCGTGTCCGCCCCGTCCGGTGCCGGCAAGACCTCGCTGGTACAACAACTGGCGGATTCTGACGATAAAATTGTCATCTCGGTTTCGCATACCACCCGGCCGAAACGTGCCGATGAAGTCGATGGTGTGTCGTATCACTTTATTGATGCAGAAAAATTCCGGGCCATGGCGTCGAATGACGAGTTTCTCGAATACGCAACCGTATTTGATAACCAGTATGGCACTTCACGCAAATGGGTGGAGCAACAACTGGAACAGGGCAAAAATGTCATCCTCGAGATTGACTGGCAGGGTGCGGAACAGGTTAAAAAATTCTTCCCGCGCTGTGTGACGATTTTCATCCTGCCACCGTCATACGAAACCCTGGAACAGCGCCTGCGGGGTCGTGGCAATGATGATGAAACCGTCATCGCCCGCCGCATGGACGATGCGCTGAATGAAATATCGCATTACCGGGTCTACGACTACGTCGTCGTCAATGACGATTTTGACGAGGCGCTCGGTCATCTGCAGGCTATCGTCCGCTCCAGCCGCCACAGCCTGAACTATCAATCCGGCTTCTACGACCGTTTTGTGACGAAACTGACCGAGCAGGCGCGGGGCGTTCAGAAATAGCCGCAGGTCGGGTATAATCCGCCGCCTGATTTCAATGACTGCCGCCGGCAGTGCTAAATAGAGGAAAAAAATGGCAAGATTAACTGTAGAAGATTGTCTCGGTAACCTCGACAATCGTTATGATCTGGTTCTTTTGGCCAGTAAACGGGCGCGACAGATTTTGCAGGGCTCGGAGGCGATGGTCGAAGAGAACAATGACAAACCGACCGTAATCGCATTGCGCGAGATTGCAGAGGGCCTGGTAACGCGTGAAAACATTGATGAAATCAACAAACCGGAACCGGAAGAAGAATTCCAGGAAGCCACCGAGTTTCCTCTGCCCAGCCCAGAATAGTTTTGTTCGCCCCGGGCTTCGCCGGGGCACGCCCACCCTGCACCATCACATTTTCCTGGCCCGACCCCGGTCGGTAACCCTGGCCTGACCATGTATCAATTTCAGGATCTGTCCCGTTTGATCGGTGGCTATCTCGACACCAGCCATGTTGAAAAAGTCGAGCGCGCCTTTTTATTCGGTGAAAAGGCGCACGAAGGCCAGCAACGCATGAGCGGCGAACCTTACATCTATCACCCGCTTGAAGTGGCGCGCATTCTTGGCGAGATGCATATGGACCATCAGACGATCCAGGCCGCGCTGCTGCATGATGTCATTGAAGACACCGGCACCAACAAGCAGACACTGGAACGTCGCTTCGGTAAAAACGTTGCCGACCTCGTCGACGGTGTCAGCAAGATCACGCAGATGAAGTTTGATACGTCGGAAGAAAAACAGGCGCATAACTTCCGCAAAATGATCATGGCGATGAGTAATGACATTCGGGTCATTCTCGTCAAACTCGCCGACCGCCTGCATAACATGCGCACGCTGGGTGCCCTGCCGCCGGCGAAGCGACGGCGTATTGCCCGTGAAACTCTCGAGATCTATGCGCCGATCGCGCAACGACTCGGTATGAATAACATACGACTGGAACTGGAAGGACTGGGTTTTGCTGCCCTGTACCCGATGCGCAACCGGATTCTAACCGAACAGGTGGTCAGGGCACGCGGCCATCGCAAGGAGATCATTGACAAGATTCGCAATGCATTACGCCGTCGCTTGCGCCAGGAAAAGATCCCTGCACAGATATTGGGGCGGGAGAAACATCTGTATGGCATCTACCAGAAGATGCAGGAACAGAAACTGTCGTTTAATGAAGTCTACGATGTGTATGCATTCCGCCTGCTCGTTGACAGCGTCGATACCTGCTATCGGGCACTTGGCGTGGTACATAACCTGTACCGACCGGTGCCCGGCAAGTTCAAGGACTACATCGCGATACCCAAGGCGAACGGCTATCAATCGTTGCATACGGTTTTGTTCGGGCCGTATGGTGTCAACATCGAGGTACAGATTCGTACACATGAAATGAATGATGTCGCGGAGTCCGGTATCGCGGCACACTGGTTATATAAATCCGGGGCCAGCAGTACCGATCGCAAAGGTGCGCATAAACGCGCGCGCGAATGGTTGCAAAATATCATGGAGATGCAACAGACCGCAGGCAATCCGCAGGAGTTTCTCAGTAATGTGAAAGTTGATCTGTTCCCCGAGTCTGTTTATGTCTTCACACCCAAGGGAAAGATTTTTGAATTACCACGCCGGGCCACCCCGGTCGATTTCGCCTATGCCATCCACACCGATGTCGGCAACACCTGTACCGGCGCACGGATCAATAAACGACTGGTACCGCTTGGCACTCAACTCGACAACGGTGATGTGGTTGAAATTCTGACATCAAAAACCGCGACACCGAATCCGGCCTGGTTGAATTTTGTCATGACGGCACGGGCACGCACGGCTATCCGCCATTTCCTGAAAACGCTGAAAGAGAATGAAGCCATCTCTCTCGGCCGGCGATTGTTAATCCGGGAACTCCAGGCCTTTTCGGTCAAATACGCCAGTGTTGATCCGGCTACATTCAAGGCGCTGCTGGAAGAATATAAACTGGAGAACGAGGACAGACTGCTGGCCGAGATTGGTCTTGGCAACCGGATGGCGCCGTTGATTGCACGCAAGTTGCTCGCGAATAACACGTCACTGCAGCGCCGCAAGTCGAAGACCAGCCACGATACACAACCGCTGGCGATCAAGGGAACGGAAGGCATGGTGATCTCGTTTCCCAAATGTTGTC
>JBHIXH010000067.1:0-9202 GCA_041984885.1 Gammaproteobacteria bacterium
GGCGACTACGCTGCTTATCCGGCCGACTCTGGATTGAATACGCTGTATCCAGTGGCTTTTCCACGGACCAGATCCCGGACATTGCCGAACAGTTGCTACCACGCCTGCAGGCCATCGCAACCACACTGGATAGCAAACTGTTACAGGATACGATCAGGGGACATAAAGACGCATTCGTCATGCGTGCGGCGATCCTGCTGGGAATTAGCACAGGGCTTGCCATTAACGCTTTTGTG
Source organism: Gammaproteobacteria bacterium (assembly GCA_041984885.1). Taxonomy (GTDB): domain Bacteria; phylum Pseudomonadota; class Gammaproteobacteria; order Eutrophobiales; family Eutrophobiaceae; genus UBA4486. The sequence goes on from JBHIXH010000067.1 coordinate 237, forward strand.
CAATTTTTCCGTTATGTCTTTTACCATGTTCCATTCACGGTAGATGTGATGCCGATGTTGCAACAGTCGCTTGTGGTTGGTGGCATCGTTGCAGCGTTATTGATTGTCTCGGCGTTTGTCCTGCTTGGTCGCAATGCACGTACGCATCTGGTATTGATTGAACTGATACTGGTAGGCTTGCCCGGCGCGATGGGTTCGACGTATTTTGTGCTCGATGATGTAAACCGTGAATTCGACACAACGCTGGCAAATACTTTTCATGTGAGCGTTAAAGACCTTCACGTCAGCCGCGGCAAGCACACCAGTTATCATGTCACTGTTAATGACTGGAACAATACGGCTGCTGACCGGAAGTTCCAGGTTGCCGGCAGGTTTTTCCGAACCCTGACACGTGGCGATACTTTACAGATTGACGAGCATCCGGGACGACTCGGGTTTCGCTGGGTATCCGACGTGCGCAGGATGAAAGCATCCGGTCACGCAAAAAGACCAGGGCATGAAGCTGCGAGATCAGAACAGAGTCGACTGGAGCAATATCTCCAGCATCAAGCTGAATAGTTTATTGCTATCAGGACCAATACGTATTGCACTTTTCAATATACGCAGCCACGCTCTCCGGCATCGGCACACGTAGATTCGTATGACGCACAAGTAACTCTGCGCCCTCGCGAATGATTTTTAAATGTTCATATGCGGTCTGGTTTTCATGCCGGTCGATCACCATGCGGACATGTATCTTGTCCAGCTTTTCAAACAGATCTTCCTTGGCCGAAATATATGCCGGCCAGATTTCGAACATGGCAGTATCGCTACGTAATGTCTCACAGGCCTGCTTGGCCATAACGACCAGTTTTTCCAGCAAGGGGCCGATGGGCTCAAATGACTCATCCGCCAGGATCAGCTTTTCCATGGCCTCGGCGACACGATCAATTTCTGACATCGTCTGTGCCAGTTTGATATAGCGGGTTTCAAAAAACTCCGGCATCGGCATGGTATAGACGCGAAACGGCTCTCCCCATAATTCGAGGTTGCCCTCACCGCCGTCATTGAGTTTTATGTTTTTACCGAGTTCGAGGGCCTCGGTCAGACACTTGCCGCACTCTTTATAAAGTGGATTGCTACGCTCGACGACCACGCCGGTATCTTCAAGATTGACAATAGCTGTCAGAATGTCACGACCACGATTCAGCAGGGACCCGGCCAACATGGCGGCCTTGACCCGTTTTTTCTTCGGACAGGTTTCTGCGTCGTAGGCGGCTCGCACCTTGTCCAGGTGGTGACCGGGCGTGTTGATACCCGCTTCGACGTGGTGAAACACACGTCGTGTCATCTGGTCGATGATCTGTTTTTTATCCGCAATGTGATCGGTATGAATGGCATAGTTGCGTAACCAGTAGCCATCAAAATAAACACAACTTTTGCCGTCAAAGTCACGGACTGTGCCGTTTTTGATTTCGTCCCTCAACGTTCACCCCCGCATAACGTCAGGATTTACCAAATATGGGCGTAAGCCTAACGCATCAAAATAAAACTGCAACTGCTGAAATTTACGCAAAAATACCGTCAGACACTGGAAAAATCGGCGGTTGTTGTCACAATACCGCCCTGCCCGGTCACCAACTAATTTTATATCAATGATGAAAGTTGCCCTCAAAACGCTCGGTTGCCGCCTGAATGAAGCGGAGTTACAGACCTGGGCGCGTGGTTTTCAGGACAAGGGGCTGAGCGTTGTCACTGATGCAACGACTGCGGATTTACTCGTGTTGAACACCTGTGCCGTGACCGGCGATGCCGTGCGTAAATCACGTAACCTGATACGTCGGAGCCAGAGAAATAATCCGAATGCCAGGCTGGTCGTCAGCGGGTGTTACAGCAGTCTGGATGAGTCGTTACCGAATGAAATCGAAGGCATTGACCTGATCGTCCCGAACAAGGACAAGGATCGCCTGGTCGAGATCACAACCGGGTTACTTGACTTGCCCGTCATGCCGAGCACGGCGACGGCAGCCGAGTCGGATGCCTTGTTTACAAGAAACCGCAGCCGTGCCTTTATCAAGATCCAGGATGGTTGTCGTTATCGATGCACATTTTGCATCGTCACGGTTGCCAGGGGCGAAGAACGCAGCCTGCCAGTCAGCACGATTGTTGAAAACGTGAATCAGGCTGCGCAGCTTGGCATTAACGAAGTTGTATTAACCGGTGTACATGCCGGCGGGTATGGCAGTGATAACGACAGCAGCCTGGTACAGTTGATTCAACACGTATTAAACGAAACGGATATCAGGCGCGTACGTATGGGGTCGGTCGAACCGTGGGACCTCGGTGATGACTTTATACGACTGTTTGACAACCCGCGTTTCATGCCGCATTTACACCTGCCTTTACAAAGCGGTTGCGACACTGTCCTGAAACGCATGGCGCGTCGTTGTCGAACCGGTGACTTTGCCTCACTGGTAGAGACGTTACGTAACAGCGTTGCCGATTTCCAGGTGACAACGGACATCATCGTCGGTTTCCCCGGTGAGACTGAGAAGGAATGGCAAACCGGTTTTGAATTTATCCAGTCAATCGGCTTCTCACACATGCATATATTCAGTTATTCACCGCGATCCGGGACAGCGGCGGCGAATATGTCGAATGCGGTGAAACCGGAAATCAAAAAACAGAGAAGCCAGCAGTTGCATGCACTGATGCACAAAATGAAACAACAGGCGTTATTAAACCAGGCTGGCCAGTTGACGGATGTGCTCTGGGAGTCCGGTATGCCATTAACGGAAACGACTTCACGCGTGTTTGGCTACACCCCGAATTATTCACGCGTCTTTGTTGATGTCGATCAGAATACGGATTTGAAAAACTGCATTACCCGATCACAGCTGGTCGGACTGAGTGACTGCGGTGAAATGCTGAATGCCGTTCCCTGTCAAGTTCAGGAACTGTCCTCAGCCGGTTCAAGCTGTTGACGAATTTGTTTTATCTGGTTCCTGGCAAACTCGACCTGTTTTAATTCCTGCTCCATCTCATCCATATCGCGAAACGCACCCATCAATTTTGGTTTGCGTAACAGACGATAAGCCGACATCAGTTGTTCGGTGATCACATCCGCCTCGGCTTTTGGTAAATTTTTATTCCACAAAACCATTTTGATGCGGGCCAGCTGTCGATCAAGATCACGCCGTGCTTTTTCGAGTTTGGCATAGCGCTCCTGTTTAAGCGCGAACGCATCGTCTGCTGCGGATGAAACATTGTCCGATTCCGGCACAACCTCGTCCGTGGTCTGCGGGTTGTCCGGCGTATTGGCAGCACTTGTTCGCACAGCCTGTGACTGCGGTACCACTACCGGCGTCTGTGACAACGAAACTGGCCGGGTCAGGATGAAATAACCGACCAAGATAACAATGAGAACAAACAGACCAGCAGCTATGCGCATGGATACCCCCGCAGATAAAAGCGAAGATGGTACTGATGCGATGGCTGAGTGCAAACCGCGTTCAGTCACGGATGTCGAACCTTCCCACGGCTACGGTCAGTCCAGCCCTTTTGGATCAAGGGTTTATCTAGGATAAATCCTGTTCTAAACACATATATATCATTATTTATCAACAGCTTATATTGTTTATATAGAAGTTATAGTTTAATACTAATTATTATAAAAATATCTTAAGCTTGTGAAATAAATAGATTTTTTCTTGCAATCATGTAAAACTCTGCTAATAATTAACGGCAGACTGCAGCATTTTTAATTACTCATTGGTCAGGGCGGGGTGAAGGCGATGATGGCACAAGCAGAGCGGGTGAAGCCGAAAACAGGCGCAGTACCTATCGAGGTTAATGAACATGTTCGGGCAAGACTGGAGTCCTCCACAATGGAGGGATTCATCCGTCATCCGAAAGCATTCCCAATGTCGGTTCGCCGTGTCTGGTTTGAACGTCGTCAGGCACAACCGGCACGCTATGACAGTGACCTGGGGTTGTGTATTCGATCGGAAAAATACATTCCAACCGGCGCGATCCTTGAAGTCACTATCCCGTTACGTGGAGAGGAACAAATTTTTAAAGGTAAGGTCGTACTGGTGCGACACCGTGGCGATCACTACGAGATCGGGATCTGGCTCGAAGCGAAAGAAGATGCGCACCGCGTCAGGATGGTCGAGCAGATATGTCATATCGAAACGTATCTGCGACATAAACACCGCAAGGAAGGCCCTTTTGTCAGTCGTGAACGTATAGCCGAGGAATGGATCAGTAAGTTTGCGGCCAGTTTCCCCGGGGTTTAGCCCGGACTTTTAAAATTTTGCTAACAACTGCAGTGATTCAGGGAAAACAACATGATTAACAAGATTAAGAACCAGTTTCGCAGTTATGCCGGGAGTGTACATTCCGGTGAGACGTCACAATCCGCTGTCGATGATAAAACCCTGATACGTCATCAGGACAAGCCACGCCTGCCGGATTGTGCCTACGTATTACACGCAGGTATTGCTAACGTGCGTCGCCACCGTACGGTCTAGATCAGACGCTTGCTGGCTGGCAGCGAATGCCCGTGCCACCCAGCCCACAATATCCCCCGGGATTTTTCGCCAGATATTGCTGGTGATAGTCCTCCGCGTAATAAAACTCCGGTAATTGCAAGATCTCCGTCGTAATATTGCCCTTGCCAGCTGTTGTCAGTGCCCGTTGATAACCATCACGCGTTTTCCCGGCCAGTGCCTGTTGTTCAGCATCGGCATAATAAATGCCGGATCGATATTGTGTGCCGGTGTCGTTACCCTGACGCATGCCCTGGGTCGGGTCATGTGATTCCCAGAATGTATTCAGTATTTGCTCATACTGTATCCGGGCCGGATCAAAAATGACCAGCACGACTTCACTGTGCCCGGTGCGGCCCGTGCAGACTTCCTCGTAAGTCGGGTTTGGAGTATAACCGGCGGCATAACCGACGGCGGTGCTGACTACCCCGTCGAGTTGCCAGAAGGTACGCTCCGCTCCCCAGAAACACCCCATGCCAACGACTGCAGTTTGCAGATAACTGGCAAACGGCGGTTGTATCGGGGAACCGGTGACAAAATGCCGATTCGTGACAGGCATGGCAGTAGTGCGTCCAGGTAACGCCTCGCTGGCCGATATAAGACTGGTTTTCTTGCTGAATAACATGGTTCGATTATCGCTTGTTCTCTCGGTCCGGGTGAAACAGTTTATCGCCTGACTTGCATTCAGGTGGTTAACTGAACTGATTCCTGATTTATTGAGTCAGACCCCACATTGCTGAATAAATTCGGAGAAAACCATGGCCTTGTCCCGCCTGCCCTGTCTACCTGTCATGCTCGCTCTGCTGACACTGGTATTTTCCACATCATTACAGGCAAGAAAGCCGGAATTGGCGCAGGCAACCTTTGCCGGCGGTTGTTTCTGGTGTATGGAACCACCGTACGATGAACTGGATGGCGTTCACTCAACGATCTCCGGATATATGGGCGGTCATACTGAAAACCCGACCTATGAACAAGTATCGACAGGAACCACCGGCCACTACGAAGTATTGAGTGTTACCTATGATCCTGATGTCGTCGATTATGCAACGTTGTTGAACGTCTTCTGGAAAAATATCGACCCGACCGATGCCAGGGGACAGTTCTGTGACAAGGGACCACAGTACCGGGCTGCAATCTTCTTTCATAACGAAGAGCAAAGACGCATTGCGACCGCGTCATTGCAACAGTTGCAACAGACCAAACCGTTTTCGGCTGACATCGTTACCGAAATACTCGAAGTTCAACAGTTCCATGCCGCGGAAGATTACCACCAGGATTACTATATGAAAAACCCGCTGCGCTACAAGTATTATCGCTATGCCTGCGGTCGTGACAAACGACTGGAAAAGGTCTGGGGAAAATCCTGACCCGGGTAGCTACGGGCTCCGCTCGCTTCACTGATCAGTCAGTTCTGTTATGCTGTTTGCATGACGGAACAATTACATCAGCTCAGTCTCAGTTATTCCGCCGAGGAAGATCGACTGCTTCTCCTTATCGCGACTGAACAGCAGGATGAGTATCGAATCTGGTTATCACGTCGTTTCACCGGTATGCTGCTTGAGGTAATTAAACAGATCATTGATGATTTTGGCGGCCTGCAGGACCTGGGTGTCAGCGAAGCCGTGCAGAGTATGTTTAAAAGCGGCGTCTTTGATGAACCCCAGCAGGAAAATACGGGCAGTTTGCCATTTGGCGAAGATGGCATCCTGGCCTACGGCATTAAAACCGAACAGTTGAATCACACCCAGTACGCGATCGAACTGTTTTCAAAAGATCAAAAAAAAATCAGTTTCAGTTTTGACAAGGCAAATATCATCATGTTGCAAAACCTGTTGATGCAAAGCTTGCTTAAAACCGACTGGAAAATCGCCGATACCATCCCCGGCGATCAGGTTGTTCATTAATCCTTGATACAGGGTAATATTGCGAAACCGTTCACTCCTGAAAAATCCACACAATTCCTTGTAAAACATCTGCCGTTTCATTTTGTCAATACCGGTGCGAATGTCTACAATAGCACCCTGATGGATGCCGGTTTGACCTGTTTCCAGTTTTTGTCTTGATGGAGAAATGGTATGGACGAGAATGTGCCTGAGCGACCAAAGCCAAAACGCATAGGCGAATACCTGGTATGTTCACCCGGCGCGCTGCAGTCTGCAGTCAAGCGGCAGGGGCAGATACTGAAAAACCAGAAGCAACAACGCCTGCTCGGTGAAATTCTTGTCGATATGGAAGCAATCACCGAGGAAGACCTGATTACTGCCTTGCGTAAACAAAGAAAGACCCGTCTGTCTCAATGCCCGGTCTTTAACACCTTATCCGATACCGAGCTGGTTGGTATCAGCAACAAATTCAAGGAAGTCACCATCGAATCGGAACGACAATTTATTTTCCAGGGCGACGATGATCCGACCATGTACGTGATCGCTTCCGGCAAGGTTGAGGTCTACTACATGGATATTGAGGGCAACAAAACGCATATCGCCTGGCTTGGCCCCGGCGATCCGATTGGTGAAATGGCCTATTTCTCCGGGGGGTTACGCACGGCTTCGGCAAGAACCGAAGAGGTCACACATATGTTACAGGCGACGTATTCAAGCCTGACTCATTATTTTGAGAATGTGCCGCATGTTGCTCATGCCTTCATGGTGTTGATCGAGAAACGTCGTCAACAACTCGAACAAATCAAATAACCAACGTATTGCGCTACCCATGCATCGTATAATCATCATTGATGATGACGTAGATTATCGTCAACTTGTCTCGACTTTTCTGAAAAGTGTTTTCACCGATACCGAGATCGAACAATACGATCCGATCGCAAATGGTATCCCTGATACCAACCTTGACTGGTCCCGGTTTGACTGTGCAATAGTCGATTATTATCTCTGCATCAGTAATTTTACCGGTCTGGATCTGCTCAAGCGTCAGCAGACGAATCCGCAATTTCCCGCCTCGATCATGTTGACAGGTGCCGGCAACGAAGAAGTCATGGCAAAGGCACTGAAGTTTGGAGCGAATCGGTACATCAGCAAACAGGGGCTGACGAAAACCGTTTTAAAAGACTCGATCGAACAGGCCTGGCAAAAGCACCAGGATGACCTGCGTATGCGCAAGCTCATTGAGCGGCGTAACCGGGCATTCAATAAATCCCGATACTATCGCACGCTGGAAAACAGCAATACGGTGGATTTCTCCAATAAGATTCGCGCAATAGTAACCATACAGGTTATTGATCCCGACTCCAGCCGGAAAGGGCAGGCAGATTTGATCACACTGAACCGTGTCCTGAAACATCTTGCCCTGATCTGCTTTAAATACGTTTCCATCAGGCACCCTGATGTTTGCATAACAGCCGTCACTGATAACTCGCTGGGTCTGATCCTGGATTATGATGCAGATAAAGAAAGCGTACGCAAAGAAATCGAAATATTACGTGCCCAGTTACAATCCCAGCTGAATGACAACAAGAAAAATTCTGCGCAGTATTTTTCCGTGGTCACGGCACTGTTACTTGATCAGCCCGGGTTCCAGGTAGAGCAGGTTTCAAGACAGATAAAACAACTGGGCGAAATGGCGTGTCAACAGCCACGCCGATCCGAAGTATTGTTCGAGTCCATCAGGATTATTTCAGAGGACGAACCAGGCGATCAGAAACAGGCAGGCTCATCTGCAATCGAAGATGCCGAAACCAATCACAAACCACCGACAGTCAAACCGGCAATGGAATTGCCAGCAGATGTGTCGGAGACCGAAGCAACCGAACCTGAAACAATTTCAACTGCAACTGCAAAACAGAAAGAACCCGAAGTTGCCGCCACAGAACCCGAAGATAAAGATAATAATGATGCCGTAACGCCAGAGAAGTCTGTTAAAAACACAGCAAAACCAGCCAGGAAAGATAAACCGGTCATCACCGCTGAAAAAGTGGAACAGGTCTCATTGACCCAGTTTCGGGAAGCGCCGGCTGACGACCCGGCAGATAAAATTATTACCACACCCGAACCTGCGACAAGTCCCTCACAGGCATCCGATCCCTACCAGATTAAAATTGACACCGCGTCACTTACCGATCAGGAAAAAGAAATTGTAAATGCACTGGATGAAAGCCGGATTGATCAACTTTTCCAGCCAGTGATGATATTTAATAACGAACACTTTTCAGCCGAGGAAATCTACCATTTGTCATTACAAGTAATCCAGAAGGATGGTGACGAGGAATCGGCCCGGCAGCTATTTTCCACACAACAGTCTCCCACTGTGGGTCAATACATTGACCGCTGGATGATCAAGGAGGCACTCGGCAAGGATACGGATCTGGAAACGGATACAAGTCGTTATATGTTCATTATCAAATTGAGTGTGCATTCCCTTGTCGATACCAGCCTGTTTAACTGGTTACGTGAACTGTTAAGCAAATCTGCCAGGGAGAAA
>JBHIXH010000068.1:0-8942 GCA_041984885.1 Gammaproteobacteria bacterium
ATAGATCTGGCAGGCTGGCAAAACGCCAGATACCTTTGTAAAGGTGAAAACGCCAGAAGATAATTGCCTGTATGAATAAAACGACCGGTAACGTATAAAAACTCAGTTGCCAATCGGGATAGGGAAATGAAAAATTGAATCGGGCCAACCAGGCACACTGCCAGGCCAGCACGGCGACAAAAATATCATGCAGGATGACGGAATTCTTTTTATTCAGTTTTATCATGCTGAATTCATTGATTCATGTGAGAACAACTGGATTTTACTCCAAATCAGTGCCAGCAACACATACGAGATGACAGTGAACACCACGGCATAATCCGGCATGCTAAAGGCACACCATGCCAGCGGCCATAAAACTGTTATGTTCAGTAATAATACAGCCAGTGTCACCCGGGTATGTGAGAGGCCTCGTTGCACCAGTTTTTGATACGCGTGCGAGCGATGTGCCGAATACCATTTTGCTCTCTGCGATATTCTGTAAATTAACGTATATGTTGCATCCGCAATGAACACAGCCAGGAGAATGAGCCATACGTAGACTGATGGACCACCGCTGTTATGACTCCACACCGCCAGCGTAGAGAATAATAATCCCAGCGCACAACTACCGACATCTCCCATAAAAATTTTGGCGGGAGACCAGTTCCACAACAGGTAAGCGGATGTACTGACGAGAATGATCAGGGAAAAAATAGTTTCCATTCGCATATCGGAGAGATAAAACAGAACGGCCATTGCCAAACTGGTTGTCATTGCTTCAATCGCAGCCAGACCGTCAATGCCATCCATAAAGTTGTAAAGATTGATGATCCAGACTATTGCGATAACAGCCAGCGCCATTCCGGACCAGCCTAATCCCATGTCCAGACCTAACAGGTTAAGCACAGTGATGCCCCCTGCACTGGAAACCACCCAGATAGCGGATAATAAATATATGCCCGCCCTATAAACCGTACGCAGTGAATAATGATCATCAATCCAGCCAGTTAACGTCACAACGATCAGTGGCGGTAACAGAACCCATACCAACGCATGATCACTATTCGCCTGCGCCAGCTGGGCACTCAAAAAAACGATAGCACAGATGGAAATTGCCAGCCCCCCGCCGGTCGGGGTGGGGTTCGCATGCGAGCTGCGCTCATTCGGGATATCGAGAACCGCGTTATTTCGAGAGTATTTTAAAATTAAATACACCAGGCCATACGACAAAAAAAACGCGCCAATAAGGAAAAGCGACAGCACTGCCGGTTCCATTTACCTGTCCAGGTACCAGTTCACAGTTGATTTTAGTCCGGCTTGCATTGAAATTGGCGGTTGCCAGTTCAGTAACTGCCTGAAGCGTGAGCTATCGACCACAAAAGAATCGGTCAATCGGCCAAGGCTGGACTGCTTGTTAAACAACGTTGCCAACCCGGTTAGCAGTGCGGGTGGGACCGGGAGTAACACAGCGCGTTTGTTTGCCTGCTGCGCAATTTTTTTTATCAAATCTGGCGTTGATATCTCGGAATCAGAGACCAGAAAGGCGCTGTTGATCGTACGTTTACTTTCAATACAGGCATTGATCGCGTGACAAAGATTTTCGACATAAATAAAACTGCGTTTGTTTTTGATTGAAGCAAACGGTAATGGAACCTGGCGCATGACCAGCTGAATTAATTTCAAAAAATTTGCCTTGACACAGGGTCCATACACAAGCGGTGGCCTCAGGATGACAAAATCGATGCCCTCCTGCTGGCAATGCTGCTCGATTAACTTTTCGGCCTGTAATTTTGTCTCGCCATAAATGCCATCTGGCACCGGACTGGTCTCATCTGTGAATACGGGAATTCCCTGCCCCCCGTTGCCGAGCACCTTACTGCTGCTGAGATAAATAAATCGTCGGATTTTATTGTCGCTGCACCCCTGCAGGATCGATCGCGTTCCATCCACGTTTATTTTTGTATACGTGTCCGCCAGGTGCTGTCCGTTCACATCATGGGCGATTGACGCCAGGTGAATGACCGTATCCATGTTTTCTGTCAGGCGTTTGTAGTCTGCGGCTGGCCTGGCAATATCAAACCGACGCCATTGCACGTTTTCCAGATCTGGCTTGTTGCTGCGGTAAGTTGCAAAAATTGAGTGGCCCGATCCGGATAATATCCTGACGAGATGGGAACCAATAAAACCGGAACCGCCTATGACCAGAATGTTCACCAGTGACGAATCAGGATGAAATTTTAATTATTTATCTTCTACCCGACCAAAATCGTCGTCAAAGCGGACAATATCATCTTCGCCCAGGTAGCTGCCGGATTGTACTTCGATCACTTCAAGTAATTCGGCTCCCTTGTTTTCAAGACGGTGCTTCTCACCCAGCGGGATAAATGTCGATTCGTTTTCTTTCAATTCGAAGACCTTGTCACCACAGGTCACGGTCGCCACACCATTGACAACGACCCAGTGTTCCGCCCGCTTGTGATGCATTTGCAGTGAAAGTTTTTTTCCGGGCTTCACGGTCAGGCGTTTGACCTGAAAATTACTACCGGCATCCAGTGATTCATAACTGCCCCAGGGACGATAGACTTTTCTGTGCGTCAGTCTTTCTTCGCGTTCCTGATTCTGCAGCGCTTCCACAATGTGTTTGACATCCTGCGCCTTGTTTCTGTCTCCGACCAACACGGCATCCGCTGTTTCGATCACGAGCAGATTTTCACAACCCACGGTTGCGACCAGTTTGTGCTCGGAGCGAATAATCGAGTTGGCGGTGTCACTCAGCACCACGTCACCGGACGTCACATTTCGAGCCTCGTCTTTTTCACCGATCTCCCAGACTGCTGACCAGGAACCGATATCGGACCAGCCAGCATCCAGTTTTACCAGTGTTGCGCTCAGCGTTGCCGACGCGGGGACTTTCTCCATCACTGCATAGTCGATCGAATCATCCGGTGATTGTTCAAACGCTGGCTTGTCGACACGAAAAAACTGGCCATCCACGGCACCTTTTTTTACGGCGACTTCACATTGTTGAAAGATTGCCGGATGCAACTCCTGAATTGCCTGTAGCCAGACCGATGCCTGCATCATGAAGATGCCGCTGTTCCAGTAATACTGTCCACTCTCGAGGTAAGCGACGGCTGTTTCCAATGATGGCTTTTCGACGAATTCGGCAATCTGAAACGCATCTGTTGTCGTTGTCAGCGGATCAGCTGCGGTTTTTATATAACCAAACCCGGTCTCCGGATGTGTCGGGTTGATGCCAAAGGTCACCAGGTTCTGATCTCCTGCCAGGTGGTAGCCGGTCTTGACAGAGATGTGCAGTTTATCGATATCGCGAATAATGTGATCGGCCGGCATCATCAGCAGAATATCCTGCGGGTCTGCTCGCAGGGCTGCGACGGTCAATGCCGGTGCCGTGTTTCTGCCGACCGGTTCCAGAATAATTTCGTTGATCGGTTCATGCATCATCTCTGCATGTTCCGAGACCAGAAACCGGTGTTCTTCATTACAAATGATGGTCGCGGGCACTACTTGAATTGATTTATCAAAATCCCGCATTCGCCCCAGGGTTTTTTGTAACATGGATTCCTGTCCATCCAGCGACAGAAACTGTTTCGGATAATAACGACGCGATAATGGCCACAGGCGTGTACCACCACCACCGGCAAGAATTACCGGACAAAGTTTCGCTGACATTGGAAGCAAATACCCCTTTTATCAATTATGCGTGGATTTTTTATGAAGAATATCATTATAAAGTTGAAGAATTTGCGAATTAATCACTTCTGTTGAAAATTTTTCCTGTACCAGTTTTCTGCCGGCCTCACCCATTCGTTTCCGTTTTTCCGGATCGAGACTGAGTTCAAGAATTGCCGCTGCCAGCGCGTCTGCATCTTTTGCGGGGACAAGTTTACCAGTTTTACCATCCATGACTGCATCCCGACAACCAGGGACATCAGTCGTGATGACCGGCCTGGCACAGGCCGCTGCCTCGATCAATACCTTGGGGAAACCTTCACGGTAGGAAGGCAGGACAACCATATGTGATTGCGCATAAATGCCCGGCATGTCAGCACACTTGCCCCACCACTCCAGGTAGCCTGATGCACTCCAGCTTTCGAGTTGTTGTTTTGAAATGCCGGATGGATTTTCTGTATCCGTATCGCCGACGAGAACAAACCTGATATTCGGATTTTGCCTGTGTACAATTTCTGCCGCCCTGACAAACTCCTCAACACCCTTGTCATACAGCATGCGTGCAACCAGCATACAGGTGACCGGACCCTGTGGTTCTTCAGTCGGTAAAAAGTTTGCCGTATCGACTCCCGAACCGGCAATCACATAACTGTTTTGCTCATTGGCTATTCCGGCATCACGCAACAGTTCCAGGTCATCCTGATTCTGGAATAACAAATGCTGGTAATCCTGTTTTAATAATATTTTTAACAGTGTGATTACAAATTTTTTGACAATATTTGTCTTGCCCGTGTTCGATGTAAACACATAACCCAGGCCGGTGAACGCATTGACCGCAGCCACCGATGATTTTCTGGCCACGCCCGACCACAATAAAAACGAGCCGAAAAAAACAGGTTTTAATGAAACATGATGGACAATGTCCGGCTGAATTCGGCGGTATGCGCGGGTGATGCCGCACAGGGTGGCTATATCCTGCCAGGGACGTTTCAGCGATCGAGGGAACGGGATGGTAACCAGGTCGACGCCGAGTGCACGGATGGTATCAGCATGGATACTTGTCTGGGTAACAACGGTGACCCGGTATCCGTTTTCGATCGCCGCTTTGGCCAAGGTGGCCCGATGCGACATGAAATACCAGTCCTCGGTTACCAGGAATAACAGGTTTTTAGACAAGGAATCGAGGTCGAGTTGAAAGCCACAATTAATATTGACCCGTCAAATTACACAGCATTATGAATAACCATATTTTTTCATCAAGCCCGAGACATTGGCTGCACACAGTTGTAAATCCTCAGTTGTGAGATGTTTGCTCCAGTCTTCCTGTTGGCTGATGATCTCGCTTGTGTTAAACCGGGTTCGGTTGCCACCTATATTATGATGATCGTGTTCTCCATATCGAATCATGCCTGCATCATATTGAATGCCAGACCACTCCGAGATTTCCATTAATACCCGCTCCGGTTCACTGGCCAAATCCTCGTATTTGATCCGCATCCTGTTGTTTCGGTTAATGAACAGGCGTAACAGGTTCTCTATTTTCCTGTTTGTTCTTTCCCAAATGGCAATCGTTTGTTCAGTAGTTTGCTGTACATCCTGTTCATATCTTTGCGGGGCCGGGTTATCCGGCAATTTGACGTGGTAACTGGTTTTTTTTACCGATTGCAATACAGAACGCACATCCCTGACGATGTGAATAAATTTACAATCGGTATTCTTCTCATATCTTGCTATTGCCAGGGCGCGGGTAATCTCCTTGCTGGAATCGATCAACACGTCCTTGTTCGCTACGTTGAGAATCGTATTGTATAAAAGATGAACATCTTTCAGCCATGCCGGGTTCAATGTTCTTGCGCCAACAATATTCAACAGTACCCCTAACCTGTTAAGAAGCTGATTCGAGCCGGGACGTGGAATCTCCAGATTGATCGCCGAGGATGTGGAGTGCAGGTCCAGGCCGTGCGCCGATGTTGCAGCACTCACGCTGCTCCAGAAACCACAGTCGGCGTAACGCTGACCGCAGGTACACCAGCGGTTTTCGGCCAACTCGGGATACAGGTTAACGATCTCGCCAACTGAAACTGCGTTGGCAGCCGACCCCAGCGCCAGATCGAGAACAGTAGAACCGCTTCTGCTATGCGATACGATAAAAAGAAAACTCATAAAGCCTGGTTAGTCTAGTGTGAATATCTCTCTTGCCATGCCTGAAACATTAATACTGACCAGATTAAATGATGGTGATTGCCGTAGCCCTGTTTGTATTCATTCCAGCATTTTCCGACATAGTCGCTGTTCAGAAGTCCCTGGTTAACCAGACGCCGTTCATCCAGTAGCGCTTCAGCCCAGTATTTCAGCCCCCCCTTGAGCCAATGTTCCAGGGGAATGGCGAAACCCATTTTGGGTCGATTGATCATATTCTCAGGCACGTAGGTTGACAGAATCCTGCGTAAAATTTTCTTGCCGATCCGACCTGAACACTTCGATTGTAGCGGTATTTGCCAGGCGTATTCGTAAACACGATGATCGAGCAGCGGAACGCGGGCCTCAAGACTCACTCCCATGCTGGCCCGGTCAACCTTCGTTAAAATATCATCCGGTAAATAGCCGAGTGTATCCAGCAGCATCATTGCTTCAGCAGGATGTCCTGATTCAGGCCAGTCGACGATGGCATTCCAGTTCGTTTCATGTTGTGAATCGGTTTGTATGTCGGGATGCAAAACCGCGGCAGTGGTTTCCGTAGCAGAGGTTAACGTCTGATACACCTCTTGCATCGAATTACAGCGGAGTACCCTGGTAATTTTATGCATTTTTTCCGCGAGCAACCTGGGTCGACGATCACTCGACAGGCAACGGGCAATCAGGTTGCCTGAATGGTTCCAGATTGATCCTGGAATAACCTGTAACGAACTGGCTAATATTTTTCTCACAGAAACCGGGATGCGGCCAAGCACTTGTTCAACATCCCTTGCCACTACATGACGGTTATAGCCGGCAAATAACTCATCGCCGCCGTCACCGGACAGGCAGACCTTGACATGAGAACGGGCAAAGCGGGAAATAAAAAATGCCGGCAGTTGCGACGAGTCCGAAAACGGTTCGTCATATAATTCAGCCAGTGTTGGCACGACAGATTCAATATCCCCATCGTCAAGATACAACTGCTCATGCCTGGTGCCCAGATGTTTCGCCACCGTTCTGGCATGATCGGCCTCATTGTAATCCGGATTGTTGTAACCGATTGTGAATGTATTGACCGGTGCCGAGGCAGCTTCCTGCATTAATGCGACGACCAGAGTGGAGTCAATACCACCGGATAGAAAGGCGCCGACCGGCACATCGCTTAGCATGCGTTTGCTGACAGAATCTCGCAGTAATTCATGCAGTTTTTGTTCGATCTGTGTGTCACTCCCGGTTTCTGGTGACGACATCCCCTGAAAGGCCAGTGACTTTGCATCCCAGTATTTTTCGTATTTTGCCTCGCCATTGCCAGATTTTTGCATAAGCGTACCCGGCATTAACTTGTACACGTTTTTATAGATACTCGCCGGTCCCGGGATATAACCGCATTTAAAATACTGAGCTAATGCATCGTGATCGATTTGTAATTCCAGTCCTGGATATTGATGCAGGGCCTTCAATTCGGATGCAAACAGGAAAGCATCACCGGTATCACACCAGTACAGCGGTTTGATACCCAGCCTGTCACGGATCAGCGTCAGTTGTTTTTCCTGCCTGTCCCAGAGACCAAAGGCAAACATACCGACAAATTTATGCACTGCCTTGTGAATGCCCCAGGCCGCGCAGGCTTCCAGTATCACCTCTGTATCGGAATGTCCCCGGAACATGATTCCAATCGCTTCAAGCTCCCGACGAATTTCAGGACTGTTATAAACCTCTCCGTTGTAGGTAATGACATATCGCTGGTTCGATGACAGCATCGGTTGGTGACCGGCCTTCGATAAATCAATAATAGATAACCGTCGATGCCCGAATGCCAGCGGGAGATTCGAGTCATGCCAGGCACCACTGCCGTCAGGACCGCGTTTTTCCATTACATCGGCCATTCCTGTAACAATCGATATTAAATCTTCGCCAGAACGCAGTTGCTTCTTTTCCCACACACCGACAACGCCACACATTGGTTATTTACTCTGTGGTGGATGCCTGTGACATACGGTTAAATTGTTCAACAATAGGATGTATTTCTGATCCCTGACCAATATCACGTACATGTTTGAAACCGGCATCCCGCCTGGAATAAATAGCCCCGTGATTGCTCCCGTCTGAATGTGTTCGCACGACAATGAATACACCATCAGGCATCATTACTCGATGCAGACTGTGGACAACCTGCAATATCCGGTCTGCCGGGAAGTAGGCAACGTTCAGTATATTTGCCGCCCTGATAACATTGAATGATTGACCATTTATCTTTGAGTCAAGATTAAAGATATCCATTTCCTCAACACGAAAGCTGGCATCGGCAGACACAGTTTTCCGCACCTCCGGTGCGACAAACATGACCTTTTCACCCTTCAGCTGCATGCACCGGGTGATCAGCGAGGCGATCCTGCACACCGCATTTCTCCAACGCGAACCGGAGGCATTGGGAAATGGATGGTCGTTGATATCTATTTGCAACAGATGCTGCTTTTTACATTCTCCGTATTCCTGCAACAGCAATGTCAAGCCGTGTTTTTTAATCCTGCTGACAAAGACTGTCGAGTCGACGCCGGTAAACGTATTCTTGCGGTCGTTTGAATCCAGCTGTGCCTTCCATTCAACGCTGGTGATGCCGGATGAAATGGCCAGATCCAGGATTTGTAACGATTCCGCTGAAGGTAGATATTCCAGCGCAATCTGATTGACATCATCCAGTCGTCTTGAGGCGCTGGTTCTGAACGTACCATTTTGCAGCCGGAAACTGGTCATGCTCTCACTGGAGGGGTTAGTTATATCCAGTAACTGATCGATACAAAGAAATTTTTCCATTCTTTACGGTTGATTATTTCGAGGCTGTTTTTTTAAACATATCAACCTTTCAAACCCAGCAGGGAGTTGTAGACGTCAACATACTGATCAACACACTTTTCCAGGGTAAATTCGGTCGTCGCCCTCTGCCTTGCTGCGGCTCCCATAGCGGCAGACCTGTCCCGGTTACTGGCCAGACAGGCAATCGCATGACTGATTGCCTTTACATCCCCGGCATTGACCACAAATCCGTTTTCCTGATCAATGATCGCCTCGGCATTGCCACCAACATCAGA
>JBHIXH010000069.1:0-309 GCA_041984885.1 Gammaproteobacteria bacterium
GGTGCATGAAATTTCAGACCCATCTGCGTGACGACGCCACAAACACGGTTCGACTCAATGATTAAATCATCAACGGATTGCTGGAACAGATCCAGGCCTGGCTGCGTCTCCAGCTTTTGCCGGATATATTGTCGATACAGGGCACGGTCGATCTGCGCCCGTGTCGCGCGCACGGCCGGGCCTTTGCTGGCATTGAGAATGCGAAACTGGATACCACAATGATCGGCTGCTTCGGCCATGACGCCACCGAGCGCATCGATTTCCTTGACCAGGTGCCCTTTACCGATACCGCCAATCGCCGGATTGCAC
>JBHIXH010000069.1:319-8587 GCA_041984885.1 Gammaproteobacteria bacterium
GTGGCCACCGCCAACCACGATCACATCGTATTGTTGCGTCGAGCTGCTCATCTGTGTCTGGTTTTCAGGTTAATTTTGCCTGCAAAAACGGCGGTATTACCGCACTCGCGTGGTGAATTTCGGCGCTATAGTAACGCGTTTGCACCGAATTGCTACGATTATCGGCCGAAAATCCGGCAGCAAATTCGCGGTTTTTACCGGCCAATGTCGCACTCCACCTACCGGACGGGTATGTCGGCAGAAAGAACTGCAACGTCTGCAGACTCTGGAACCCGGCCGCACGCATTTCCGACCGCAGGGCACAGAGAATATCCGTATCGAGAAACGGTGACTCACTTTGCGCCACAACTATGCCGCCATCGCGCAGCACGCGATGACAATCTGCATAAAACGGTTGACTGAACAGGCGCTCGGCCTGCCCGACCGGATCGGTCGTATCCAGAATAATCACGTCAACCGAATCTGCCTCGGCCCGTTGCATCCAGGCGATCGCATCTTCAAATAAAAACTGCGCTCGTGCATCCCGGTTCGACTGACACAACTCGGGGAAAAACTGCTCGGCGACACGCGTCACGCGCTCATCCAGTTCTACCTGTATTACCTGCTCTATCGTTGCATGTTTCAGCACTTCGGACAGAGAACCACAATCACCGCCGCCGACGATAACAACCCGTTGTGGCTGTGTATGAGCAAACAAGGCCGGATGTGTCATCATCTCGTGGTAGATAAAGTTATCCCGCGACGTCAGCATCGTGATGCCATCCAGCGTTAACAGCTTACCGAATGTTTCTGTCTGAAAGACCTCGATCTTTTGATACGGCGATTGCTCTGCATGCAATTGCTGCCTGATTTGCAAGACCATGCCAAAACCGTTCGTCTTCTCATCAAACCACTTATCATCTGACATAGTTAAATTTCCGTTCACAAGGACGGGACATGATAACGGTAGTCGGATAATTGAAAAATGAAATCAGACAACAACAATGGCAGCGCCGGCTAACGCAGTTGCTCGATACTCCACAGGGTTTCACCCGGTTGAGGAAAACTGCGTGCATGCTGGATTTCCATTCGCACCTGACCATCGAGGCGACGCGGCAAGCCAAATCGAATCGTACCTGTGGGTGTCTCCCATTCGATTATACGAATCAGGCGTTGGTCATTCACGGCTTGAACAAAATCCGCCGCGAATACGCCCTCTTCTATCGTGCGCGTCGGGCTTCCCAGTTGCCGGATCAATGACTCGCGCACACGCTCGAATACCTGTAGCACCGTGTTGCGATCACCGACCTGATCAAAGTCGATGACAAGCACGATGCTGGCAAGTCTGCCGGCACTGTAGTTCAGCCCCAGACGCTGGCGCTGAAACACGCCGGACAACAGCGGGTACTCATACACCTGGTAACCGGCCTGTTCGTATCCAGCCGCGATCTGGTTTGCCGATAATGCCTGTTCGACATCAGCTCGACTGGCACCCGGTGCCAGTCCGGCCACACTGACCGAGACCTCGGAACTCTGCACAGTGGATGACGGGATCGTTGTCCTGGTTTTTACCGCGCGCGCCGGACGATCGAAATTGTACGTCCAGTAAACTGACAAGCGATACGCCTCGGTCGACTGCCCCGGCGTGATACTGCGATCAAACAGGTTCGCCTCGAAACCAAACAAATGCTGCTGCCTGGTATAGCGGTAATCGAGGTTCAGCGTGTGCGTATCGATATCCGGCCCACTGATGACCAGTTGGCGGTTCTGTAACAAGGTACTGTAATCGGCACGAAAGGCATGCGGCCCACGGTTCAGCGACAGGGCCAGCGTCGGACTCATATCAAAACTGCGATTGGTACCCTTGCGTAAGCTGCGGATCAACACACCGGGGGTGATCACACCGGTAAACCCGGCAAGCGCAAGCGCATGATCCGCGGCAAAACTGAATTGCCGGGTATACAGATCCGTATCCGCCGTGCCTTCATCATCAACGTTCTGGAAAAAGAAATTACTTCGCCCCAGCCAGTCTCCAGGCAGGGGTTTGCTAAGATTGAAATTAATGTTGTGTGTCGTCGCCGCCAAGGCGCCGGATTCATCATCCCGTTGCTGAACAAATGCATCCAGGTTGCCATTCGCATCCGGCCAGAGTTTTTTGACCAGCGGCCCGGTAAGGTTGACTCCGTACGTGCGCGTCGTGGTTTTATTTGCAGTCTCAAGCCCATCCTCGAAAAATTGCACCCGGGCCCGGGTTCGAATACCGGACTGATGTAACCAGCCGCTGTGAAACTCGGCTGAACGTCGATCAGCCGTCACAATCGCGCCGCGCGGCTGGAAATCCTGACCGTAACGCTCGACCCGCAAGCGGTAATCCCACGGCGATTGTTTGCTGCGCCCGCTCAGTTGCATGAAGTAGCCATTGTCTGCCTTGTCCTGACCCGTCGCTGCACCCGCAACACCATTATGGTCACCCATGAAGTGTGCTATTTCTGCTTCGATGGTGGCATCGTGTCCGGGACCGCTGAACTGCCTGGCGCCTGCCACGCTAAACACATACTGCTTGCGGTCGAGTGTACCGAGTTTGGCGGATCCATCCCGGTAATTGTGCACAGCGTTGAAATTTAACGAACCCAGTACTTCATCCTGGATCAGCCAGGAAATACCGGACGTATAATCATCCTGGAATGTCAGGTCGCGCCAGTTTGATTCATTCGCGCCCGTGGTAAACACAATGGAGTGTCGTCGTCCTGCCACATCGGAAACAGGTTGCAGTTCGAACTGCATGCCTTTTAACGAATTTTGCAGCGTCAGATAACTGTAATAGGCAAAGTGATCGCCGGCTTCAAAACGGTAAGGTGTATTCACTTCTCCGTTTTCACGCACGAAACTCATGCGTTCAGGCACCACACCGAAGTTGGTAGCGCGGTAATCGTCGTTTACGTTGTAGACACCGGAAAACTCGGCGCGCATGCGATCATAGAATGAATTCTGCTTGTTCAGATAAACATTGAACTCGTCAAAGTACATGTCTCCTTCCAGCGGCCAGGGACTGGCGGCGCCGGGACCGGTTGCCTCATAGAGTGAAGCCCGCATCGTGTTTGAGCCATAGAATGACCAATCAGCAAGAACATCCGGTTCAGCATGACTCAACACCGGCACCACGAATAAAATATAGCCAGAAGTTACTGAAACTATTTTCTTAAACAGCAAGTTGTTCAGGATTTGCTGCCTCATGGCGGCGCGGTCTGGGTAATTTGCAGAATAAATTCATTAGTGCCAGGCAGACGTGTAAAACCGTTTGAACTATTGAACTCAAGCTGGGTTTGTACCGTGGCAGAAACAATGCTGACCATCTCGCCACGCTCTGTTCCTGCACCCGGATTAATATATTGCTGCAGGGTTTGTATTCCCTGTATCGATTGCACCCGAAGTTTTGCGTCACGAGGGACACCGGTATCCATTACATCCAGCAGACGGCTCTTGTCGTAAAACTGATCGGACAGCGTGCTGATCATGCCTGGTGTATTCCATTGTTCGATCACCTTTCTGACCATGGGTTCTACCACCTGACGTGAGAGCGGTGTGACGGCTTCTACTGCAACGGCACCTGCAGGAACATTTGCCAATGGTTGTTCGGGAGAGGCAATCGGCGTGAGCAGACGAAACTGACGGGCCTGTGAGATGTTTGCGACCAGACCAGTAATAGAAATTAATAACACCGTTATTAAAATAGTTTTTTCAGGCATTAAAAAAAATTTATTCATATCTTGCACCCTCATAAGTCCGGGCAGGCCGACACCGGTATGGCAACCACTTGCGCAACCGTTCCATGACCACAACCAGGCGGGTTTGGATCGACGGTAAAGACCCCGTTGCAGTTATCGGCACTACCGTGATAGTGACTCAATGCGCAACCGATTGGCCCACTGACAGGTTCAGGTCCGGCAAGACTCAAGCGTATAATCGGGATGTTATTTACGACGAGCACAGTGGGTTCGCTGGCGTTACCTGACTCTCCATCCTGGGACAGCGGATCCAGACGGTTGTAGGGGAAATTTCCAAACAAATTGATGACATTTAATATGACGACCCGGGCACATTGTTGCTCGCAGGCTGTCAGGCTGAGTTTGATTGCCTGCAGGAAATTCTGTTTGTCATCTATCTGCTGTTTCAATTCCTCGATCGTTGATGCGATAACCAGCAGTCTCGCAGCTCTCTGGTTAAAACTTTGCCGCACTTCCGCCCGATAACTGTCGACGGTTGTGCCCTGGTCCATAAAATCCCAGTCGAACAGTTCTTGTTCAAACGTCGCCTGATCCATGTTTTGCATTCGCTCGAGCAGTTTCGAATCCGAACTCAGGCTACGCTGTGTTTGCCGCTGTTCTTCTACCGCTTTCCGGAGTCTGGATTGCAGTTCCGCTATTTCATTGATTGTCTGGTTATAGCTGTTCACATAGACATTACAGGGGCGACAATCCGATGGTGGTAGTTTGCTTAACCGTTGAGACAGGGCATCCGACGGCAGGCCACTGGCAGGACTGGCAGTACCGGTTCCGTAACCTGAAGTAGCACCCCAGTTGACCGAATACCCGGTACCGGGTGCGAGTACAAAATCCTCGCCTATCTGGATCGTGGTGTCCTCAACATCACATTTCTTCACGCACTCGGCAAGATTAGCAATCAACTGCTCGATGGTTCTTCCCAGTTTTAATCCCGAATCTGAGATCGCGCGCGTTTGAGTCCAGTTTTTGGCTGCCCGGGCTGTCTCATACTCTGTGGTCATGCCCTCCAGTTCATCTATCAGCCCGTTGATCCGGGTAACGAGAGCCTGGCATTCCGGGTCGGTACAACGGGTCGAGACTTTCCGGTAAACCTTCTGATAATAGCCAAATCGCCCTTCCACCAGCCCGGAATGGCCCGACCTGAACTCGGGCAAGTTCTCATCTGCTAGATCGGTTTGCGCTGATTCATCCGCGTCTTCCGCTGCAAAAGAAAAATCGATCTGCTGGGCAAAACAACCCAGGGCATCACAATCAATGCTCACATTGTCAGGGCAGGGGCTGGTTGAACAATCCAGCTGAAATATCTCCGGGCAAAGAGTTTCATCACAGGTCATCTTGATCGTCGCCGGGCAGGTGTCGCCAGTGCAGCTGCCGATTATTGGTTCCTGCGGACAGCCCTGACCCAGGCAGTCGGCATCCAGCGCAATTTTTTTATCTCCGGTTTTTGTCTCATCGCTACCGTTGCTGGTCGCTTCATCCAGTGGCTCGGTTTTCACCTCTTCACCAATCTTTATCCTGGTATCGTCCGTAGCGGCGACATCGCATTGCGACGGATGACATTTCCATAACTCGCGCGCCAGTTTGTACATGCGGTCCGCTATCTTGTTAAATTCGTCGAACATGGCGATGGAGGCATGGCTCATTTCATTGCCTTTTTTCGTCGCCGGATCGCCGCCGGCCATGAGAAACTCCTGGTACTTCTGGTCGGCCGCGTTCAGTTTATCGACCATCTCGTTGTATTCCTTTTCTGCCTGATTCAGTCGTTGTTGCGGTACCGAGCAGGCCTCGCATGCCGAGGTCAGCTTGCGCTTTTCCCATGGCTTCCTGCCAAAACAATACTTTGCTTCGCACGATCGTTTTTCTTTTTTCCCGGCATCTACCTCTGCGCTTATCTTCTTAAGTTCGGCGTCTTTTTTCTGCCAGTCACGATATAACTTGTTGCCGTCTTTCGTGCCATGCTTCAGCTTGTTTGCCAGCAAGGCAACACCATTCATGTCACTGACCAGTGCGTTATACCGCTTCACTGCCTCGTTGGTCTTGTTGACAAGCGGGATACATTCATCGCACGTTGTCGAGACCGGAGACATGGAGTCACGCAACGGTAATGAAATCGGATCGGTCAGCTTGCATTCCGTCTCTTCACACTTGACGTAGGCCGGATACAACTTGTCAAACTTGTTGTGCCAGTCGTTAAACAACCCCCAATACTGATTCCACAGCTGGATATCTTTTCTCCGGTCTGCCGTATCAAACTTTTCCTGGTTCACACGCAGTGCAACCTCATTCATTTTGCCGGCATACTCACGCGTCTTTTGTGCAAAGAACTCCAGCTCGGCATATTCATCCGCACAGGCCTCACAACGTAATTTGTCTTTAAAGAAAATACCTTCGTGCAAGGACAACTCGATCGGCTTTTCTTCCGGTGGCGGTGGCGGCGGGTCCTCGATGATCAGTTCACAACGACAATCCGCATTCAGCTGAATCTGCGGTGTGCCAATGTAAACTTTCAGTTCCGGCTTCTCCGGATTTTTTACATTCAATCGCAACGAGACATTGCCACCACCGATCAATTGAAAGCCACGCATCTGTATCGGCGCGGCCGATTCAAACGGCCCGGCCGCATTGACTTCATTACATTTACAATCGCCTTTAATAATGAACAGGTACTTGCCGCGCTTCTTGTTCCAGATGACCGTCATTGAAATCGTGCAGGCACCGGTTGATCGCGAGTATTTAAATGTCTCGTTTCTACCTGACGTGTAGTGCTGTTTGACCAGGTCTTCCATTTTTGACCGGATCTTGTCGTAACCGGCCTTGCCTATATCCGTCACCAGTTTTTCTGCCAGTGCCGGTGCGCCGGGGATCGCGGTGATCGTATCGAACCAGATATTGGCCGCGCCGCGTAACAGGCGCACATTTTTTGCATCAAACGCAATCGCCCTGGCTTCGTTCAACGCGGCCTTTTGACACACGCCCTGTCGACCACCCGTGGTTCTGTCAGCCGTGTTAATGCGCTCGTAGATCTTGTTCAGAATCGTGCCCATCTCGGCACTCAGGTCATCGCCACCGGTGATCAGGTTTTTTGCATCGCCCTTGATTTTGTCTTTCCAGAAGGCATCCCAACGTGCCTTGCCGGAAGCCTCGGCATCGAGACCATCAAAGGCAAAATCCTGCAATACATCGGCGGACAACTTGCCGAGTTTGCCACCGGTATCGATCAAATCTTCTGTGGTCGGTCCCGCCTGTGCGGGCAGCGTCATGACAACGATCGCCGTTACCAGGGCGTAAAGGAATGACTTAATGGATTGAAATAACATGGATCTGTATAGATTTTGTTATTTTTGTATACGTATCTGACAAGATAATGACCCGTTCTGCCGCGATCGGCAAACCGAATCAAAAAGAGGCCACTCACCGGCTCCGGAGAGAGGGCCGGATTCTTTTTTATTACATATAGTTATTCAGGCTGGTTAACAAGTAGCTTCAGCTTTTGTGTTGATCTTTCAGGGAGGAGTAGTGTTCGGCCGAATACCGTAGCGCTTCTATTTCAGCCTCTTTTAATTTACGCACTCTTTTTACCGGTGAGCCCACGTACAAATAACCTGACTCAAGCACCTTGCCATTCGGCACCAGGCCACCGGCGCCGAGAATCACATTGTCTTCGATGATCGCACCGTCCATGATGGTTGAAGACATACCCAGCAGGCAGTTATCACCGACCGTACAGGCATGCACCGTGACACGATGGCCAACGGTGACATAATCACCCACCGTGCAATCGAACCCGCCCGGTGTGTATTTCCCATCGTGCGTCACGTGCAGGATTGAGCCGTCCTGAATGTTCGTGTATTTGCCGATCGTGATCTTGTTGACATCACCACGCACGACGACCATGGGCCAGATTGACGCGTGCTCAGCTATTGTGACGTTACCGATAATGACCGCACTGTCATCAATGTAGGCGGTATCATCAATTTTCGGGCGGACGCCCTGGAACTCTCTGATTGTCATTTTATCCTCGATACACTGAACGTAATGAATGTGTCCGCAGTCTTATTATCAGATCGCTGCTAACATGAAAAGGCATGCCCCTTGAAAAAACCGGTATTAAACGCGTTTGTGTTTGCTTCCAGTCTTGTAGTCACGCTGCAGTTACTGTTGCCAGGCCAAACCGTGAAAGCACTGGAACCGTTTGCCCTGCCCGAGTTTACTGAACAGCAACAGGCAAACTGGATTAACTCACCGCCGTTACGGACAGGGTCTTTGCGTGGCAATGTTGTATTGATTGATTTCTGGACCTACGGCTGCTGGAACTGCTATCGATCGTTTCCCTGGTTAAACGCAATGGAGAAGCGTCTTGCCAACGAAGACTTTCAGATTATCGGTATCCACACACCGGAATTTGAACATGAAAAGGTGTTGGCAAACGTGCAGGAAAAAGTCAGGGAATTCGAGCTGCAGCATCCGATCATGATCGACAATGATTTTACTTACTGGCGCGCACTGA
>JBHIXH010000070.1:0-8217 GCA_041984885.1 Gammaproteobacteria bacterium
TCCAGCTCCATCAGGCGTCGACTGACTGCAGACTTGGCCAGACCCAGTTGATCCGCAGCCCGACTGATGCCCTCGGCCTCGACCACGCGGATAAACAGGCTCATGTCCTCGAATTGACCCATATTTAATTGTTCTAATTATGTAAACAATAATTTCATATTAAAACTGTTTATTCATAAATATTCAACATCTAGAATTCGCTGCATCCAATAACCGGAGCGACACAATGAACGCCGCATCGAACCCGATAACCACCCCGGAGCTGGTCAGACAACTGACCGACACCTGCACCGGCGATAGCGCCACCGATGGTGATGGTGTGCGCCTGACGCGTTTGATTGGCTCGACGGGGTTCAATGTGCTTGACCCGTTTTTATTGTTCGATGTCTTTGAATCCGATGTTGCGGATGACTACATCGGTGGTTTTCCGCCGCATCCGCATCGTGGTTTTGAGACAGTCACATATTTGATCGAAGGCAGGCTGCGTCATAAGGACAATGCCGGTCATGAAGGTGTGATCGAATCCGGTGGTGTGCAGTGGATGACGGCCGGCCGCGGCATTGTGCATTCAGAAATGCCGGAGCAGGAGAACGGTCTGTTACAGGGTGTGCAACTCTGGATCAATCTGCCGGCCAGCCGGAAAATGCAACCGCCGAAGTATCAGGAACACGATGCCAGCTCAATCCCGTTACAGCTTGAGTCAAATGGCACGCGTATCCGGGTCATTGCCGGGCAGACCGATTCAGGTACGCGCGGGCCGTTTATTAATGATTCCGTGCAGCCGTTATATCTCGATGTGTCATTACCCGGCGCCGAATCCTGGCAGCAATCCGTCAAAGCGAACGACAACGTGTTTATTTATGTCCTGCAGGGCGAATTACAGGTTGATGGATCAACGCTTGGGCAGGGACAACTGGGCGTGTTGTCTGACGGTACGCAAGTCCAGGTGACTGCCACTGTCAACAGCCGTTTTTTATTGTTGGCGGCGCAACCGCTGAATGAACCCATTGCCCGTGGCGGCCCGTTTGTGATGAACACGAAGGCTGAAGTGCTACAGGCATTTGAAGATTTTCAAAATAATCGATTCTAGAGGACAACATGGGATTACTGGTAAATGGTGTCTGGCAAGACCGCTGGTATGACACGAAAAAAACACAAGGCCGGTTTGTTCGATCCGAGTCGCAGTATCGTCACTGGGTAACGGCAGACGGCTTGCCCGGACCGGGCGGTGAAGGCGGTTTCAAGGCCGAGGCCGGGCGTTATCATCTGTACGTGTCGTATGCCTGCCCCTGGGCGAGCCGTGCATTGATCCTGCGCAAGCTGAAAGGCCTGGAAGCATTGATCGACATCTCGGTTGTACATTGGCACATGGGCGATCAGGGCTGGACGTTTGCCGATGGTGATGGCGTCATCGCTGATCCGATCATGCAAGCGGAGTATCTGCGTGATGTTTATCTCGCTGCTGACGAAAACTATACCGGCCGTGTCACCGTACCGGTGTTATGGGACAAACAACGACAAACGATCGTGTCGAATGAATCGGCCGAGATCATTCGCATGTTTAACAGTGCCTTTGATGACATCGGCGCGACACCAGGTGATTACTACCCCGAGTCTTTACGCGAGGAAATTGATGCGATCAACGAGCGCACGTATGAGAGCATAAATAATGGTGTGTAACGTGCCGGATTTGCCACCACCCAGCAGGCCTACGAGGAAGCCGTCACCGATCTGTTTGCTGCACTGGACTGGCTGGAGACAAGGCTGTCACAGCAGCGTTACCTGCTTGGTGATACGCTGACCGAAGCAGACTGGCGGTTGTTTACCACATTGGTGCGTTTTGATGCGGTCTATCACGGTCATTTCAAATGCAACCTGCGACGGTTGTCGGATTACCCAAGCCTGTCTGCGTATACGCGTGAGCTGTATCAGCACGAGGGAGTGGCCGAAACAGTGAATATGTTGCATATCAAGCAGCATTACTATGGCAGTCATAAAACAATCAACCCGACAGGTATCGTGCCTGCAGGACCGGAATTAAATTTTAACGATGCACATCAGCGTGAACAGATGCAACAGTGTGCGTGAAAGTATCAATATCCGGGGAATAAAAATGGCATCATTAAAAAATACTGCAGAGAATTACGGGACGATTGCCAAAACGTTTCACTGGCTGATTGCGCTATTGTTTCTCGCCTCGTATTGTTCCGTCTATTACCGTCAGTGGTTTACCGAAGACAAGACCCCGGAGAACTGGACGGCACTGCAACTGCACCTGTCCGTGGGTGTGACCATTGCGGCTCTCGTCGTACTCAGAATTGTCTGGAAATTGATGAATAAGCAGCCGCATGATGAACCAGGCTCGGCGTTGGCAACAAGGGCAAAACATACGGGACATTATCTGTTGTACGCAGTCATGATCCTGATGCCAATTACCGGTTATCTGGGCACCGGAGCGAACACGGAATACTTCTTTTTATTCGAGATCCCGAAATTTGAAACCACCGCGGCATTTCAGTCACTGATCGCAGAGGGTATGGATCTCACTTTTAAACAGTTCGAAAAACCGATTGATTTTTTTCATAAGGAGATAATGGGTAAATACCTGGTATGGATGCTGATCGTCGGCCATGCCGGTGCTGCCCTGTACCACCACTACAAACTGAAAGACCGTACCTTGATCAAAATGACAACGGGACAATAATTCTTTTCATTTATTAACCAACACTGGAGAAAACTGATGAAATTTGAAGTTAAAGATAAAGTTGCACTGGTTACCGGCGCTAATCGTGGTATCGGCAAGAGCATAGTCGAAACCCTGTTCAAGCATGGCGCGGCGAAAGTCTATGTCGCCGTACGTAATCTCGATTCGGCGCAACCGCTGGTCGAGGCATTCGGCGACAAGGCGGTACCGGTAGAAATTGATTTGTCGAAGCCGGAGACGATCAAGGCAGCGGCTACTGTTGCCACCGATGTTGAACTCGTCGTGAATAACGCGGGTATTTTGAATAATGCATCGCCACTATCTGCAGACGTGTTCGCCATGTTCGAGCAGGAACTGCAGGTCAATGTTTATGGTCTGTTGCATATGGCACAGGCATTCGCACCGGTGCTGAAGGCAAATGGTGGCGGCGCATTCGTCCAGTTGAACTCGGTCGCTTCACTGAAAAACTTTGCGGATTTTTCTACCTACTCCGCCTCGAAGGCAGCCGCTTACTCGTTTACCCAGGGCTTACGCGAAGTACTGGAAAAACAGAATACGCAGGTCGTCAGTGTCCATCCGGGACCGATTGATACCGATATGGTCGTGCAGGCGGGTCTGAAAGACATAAGTCAGCCGCCGGAACTGGTCAGTGAAAGTATTGTGGCCGCGTTGGCTGCGGGCGAGCAACACACCTTCCCGGACGACATGGCCAAACAGATGTGGGAGCCGTATGAGGCGTTTGCGCGTAATGTCGTCGAAGTGAATATGACGGAAGGCTAGCATTTCAATACCAGGAACCGGGGCTGGAACCACCCCGGTTTTCCTGGTTTCGGTTCTGCCTGCCAGTGGTTTAACTGAATCAGTAACTCCCGTGTTACCATGCTGAAAAAAAGAACGGGGGAGTTGATGAAACACCTGTACGAACGGATCTACGCCGATCCGGAATTCCATGAACTCGAACAAAAACGCGGTCGATTCAGCTGGTTGCTGGGCGGCATTGTCATGGCAACGTATTTTTCTTTTATTCTCGTTATAGCATTTGCTCCCCACTTGTTTGCGACACCCGTCACAGAGGGCAGCATCATTACCTGGGGTATACCGATCGGCGTACTCATTATTGTATTCAGTTTTGCCCTTACCGGTGTTTATGTCTTTCGTGCCAATACCGAGTTTGACCATCTGGTAAAAGACATACTGAATCACGTGGAGGCAGATAAGGATGCGTAATCACTGCATTCGTGTTTTGCCTGTCTGTTTGTTGTTACTGGCATTGCCGTTATGCCTGCATGCGGCCGACGCGATTCAGGGGGAGGTGACAAAACGTCCGGTCAACCTGACCGCGATCAGCATGTTCCTGACATTCGTCGCTGCAACACTCGGCATCACTTACTGGGCTGCCCGCCGTACAAAAAGTACAAAAGATTTTTACGCGGCCGGTTCCAGCATTACCGGTTTTCAAAATGGCCTGGCGATCGCCGGTGACTACATGTCAGCCGCGTCGTTTCTTGGTATCTCCGGCCTGGTGTTTGCCAGCGGTTTTGATGGATTGATTTATTCCATCGGTTTTCTTGTTGGCTGGCCGATTATCCTGTTTTTACTCGCCGAACGCCTGCGTAACCTTGGTAAATATACGTTTGCTGATGCCGTCAGTTACCGATTACAGGCAGCACCGATACGTAGCCTGGCTGCCTGCGGTACGTTGACCGTGGTCTTGCTTTACCTGATCGCGCAAATGGTCGGTGCTGGCAAGTTAATCCAGATTTTATTTGGTATGGAATACCATTTTGCTGTCGTTGCCGTTGGTGTCCTGATGATCATGTATGTCACGTTTGGTGGCATGCTGGCAACAACCTGGGTACAGATAATTAAAGCGGTGCTGTTGTTACTCGGTGCCAGTTTCATGGCGATCATGGTCATGTCGAAAATGGGATTTTCCTTTGAGATGTTGTTTCAAAGTGCGGTTGATGTGCACAGCAAGGGTATTGACATCATGTCACCCGGTGGACTGGTGTCCGATCCGGTTTCGGCAATTTCACTGGGACTCGCACTGATGTTTGGTACGGCCGGTCTACCACATATACTGATGCGGTTTTTTACCGTACCGGATGCGAAAGAAGCGCGTAAGTCGGTATTTTATGCAACCGGCTTTATTGGCTACTTCTATATTCTTACGTTTATTATCGGCTTTGGTGCGATCGTGTTGTTAACAAGCAATCCGGACTTTCTGGATCCGGAAAGCGGCGGCATTCTCGGTGGCAATAACATGGCTGCCGTGCACCTGGCACAGGCAGTTGGCGGTGAAGCGTTTCTCGGTTTTATTTCCGCGGTCGCGTTCGCCACGATACTTGCGGTTGTCTCCGGCCTGACCTTATCCGGCGCATCTGCCATCTCGCACGACCTTTATGCCAGTGTTATCTGTAAAGGTGAAATAACGGAAGGATCAGAGGTGCGTGTCTCGCGGATTGCCACGATCGTGATCGGCATTCTCGCGATCTTTCTCGGTATCATTTTCGAACAACAAAACGTCGCCTACATGGTCGGTCTGGCATTCGCGATCGCGGCCAGTGTCAACTTCCCGGTGCTGTTTTTATCGATGTACTGGCAACGCCTGACAACACGCGGTGCGTTTATCGGTGGCAGCATCGGTTTGATTACCGCCGTAACCTGCATGATCCTCGGCCCGACGATCTGGGTCGATATTCTCGGTAATGCCGAAGCGATCTTCCCGTACAAACACCCGGCGTTGTTCTCAATTACGGCCGCGTTTGTCGGTATCATCGTTATCTCGAAACTGGATAACTCGCAATCCGGCAAAGACGAGGCGAAGGCATTTGAGGATCAGTATGTCCGTTCACAAACCGGATTGGGTGCAGAGGGAGCCGTCAGTCACTAGTTCAATTATTCTAAATATTAGCTCGTGGACAAATCAATCAAGAGCATGACAAAGGAAACAATTCTGGTATCCATAATTACTTGTCCCGCTTGTGGATATCAGTCAAAAGAACAAATGCCAACAGATGCATGTCAGTTTTTTTATGAGTGCCAAGGTTGTCATGCGGTATTAAAGCCGAATTCCGGTGATTGTTGCGTATTCTGTTCGTTTGGCAGTGTGAATTGTCCGTCGGTTCAACTGAAAGGATCTTGTTCTGAATAATTTTCAGTGTCCTTTTTGGGCCGAGTGAAATTATTAACAACAATCAGGATTCCTGTGGTCTTGCCTCGTTGACGGCCCGGGTTTTGCCCAGGTGCAACTTGTCACTTACCTGTAAAACCAGTGATAACAGTGCTGGCATGAATGTCAGCGTGATCACGGTAGAGAATAACAGGCCGAATAATACGATCGCACCCAGTCCACGATAGAGTTCCGTGCCTTCGCCCGGGTTAAACACGAGTGGCGATAAACCGAATATCGTTGTGATCATCGACATCATGATTGGGCGTATACGTGACTCGGTGGCTTCACGGATTGCTTCGAGATATTCCATACCCTTTTCACGAATACTGTGCATCGTACGTTCGACAAGGAGAATAGGGTTGTTAACAACGGTGCCGATCAAAACAAGAAAACCGAGCATCGTGATCATGTCGAATGGTTGCTGGATATTTTGCAGGCCTATCTTGTCGAGTTGCCCGCCGAAATAATTCAATAGCCACAAACCGACGAGACCACCGCTGATGCCGATCGGTACTGTTGTCATGATCAGGAATGGATAACCCCAGTGCGAGAAGATCGCGACCATTAATAGATAGGCAATAAAGATTGCGGTAATAAAATTGGTCTGCAGCGCATCGCGTGTTGATTGCAGACGATCGCTGGCGCCGCTGATCGTCATACTCATACCGGATTTGAGTTCACCACTGCCTTTCATGTGTTCAATCAAATCACGCTTGACGATGTTGACGCCTTCTTCCAGGGGCACATCGCGTGGCGGGATAATGGATAACGTTATCGTACGGCGACTGTCGACGCGCCGGATCGTATCCGTGTTAACGGTTTCGCGTACGTCGGCCACCGCATTCAAAGGAATGACACCTCCCTGTTCTGAATACAACATCAAATGTTTGATGTCGTCCGGCGACTGGATCACGCCCTCGGTCGAATAGAGAAACATATCGACCTTGCGATCGCCCTTGAAATACTCATCGACGAATGCGCCATCGGAGTAGGCCCAGATGGTGTAACCGAGTTCGTCGGCATCAATGCCGAGTTCGGCCGCACGTTCCCAGTTCGGCCTGACCTCGATCATCGGTTGGCCGAGTGATAGCGTCGACGGATCCGGTTTCACCCGTGGATTGTCGAAAATTTCCTTCGCACGAAGAAATGATTTAAAACCGATATCGTACAGCGGTTCGAGTTCGGTACCGCTGATGTCCAGGTTGATGCTGCGGGTGCCACCGGAGTTGCCGGCAAAGATACTGCCACGCGAAACAAACGTAATGACGCCGGGGAATTTGCTGATGTACTCCTGTGTCACATCGATTAGTTTGTCCAGATGCGTACGGTCATGTACCTCGACGACAAAGAACGCCCTGGAAGAGTCGGCAAAGATGACATTGTAATCCAGCGGTGGCATTTCATTTTCCTTGCCCTGGTACTTGGCCGGATCAATCCCGATATAGGACAGGTAATGATCATTCACGTCTTTCGCAACGGCGTGCATTTCATCAATGTTGTAACCGGGCGGAGCAAACACAGAGGCAAAGATTTTTTTCTCTTCCCCTTCCGGTAAATATTCTGCCTGCGGTGTCAGTTCAATCAGGATTAAAGCGGTGGCATATAAAACCACACCAATCAATGCGATGCGACGCATGACACCACGCAACAGCCAGTTGACAAAACTCATGACCATCTGGCCAAACAACTGGCCAAGACGATACAGGCCAAAACGGAACGGCGGATTGGTATTCGGTGTCAGAAATCGACTGCAGGCGACCGGGATGACCGTAATCGCAACCAGCATCGACATCAGGATCGATGCCGATATGGCAACGGCAATGTCGGAATATAATTGTCCCGCTTCCTGCTCTATAAAGATAATCGGTAAAAACACGAACACGGTCGTTAATGTCGAGGCGAGCACGGCCGACCAGACTTCTTTCACGCCCTCGTACGCCGCCTGCATACGGGACAGGCCCCTGGCCATATGTTTATAGATGTTCTCCAGCACGACGATGCTGTTATCCAGAGTCATACCGATCGCAAACGCGACTCCGGCCATCGATATCACGTTTATGGTTCGGTCAGTAATCAGTAAGCCAAGAAACGCCGTTATAGCGCAGGCGGGAATACCCAACGCCCCGACCAGCGTCGCTGAACCGGATCGGAGGAACAGGAACAGGACCAGGATGGCAAGGCTGGCACCGATCAACAGGTTCTGTATCACGACTTTAACCGATTGCTCGACATAGCGTACGTCTTCCGAGATCAGATCCATACGCATGCCGTTGTCTTTCAGAAAACCGGCGTTCAGTTCCTCCACAACCTGCATCATGTCTTCCTTGATCTGAATGAC
>JBHIXH010000071.1:0-8125 GCA_041984885.1 Gammaproteobacteria bacterium
GGATTGCGATAGGTACCTCGCGTGCCTTGCCCCTGCCATAACCGACACGCCCATTGCCGTCACCGACAACGACGAGTGCGGCAAAGCCGAAGACACGTCCACCTTTTACCACTTTGGCAACTCGGTTGACTGCTACGAGTTTCTCGAGCAGATCCGAGTTGCCTGAATATGATTCCGCTACTGCCATAGTTTCACCTGTTAAAATTCAATCCCGTTTTCACGTGCAGAGTCTGCCAATGCCTTTACGCGCCCATGATATTTAAAACCGGAGCGGTCAAAGGCAACATTGCTGATACCCGCAGCTTTGGCTCGCTCTGCCAGCACCTTGCCGACCACAGCGGCGGCTTCAACATTACCGGTCGTCTTTACCTTTGACCGGATTTCCTTGTCTACAGTCGAAGCGCTAACAAGCACATTCGCCGAGTCCGGTGCGATTATCTGTGCATAGACGTGTCTCGGCGTGCGAAACACACACAGTCGGTTGACTTTCAACTGACGGATCTGCGCGCGGGTTTTTCTGGCACGTCGTAATCTTGATTGTTTCTTGTTCATAGTTAATTAGCTCTTCTTCGCTTCCTTACGGACAATACGCTCGTCGGCATAACGAACACCTTTACCTTTATAAGGTTCCGGTGGTCGATATTCGCGAATCTCGGCTGCAACCTGACCCACTTTTTGTTTGTCCATACCCTTCACAACGATTTCAGTCTGACTAGGCGTCTCAATCGTGATGCCTTCCGGAATGTCATAATTAACCGGGTGAGAAAATCCCAGCGTCAAATTCAGGACTTTCCCCTGCGCCTGGGCACGATAACCGACGCCGGTGATCTCAAGCTTTCTTTCAAAGCCATCGGTAACACCCTTGACGATGTTGGCAACCAGGGCGCGCGTTGTTCCGGACAGCGCCTTGGCTGACTTCGAATTATTGTTTGCCTTGAACGTCAACGAACCATCTTCTTCAGCGATCGTCACGAGCGCGTGAGTACGATGACTCATCTCGCCCTTGCTGCCTTTAACAGTTATGCCATTGGCGGCGATCTTGACCTCAACGCCTGCTGGAATACTTACCGGATTGTTTGCAATTCTCGACATTTGTTAACCCATCACGATACGTAGCAAAGGATCTCGCCACCGAGACCTTTTTCGCGCGCGGTTTTGTCCGTCATCACACCGTTTGATGTGGAGACGATTACCGTGCCATATCCGCCCAGCACACGCGGCAAATCATCGCGTGAGCTGTATTTTCTCAAACTCGGTTTGCTTACCCTTCTTAATGAGTCGATAACCGGTTTGCCTTCGAAGTATTTCAACTCGATGGTCAGTGTTTTTTTGTTGTCTTCCTCTGATACGCCGAAGTCGGTAATGTAGCCTTCTTCTTTCATCGTATTGGCAATTGCGGCCTTGAGTTTTGACGCCGGCATACTGACCGAACGTTTATTACGTTCAAGGCCATTTCGCACACGGGTCAACATATCAGCGACAGGGTCTTGCATACTCATAATCTATCTCCTACCAGCTCGCCTTAACCAGACCGGGAACATCACCACGCATGGCGGCTTCACGCAGCTTGTTACGTGCCAGACCAAACTTTCGATAATAACCATGCGGGCGTCCGGTCAGCTTGCAGCGGTTACGCATACGTGAGGGACTGCCATCACGCGGCAACTTGTTCAGTTTGTCACGCGCTGCCAGGCGCTCCTCGTCACTGGCTTTTTGATCCTTGATGATCGCTTTCAGTGCTTCACGTTTTGCCGCGTATTTTTTCACCAGACGCATACGCTTCGTTTCACGGTTGACCATTGAGCTTTTTGCCATTGCTACCTTATCCCCGTAATGGAAAGTTAAATGCGGCCAGTAATGCCCGACCTTCTTCGTCCGTATTTGCTGTTGTCGTAATCGTGATATCCATGCCACGAATCTTGTCAATCTTGTCGTAATCAATTTCAGGAAAAATAATCTGTTCCTTGATACCCAGACTGTAGTTACCACGACCATCAAAGGCTTTCGGGCTGAAACCGCGGAAATCCCGGATTCGGGGTATTGCGATCGCGACCAGGCGATCGAGAAATTCATACATGCGTTCACGGCGTAGCGTTACCTTGACGCCATTCGGATAACCTTCGCGTATCTTGAAGTTTGATACAGACTTACGCGCCATTGTGACCTGTGGTTTTTGCCCACTGATATTTTCCATATCGCCAACAGCATTTTGTATCACTTTCTTGTCCGCGACTGCCTCTCCGACACCCATATTCAGCGTGATCTTGCTGATCTTCGGTATCTGCATAACAGATTGATAACCGAACTGCTCTTTCAGAGCCGGTATCACCTTGTCTTTGTAGTGTTCCTGTAATCTGCTCATAATTTCTGTTTGTCTCTGCGCTGTATTAAACGTCAACGACTTCGTTATTTGATTTGAAATAACGCACTTTCTGGCCATCTTCAAGAAAACGAAATCCCACTCTGTCGGCCTTGTTCGTGACCGGATTCCAGATCGCAACATTCGAAATATCGAGTGGCGCCTCTTTTTCGATGATACCGCCCGGCACACCCTGCATCGGGTTACCCTTCGTATGGCGCTTGACCATGTTGACGTTCTCGACAATGACCTTGTTGTCTTCCTTTATCAGGTTCAACACGACGCCACGCTTGCCCTTGTCTTTGCCGGTCAACACCGTGACCTCGTCGCCCTTGCGTATTCTTTGCATGGTTTACAATACCTCCGGTGCCAGAGAAACAATTTTCATAAACTGTTCACCACGCAACTCTCTTGTTACCGGTCCGAAAATACGGGTACCTATTGGTTGCAACTGGTTGTTGAGCAACACCGCCGCATTGCTATCAAAACGAATCAATGAACCATCCGGACGGCGCACACCACGACGGGTTCTCACAACCACGGCGTTGTACAACTCGCCTTTTTTCACCTTGCCGCGTGGAATCGCCTCTTTCACAGTGACTTTAATAACGTCACCGACACGCGCATAACGACGCTTCGAACCACCGAGCACCTTGACGCACATCAGACGACGCGCACCACTGTTGTCCGCGGCATCCAGCATTGATTGCATTTGTATCATGTGCGTACTCCGTAACTAATCTGTTCTGTTAATTAAACTTCTTGTGCACGCGTCACGACTTTTTGTAATCGCCATGACTTGCTCTTTGACAACGGTCTTGATGATTCGATGATGACGGTATCGCCTTCATTGCACTCGTTGTTCTCATCGTGCGCCAGCAACTTCGTTGACTTGCTGTGATATTTTTCATAAAGCGGATGCCTGACTGTACGCTTTATCTGTACCGAGATGGTTTTTTCCATCTTGTTACTGATAACCACACCGGTCAGTGTCTTCGCTGTTGTTTCTGTTTCACTCATCAAGCATCACCCGATGTTTTTTCGGTTAATACGGTCTTTATACGTGCAATCTCACGACGCACGCGTTTAATATCGCTGGGTCGGGACAATTGACCCGAACCTTTTTGCATACGCAGGTTAAACTGCTCTCGACGCAGCTCCTGGATCTCCTTGTTCAGATCGTCGACTGACTTATCTCGTAATTCTGCTGCTTTCATTACATTACGTTCCTTTGTACGAACGTGGTCTTGACCGGCAACTTGGCTGCCGCCAGTGTGAACGCTTCACGCGCGAGATCTTCCGGTATACCCTCGATTTCATACAACATACGACCGGGCTGGATCTGGGCTACCCAGTATTCAACACTGCCCTTACCTTTACCCTGACGAACTTCCAGTGGTTTTTTCGTAATCGGCTTGTCCGGAAATATTCGAATCCACACCTTGGCACCACGTTTTACGTGACGCGTAACCGCACGTCGTGCCGCTTCGATCTGACGTGAAGTAATTCGTCCACGACCGACTGCCTTCAGTCCAAACTCGCCGAAACTGACTTTATTTGCCACCGTCGCCTCGCCGCGATTGCGACCCTTGAACTGTTTTCTGAATTTTGTACGTTTTGGTTGTAACACTGCTAACTCCTACGCTTCAGTCGCTGCGGTTTCTGCACTGTCGGCTTCTTCACTGCTGACTTCCTGTTTGCCATAGACTTCACCTTTGAAGATCCAGACCTTTACGCCGATGATGCCGTATGTGGTCAGAGACTCGGCTACACCATAATCAATATCCGCACGCAGGGTGTGCAATGGCACACGACCTTCGCGGTACCATTCAGAACGTGCGATTTCCGCACCATTCAATCGACCGGCAACATTAATTCGAATCCCCAGGGCACCGAGACGCATTGTATTCGTAACTGCACGTTTCATCGCTCGACGAAACATAATGCGACGTTCGATCTGCTGCGCCACACTTTCTGCCACCAGGTAGGCATCCAGTTCCGGCTTGCGAATCTCTTCGACCGATATGTGTGCTGGCACGCCCATCATCTTTGAAACTTCCAGGCGCAGACGCTCGATATCCTCGCCCTTCTTGCCGATGACGATGCCGGGACGGGCGGTATGAATGATTACACGCGCGTTGTTTGCCGGACGCTCGATCTGAATACGACTGACCGATGCATTGGTTAATTTCTTTTTCAGGTAGTCACGCACTTCAAGGTCAACATGCAGAAAATCTGCATAATCCCTGGTGCTGGCATACCATTTCGACGTCCAGTCCTTGATGATGCCAAGACGTATCCCGGTTGGATGAACTTTCTGACCCATAATTATTCCTGTTCCTCTGATTCTGCAACCGTCACCTTGATGTGACTCGTGCGTTTCAGGATGCGATCAGCGCGACCTCGTGCGCGTGGACGCAAACGTTTCATCGTTGGTCCCTGATCGACACAAATGGTTTGTACTTTCAATTCGTCAATATCTGCACCGTCGTTATGCTCTGCATTTGCAATTGCAGACATCAGTATCTTTTTAATGATCGCTGCCGACTTTTTATTACTGAATGTCAGTATGTCGATGGCCTTTTCTACCGGCAGGCCACGGATCTGATCTGCGACCAGGCGCGCCTTTTGCGGTGATATCATCGTATGTCTTAATGTTGCTGAAGTTGCCATATCTCTGTCACCCGGCCCTAGCTTTTCTTGTCTGCCATGTGACCACGGAATGTGCGGGTCAAGGCAAACTCACCAAGTTTGTGTCCAACCATATTTTCGGTTATGTAAATCGGCATATGTTCACGTCCGTTATGGATAGCGACTGTTAATCCAACCATGTCCGGAATCACGATCGAACGCCGCGACCAGGTCTTGATTGGACGCTTGTGGTTTGCCTCTCTGGCAGTTTCCACCTTTTTCATCAGGTGATGATCGATGAAAGGACCTTTTTTAATTGAACGTGGCACGAATCAAACCTCTTGTTTATTTCTTACGGCGACGGACGATCAAACTATCCGTTCGTTTGTTCTTTCTGGTTTTATAACCCTTGGTTGGCGTACCCCATGGCGTGCATGGATGTCTGCCACCGGACGTTCTGCCTTCACCGCCACCGTGCGGGTGATCAACCGGGTTCATGGCCACACCGCGAACTGTCGGTCTGATCCCGCGCCAGCGTTTTGCGCCGGCCTTACCCAGTTTCTGCAGTGAATGTTCCGTGTTACTGACTTCACCAATCGTGGCACGGCAATCCGCCTGGACCTTGCGCATCTCACCGGAACGCATTCTTAACGTGGCATAGGCACCTTCACGGGCGACCAGTTGAACCGTTGCACCGGCTGAACGAGCCATTTGTGCACCCTTGGCCGGTTTTAATTCAACACAATGCACCATCGTACCGATTGGTATGTTGCGCAATGGCAGACAGTTACCTGCCTTAATCTCGGCTTCGACACCGGAAACCAGCGTGTCACCAACACTGACCTTGTTCGGCGCTATGATGTACCGACGTTCGCCATCGGCAAACAGCAGCAGGGCAATGTGAGCACTGCGATTCGGATCGTATTCAATGCGCTCAACCTTTGCCGGTATACCATCCTTGTCACGTTTAAAATCGACAATGCGATAACGTTGCTTGGCACCACCGCCACGGTGACGCACCGTAATACGACCGGTATTGTTACGACCGGATTTTTTACTTTGTCTTTCCAGCAACGGCTCGTGCGGCGCACCTTTATAAATGTCAGGTGTCACCACCTTGATCATTGATCGGCGACCTGCGGATGTCGGTTTTGGATTGATTAATGCCATTTGTCAGTCAACAGTGTTTACTGCGCCCCCATAAAATCGATATCAAAGCCTTCTTTCAGTTTGACATAGGCTTTTTTCCAGTCTGAACGCCTACCCTCACGTCGACCGAAACGTTTCGTCTTGCCTTTCACGTTGATCAGTTGTACCGAATCCACCTGCACTTCAAACATCAACTCGACTGCGCCTTTGACCTCAGCCTTGGTTGCATCGGTCAATACTTTAAAAGTGAACTGACGACTGCTGTCGGCCAATTGGGTTGTCTTCTCGGTGACCCGCGGTTCGAGCAAGACCTGCATTAACCTTTCCTGATTCATTTCAGCCAGGCCTCCACTTTTTCTACTGCGGCCTGTGTCATCATGACCTTGCCAAATCCCAGCAGTACAAAAGGATCGATCTCTTCCGTGTCTATCACATCCACGTTCGGTATGTTACGTGTTGACAGGAACAGATTTTCTGAAACCTCGGTCGTCACGATTAATACGTCATTCAGATCCATTGTCTGCAATTGCGCCAGCATGGTTTTCGTTTTTGGCTCATCCACTTTTATATCGTCGACGATGACCAGACGTTCCTGGCGTGCCAACTCGGACAAGATCGAACGAATTGCACCACGATACATTTTCCTGTTCAGCTTTTGCTCATGCTTGCGTGGACGCGCGGCAAATGTCACACCGCCACCACGCCAGATAGGACTGCGAATCGTACCGGCACGGGCACGACCGGTGCCCTTTTGACGATAGGGTTTTTTACCACCGCCACGCACGTCGGAGCGACTCTTCTGGGCCTTGGTACCGGCACGTGATCCAGCCATAAACGCGGTTAATGCCTGGTGGATTAACGCTTCGTTGTAGTCGGCACCGAAAACGGTTTCATCGACATCAACCTTGCCGGC
This sequence comes from Gammaproteobacteria bacterium, assembly GCA_041984885.1. Lineage (GTDB taxonomy): Bacteria > Pseudomonadota > Gammaproteobacteria > Eutrophobiales > Eutrophobiaceae > UBA4486. Next base: position 7,053 of record JBHIXH010000071.1, read on the forward strand.
TTTCTTGTTGCCTGTTTTATGTAACGCTAGTTGCATGATTACTTCCGCTTCTTCACTGCTGGTCTGACGAGAATCTCGCCACCTTTTGCGCCTGGTACTGAACCTTTAATCAGTAACAAATTTCGCTCGCTATCAACCCTGACGACTTCAAGGTTTTGTGTTGTTCGTTTGACGTTGCCCAGATGTCCGGCCATTCGCTTGCCTTTCAATACGCGGCCAGGAGTCTGACATTGTCCGGTTGAACCCGGCGCACGGTGCGAGACCGAGTTACCGTGACTCATGCGTTGACTGCTGAAGTTATGTCGTTTAATTGCGCCGGCATAACCTTTACCAATGCTGGTTCCGCATACATCAACTTTTTGTCCGTCTTCAAAGATATCGACCTTGATTTCGGAGCCCGGCTCAAGACCTTCACCTTCGCCGTCATCAAGACGGAATTCCTGCAGGCCCTCGGCCGATTCAACTTCTGCCTTTGCCAGTAAACCGGCAACCGGTTTATTGATGCGACTCTTTCTGCGGCTGCCCCAGGCAACCTGTATCGCGCGATAGCCGCGATCGTCTTCATTGACCAGCCCTGTCACCCGATTCGGTGCCGCTTCGATGACAGTCACGGGTACAGACACACCTTCTTCAGTGAAGATGCGGGTCATTCCACGTTTGCGTCCGATAATTCCGATAGTCACTGTCTTTCTCTTCTCTAAATCAGTTCAATTTAATCTGTACATCAACGCCGGCGGCCAGATCCAGTTTCATCAGTGCATCCACCGTTTTGTCGGTTGGATTCACAATGTCCATCAGGCGTTTATGTGTACGAATCTCGTATTGATCACGCGCGTCCTTGTTGACATGCGGTGAAATCAGTACCGTAAAGCGTTCTTTTTTTGTCGGTAACGGGATTGGACCCTTAACCTGAGCACCGGTACGCCGTGCTGTTTCGACAATTTCCCGCGTCGACTGATCGATCAGACGATGATCGAAAGCCTTCAGGCGAATGCGTATGATCTGTTGAGTTGCCATGGACTTACTCAATCACCTTGGCGACGACACCCGCGCCAACGGTACGACCACCCTCA
>JBHIXH010000072.1:0-7865 GCA_041984885.1 Gammaproteobacteria bacterium
TCGGTGACCTTGTCTATGGAACTCCACCAGTTGAGAATGCCGAGGCGGTATTTGATGGTGGCGATTTGGGCAAACACGGTATCTATGACACTTTTTTTCTTGAACTGGAGTTTTTCTTCTCATCTTCTCTGACAGTCACATCGTTCAATACACAGGACGATGCGGGCATGACACCTGATACCTCCGGCGATGACCTGTACTTGAAACAGTTTGCAATCGATTCCAGCGGTTTACTGGCGGGTTTCGAATTGCACTTTGACTTATACAATACGCACGTCAAGAACAGCCGAAGGTGCCCGGACCCGCAAGATTGTGATTTTGACATAAACGATTTTGCACCATTTTCTCACGATGCCGGCACGGTCAGCAGTATCCCCGAGCCTGTGCCGCTGGCATTGCTGGGTGTTGGCCTGGTCGCACTGGGATACTCAAGAAAATTCAGCAGAATCTGATTTGCACTGGCTGAATAGCAGGTGCAATTACGGATGACTAAACGACAGGTACTGCTTGTCATGGCAGTGCTTGGCAGTATTCTCATCTTCAACAACGCACAGGCGAACAGCATCTCGATAGGCTGTACGCAACTGGTAAACGGGCTTGAATGCCATGAGAGCCAGCTTGTCTCCGGCGCACAGGTCGTCAACGGCGATATTTTCGGCAATTATGCATTTGATTACAGGGAGAGTTCGACCCGCCATCGTCGCGCCACCGGCAGTTACAATGTCGGATTAATCGATCTGAATGCGATTAACTATCTGAGAAGTTTATCTACAGGTTTGCATGCCGCCGCCGGAGCAACACTGGCGTTGAATGACCTTGTTATATCAGGTCCGGGAGCATCGGTTTCCACTTCTCTGAATATTCAAATCGCCGGTACCTCCCGGACGGATCGTTACAGTGGCGATGGCTCATACTCACAATGGGATGTAGGTGTGAATCTCGATGGCCATAATTTTGCCGGTCACTACGAGAGGATAAACTGGGGTGGGACAAACATTGATGATGTGACCGGTTTGGCTACACAGGTAGCAGGCGGAAATTTCGAGAATGTGTTTGATGCCGTGATGCAGACGCCGGATGTAACGATCAATACCGGTGAGATATTCAATCTGACGCTTCGACTTGATGTGTTCACCTCTCTTTATTTTGCAGACGGTTACGCACGTATGGATATCGACGGCTTTGGCATGCTGGTTGGTGGGCCGGTGTTTAATCTGCCGGAGGGTTACACGGTAAATTCTGCCAGTGGCATAATCGTGGATAACTGTTTTTTTTATTGCGAGACGGCAAGTGTGCCTGAACCAATCACATTAGGGTTATTCGGAATTGGATTAGCGGCACTAGGATTGTCGCGAAAAAGGCGCCCTCTTTAAGCAGAAGGGCAGACTGAAAAGTTCAATGGAAAGCTCTGTAAAGCAGGGCTTTTCTATTTAGTTGGTATTTCGACCACAAAACCGGTTTTACCCAGCCCATGTTTTACGTCGTTTGCCTTGATAATGACGTGAGTTACGTCATCGGGTATTAGTACCTGTACACTGCGCGTAAATTCAGTCTCACCCACGTGCGGGTGGCGCAGAGGTCGACTCCCGAGCAGTTTTTCATCTTCGGATAACACCAGTAACGCATCGGCGTAGTGTTCCCAGCCTTCGTCTTCATGTTTAACCGTGACGTCGAACCGGCAACTATTTTCCTGACAACTGACAGTCACGTTCGAGACGACCGGGTCGCCGGCGATCGATTGCACCGGCATTAAAAAGCACAGCAGGAAGAAACTACTCGTCTTTCTTGTCAAGTTGCAGCGAGGCCGAGTTAATACAGTAACGCAGGCCGGTAGGATTCGGGCCATCATTAAAAACATGGCCCAGATGTGAACCACACTTTTTACACATCACTTCAGTGCGCGACATGCCTAGCGAATGATCTGATTCTTCCAGGATGACATCATCACTGACCGGTTGATAGAACGATGGCCAGCCGGAACCGGAGTCATACTTGGTGCCGGAATCAAACAGGTTTTCGCCACAACAAACGCACTGGTACATGCCCTTGTCCTTGCAATCCCAGTATTCGCCGGTAAATGCTCGCTCCGTGCCTTTCTCGCGACAGATACGATACTGCTCCGGTGTCAGTTTGTTTTTCCAGTCGTTTGTCATAGCCGGGCGCTTACACTAGTCCAGTACCACATCGGTAATAATGTCGATAACTTTTCTCGTTGCCGCTTCAATCAATATCACATCGTTATCGATGATCGTGCGCTCGTAGCCTTTCGGCGGTTTACCGAGGCGATCTTCCAGGTCAGATGGCAGCGAACGTTTTTCCAGTCCCGGCGGTAGCGCCCCGTTCTCATCCAGTTGCTTCTGTAACCCGGGGGGTAACGATTCTTTTTTGGCCAGTCCCGGCGGCAGGTTTTTCTTCGATTTTTTTTCGCCCTTGTGTTTTTTGTGATCATGATCGTCTTCGATATCTCCACCATGACGTTCATGGTAGTAGCGTTTGATCAATCGACGTTCCAGCTCGGTAAAGCCTTCCTCAACACTTTCGATCACATCGTCGACGATATCATGATGGTTTGCGGTTGAAGCTCCGGAAAAGAGCACAAGTAACGCTGCAATCAATAAGTAAGTCGGTTGGTTCATTTATTTACCTCATCAATTAACGCAAGCGAGAAACAGGGAAAAGTATGAATTAACCGGAGTATAGTGTTCCATGACACGTAATCCATTGCTAGTTAGCAAATCTGAGAACTCTTCATCATCATATTTACAACTGATCTCGGTCAGGATGCACTCGTTTTCCTGTATATGTATTGATGTATCCAGTTGTTCAATCGTTACAGTCTGTTCGCTTTGTGCTTCAAGGTACATTTCTATCTGCTTCGATAAAATATTATAGCTGGCCACATGTTTGAATTGGTCCAAATCAAAGTCCGCACCCAATTCACGATTGATAACATTCAGTACATTCAGGTTAAATCTGGCGGTAATACCGCCAGCGTCATTATAGGCGGCATTCAATATATCCCTGTCCTTGTCTCGATCAACACCAATCAACAAATGATCACCGGGATTCATCACAGAGTGAATCTCACGTAAAAAACGTACCGCGTCCGGCCGGCTGAAATTTCCTATCGTGCCACCAAGAAAGACAAACAATCGCTTCCCCGGAGTGTCCGGTAAATGGTCAAATCCGGCATTGTAGTCACCGAGCAACGGGTTGACCTGCAGCCAGTCATAGTCGGCCCGGATCAGCGCGGCGCTGTCTTCCAGCATCGACTCACAGACATCGAACGGTGCATAGGTGCAGACAATTTCATTGTCTTCACAGGCATCAAATAAATGCCGGGTTTTTTGCGAGGTACCGCTGCCGAGTTCAATGATCTCGTCCGGTGTGGATTGTCGAATGATGTCACTGCTGTGTTCGTTTAACAGTGCCGCTTCGGTCCGCGTCGGATAGTACTCGACGGTATCGCAGATCTGGTCAAATAACTCCGAACCATGTGAATCGTAAAAATATTTTGGCGGAATCGTGCGCGGTGTAGTTAACAGACAGCGGCGTACGTCCTCGAGCAGGTCGGGCACGACCCGCCCTGGCGCGACCCGGGCACAAGTCTGGTTGGTTTCAATTAACATGTTTTGGGTTGTTCGGGTTTTTAGTTGTAAATTATAAACAGGCTAACATTGCCTGCCGGTGATTCAGCGGTCATGTTATAAAGGGTGCATGGATTTTTTTTGCTTTATTCGACACGGAAATTATAGAAAGTTTTGAGCATTCCTTCCGTTTTTAATCTACTCGAACAGGGTTTCACGATTGTGACACCAACGCAACGGTTGGCACGCCGGCTGCGCGGGGATTTTGCACAGCAGCAAATTCAGGCTGGACGACAGGTCTGGCCATCGGCCGATACGTTGACGTGGCAGGCATGGTGTCAGCGCTGCTGGGAACGGGTAGTGATCTGTTTGGCCAATCCACCGCTATTATTGAACACGGCACAGCAACAGAGACTCTGGCTGCAACTGGTACAACAATCACCGCTTGCCTCGCAACTAATCTCGGTTAATAACACGGCACTGCAGGCCATGCAGTCGTATCAGGTATGTCGGCAGTGGCAGATTCCGGTATTTCCTGACGATGTCTATCTGAATGAAGACGCGTACCAGTTCAGGCGTTGGGTGGCTGAGTATGAGCGACTGATAAAGGAACATCACTGGCTGGATGATGCCAGGTTGCCTGATCAACTGGGTGACAGTTTTTCAGACGGGACATTTCCTGCACCGGACCGGGTTCAGTTTTATGGTTTTGATCAATGGACACCACAGCAGCAGTCGTTGTTTGATAAATTACTGGCGGCTGGCCGTTCGGTCGGCCGCGTGCAAGCGACACGGGCACAGGCGAGTCAGACTGTCTGTTTCGCGGAAAACACCGCGCACGAATTTGAACAGGCGGCCGCCTGGTGTCGACAAAATCTGGCACAGGAACCCGGCAAACGCGTGGGCGTGGTTATCACGGACCTGGCGCAGAGTCGTGAGCAGGTGGAAGCCATCTTCAGCCGGCAGCTTGCACCTGAAAGCCTGGTTGAAAATAATTTACGCTCATTGCCATTTCAGATAGCGCCGGGCAAACCGCTGTCCCGGTTCCCCCTGGTTGAGGCGGCATTGTCGTTACTCTCTGCTTTGCAACATACACTGGATATCGAATCGTTAACCGCATTGTTCGGTAATGGTTTTGTGGCAGGCAGCAGCAAGGAATTTCATGCGCGGGCATTATGTTATGCCCGATTGCGCGAAACCGGTGAGCACGAATTCAGCCTGCCGCGCCTCATCTATCTGCTCGACGAAGTGTTTACCGGTTATGAGTGCCCTGAATTAGTTGCAATACTTCAGCATCTGCAACGGCTGCGATCAATAGCAAGCCAACGACTGCAACCCGGCGAATGGGTGGCACAGTTTAATGACTGTTTAAAAGAGTGCGGTTGGGCGAGTGAATTTAAACTCGATAGTGAGCAGTACCAGACACTGCAAGCCTGGCAGGACTGTCTCGATCAGATGCGCTCACTGGACGTGGTCATGCACCGAATCGACCTGTCCTCTGCCATCAGTACATTGAAACAGCTGGTTACCGGCAGCAATTTTCAACCGGAAACAGAAGAGGCACCGGTTCAGATCCTGGGACCGGACGCGGTAGCGGCGATGTCGCTGGACAAGGTCTGGATCTGTGGTGTTGATGATCAACATTGGCCACCGGCAGCACAGCCGTATCCGTTCATTCCGGTCAGCTTGCAAAAGCAGAAACAAATACCCGCGGCCAGCGCCGAGTCGCAACGGCTGTACAGTCAACAGTTATTAAACACGTTGATGACTGCAGCGAGTGAAGTGGTCGTCAGTGTGCCACGTTTTGACAAGGATCGGCCGTTGCGTCCCAGTCCTTTTCTGGCCGACGTGCAACCTGCAGTAGCCGGACAGTTTGAATCGAAGCCGCATGGCTACAGCACGATGTTGAATCAACACGCGATGCAAACGTTTGCAGAACGTAGCGGTCCCGCGCTGGATCTGACCGGTGCATTCAATGGCACCAGTGCATTATTCAGGGATCAGGCACTGTGTCCATTTCGTGCCTTTGCCAATCATCGGTTACAGGCAAATTCCATTGCCAGCGTGGATATCGGTTTGAGTGCATCGGACCGTGGCCGGCTGGTACATCGCGCCCTGCAAATGATCTGGCAACGTCTAAAGACACAAAAACAACTGAAAACGAGCAGCGAGACAGTACTTGCGGATTACATAACCCGGGCTGTCGATGCCACGTTGCAATTCCAGGCCGAGCGTATGCCGACCACGTTTACCGATCGCTTTCGACAACTGGAACAGCAACGCCTGATTCGACTGGTGCGGGACAGCCTCGTCATCGACCTGGATCGTCCGCCGTTTACTGTGGCAGGCACGGAAAAAGGCCATCATGTTGCGTTTGCCGGTATCACACTCAGCATGCGACTGGATCGTATCGATCAACTGAACGACGGCCGTCTCGTCATCATTGATTACAAGACCGGCGTTGTCAGCCCGGGTGACTGGGAAGATGAACGCCCGTCTGATCCGCAACTGCCCTTGTATGCAGTGACCAGTGACGGCGAGGTCGCGGCACTGGTGTTTGCCCGCATCAAGTCCGGCGATGTTGGCTATCATGGCCTGGCACAGGAGGACGGGATACTCGCCGGCAAGGTTATTACGCAACCGGACTGGCAGGAAAAACTGGTCGAATGGCGCCAGGTGTTAACCAACCTGGCCGAGGAATTTAAACAGGGTCTGGCAGAGGTCGCACCAAAAGACGACAGCGCATGTCGCTATTGTGATTTGCATGCGTTCTGTCGCATTCATGAGAAGTGTCAAAACGGTTCCGGGGAAGTTGTCGATGAATGATCTGATCGACGATCAGCAACAACGCCTGCAGGCCATCAGCGCCGAGCACTCGTGCATTGTGCGTGCGCCCGCCGGTTCGGGTAAAACCGAACTGCTGATACAGCGTTACCTGCGCCTGTTATCGTTGGTCGATAACCCGGAAGAGATCGTGGCGATCACGTTCACGCGCAAGGCAGCGAACGAGATGCAAACGAGAATCCTATCGGCATTATCACTGGCGGCGTCCGCTACGCCACCGCAAGACGAGCACAGGCAACACACCTGGCATCTGGCGCAGGCTGCACTGAAGCGTGATGCGCAATCCGGCTGGCAACTGCAACAGAACCCGGCACGCATGAAGATCCTGACGATTGATGCGCTGTGTGCCAACCTGGTGAAACGTGCGCCGGTGTTGTCCGGGCTCGGCGCACGTGTCGAGACGGTTGAGGATGCCCAACCGTTGTACGAACAGGCGGCGACCATGGCATTGAACGAACTGGAGAAAGACAATGTCTGGTCGGATTCAATTGCACGCTTGCTCGATCATCTGGACAACGATCTGCCGCGGGTCAAACGGTTATTGACCGGCATGCTGGGCAAACGCGATCAATGGCTAAGCCATGTGATTGATACACCACAGCGGGAGCAACTGGAGGCGGCACTGCAGACAGTCATTACAGAAAAACTGTCACAGTTGCGGACACGCCTGCCGACCGAACTGGAAACCGAACTGTGCGAAGTGGCGGCATTCGCTGCATTGAACCTGCAGCAATCGAACCCTGAGCATGACACAGCGAACTGTCATTTTATTACCGAGTATCCGGCCGAAGACATTGAGCATGTACCGCAATGGCTGGGTCTGTCCGAATTATTACTGACGAAAAGCGGTACCTGGCGCAAACAACACAGGGTGTCGGAGGGTTTTCCTGCCCCGAGTGACAACAAGGCTGAAAAAGAAATACGCAGCGCCATGAAAAAACGTGTTCTCGCAGTCATTCAGCAACTTCAACAGATTCACGGAGTTGACCTGTTATTTAATGACGTGCGTGCGTTACCGCCGGCAACATTTACCGATGCCGAGTGGGATGTCATCACCGCACTTTGTGTAATGTTAAAGCTGGCAGCCGGCCAGTTAAACCTGTTGTTCTCGGAACGCAGTCAAACTGATTTCACCGGCGTGGCCGAGGCCGCCTTGCAGGCACTGGGTGACGATGAACTGCCTACCGACCTGGCGCTGTTGCTGGACTATAAATTAAAACATTTGCTGTACATGTAGAACTGCATTTCCTTACTCTATTCAGTCATAAGTTTCCTAATCTGTAAAACTATAAAATATCCATGGAAACTGTAATCTGTCAATTAGTAGGAAGTAGCCAGACAGACCAGCACCAAAACAATGCTCCGGAGATCCTTCCAAAAGCCCTTAAGGATCGATCTGGCGACGAAGGCAATACAGATCACATTCAGGCTATC
>JBHIXH010000073.1:0-7806 GCA_041984885.1 Gammaproteobacteria bacterium
TTATTGTGACCAACATAAATCGACTTTTTACAAAAGATGAATTACAACTTCTTGAAGACATTCCGATGAAGAAAAACCAAAATTCGCCGGCTTACGACCCGGTCAGCGTATCGATACGATTACGTTGGAAGAGGCACTCGAGTTATTCAAGTTACCGCGTGCCCTGGGCGAAACCGATGAAGGCGAAGAAGTGGTTGCCAGTATCGGTCGATTTGGGCCTTATATCCGTTATGGCAGCAAGTTTGTCTCATTGAAGGAAGAAGACCCGCATACGGTCACGCTGGAAAAAGCGCTGGAACTGATCAAGGAGAAAAAAGAGTTTGATGCCAACAAGGAGATCAAGATATTCAAGGAACAGGGCATTTCCGTGCTGAATGGCCGCTATGGTCCCTACATCACCGATGGCGAAAAAAATGCGCGCGTACCAAAAGACCAGGAACCGGCCAGCCTGACACTGGAAGAGTGTCAACGCTTGATCGCCGAAGCACCGGTACGTGGGCGACGCGGTAAAAAGAAAACAGCAAAAAAAGCGGCAAAGAAGAAGACGGCAAAAAAGAAGACAACAAAAAAGAAAGCGAAGAAAAAGGCCGCGAAGAAAAAGGCCGCGAAGAAGTCGACGGACTAGACTGACCCGGGCATGATGCGGCAATGGCATCGACAACTCGCTGATAAAACCATTCAGAATAACGGTATTATCGCCTTGCCCACCGAAGCCGTATTCGGAGTCAGTGTTCGTCCTGATTCTGCCGCCGCGGTTTTCAAATTATTACGCTTGAAACGACGACCCGTCAGCAAGGGGCTGATTATCGTCGCGGCCGATATTAGCCAAGTGACACATTATATATACGATGATCCTGAAATAAGGTGGTCAGATGTTTTCCACAGTTGGCCCGGACCGGTGACCTGGGTCTTTCCCGCCTCAAGGCAGGCGCCGGACTGGATCACCGGGGATCGAGCCAGCATCGCGATCCGTGTCTCGGCTCACCCGATCGTGAATTCTCTCTGTAGCCAATCCGGCCCGCTCGTCTCAACCAGTGCCAATCCGGACCGTTGTCGACCGGCAAAAACAGTGAATCAGGTGCGGGCCTACTTTCAAAACCGGATTGATTACCTGGTGCCCGGAAAAACCGGGTCCCTGGCACGACCGACCGAAATTCGGGATGCGATTACCGGCCAGGTTTTCCGTGCGGGCTGAGGCCGTGCCCCGATTCTACGCATCTTCTAAACCAGTCTAATTCTTAACAAAATTGTCAAATCTGTTCTGTTGACAGGGTTTGTCGATTAACTGACAATGTGCGGCTTGATTTTTGGAGGGGTACTCAAGCGGTCAACGAGGGCAGACTGTAAATCTGCTGGCTATGCCTTCGGAGGTTCGAATCCTCCCCCCTCCACCAGAGCGGATTTTAATTATATTCGAAGTTGGCTTTGATGGGTGAGAACGAACGCGAGTCAGGACGATGTACAGGGTGTACAAGTGTCGCGGATGCAGGACGCATGGAGCGACCGACGAGCTGGTAGCCCGAACATGGATGGTTACAGGCTCGTGGTTGGGATGAACGGAACAGGCGGGTGTAGTTCAATGGTAGAACCTCAGCCTTCCAAGCTGATGATGTGGGTTCGATTCCCATCACCCGCTCCAGAAATTCGTAGCGACTGGCTGTAAGCAACAAGCGCAGTATCTTTTTTACTAGTAGCTTATGGCTAGTAACTTGTAGCTGTATTTTGCTCATATAGCTCAGTCGGTAGAGCACTTCCTTGGTAAGGAAGAGGTCACCGGTTCAAATCCGGTTATGAGCTCCAGTTTTTGGAATTTTGACTGAGTAACAAGTAACAAATTTAACCAACAAGTAAACTCCGGAGATTCAGAGTATGTCCAAGGAAAAATTCGAACGTACGAAGCCCCACGTAAACGTGGGAACGATCGGCCATGTGGATCATGGCAAGACGACGTTGACGGCAGCGATCACGAAGACGATGTCGGAGAAATACGGCGGTGAATCGAAAGCGTACGACCAGATTGATAACGCGCCGGAAGAGCGCGAGCGCGGTATCACGATTGCGACGGCACACGTGGAGTACGAAAGCGAAGGACGTCATTACGCGCACGTGGACTGCCCGGGACACGCGGACTACGTGAAGAACATGATCACGGGTGCGGCGCAGATGGACGGGGCGATCCTGGTGTGTAGCGCGGCCGATGGCCCGATGCCGCAGACGCGCGAGCACATTCTGCTGTCGCGCCAGGTGGGCGTACCTTACATCGTGGTGTACATGAACAAGGCGGACCAGGTTGATGATGCCGAGTTGCTGGAACTGGTTGAGATGGAAATCCGTGAACTGCTGGACAGTTACGAATTTCCGGGTGATGACACGCCGATCGTGACGGGTTCGGCGTTGAAGGCACTGGAAGGCGATACGAGCGAGATTGGCATCCCGTCGATCGAGAAACTGGTGGCGGCGATGGACGAGTACTTTCCGGTGCCGGAGCGCCCGGTGGACCAGCCATTTTTGATGCCGATAGAAGACGTATTCAGTATCTCGGGTCGTGGAACCGTGGTGACCGGACGCGTTGAGCGCGGCATTGTGAAGGTGGGCGAAGAAATCGAGATTGTGGGTATCCGAGACACGCAGAAGACGACGTGTACGGGAGTGGAGATGTTCAGGAAGTTGCTGGACGAAGGCCAGGCGGGTGACAACGTGGGTGTGTTGTTGCGCGGTACGAAGCGCGAGGAAGTGGAACGGGGTCAGGTGCTGTGTGTACCGGGCTCGATCACACCGCACACGCACTTTGAGGCCGAGGTGTACGTATTGAGCAAGGATGAAGGCGGTCGTCATACGCCGTTTTTCAACAACTACCGGCCGCAGTTTTACTTCCGGACGACGGACGTGACGGGTGCGGTGGAGTTACCGAGTGGCACCGAGATGGTGATGCCGGGGGATAACATCAAGATCACGGTGAAATTGATTGCGCCGATTGCGATGGAAGAGGGCTTGCGCTTTGCCATCCGTGAGGGTGGTCGTACCGTTGGCGCGGGTGTCGTCGCCAAGGTGATTGAGTAAGTCGTTAATTTAATTAACGAGTGGCTTGCGTATAAATAAAGAAGGATTAGGCCAGTAGCTCAATTGGCAGAGCGGCGGTCTCCAAAACCGCAGGTTGGGGGTTCGATTCCCTCCTGGCCTGCCATTTTCGGTGAGTAAACCTGGCAGATGTATAAAAGATGAATTCAAAAGTAGAAACAGTCAGCGATACGCTGGATACAGTAAAACTGGCCGTGGCCTTGTTAATCATACTGGCTGGCGTGGTCGGCTTTTACCTGTATTCAGAAGTGTCAACGCTGGTGCGCGTGCTGGCATTACTGGCCGCGACCGGTGTCGCGCTCTTTGTCGCGTTGCAAACGCATAAGGGACGCAACTCCTGGGCATTTTTTCAGGATACGCAGATGGAGGTGCGTAAGGTTGTCTGGCCTACCAGGCAGGAAACGATACAAACCACCCTGCTGGTTATCCTGATGGTGGTGATCGTAGCCATCTTTTTATGGTTGCTTGATATGTTTCTTGGCTGGTCTATCGGCTCCTTGATGGGACGTGGTTGATATGTCATTACGTTGGTATGTAGTTCATGCGTATTCCGGCTACGAGGCACAGGTCATGCGTTCATTACAGGAGCGAATAAAACGCAGCGGCATGGAAGATCAGTTTGGTGAGATCCTTGTGCCGACGGAAGAAGTCGTCGAAATGCGCGACGGTAAGAAACGCAAAAGTGATCGGATGTTTTTCCCCGGTTACGTCCTGGTACAGATGGAAATGAATGATGATACCTGGCATCTGGTCAAGGACGCGCCGCGAGTGCTGGGTTTTATCGGTGGTACGAGTGACAGACCCGCCCCGATTTCGGACAACGAAGCAAATACGATTTTGCAACGTGTTGAGGATGGCGTCGATAAACCGCGGCCAAAGGTGCTGTTTGAGCCGGGTGAGGTGGTACGTGTAACTGATGGACCGTTCACTGATTTTAACGGTGTCGTGGAAGAAGTGAACTACGAGAAGAGTCGCTTACGCGTATCTGTCCTGATCTTTGGTCGATCGACACCGGTGGAACTGGAATTCGGCCAGGTCGCAAAAGAGTAAACAGTTTTTTCGTGATATCCCACGGTCAAGGGATATTAAAGTTATTTATATAACGGGGAGCCTGGTCCTGCATCAGGCGTTTGCACCCAAGGAGGTTGAAAGTGGCTAAAAAAATAGACACTTATGTGAAATTACAAGTGCCTGCCGGACAGGCGAATCCGAGTCCACCGGTTGGACCGGCCCTGGGTCAACATGGTTTGAACATCATGGAGTTCTGCAAGGCATTCAATGCACAAACGCAGGACATGGAACCCGGCCTGCCAGTACCGGTTGTTATCACCGTATATTCCGACAAGAGTTTTACCTTTGTCAGCAAGACGACACCGGCCGCACACCTGTTAAAGAAGGCGGCGGGCGTAAAAAGCGGTAGCGGTACACCCAACACGAATAAAGTTGGCAAGGTAACACGTGCCCAACTGGAAGAGATCGCAAAGACAAAAGAACCGGATTTAACCGCTGCGGATCTGGATGCAGCCGTGCGTACGATCGCCGGAACGGCGCGTAGCATGGGTCTTGAAACGGAGGGCGTGTAAATGGCGAAGCTCTCAAAACGCAACAAGGCAATCAACGAAAAGGTTGAGCGTGGCAAACCTTACCCCTTGCCCGAGGCACTGAAGCTTTTGAAGGACTGCTCCTCGGTAAAATTCGATGAGTCAGTCGAGGTCGCCGTCAATCTGGGCATTGATGCACGTAAGTCGGATCAGCAAGTGCGTGGATCGACTGTTTTACCAAAGGGCACGGGCAAGACAGTACGCGTGGCCGTATTTGCTCAGGGTGAGCTGGCTGATGCTGCGAAAGCGGCCGGTGCCGATGTCGTTGGCTTTGAAGATCTGGCCGAAACCATGCAGAAAGGCGATATCGCATTCGATGTCGTCATTGCCACTCCGGATGCCATGGGTGTGGTCGGCAAACTCGGCAAGGTACTTGGCCCAAGGGGCCTGATGCCGAACCCGAAAGTCGGCACCGTGACGAAAGACGTCAAACAGGCGGTGGATAACGCGAAGGCCGGTCAGGTGCGCTATCGCACTGACAAGAACGGAATTATTCATTGTGCGATTGGCAAGGTTTCGTTTGAGCCGGACGCCTTGCAGGAGAATTTGCAGATGTTATTAAACGATCTGGTCAAGGCAAAACCGAGTGCGGCCAAGGGCATCTATATGAAAAAGATCAGCCTCTCGACCACGATGGGCCCCGGCATTCTCGTGGACCAGAGTTCGTTATCGATATAACGCGATAGAAAGAATCAGGTTCTGTCAGGAATAGACAGAACAGTAATTAAAGACTTTCGGCTGGCGAATGGAATCGTCAGACGTCAAAGACCGCAGGTGTCGCAAGACTTAATGTATGAATGAGTTTTTTCATTACCTGCGCAGACGGTGATACCGATCAATGCAATACCAGAGAAAGGTCGCCGTAACTAGCAAACTCGATGCAGTAACCGGAAAGGATTGGCAACAATCCGTTACCGTATCGGGATTATTAACGGAGGAAATAGTGTGAGTCTTACACTTGAGCAAAAAAAGGTAATTGTCGAAGAAGTTGCCGAAATTGCTGACAAGGCTCCTACCGCAATTGCAGCGGAATACTCCGGCCTTTCGGTGGCTGAATTGACCAATTTACGCAAATCAGCCCGCGATGCCGGGGTTTATCTTCGAGTCGTACGCAACACGCTGGCAAGGCGTGCGTTGCAAGACACGAAGTTCGAATGCATGCGGGAAAGCCTGGTTGGACCTTTGCTTCTGGCGTTCTCAAACGATGAGCCCGGCTCAGCAGCGAAAGTTATCCGCGATTTCAGCAAAGACAATGAAAAACTAATCGTCAAGCTGGTCTCGATTGACGGCAAATTACTTGAAGCCGGCGATATAGAACGCCTGGCCAGTATGCCGACACTTGATGAGGCCCGCGCCATGTTGCTCGGTTTGTTGCAGGCACCGATGTCGAAATTCGTTCGCACCGTTGCCGAGCCACAGGCCAAGTTTGCACGCCTGCTCGCCGCAAAACGCGATCAGGATCAGGCCGCTTGATTTTCAATATTTTAAATACTTAATCATTTATCAGGAGTTTACACATGTCATTATCACGCGAAGAAATTAAAGATGCGCTGGGTCAAATGCCGGTCATGGAGCTGGTTGAATTGATCAACGAGCTGGAAGAAACATGGGGCGTTTCAGCCGCCGCACCGGTTGCGGTTGCAGCTGCAGGTCCTGCCGCTGATGCGGGTGCTGCTGCCGAGGAAAAGACCGAGTTTGATGTGGTCCTTACCGGTTTTGGCGACAACAAGGTTGCCGTCATTAAAGTGGTCCGGGCAGTGACCGGCCTGGGTCTGAAAGAAGCGAAAGAACTCGTTGAAGGCGCACCCTCTCCATTGAAAGAAGGCGCACCAAAAGACGAAGCCGAAGACATCAAGAAGCAGCTGGAAGAAGCCGGCGCCACCGTCGAAGTCAAATAACCGGCTTTATCTTTGCAGCTGGAATCAATCCGCAATCGGGGCCGGGCCGTCTGCATGGCAGATGGCCCGCTGCCCGTGGTTTGTTTCAGCGCCTGCGCTTTGATTCGATTCAAACAATCAAATTGCCCAATCACAATGCACAACCGATGTGAGACACACTAATGGCTTATTCCTACACAGAGAAGAAACGGATTCGTAACGATTTTGGTACCCGTCCGGGTATATTGCGTGTTCCAAATTTGCTTGCGACCCAGGTCGATTCCTATTCACGTTTTCTGCAGGAAGAAGCAGAACCGGAATCACGTAACGATCTTGGCTTGCATGCTGCGTTCAAGTCAGTCTTCCCGATTGAAAGTTATTCCGGCAATGCGGCACTTGAATATGTCAGCTACCAGCTTGGCACACCGGTTTTCGATGTTAAAGAGTGTAAGTTACGTGGATTAACCTATGCCTCCTCGCTACGAGTGAAGGTACGTTTGATCATTTATGACAAGGAAGCGAGCGGTAACGAAAAGGTCGTCAAAGATATCAAGGAACAGGAAGTCTACATGGGTGAAATGCCATTGATGACAAAGACCGGTACGTTTGTCATTAACGGAACAGAACGTGTCATTGTATCCCAGTTGCACCGGTCGCCTGGCGTGTTCTACGAACATGATCGTGGCAAAACCCACTCATCCGGCAAGTTATTGTATTCAGCGCGCGTCATCCCTTACCGTGGATCCTGGCTGGATTTCGAATTTGATCCCAAAGACCTGGTCTATTGTCGTATTGATCGTCGTCGCAAGATATACGCGACGATATTGTTGCGTGCACTCGGTATGGAAACAGAGGAAATTCTTGAACTGTTCTTCGAGACCAACCAGGTTCGCATCGAAAAAGATGAAATATTTTATTCGGTCGTGCCCGAGCGTCTGCGAGGTGAAACCGTTTCGTTTGATATCAAGACAAAACGCGGCAAGTTGATTGTTGAGAAAGATCGCCGTATTACCGCGCGCCATATCAAGGAAATGCATGCTGCCGAGATGACGGAGTTATCTGTCCCGGAAGACTATTTAATCGACAAGGTCATTGCCCGCGACATTATCGACAAGGAAACCGGTGAATTGCTGTGCGCCGCGAACACGGAAATCACGGCCGAGTTGCTGGAAAAACTGGCCGAGGCGCCGGACCTGACATTCGAAACACTGTATGTGAATGATCTCGATGAGGGTTCCTACATTGCCGAT
>JBHIXH010000074.1:0-7506 GCA_041984885.1 Gammaproteobacteria bacterium
CGTAGCCGGCGAGCTTGAGCTGGCGCTCGCGCTGCGGCGCCAGGCTTTCGGCCAGTTCGGCCGCCGAGGTCCGGGCCTCGCCGTAGAGCTTGGCCTCGTCGATGGTGGTCATGCGGCCGTCGACCACGACCGAGCGACCGCCGACCATCACCCGGTCGATCGCCAGGCCGTTCTCGGCGAACACGAACTGGATCAGGATATCGCGTGATGCCTTTTGCACTTCGCGCGCCAGCCGAAACAGCTTCGTGTTCTGCAAGCGTTCCGGTGTCAGGAACACGTTCGGGTAGACCACGATCTGTGGTGGCTCCACGCGGAACAGGTTCGGTTTGAAATTTTCCGCCGCCGATATGACGTTTGCACAGGCGAGCCAGGCCAGCGTCGCTGCCAACAGCACAACGGTTTTACGCAGTAGACGTGATCCGGCGTTCATCATAACGAAGGATAAATGCAATGATTATTCCATCAGCAACAGCCTGATGAAAATTAATGTTGTGGACTGCGAGAGACTAGCGTGCCTGCGGCTGGCTGAGGCGTAATAACAGTGTAAACAGAAAGAAGATGAGAAACACCGTGCCGAAGATCGGCAGGTAGGGATCAGACTGCATAATCAGGTAGACCGAGTATGGCAGGATGGCCGGCACAGAAAACGCGAACTGACCGGGCAGGCTGTTTTTATAGATGTACAATGCCCCGCTGGTTAAACCGGCTATAAACAAGATCGCTAACGCATGCAGAAACAACATATCGATAGCCGGCAATGCCAGGCCCGGCAATATGCGCATACCGAGGTAGGCCCACAGGCAGCCGGCCGCGAAGCAACCGAGTAAAAAGAATATGTACCACTCACTGGCACTGCGGATCGACAACTCACCCTGGTGACGCAATACACCGGTGTAGACGCGTGCCAGGCTGACAATGGCAAACAGGATCAGCCAGTCCGTTATTACCACCAGCGAAGCAAACTTACTGATGATGCTCGCCATCAACAACGCGGCGGCGACGGAGGCATAGATAGAGGTGCGAAATTGCACGCGCAGGGAACGAATTCGGGACAGGAAATCAGCCGGAGCGAACGCCGTATCAGGCTGGCTGGCGTAGGAGGCCAAAACTTTATCTTGGTTATCAGGCATAGCAAGTGTGCAGACTTAACGCCAATGGCAGAATAGATACACCCCCCCGAGTTATCTATACGGCAACCATAGAATTTTCCCGTTATGAAGTAAAGGAAAATGTCCTTCGCCTAAAAAAACCATGAATAAAATCAATATGTTGCGATGCAATAAGAGCTTTCCAGGGCCTATAATCTCTGTTGCATAATCAACTTATCTTATTGATAGATATAGATATTTATTCACTGGATCCGGCAACTTTCGGCTTGAAATCTGGCTTGATTTGGTTATAGTACGCATCCCGTATCCATTGACGGCAGATTGAAGATTTAGCAATGAAACAGATACACACACAACACGACCACAAATTCGCAAGCGACTGCGTACGTCTGCCTGGTGATTGGCATGGCCACTACGTCAAGTCACTGATCTGTGTGTATCCATTTGGCATGACACGCATGTTCTAGCCTTCCCGAACATTACCGGAAGGCAGCGAACTGACAAGGCCTTCCGGGAACAAGAACAAACCCCGGCAGGCGCAGCGCTTACCGGGGTTTTTTTTCGCCACCCCGGCCTGTGATAACGATTGTCTCCCCAACCCACATCCTTCTATGTGGGACTTTTTGCGCAGGCATCCCTCCTCCTCTGATGCCTGCGCTTTTTTTTGTTCGATATTGCCGTTGCCAGATGGCGTTCGCTATTTTTTTAGTGATAATAGTTATACCTTGTCGAGTGCCTGCTCGATGTCGGCGATCAGGTCATCGATATGTTCAATGCCAATCGACAGGCGCACCAGGTCTTCACTGACACCGGCCGTCTGCATCTCTTCCGGACTTAACTGGCGATGTGTCGTCGTCGCCGGATGACAGGCCAGCGATTTCGCATCACCAATATTCACGAGGCGCGTAATTAATTGCAGCGCGTCAATAAAACGCGTACCACCGGCCACACCATCCTGAATGCCGAAGCTGAGGATACCGGCGGCCTGTCCCCGACAGTATTTTTGTAACAGATCGTAATCGGCATGATCCTTGAGACCGGCATAACGTACCCACGTGACTTTTTTATGTGCCTGCAGATACTCGGCAACGGCCAGTGCATTCTGACAATGACGGTCCATACGCACCGGTAACGTTTCAATGCCTTGCAATGTCATGAAACTGTTAAACGGCGATATCGCCGAGCCCATGTTGCGTAATGGCACAACCCGGGCACGACCGATATACGCCGCTTCACCCAGTGCCTCAGTATAGACGACACCATGGTAGGACACGTCCGGTTCGTTCAGGCGTTTAAACCGCCCGGCATGTTCGGCCCAGGGAAACTTGCCGGAGTCGACGAGGATGCCGCCAATGTTGGTGCCATGCCCGCCCATGTATTTCGTTAATGAATGCACGACAATGTCGCAGCCATGCTGAAACGGCTGGCACAGATACGGTGTCGGTACCGTGTTATCAACAATAACCGGGATCCCTTTCGCATGTGCCAACTGTGCAATCGCTTCCAGGTCGGCGACGTCACCACCCGGGTTGCCAATCGATTCGCAGAAGATCGCCTTGGTCCGGTCATCGATCTGCGCCGACATCGCAGCAAAGTCCTTGGAATCGACAAAGCGGGTTTGAATACCGAGTTGAGGCAACGTATGCGCAAACAGATTGTAGGTACCACCGTACAATGTCTGCGTGGAAATGATGTTGTCACCGGATTCGGCAATCGTCATCACCGCGTACGTGATCGCAGCCATGCCGGATGACAGTGCCAGCGCACCCACCCCACCTTCAAGCAACGTCACGCGTTCTTCCAGCACCGCCGTAGTTGGATTCATGATACGCGTGTAGATGTTGCCTTCGACTTTCAGGTCAAACAAATCCGCACCATGTTGCGTGTTATCAAAGGCGTAGGATGTCGTTTGATAGATTGGTACAGCAACGGCTTTCGTTGTCGGGTCTGGCTGATAGCCACCGTGAATGGCAATGGTTTCCGCTTTCATTATAGTTTTCCTGGACTGGTTGTTTTTAGTTAAGGGTGTGTTTACTCAAGTAGTTGCTCGATGTTCTGTTTTAATTGCTGATCGGATAATTGTTGCAGGTAGTCCTCAAGCCGATGCGTGCGTGTCGTGCGATAGCCCTTTTCCAGTAAAAATAAAACCGCGTTGTCCTGGCGTGCCTGCAAGGCGATGTCCAGCGGTGTTACTGTATATTTATTCGGTTTATCGAGGTCAACCGCGTGTTCATCCAGTTTTTGCAACACGTTCCAATGTCCTGCTTCGGCAGCAACATGGGCACAATTGGCTTGCTTGACATCCTGTTGATGAATATCCGCGCCGTTGTCCATTAACAATGTCATGATGTCCACATCGCCCCAGGCACAGGCAACCAGGATAGCACCGGGCGCCTTGGCATCGGCAGCATAACCAAGCAACAACTGCACGCGTTGTCGACGCAACTCGCTGTCAGACACGGAGACGGCGCGTGTCAATGCGGTCATGCCACTGGCTGTCACCCGGTTATTCGGGCTGAACGATGCCTGTCTGTCTGTGCTGAGGTTCGGATCGGCACCGGCCTCAAGCAGCGCCTGCATGATCGGCAGCGGTGCATCGTGTGCGGCCCAGATCAGCGCGGTAAATTGAAACTCCCGGTCACGCGCATTCACATCAACACCATCGGCAATCAGTTTTTTTACCGCATCAATCTCCTTGTGAAAACGTACCTGTTCTATTAACTGCTTCTCTGCCTGGTGAGTAATGCTATAGGCCGTGTCGGAGCTTAAATCGGAAATAAACGGCTTGATCATCGGTAAGAACACGATGATGTGTAACACGACCCAGCCGATAAAATAACAGACAGTAAAAAACATTTGCTTGAGACATGAATAGCGCGTGATCAGGATAACGAGAAACAGAATGCCAAGCAGGTGCGCCGGCAACGAGGCAAACAGGAAAAGCAAAAACGCGGTATAACCGGCGAAGATTTCGCGATCCGGACCGCCGGTCGTGGCGAACGCGGCAAGTATCGCTGTGAATGCGAATAACGCAAAACAGACATAGCTGTAAATACGAAAAGCACGTATCAGTGTCTGTTGCTGTTCGTGCTGTTGCATAAATCCGGTGACGGGGTTCTGACAGACGCTATAAGGACGTCACGCCTGTCGCTGACTATATGGAAATTATACTCCCTCGTTACCCGTCGTCGATTGCGACATGATCTTGTCCGTTTGTATGGCCAGTTCCAGTGCGAGTTTCACCGACTTGTCGATCATCGCGTTTTCGTTTTCGTTTGAGACTTTATCCTGGTTGATATACGCCGCCAGAATTCTCGACGCGGCATCGTAGATCGTCTGGGAAACCGTTATTTCACTGGTCAGATAACTGATGCGGGTTGCATCTGACATATCGCGGTGGGCCATAACTACCTCCTTCACGTAATTATTATCTTCGGATTGCTGGCAAAAGATTAACTTTTTTTTACTGCGGCGACCACAGGTAATAATTCCGGTATGCTTTTTTTTACGTGTAATTCAGTCAGACTGCTCGGGTAACCAGTGAATCTGTTCAATATATCCAGTTAAATCAATGTCTAACTGCGGTACCACAACGGCGTGGTCTGATCGAAACGCCTGGTTTGAGGCGAACAGGATCGCATTATCGTGATCCGGTAACTGTAACAGTCCAGAGTATCGAAATGACTGCCGAAGCGGTAACAGGATCGCTGTCATATCCCGTTCATCTGCCGGGATCAGGTTCATGACCAGTACGCCATGCGCGTGCAGGCAACGCTGGCAACCTCGATAGAAATCCGTGTCATAGAAACTGGCAGGATGTTTTTCTTCCGCAAACAGATCGCACAAAATCAAATCATATTGCTGATCGCAGCCAGTAAGAAACTGCTCGGCCGACTGCAGATACACAGGACATTCCAGGTCGATAAAGAAAAATTCACGTGCAAGATGAATGACGATTTCATCCGACTCGACTGAATCTACGTTACTGTCCGGTAAATATTTACCGAAAAAGCGTTCAAATGCCCCGCCACCAAATCCGAGATTCAGAATGGATCGATACTGCGGCAGGAAAACCAGCGCAGTCAGCATGGAAGCATTGACCGGATTTAACAAGCGCTCGGGGGCATGGCAATCAACCGCAGACTGAATCAGATCGCCGCCTAGATGCAGCCAACGATAGTGATCGTACTCCCGTACTTCTGCTCCGTGCGCCGCATAGAGTCGTGAGAATTCGGTTTCGTTTAACCGATAAAGCTGGTCGATGATTGACGGCATCAATTCACCGCCGCATCCCAACTGCGCCAGCCTTTCAACAACGGGAAATAGAGACCCAGTTTGATCGGTCGCTCATCCAGTCCCCGCATTAATCTTGCGTAGTTTTCCAGTTGTTCCCGGTAGCGTTGCTGTTCGCGGTCAAGAAACGATTCGACATCGGCTTCTTCATGGCGGCTGGTCTTGTAGTCAATGATCCAGCGTATGCCTTCGTCATCAATAAACGTGCGATCCAGTCGCACATGTTGAACGCGGTCATCGACCAGGCCGCTCAACGGGTATTCGTTTTGTGGCTGTTCATGGCCACTATCCAGGCACCAGCGACCGCGTTCATCTTCGATCAGGTTTTTCAACGCCTGGCACACCTGGTCGGTGGCGGAGGCCAGGCTGGTTGCATCGACACCAAGCGACAGCAATGCAGTCTGGTAGGCCTGCCGGTTGGTTTCGATTCTCTCACTATTCCAGTTGTCGATGCCCTGTTCTGCCATCGACTGGATCGCCGCATGCACGACCGACCCGATGTGTTTAATTACCTGGCTGGCCCATTCATATTCGATCTCATCCGTACTCGCCTCTTCGGCATCACCGGTTATCTCATCGCCCCATTCCGGTAACGCAGCCGGTAAAGGCACGCTCCATTCGTCGGCAAAACGCCGCCAGTTCTGATCGATGATGACCGTCGGCTCCTCGTTCTGTGCGCCGGCTGCTGCCAACGCGGCGACATAATCCTGTTCGACCAGTGGCCATAACTTGTGCAGGAATGAACCGGCAGCCGCTGCACAGGCCAGTTCATTGTCTTTCGTAGATATCGCTGCATGCCCGAACAAATGTAACGATTGTTTCGCACGTGTGACCGCGACATATAACAACCGGGCATCTTCGTGTTGCTGTTTCTGCTTTTCCACTGAATTAATAAAGTCATAGACGGGCGCCGACTCCTGTCCGGTCTCGCGTATCGGTGCCAGGATCAGATCGTTGCCGGTTTCAAACTGCGGTAATTGCATCCATAACAATAACTCGGGTAAACGATTGCGCGTCTTCCTGCCCAGTGCCGGTAACAAGACGTGATCAAATTCCAGCCCTTTCGCCTTGTGAATTGTCATCAATTGCACCGGGTTATCGACCTGCACCTCGGGGTTTGAATACAGTTGCGCCAGGTCAGATTCGAGCCTGTCGATATCCAGCGTCAGGGCAGATTCATTTTTCGCCGCCAGGTGATCGAAAAAGATTAAAACATTTGTCAGTTGATATTGATCGGCCAGGCATGCCGGGCCACCGATCTGTAACCAGAGACTCTCCAGCACGCGATGCAGGCTGTGACGGCGCAGGTTGGTTAACGCTGCCGACAACGACTCGCAAAGAGACCTGACTCTTCGAGATTCATCTGCATCCAGTTTTGCCAGCAATGACTCGTCCTGCATACACGCAAACAGCGTACGATCACTATCACTGGCCAGTGTTAACAACGAGGTTAATTTCAGACCACACCAGGGGGCACGCAGAATAGCCAGCCAGGCGGTGCGATCAGCCGGTCGTAACAGTGCCGTTAATAACGCGAGTACATCCTGGATTTCCGTCCGGGTGGCCAGGCTCTCGATATCGACGGCCTGGTACGGCAAGTAGTTCTGACGTAATGCCTGCATGATCAGGATTAACTGGCGACGACTACGGACAAGCACCGCGATCGTTTCCTGCTCATCCTGCTGACGGATTTTCTGAATACACTGCACCAGTGAAGTCGCTTCATCCATGGATGACTTGTCAAACGATGGGTAGACATGGACTGAGCGCATCGGCTGGATGTTTTTATACGCCTGCGAGGATTCGTAACAGACTGCGCCGGTCAAGGGATCAGGGATACCGGGTAATATTGATGTAAACGCCGAATTCACCCACTCGACAATGCCCGGTTGCGAACGGAAGTTCGTCTTCAGCGTTAATGGAACGAGCCGGGTTTGACCCAGACGCCGCTGTTGCCAGTTCGTCAGAAACAGGCCGACTTCCGCCTCACGGAAACGGTATATCGATTGCATCGGATCCCCGACGAGAAACAACGTATGGCCGTCGTGTTCAGACCAACCGGCTGTCAGGCGTTGCAGCAAGTCATGTTGTTTCGCCGAAATAT
>JBHIXH010000075.1:0-7474 GCA_041984885.1 Gammaproteobacteria bacterium
GGACTATCGATGGTATCAGTCGCGGGTTTAACGCCACGTACCAGGAAACCGATGCCAGTAATGCGAATGTGACACGGTTTGATTCGAGAATCTGGGGTGGGGGAATGAATTTCCGTATTCCGGTGACCGAGTTTAATAACCTCTTTGCCAGCCTTAATTATGAAAACACCGAGATTGATACCGACACCATCGTTGCGACCGAGGTTCGCGATTTTATCAATGCGAACGGTGACCAGTTTGATATCCTGAGGCTCTCCAGTAGCTTTACCTACGACACCCGCAACCATGCGTTTTTCTCAGACGAGGGTATGCTGCACCGGCTGTCTGCCGAACTGGCCTTGCCTGGCTTGCCGAACTCCCTGGAGTTTTACAAGGTTGCCTACCGAACCCAGTTTTATGTTGAACTGATCGAGAATTATGTTTTCTCTTTCCGTGGTGACGTCAGTTATGGCGATAAATACGGAGACACTAATCTGTATCCGTTCTTTGAAAATTTCTACGCCGGTGGTCCGAAATCGGTACGTGGATATGAAGAAAATACGTTGGGTCCGAAAGATTCGGTCGGCCGGCCACTTGGCGGCAATCTCCGTTTGCTGGCCGGGGCAGAGGTAATCTTGCCGGTGCCTTTCCTCAGCGATTTGAAATCGTTCCGTATGTCAGGATTTTTTGATGCTGGTAATGTCTATGGTATCAATGAGGACTTTGACGCCGGTGAGCTACGCTATTCAGCCGGTATAGCTGGTATCTGGGTGTCGCCTTTTGGTATCTTGAGCGTGAGTGCGGCAGCGCCGATTGCCGATCAGGACGGGGACGAGACCCAGCCTTTCCAATTCACATTCGGGACAAATTTCTAAAATTCGTATTTCAGGAGTTCAACGTTGAAAAAATTATCTACAGTATTTTCAGGCTTGTTATTTTCGACAGTATTTCTCATCTCGCCTGCCACGCAGGCCGAGCAGTTGAAGATAGGCGCGGTCAATGCCATACGTGTGCTGGAACAATCTCCCCAGGCTGACGCCGCGAAAAAGAAAATCGAGAAAGAATTTGCACCACGTGACCGTGAACTGGTCTCGGAGCAGAAGAAGATCAAGGATATGGAAGATCGTTTGGCCAAAGACGGTGCGATTATGAGTGATTCTGAAAGGCGCAATCTCGAACGCGACATCATTTCAAATAAACGTGACCTGAAACGCAACCAGGACGAATTCCGCGAAGACCTGAATTTTCGTCGCAATGAAGAATTCGGGAAAATCCAGAAAGACATCGTTGAGTCTATCGGGGAAGTTGCCAAGGAAAGCGGTTATGACATTATCCTGGGCGAGGGCGTCATATTTGCCAGTCCGAAAGCCGATATCAGTAACATGGTCATAGAAAAGCTGAAAGCCAAGCACGGGGGCAGCTAACCGGGGCATGAGATGTCATGGTTACTGGGAGATTTAGCCGAAAAAATCGGTGCCGAATGCCACGGTGATACCGATTGTAGAATCTCTCGTGTCGCCACGCTTGAGAATGCCGGCAAAGGTGATCTTGCTTTCCTCTCCAATAGCCGTTATCGAAAGTATCTCAAACAGACTTCTGCCTCGGCGGTAATATTATCCGCAGAAGACGAAGCTGCCTGTCCGGCAGCTTCATTGATTCACGAGAACCCCTACCTGGCGTTTGCGAATGCGGCGACACTCCTGTATCCCGCCAAAAAATATAATCCGGGAATCGCGTCAACAGCGGTTATCGGCGGTGATGTCGAAATTGCCGGTTCGGCGTCAATCGGTGAATTCGTCGTCATCGGTACCGGCAGTAAAGTCGGTAATAACACGGTTATTGAAGCCGGGAGTGTGATCGGCGAACACGTGCAGATCGGCTGTGACTGTCATATCTATGCAAATGTCTCGCTCAGAGACCATATCCAGGTCGGCAATGAGGTGATTTTGCATCCGGGTGTTGTTATCGGAGCAGATGGTTTTGGCATAGCGAACAATAACGGCGAGTGGGTGAAGATACCGCAGGTAGGCAGTGTGCGAATCGGCGATCGTGTCGAAATCGGAGCTAATTCCACTATTGACCGCGGCGCCATCGATGACACGGTCATTGCCGATGGCGTCAAGATCGACAATCTGGTGCAGGTAGGTCACAACGTCCATATAGGTGAAAATACTGCGATTGCCGGTTGTGTCGGCATTTCCGGCAGTACGCACATAGGCAAGCGATGCATGATAGGTGGCGCAACCGGTATTGGCGGACATTTACACATCGTTGATGATGTCATTATTACGGGATTTTCCATGGTAACTAAATCGGTTAAAACGCCAGGGCTACATTCTTCCGGTATCCCGCTGACGGAAAACAACAAGTGGCGCAGGAATGTGGCACGTTTTCAACATCTGGATGAGATTTATCATCGCCTGAGAAAACTTGAAAATGAAGATTGATGAAAAATTGCCCGTGCAAAATCGTCGGGCCTGGGTAAAACAACAACAGGGGTAATCAGGATGCAAACACTAAGCAGTGATCAGATAAAAAATCATTTACCGCATCGTTATCCGTTTTTACTTGTTGATCGGGTTGTCGAATACGAAGTGCGCGATCATCTTGTGGCACTGAAAAATGTCAGCGTGAATGAACCGTTCTTTCTCGGTCACTTCCCGGTGAAGGCGATTATGCCGGGAGTATTGATAATCGAATCAATGGCCCAGGCAGCCGCATTGCTTGGTGAGGTCTCGATGGTGGAAAAACCGTCTGATGATGCACTGTATTTTCTCGTTGGCGTTGACAAGGTGCGGTTTAAAAAACCGGTTGTACCTGGCGATCAATTATTGATAGAGGTGCAGTTTATAAAAGAACGGCGAAACATCTGGAAATTTGAAGCAACATCATCGGTTGACGGCAAGGTTGTTTCGAGTGCTGAATTATTGACAACCATCACGGATCCGGAAGATTGATCCATTCGACTGCAGTCGTTCATAGTGGTGCCCGGGTCGATAAAGAAGTCGAAATTGGTCCGTATTGTGTTATCGGCGATGGTGTTGAACTGGCGGCAGGCAATGTTATAGATTCACATGTAGTTATAAAAGGACCAACCAAAATTGGTCGTAATAACCGTATCCATTCCTTTTCCTGTATCGGTGATGACCCGCAGGATAAAAAATATTCTGCAGACAAACATTCCCGCCTGGAAATCGGTGAAGGCAATACCATTCGCGAATATTGCACAATTAATCGTGGCACCGAGGAGGGTGGCGGTATCACCCGGCTCGGTAACGATAACTGGATCATGGCGTACGTGCATATCGCGCATGATTGCCTGGTCGGCGATCACACCATATTTGCCAACAACGCCACGCTCGCCGGCCACGTAAAAATTGACGATCATGTCATACTGGGCGGTTTCACCGGTGTGCATCAGTTTTGTCACGTCGGTCAATACTGTTTTTCAGCAATCTCGTCCGTCATCGTCAAGGATGTACCACCGTTTTTAATGGTTTCGGGCAATACCGCAAGCCCGGCCGGGTTAAACCGTGAGGGATTAAAACGCCATGGTTTTACCTCGGATCAGATTAACCTGTTAAGAAAGGCCTACAAGATTCTTTATCGCACAGGAAATACCGTCAGTCAGGCGATCGAACAACTTGAGTCACTGGAAGATGAAGCCGGACATATCGCCATGTTTATTGAATTTATCCGTTCATCTTCGCGTAGTCTGATTCGTTAAATGCCCGGACATGACGCATACCCATGCTGAAGATTGGTATAGTCGCCGGGGAACCCTCGGGTGATTATCTCGGGGCATTCCTGGTTCGCTGCTTAAAACAGAAATACGGTGAGTGTCAGATAACCGGAATCGGTGGCCCGGCATTGCAGGCCGAGGGGTGTCAATCGCTGTTTGCCATGAGTGAGCTTTCTGTCATTGGAATTGTTGAAGTGGCCGGACGTTTTTTCCGGCTATTATCCATACGAAAACAGCTGAAGCAGTTTTTTCTTGCAAACCGCCCCGATGTGTTTATCGGTGTGGATGCCCCGGATTTCAACCTGCCGCTCGAGCGGTTTTTACGTCAACACAAGATCAAGACCGTGCATTACGTCAGCCCCTCGGTCTGGGCCTGGCGCGAAGGTCGATTAAAAGGCATCAGGCAGTCGGTCGATTTGATGCTGACGTTATATCCTTTTGAAAAAAACTACTATGACCGCAATGCGATACCGTCTTTCTGTACCGGACATCCGTTAGCGACCGAAATCCCGCTGACAACTGACAGGGACGAGGCCAGGAAACAGTTGGGCCTGGCATCCGAAAATAAAATAATTGCCCTGTTACCGGGGAGTCGTAAAGGCGAGGTTCGTCGGCTGACGCCCGTTTTCCTGCAATGCTGTGTTGAAATACTGGAACACGATTCTGATGTCTGCCTGATAGCCGGCTTGCTGGATGAGCATACCGGTGACGAATTCAGGCAAATTAACCGGCATCGCTCACAGCCAGTTGATGTGCATGTGTACACAAACCGGACGCGCACGGTGATTGCCGCCGCCGACATTGTGTTGGTCGCATCCGGGACTGCCACGCTGGAAGTCATGTTGATGAAACGCCCGATGGTTGTCGCGTATAAAGTAAACTGGTTAACCGGCATAATTATTAAACAATTGCTGAAGTCGAAATTTGTCTCCTTGCCAAACCTGTTGTCCGGCAAGCAACTGGTCCCGGAATTACTGCAGGCGGATTGTGAACCGGAAAAACTGGCCGCTGCATTACTGGATATGCTGAATAATGAAGATGAAATGTCGAAGTTGATCGAGCAGTTCTCTGTTTTGCATCGTTCTTTACAACAGACAGGCGCTGCCGAACTCGCGGATAACATCAGTACCTCATTACCCCTGAAGACAGCGTGATGAACATACAAGCCATGAATCACCTGATCGCCGGCGTCGACGAGGTTGGTCGTGGCCCATTGGCGGGGCCGGTCGTGGCCGCAGCAGTTATACTGGATCCTGATAATCCTGTTGCAGGACTGGCAGATTCCAAGGTCTTGTCTGAAAGTAAACGTATTGCGTTAGCCGCGGTGATTAAGCAGAAAAGCCTGGCCTGGTCAGTAGCTGAGGCCAGTATCGATGAAATCGACTCGATAAACATCCTGCAGGCGAGTCTGTTAGCGATGCAAAGAGCGGTAGATCAGCTGTCTCTACAACCCGTACATGTACAGGTAGATGGTAACCGGTTGCCGGTTTTGTCCATGTCAGCCGAGGCAATTGTCAAAGGTGACTCCAGGGTGGCAGCAATCGCGGCCGCATCCATACTGGCGAAAGTGAACAGAGACAGCCAGATGGAACAACTGGATCTGGTCTATCCCGGTTACGGGTTTGCACAACATAAAGGATATCCAACGAAACAACACTTGTCTGCGCTGGAAAAGCTGGGACCCTGCGAAATTCACCGTCGAAGTTTCGCGCCGGTTAAAAAATTCATCTCCGTGGTCAGTAATGATGGCTGAAAATTTTGTTCATCTGGATGTGCATTCCGAGTATTCACTCGTGGATGGCATCGCCAAAATTGAACCGCTGGCCGAGTGCACGGCTGCAGCCGGCATGCCGGCGCTCGCGATTACCGAGTACGGCAACATGTTTTCGACGATCAAGTTCTATCGAGCCTGTCAGCAACGGGGTATCAAACCGATAATCGGTGCGACGATTCGTCTGTTCGACGGTGCAGATAAATGTGGACACCTGATACTGTTATGTAAATCCATTAACGGTTATCGCAACCTGGCTGATCTGGTCAGCCGCAGTTATACCGAGGGTCAGATCCAGGGCGTTCCCTATGTTCATCGGGACTGGCTTGCACCGAACGCTGATGATTTGCTTGTTTTATCCGGCGCCGATCAGGGAGACGTAGGACAACTGCTGCTTGCAGGCAGGCTGGAAGAAGCAGCACAACTGGCTGAATCCTACAAAAACATTTTTAATCAACATTATTTTATCCAGTTGCAACGGCTCGGCAGAGCCCAAGAAAAGTCCTACATCGCCCAGGCGTTAAACCTGGCCAGTCAACTTGAAATACCGGTGGTGGCAACCAATGCAGTGCGTTTTATCAACCAGGAAGATTTCGAGGCGCACGAGGCACGCGTCTGTATCAACCAGGGCTACACCCTGTCGGATTCGCGTCGGCCGAAAGAATACAGCGATGAGCAATATTTAAAGACCACGGAGCAGATGCAGGCCCTGTTTCACGACATACCGGAAGCCCTACAGAATTCGGTCGCTATCGCGACTGCCTGCAATGTTGAGCTGAAACTGGGCGAACATTTTTTACCGAACTTTCCGGTTCCCGAATCGCAGACACAGGAAAGTTATTTACAGGAACTGGCCCGACAAGGGCTGGAAACGATACTGACAGAACAATCGATTGACAGCCGCATACACGCGGAATACCAGGAACGGTTACAACGGGAACTGGAAGTGATTATCTCGATGGGTTTTGCGGGGTATTTTTTGATTGTTGCCGATTTTATTCGCTGGGCCAGGGACAACGGTATTCCGGTCGGACCGGGCAGGGGGTCGGGTGCAGGCTCCATCGTGGCGTATGCGATTGGCATCACAGAACTGGACCCGATTGCCTACGATCTTCTGTTTGAACGATTTCTTAATCCGGAACGTGTCTCGTTACCGGATTTTGATGTCGATTTTTGCATGGACAGGCGCGATGAAGTGATCGCCTATGTCGCGTCCAAATACGGGCAGGACCATGTGTCACAAATCATTACCTTCGGCCGCATGGCAGCCAAGGCCGTTGTGCGCGATGTCGGGCGAGTCCTTGGTTATCCCTACGGTTTTGTTGACCAAATTGCAAAACTGATCCCGTTTGATTTGAACATGACGCTGGAGCGTGCACTCGAGGAAGAACAGGTACTGCAACAGCGATACGAAGACGAGGAAGAAGTCGGTACTTTGATCGACCTGGCGAAGAAACTCGAAGGTGTATCCCGTAATGCCGGCAAACATGCCGGTGGTATCGTCATCGCACCCAAACCATTGACGGAGTACATGCCTAAATACTGTGAACAGGGGACAAACAATACCGTTACGCAGTTTGATATGGGCGATGTTGAAAGTATTGGCCTGGTTAAATTCGATTTTCTGGGCCTGCGTACATTAACGATCATCGACTGGGCCATTCGTGATGCCAACCATGCGGCCAGGAAAACCAACGAACCGGAAATTGATATCACGAAAATCCCGCTGGATGATCCGGCCACGTACCGGTTAATTCAGGAGATGCAGACAACCGCGGTATTCCAGCTTGAATCTCGCGGCATGAAAGATTTGATCAAACGTCTGCAGCCTGACTGCTTCGAAGATATGATAGCCCTCGTGGCTCTGTTCCGTCCGGGCCCCCTACAGTCCGGGATGGTGGATAACTTTATCGACCGTAAACATGGGCGCGAAGAGATTTCCTACCCGGACGTGCAGTGGCAGCATGAGAGCCTGAAACCGG
>JBHIXH010000076.1:0-7328 GCA_041984885.1 Gammaproteobacteria bacterium
GGTCACCGATAGAGTAGCTGGTTCCATCTACACTGAATGAACCAAAATCAGTCAGCGTCTCCTCCTGTTTTGGCGTAATGGCAACGGCCAGATATACCGGCTGGTCAAGTATCAAATCAAAATCACTTTTCTTCGCCAGGGCATCAAGCGTGAACACATCCGATGCGGTGACTATAGTTTCGGTAGTTGTGTCGTAAAAACCGCCTTCAATGTTTAACTGCAGTGTAGGAACCGCTGAGGCTGTCGCTGCAAAAAACAGCGAACCAATCAGGAGCAGGATTCGAGGTGTGTTGTTCATGTTCTTCGTACCGTCCGATGAAGAAGTGTTAATTGTTTAATTACAAGTTAGCAAGATGTATACCAGACAATATTTTCTTTAAATTACAATAGGTTAAAAGCAACGCTACGAACAATATGTAAAGTTTCTCGACAACGGGATAATCGGATAAGAAACTAATGTTTTATAAAACAACGATTTATAAGCCCTACCGGATAAACAGCAAAAGACCATAGTTCACTGATTTTTGTAAAGTTTTCCGACAGTTTCACCCATGAAGACCCGTGAGCCTTAATTGATTCGGGCAGTAGAAGACGCGGCTCCGGCCAGGCAGTGCGAAGGGTTTATCCGGGCATGTCAGTCAAGCTGTGTCATTCTTTCACGACATAACGTGCAGTAACGTCCTGCACACCTGAAAAGCAAGTCGGACAGGTTAGCGTATTGACACCTCATTCGTTGGCAATTGACCGGACTGTTTCTGTTGTCGCCCGACCACGCGGCGCGTTATCCTAGGTACGACAACCACTTACAAATTCCACATGTATACCCTGCTCATCGGTTTTTTCCTGGTCTCGATCGTGTTTTCGTTTCTCTGTTCCCTGTGGGAGGCGGTGTTACTCAGCATCACCCCGGCCTACGCGGAGATCAAGCATAAGGAAGGCACGGCCATCGGGCGTCACCTGCGCGCGTTCAAAACGAACATCGACAAACCGCTGGCGGCCATACTGACGCTGAATACGATTGCACATACAGTGGGGGCAATCGGTGTCGGTGCCGAGGCATCGCGTATCTGGTCCGATACGAATCCGTTGATCACGGGCATTGCGGTTCCGGTCATCATGACGCTCGCTATTCTTATTCTGTCGGAAATCATCCCAAAGACGATTGGCGCAACCCACTGGAAACGACTGGCAGGATTCACCGTCAACTCGCTGCTACTGATCATCATGCTGCTGTATCCATTCGTGTGGCTGAGTCAACTGATTACCGGTGTGCTGAAAAAAGAGACCCGGGGCAGCATCTATTCCCGCTCGGATTTCCTCGCGATGGCGGAGATAGGCGCAAGACATGGCGTGTTTGAACAGTCCGAGTCCGACATCATCAGCAACCTGCTGATGTTCGACCGTGTCACTGCCAGGGACATCATGACCCCGCGTACCGTCGTTATCGCCGCCGCGGAAAACGAAACCATCGAGACATTTTTTAATTCGAACGAACCCCTCCGGTTTTCACGCATCCCGATCTACCAGGAAGAGTCTAAGGACAACATTATCGGCTACCTGTTGAAAGATGAATTGCTGGCAAAACTGGTGCAGGGTAACGGTAGTTGCCCGGTTAATTCGCTACGCCGCGAGGTCATGCTGATCCCCGAGGACTTTCCCTTGCCGGAGTTGTTCAGTCGCCTGCTGCAACGACGTGAGCACATCGCCATCGTCGTCGACGAGTTCGGTGGCTTGGCCGGCATTGTCACCACCGAGGATGTCATCGAAACGTTGCTTGGCATGGAGATCGTCGATGAGTCTGACAAAGATGCCGATATGCAGTTGCTGGCGCGAAAGAACTGGGAGAGACGTGCCCGCGCCCACGGCCTTATCGAGGAAAAGCCGGCGGAGGCCGTGTTAGTGGAAGAAGTCAGCGGTGCCGATAGCGCTGCCAATAACGCAGACTAGCAGGTTCGCCGAAAGGACGAATCGTCTCGACTACTTGCTAATCGCTATTCCCTGTTTTCTCGTACCACGCCAGTTTTTCATGTAAGGACACGACCTCGCCGACGATGATCATGCTCGGCGGCTGGACATCTTCCCGCGCAACGATTGCCGGTAACGTCTCCAACGTCCCGACCAGTGTGCGTTGATCATCCAGCGTCGCCTTTTGCACGACGGCGGCCGGTGTCGTTGCCGCCATGCCTTTACTTATTAATGTTTCACACAACACCGGCACCGCATTCACGCCCATGTACACGGCGATTGTTTGCCGCGGTTGCACCAGCGCATTCCAGTTCAGATCAAGTTTGCCGTCTTTCATGTGACCGGTGACAAACACACAGGTATGAGCAAAATCACGGTGTGTTAGCGGAATGCCGGCATAACACGCAGACGCACTGGCCGCCGTGATACCGGGGACAACCTGGAACGGAATGTTTTCCTCCGCCAGTCGCGTGATCTCCTCGCCACCGCGACCAAAGATGAACGGGTCGCCACCTTTCAGGCGCAGGACACGTTCACCTTGTAGCGCGTGTTTCACCAGCAGTTCATTGATCTCGTCCTGCGGGACTGTGTGCTGATCGCGTTTTTTGCCGACATAAATGCGCTCGGCATCACGCCGCACCAGGTCGACCAGCGCCGGCGCAACCAGGCGGTCGTAAAACACGATATCGGCCTGTTGCATCAGGCGTAATGCGCGAAACGTCAGCAGGTCCGGATCACCGGGGCCGGCACCGACAAGATACACTTCTCCAACCGGCTCCGGAGCAGACCCGGCATCATCCAGCGCCTGTTGCAGGCCGGTTAATGCCTGTTGTTCACGACCGGCAAACATCATCTCGGCGATCGGTCCCTGCAACACCATTTCCCAGAAACGACGCCGCTGATTCATCGGTAAGCGTTGTTTCACCTGATCGCGAAAGTCGCGCACAAGGGCGGCCAGTTTGCCATACGCGGCCGGTACCATTGTCTCCAGGTTCGCTCGTAACAGGCGTGCGAGTACCGGCGAGGCACCGCCGGTGGATATGGCGATGATGACCGGATCCCGTTCAATGATGGATGGCATGATGTAACTGCATAGCTCCGGAGTATCGACAACATTGACCGGAATGTTTTTCATGTGCGCCGCCGTCGCGACCTGTTCATTCACGCCATCGTCGTCGGTAGCGGCAACGACCAGGACCTGATCATTCAGTAACGAAGGCGTGAACTCCCCCTCGTGAAACTGGATTTTATTTTCGCTGACCAGCAATGCGAGTCCGTCACACAGATGCGGTGCCACCACGGTCACATCTGCATCATGTCTCAGCAGGCGTGCAATCTTGCGTTCGGCGACAGCACCGCCGCCGACGACGAGACAGGGACGCGCCTTGATACGTAAAAATACAGGTAGAAATTCCATCCGGACATCTTAGCGGAGATTGTGATTTAGCGGCACCCGATTTAGCCAGTTCGAATCGGGATAAGCACTTGATTCAAAAATAGAATACCACCAGTCCTGCAGCCTTATCCGGTTTAAAGTTTTTCCACCGGGAACCGATAGTATCAGTGGAAGGCAAATTTACGCCTGTTGTTTCAATCACTTTGTACTAAAGGAGACCCGAATTGGATCTAGCCACGCTGATAGGAATGGTTGCGGCCGTCGGTATTATTTTATCCGCAATCATTCTGGGCGGCAGTGCCGGTATGTTTTTTAATATCCCGTCATTGCTTGTCGTTGTCGGCGGCACACTTGGTGCCGTATTGATGCAATTCAGCCTGGGCCAGTTCCTCGGTGCAATGAAAGTCGCGATGAAGGCCTTCTTCAATAAATCGCACTCCCCAAAGGCATTAATCGAAACAACCGTTGACCTGGCCGACACGGCTCGCAAAGGCGGCCTGCTGGCTCTTGAAGAAAAAGACACCGGCATTCCTTTTTTCCAGATGGGCATCCAGATGATGGTCGATGGTCACGAACCGGATGTGGTTCGTCAGACAATGACCAGTGAAATGAACCTGACCGTGGAACGACACGACCTGGGCAAGAAAATCTTCAAGGCCATCGGCGATTTTGCACCGGCGATGGGCATGATCGGTACCCTGATCGGTCTTGTGCAGATGTTGTCAAACATGGAGGACCCGAAAGCGATTGGCCCGGCGATGGCCGTCGCCCTGCTGACAACGTTGTACGGCGCGATGATCGCGAACCTGTTTGCCCTGCCTATCTCGGAAAAACTCGGCCTGCGCAGTGACGAGGAACGACAGATCAAATCCATGATTATCGATAGCATTGCCGGCATCCAGGAAGGCCGCAATCCGAAAGTCATCGAGAGCATGTTAAAAACCTATTTGCCGGGTTCGGAACGGGAACAGCAGGAAGAAGTTCAGGAAGCGGCGTAAATCGGGCATAGCACAATGAGTGACGAGGCCCCGAAGAAAAAAGACGAAGGCAGTGGCGCCCCGGCCTGGGTCATGACCTTTGCCGACCTGATGTCGTTGCTGATGTGTTTCTTTGTGTTGCTTCTGTCTTTCTCCGAGATGGACCTGCAAAAGTTCAAACAGATCGCCGGTTCGATGAAAATGGCGTTCGGTGTGCAACGTGAAATAGATGCGAAGGAACCGCCGCGAGGCACCAGTGTCATCGCGCGTGAATTCTCGCCCGGCCGCCCGTCACCGACACTCATGAAAGAGATCAGACAGAATACGATCGATGAGACGAAACAGACGCTCGAGTTCACCGATGCTACGGCCAACCAGGAACAAACCGAGAGCATTGAGGTCGGCGAACAGGATGACAGCTCCGAGACGGCACCGATTCAAAGAGACGCCCAGTCAGACTCGACCATGGATGAATCGATTGAACAGGGAAAGGACACCGGCGAAATTGAAAAACTCGCGGAGCTGAGTGAACAGATCAAGCAGAAGATCCAGCAGTTACTGTCCGGCGTCGAATTAGACGATGAACAGAAAAAACAGGTAGCCGAACTGGAGAAACTGGCCAGTTTGATCGATGCCGAGGTCAACGAGTTGTTAAAACAACAAACCGGGGCGGACGAATCCAGCGAAAAATTAAACCGCGAGACCGAGGCAGATGCCCGGATCCTGTTGCAGGCAATGGCTGAGGAAATCAAAAAAGGCATGGTTTCTATTGAAACCGTTGGCAACAGGATCATATTGCGTATCAAGGAGAAAGGTTCGTTCCCGTCCGGTTCCTCCGATTTACAGGGCGACTTTATGCCGGTTATCGCCAAATTACGCGACTCGTTACAACAGATCGACGGCAAAATAGTCGTTGCCGGCCACACCGATAATGTCCCCATTAAAACCCATCGCTTCCGTTCAAACTGGGAACTGTCCTCATCGCGTGCCGTTACGGTTGTACACGAACTTCTGCAGGACTCGGAATTAAAACAACAGCGATTCACCATCGAAGGTTACGGTGAATCCAAACCACTGGTTGCGAACGATTCGCCAGAGAACCGCGCGCTTAACCGCCGTGTTGAGTTAACCATTATTCAGAATGAAAACGACGAACAACCCGCTGCAGAGGTTTCCGATGTCGAGCCGGATATTGCTGATGCACAGCAGGAAACGGACGATCCCGACATTAGCAGCACACCGTCTGCTGAAGACACAATCATCGAGGCAAACGGAACGGACTCTACGCAGGTGACGCCATCAGAGGCGATCGATGAAACCGATGAGGAAATTGATGCATCGCTCCCACCCTTGCATGAAATCACCGACGAGATGATTGATGACATGTCGATTGATCAAACTTCCGGGCCAATACTGAACAACATGGATCAGCCGATTAATAATGAAATTGAACCGCTGGTAAAAGACCCGTTTTCCAATGTCATAGCAGCCGATGCCGTGATTTCCAAAGATGTGCTGGAAGCAGCGCCGGAAAACGTCACGATCGATGCCGGCAGCCTGGAAAATAAACTGAAAGACATTTTGAACCGGGTAAAACCCAACAAGACTGAAGAAGAGGCAACACCATGAATGAACGCAGACGCTATTTTCGTATTCAGGATACCGTATCCATTCATTACCAGATACTCGAGGGCAACGGCCTGAAAGAAGAGATCTACCAGGCCAATGTGGGTTACGTAAAATATTCAGAGCTGCGTAATGCCTCACATTGTATCGACGCACGGCTGGATGCGATTGCAGAAAAACTTGGCAGGGAGAACCCGCTGGTGGCGGAGGCAATCACGTTGATCAGTCGCAGGTTTGCACTGTTGGAATTGATGTCCGGCGACAGTAAACCGGAAGCGGTCATGCAATGGCCGGAGCTCGAAGTCAGCCTGAGCGGTTCCGGCATAGCCTTTGAAGCGACCCGGGAACTGCTGGAAGACACACCGTTAAAACTCGAAGTGATACTGCATCCTGAAAGTCAGTACATCTCGACCCTGGGCCGGGTGGTTGGTTGTCGCAAGAACGAAGATGGAAACAGCTTTATGGTTGCGGTCGACTTTGAAGGTATCAGTGACGAGAATCGTGAACAACTCGTGCAGCATATATTAAAACGACAGATAGAACAGATTCGCACTCATAACAGGCCTGATCCGCGTCATTCAGCGAAAGTCGCCCGGATAGATAATTAATTCGGACTCTGGCTACCGGCAGATATCTGCGTTCGGTGGCATCGGTATGTCGTTTCGCGCAATTCCCCGGTGTCTGGTCCGGTAACAAATATTTTTTACCTGATTAGGCGTGCAGGTGAAATACCTTGTTCATGATTTTCCACTCGCCATCTACTTTTAATAAAGTAAAAAAATCAGTGAACTTATAGCCTGTCCAGTTATCTGCTTCCAGTCTTGCTGTTGCAATTGATCCTTCAACATCAATATTTGCGATACTTGTCACAATGTCTGTAGCAGGACCATTCTCATCATTCCAGTCAAATAGTTTTTGCACAGGCCCGGCGAACAGGTCACTACCGATATAGCCGAATATGGTTGCATCCTTATGAAAGGCCGGTTTCATGTCATCTCCTTTTCCGGATTTTGCCCCGTTAATATAATGTTGTATGGCTGATTTGATTAACTGAATATCATCGCTACTCATAGCATTTTCCTCTTTTAAAAATTTTAAAGAAAAAGGTTTTATCAGCTTTCTTACCGGTGATCCCCGTGATCGGCTGAATATACATGAGACAATACTGACCGGGAATAATGACCGCACCGGTGAAAAAAACCGGCTTCACCCGTAAAAATTCCGATTACTTGACAACCTGCTCGCCATTTCGCCATTCACCCTCGTAGCGGTCACCATTTGCCCAGATATAGACGCCATAGCCACTGCGTGTGTTGTTAACGAACTGCCCCTCGTAACGATCGCCGTTGGCGTAGCGATAGATA
>JBHIXH010000077.1:0-7282 GCA_041984885.1 Gammaproteobacteria bacterium
TGTTGCGGAACTCGCCTTCGTAATGATCACCGTTGGCACCGTTGAATATTCCCTGTCCGCTGATCTTGCCCATCAGAAACTCACCCTGATAGCGGTCACCGTTTGCCCATTGATAAAAGCCGTTACCATGGGCCATGCCTTCGACGTGATCGCCCTCGCCGCGTTCCGACTCAACACCATCCAGATACCAGATCAATTCGCCCCTTCCCTGAGCCATGCCGTCAACACAGTCACCGGACCAGGTCACCGTTTCACCTGCATTCGGTGAGCCGTTCCAGACAGCACAGTCGCTGTTTTTCCCATAGATCCATTCACCGTCCGGATAAACGGCCCGATAGCGTTTTAACACTTCGGCCATACGCTCAACCTTGCGTTGTTCCTGTTGCTGTTGTTGTCGTTCAAGCTCTGCCTGACGGGCGCGTTCGGCTGCTTCGGCAGCGCGTTCTTGTTCTTCGGCCAGGCGTTGTCGCTCCGCCGCTTGTTCCGCCTTGCGTTTTTCCTCGGCTTGTCGTTTACGTTCTGCGGCCTGCCTGGCCTTGCGCTGCTCGGCCTCGATGCGTTGTTGTTGCGCTGCCTGCTTGCGTTGTTGTTCCTGCTCGATCTGCTGTTGTTTTTCTGCTTCCGACTGCTCGATCAGTTTTTCGATTGCCTCCAGTTCGGAGTCAGAAACACCGGCAGCAATAACAACCTGCAGCGGGAAACAAGGCAGGATAAACAGTAAGGCTGAACACAAACCGTTCAAAAATTTTTGCAGAAAATTCATAAACTCAATTGAATGAGTCAGTGATGTACCGAGGGTATCAGGTCTTGGGCAAGGTGACGCCGGTCTGGCCCTGGTATTTGCCGTTTCTGTCCTTGTACGAGGTTTCACATACTTCATCCGATTCGATAAAGATCACCTGCGCCACACCCTCGTTGGCGTAGATCTTGGCAGGCAGATTCGTGGTATTGGAAAACTCCAACGTCACGTGGCCTTCCCACTCCGGTTCCAGCGGTGTGACATTAACGATTATACCGCAACGGGCGTACGTCGACTTGCCAAGGCAGATAGTCAGAACGTTCCGCGGGATACGGAAGTATTCGACCGTTCTCGCCAGTGCAAACGAGTTCGGCGGAATAATGCAATGACCGTTTTTAATATCGACAAAACTGGTCGTATCGAAGTTTTTAGGATCGACGGTAGCCGAATGCACATTGGTAAAAATCTTGAATTCATCGGAGCAACGCACATCGTAACCATAACTCGATGTACCGTATGAAATCAGACGTTGCTCACCGTTGTACTTGACCTGGTTTTCCTCGAACGGCTCGATCATGCCGTGTTCAGCCGCCATGCGGCGGATCCAGTGATCACTTTTTATTGTCACGCTGTCTGCTTCCTTTATTTATTCTCGATAACGATTCTCGGGAAACGGCTGCTGTAGTCCTTTGACTGTAACGACAGTTTCGCCGCCGCCT
Source organism: Gammaproteobacteria bacterium (assembly GCA_041984885.1). Lineage (GTDB taxonomy): Bacteria > Pseudomonadota > Gammaproteobacteria > Eutrophobiales > Eutrophobiaceae > UBA4486. Next base: position 1,459 of record JBHIXH010000077.1, read on the forward strand.
TGCGCGCGATCTCGCGATACATTATGGAAGACGGTGAATCCGGTTGCATCGCGACCGTCGGTTTGCCGTTATCCACACCCTCACGAATCGCCAGTTCCAGTGGCAGCGAACCGAGCAGGTCGATGTCGTATTGCTTCGCCATGGATTCGCCCCCGCCGCTGCCGAATATGTGTTCGGCATGACCGCACTCGCTGCAGACATGCACGCTCATGTTTTCAATGACTCCAAGCACTGGCACGTTCACCTTCTCGAACATCTTCAGCGCCTTGCGCGCATCCAGCAAGGCGATATCCTGCGGTGTTGTAACGATAACTGCGCCGCTCAACGGAATCTTTTGCGATAACGTCAGCTGGATATCACCGGTGCCCGGCGGCAGGTCGATGATCAGGTAATCCAGGTCATGCCAGTTTGTGTCCCGGATCAGCTGTTCCAGCGCGCCGGTCGCCATCGGCCCGCGCCAGATCATCGGCGTCTCCTCATCGATCAGGTAACCGATCGACATCGACTGCAATCGATAACTGACATTCGGCTCAACCGATTTACCATCCTTGCTGTCCGGTTTGCCATGATAACCGAGCATACGCGGCTGGCTTGGCCCGTAAATATCCGCATCCAGAATACCGACATTGGCGCCTTCCGCCTGTAACGCCAGCGCCAGGTTGATCGACGTCGTCGACTTGCCGACCCCGCCTTTGCCGGATGCGACCGCGATCGTGTTCTTAACCTGTGGCAACGTCTGTACGCCTTTTTGCACGGCCATCGATGTGATGTGTGTGTTTATCTCAACCTGAACCGGGATTTCACCGGCAACAGACTGCACCAGGGCGGTGATTGCCCCCGTCAGTTCCTCATGATGCCCAAGGCAGGGGAAGCCCGGCTCGAGTACAACGCGAATCTGCTGTTCGCTGATATCGATATCACCCACCACTTTCGCCTCCAGCAAGTTGGTTTGCAGGTACGGATCCTCGTACTGGGCGATGGCGGCGGTGATTGTATCCTTTTCGGGTATTGTCATGGTCAAATTCTGAGTTGGAAACCGGGGCGAATGGTACCACAGACAGGATGCGCTGATTAATTCGTACGCGAACATTGTTACAATGCGCGCCTAAATCGACCTCGCAGGTAAACTACCGAAAATATGGACAAAAAAAGAAGAATTCTCGTCACCAGCGCCCTGCCGTATGCCAACGGCCCGATTCATATTGGCCATCTGGTCGAATATATCCAGACCGACATCTGGGTGCGCTTTCAGAAGATGCAACAGCATGAATGCTATTACGTCTGCGCTGACGATACGCACGGGACTCCGATCATGTTGCGTGCAGAACAGGAGGGGGTAACACCCGAGCAATTGATCGAACGCATGAACGAGGCGCACCAGCGTGACTTTGCCAGCTTTGCCGTACAGTTCGATAATTATTATTCAACGCACTCGGAAGAAAACCGGCAATTATCGGAGCAGATTTACACGGCACTGCGCGACGCCGGCCATATCAATCGCCGTACAATCAAGCAACTGTTCGATCCGGAAAAGAATATGTTTTTGCCGGATCGGTTTATTCGTGGTCAATGTCCGAACTGTAAGGCCGAGGATCAATACGGTGATGGCTGCGAGGTGTGTAACAAGACATACAGCCCGACTGAATTAATCAACCCGGTCTCCGCCGTCAGTGGTGCGACACCGATAGAAAAAGAATCGGAACATCTGTTTTTCAAACTGCCGGAGTTTGCCGACATGTTGCAGCAATGGACACGCGCCGGTCATTTGCAGGACGAAGTCGCGAACAAGCTGGATGAATGGTTTGAAGCCGGCCTGCAGGAGTGGGACATCTCGCGCGATGCACCGTATTTCGGTTTTGCCATTCCGGATGAAACCGACAAGTTTTTCTATGTCTGGCTGGACGCGCCAATCGGCTATTTTGCCAGCTTCAAAAATTTATGTGACCGGGAAGGTATCGATTTTGACGCATTCACCCGGCCGGGGAATAACACCGAGATGGTGCATTTTATTGGCAAGGACATCATGTATTTTCACTGTCTGTTCTGGCCGGCAATGTTACACGGCAGCGGCTTTCGCACGCCGGACGCCGTCAACATCCATGGTTTTCTGACAGTAGACGGTCAAAAGATGTCGAAATCGCGCGGCACGTTTATCCAGGCAGAAACGTTTGCACAGCATCTTCAGCCGGAATACCTGCGCTATTACTTTGCCGCAAAATTATCGAATCGCCTCGAGGACATCGACCTGAATCTGGAGGATTTTGTCCAACGGGTTAACTCCGACCTCGTGGGTAAAGTCGTCAATATTGCCAGTCGCTGTGCCGGATTCATTAACAAGCGTTTTGACAGCCGGCTATCCGCGACGCTGGCAGAACCCGAATTACTGGAGAAAATGACGACCGCCATCTCAGGCAACATCGCGACATTGTATAATGACAGGGAGTACAGCAAGGCGATGCGCGAGATCATGTTATTGGCCGATGAAGCGAATCAATATATCGATCGCATGAAACCCTGGGCACTGATCAAGGAAGACGGTAATGAACAACAGGTGCATGACGTCTGCACGGTCGGCATCAACCTGTTTCGCGTATTGATGATCTACCTGAAGCCGGTCTTGCCACTGATGGCGGCAAAGGTCGAACAGTTTCTTAATGTTGATCCGTTGCAATGGCAGGATCTTGAACAACCGTTATTGAATCATCCCATTAATAAATTCAAACCACTGATGACCCGGGTCGAGCAGGAAAATATTGACGCCATGATCGAACACAGCAAAGAAGATTTACAAACAGCAAAAGAGCAATCCAGCCATATGAAAAACGAACACCTGCAGGCCAATCCCGTCGCCGATGAAATCACGTTTGATGATTTTGCCAAAGTCGATCTGCGGGTGGCACGTATCACCCGGGCCCAACACGTGGACGGTGCAGACAAACTGCTGCAACTGACACTGGATATTGGAGGTGACGAGCGCAATGTGTTCGCCGGTATCAAGGCCGCCTATGAACCGGAACAACTGGAAGGCCGCCTGACTGTTGTTGTCGCCAATCTTGCGCCGAGAAAAATGCGCTTTGGTGTGTCTGAAGGCATGGTGCTGGCAGCCGGCCCAGGTGGTGAAGATATTTTCATTCTCAATCCGGACAACGGTGCCGAACCGGGCATGAAAGTGAAATAGCCCATGTCTGATTTTATCGTCATTATTATCAGTGCGGCGGTAGTCAGTCATTTATTTCTTGAGCACGGACTCGGGGCAGAGGCCACCGAAAATTTTTCCCGCCGGCTGGATGTTGCCTTTCACTTCGGGCTTGTGCTGTTGATCTTAATACCGCTGGCTACCGGACTGGCAGCACTTGGTCAACAGTTACTGCTCATGTCGAACAGCACCTACCTGCTGTTACCGATGTTTGTTGTTATTGTGTTTTTTCTTATGAGCCTTTTACAACAGGTCTCAACCTGTTTGCCGCAAGCGTTGCAACAGACATTCGATGTCTTCCTGCCCGTTGCCGGCATGAACACGGCCGTCTTCGGTGCGATCATACTGAGCCTGGATGCAACCAACACTTTTATCACGGCGCTGGTTTTTGGCTTTGGTTCTGCGTCCGGTTTTGCCATTAGCCTGGTTTTACTGGCCGGTCTTCGCCTGCGACTGGAAATGCTGGATATTCCGGCCCCGTTACAAGGCTTACCCATTATCCTTATTACTGCAGGTGTCATGTCGATGGCATTTCTCGGATTTACCGGGCTGGTATAAATCAGGTGATGCTCTTCCTGGTACTGTCACTGTTTTGCCTGTTCACAGGCTTTATTGCCTGGCAAAGCGGGAAAAAGCAAACACGGCAGCAGACTGAAAAGAAAATTGAACAAATCAATGCACTGTTGCCGCAAACACAGTGCGGTGACTGTGGCTATGGCGGTTGTCGACCCTATGCCACTGCCATCGCCCGGGGAGAATCTGCCATCAACCGTTGTCCACCCGGTGGTGAAATTACGATACAGCAACTGTCTGACCTGACCGGCCAGGCGGCTGTTCCACTGGCAGCGGATCTGGTTGCAACGCGTGAACAAATTGCCGTCATAGATGAAACGATATGTATCGGCTGTGTGAAATGTATCCAGGCCTGCCCGGTGGATGCGATCGTTGGTGCGGCAAAGTTGATGCATACTGTTATAGAAAAACATTGCACCGGTTGTCGCTTGTGTCTGCCACCCTGCCCGGTTGATTGTATATCCATGGTCCAACCGCCGGTTAACCAACGCGACTGGCACTGGGCCAAACCGGAGGCTTGAGTTCATTGCAACGTGAATTACATGCAATGACCGGTGGTCTGCAACTGGCCACGCACAAGGCCGAATCGAAAGAGGTGCAGTCAACGCTGGTGCCTTTGCCGGATCAAATTATCCTGCCGCTGAAACAACATATCGGCATTGCGGCAACACCGGTCGTCAACATTGGTGAACGTGTATTAAAAGGACAAATTATCGCCCGGGCCGCGGCCGAGGTGAGTGTACCGGTGCATGCAAGCACCTCCGGTGTTGTTACCGATATTGATAACTATCCTGTGCCACACCCGTTTGGTATCAAGGAACGCTGTATTGTGATCAAACCGGACGGCAAGGATGAATTGTTCGCAATTCAACCTGTTGCTGATTATGAATCACTGGATACAACGCAAATGCAGCAGATCATCAGGGACTGCGGTATCGCGGGACTGGGTGGCGCCGGTTTCCCCGCACATGTAAAACTTCTTGAAGGTGTGGAAAATGCCGTTGATACATTAATCATTAATGGCGTTGAGTGTGAGCCGTTTATTACCTGCGATGATCGATTAATTCGCGAGAAGGCCGTTTACGTCGTTTCAGGCACGCGCATGATTCGACATGCTGTGGGTGCCAAACATTGTGTCATCGCGGTAGAAGAGGACATGCCTGAAGCCTGCGAAGCACTGGCTGAACAATTAACCGCGGTCGACGATATTGACCTGGTCAAGGTTCCCACCCGTTATCCGGCCGGTGGTGAAAAACAACTGATCCAGGTATTAACCGGCAAGCAGGTACCGAGTGGTGGCTATTCCATTCACATCGGCATCGTCGTGCATAACGTTGCCACCGCTGCCGCCGTATACCGCGCGGTAACGCGTGGCGAACCCATGATTTCACGCTACGTCACGGTGACCGGGGAAGTATCGGCACCGCAAAACCTCCAGGTTTTACTGGGTACACCGGTCAACGATTGTTTGAAACTGTGCGGCTACGAGGACAACGATGAGACCCAGATCATAGTCGGCGGCCCGATGATGGGCACACATGTGCAGGACTGCAATATTCCGGTAACGAAAACGACAAACTGCATTATCGTTCGCAAGAAGACTCTGCCAACGAACCAACTGCCTTGCATTCGCTGTGGACGCTGCGCCGACGTTTGTCCGGTCAGCCTGCTACCGCAACAACTGTATCATTATACGAAAGCGGATGAGTTCGAAGCCGCGCGTGATCATCATCTTTTTGATTGCATCGAATGTGGCTGTTGTTCCTATGTCTGTCCGAGTCATATTCCATTGGTGCAGTACTATCGCTATGCAAAATTTGAAATTGCGCTGGAAGAACAACGCCAGGAGTCAGCCACACAGGCAGAGCAGCGGTTTTTAAATCGAGAGACGCGCCTGCAAGCGAGACTGGAAACAAAACAACAACGCAGACAGGCACAACAACCTGCAACTGATAATCCAGCGATAACGGAAGATCTGGAAGATAAGAAGGCATTTGTGCGCGCTGCCGTTGAGCGCGCCCGCAGGAAAAAGCATCCGTGAGTCGAACCATACTC
>JBHIXH010000078.1:0-7161 GCA_041984885.1 Gammaproteobacteria bacterium
GCTTAATAGGTCAAGATGTTAATATTAGTGCAGGTGTTATAACTTGTAATTATGATGGTGCAAATAAACATAAAACCATCATTGGCGATAATGTTTTTGTTGGATCTGATTGCCAGTTAGTGGCACCAGTAAAAATAGGCTCCGATGCCACAATTGGTGCTGGTACGACCGTAACCGATGACGTTGAACCGGCCGACCTCGTGCTTGGTCGTACCAGGCAGGTTGCCATTCAGGGGTGGAAACGCCCGGTCAAAAAGAAATAGGTTTTTAATTATTCAATGCGCGTCGGTTTTTATCAGTTTCGTCCACTGTTCGGCAAGGTTGAAAAAAACCTGGATAAGGTGTTATCCACGCTGGATGGTACCGACGCTGACCTGATTGTACTGCCGGAACTGGCGTTTACCGGTTATTATTTTTCTGGCAGGCAGGAAGCTTATGATCTCGCCCAGGATGTCACCTCTTCGTATGTCATAGAACAGCTTGTCGAACTGTGTAAAAAAAATAACTTCTATCTGGTCAGCGGGTTTTGCGAGAAGTATCTGGACCAGTGCTTTAATTCTTCGGTATTAATTGGCCCGCAGGGCTTGTTGCAGACCTACCGGAAAATTCATTTGTTTAATGAAGAAAAAAATATTTTTTCTCCGGGCGATACCCCGTTAAAAGTTTATTCAATCGGTGACGTCAAGGTCGGCATGATGGTCTGTTTTGACTGGGCATTTCCGGAGGTGACGCGCACATTGGCGTTACTGGATGCCGATATTATTTGTCATCCGTCAAACCTGGTCTTGTCATGGTGTCAGGATACGATGTTGACCCGTTGCCTTGAGAATCGTGTGTTTGCGATTACGACCAATCGCTATGGCGCCGATCAAAGGCCACATGGAGAATTAAAATTTACCGGTAAAAGCCAGATTGTCGAACCCGGGGGCAGGTTATTACACCGGGCCAGAGCCCAGCGAGATGAAATATTTATAGCCGGAATAGATCCGAAACTGGCAAGGAATAAACATATAACACCGTTAAATGATTTGTTGGTGGATCGACGGCCTGAATTCTATAAATAAGTGAAAGGAGTTAATCCAATGTCTTTTGCTACTGCTGATTTGTATGACGTACATGGTGAGAATGTGAGCGTCATGTTGCCTATTTTTTCCGATTATGGTGGCGTTAAAGTGTTTTCCGGCGTGGTATCAACGGTAAAGTGTTTTGAGGATAATTCGCTGGTACGTGCGGCATTGGAACAGCCGGGTGATGCACGTGTTCTCGTCGTTGATGGTGGTGAATCCATGCGTTGCGCATTGGTTGGCGATTTGCTGGCAAAACTGGGAGAAGAAAATGGCTGGGCCGGTATTATTGTCTCCGGCTGTATTCGTGACTCGGATGAGATTGCAAAAATAAACATTGGCGTGAAAGCGATGGCGACGAACCCGAGAAAAAGCGTGAAGAAGGGTGCCGGCGACCGGGACGTGAGCATACAGATCGCCGGCCTGACGGTAAAACCCGGAGATGTTATTTATGCCGATGCTGATGGTGTTTTGGTCGCTGACAAATCTTTGTGACTGGGTGCAGGCATTCGCCAGTTTCATGTAGAAACTCACTGCTGCTCACACTAAACTTAGTCTGTGGGTTGAATCTATCTGTTACAGTTAACCTGTGGAAGAAACAAAATGAACTTAGCCAAGATATTGATAATTTTAGGTATTCTCTCATTTTCAACGGTCAGTAATGCGGCCTGCAACAGCAATCAGACCGGTGGCGGAGAAGTGCTTGGCACTCTGGTTGGTGCTGCCATCGGCGGATTAATCGGTTCCCAGATTGGCAGCGGTAGCGGTAACAAGATCGCCATTGGTGCCGGTGTGCTGGCTGGTGGTTTATTCGGCAATCGCATTGGTTCGCAGCTGGACTGCCAGGACCAGGCCTATCATGTCGATACGACCCAGAACGCACTTGAGTATCAACCGAGTGGCCAGACCTCAACCTGGAGAAATCCGGATAGTGGTCATGCTGGCTCGGTCACACCGACGAAGACATATATCGTCAATGATGAAACACCGTGTCGGGATTTTACCCAGACGATTTACGTCGACGGGCAATCTGAGGAGGTAACTGCGACAGCGTGTCGACAGGATGATGGAACCTGGCAGATGATGGACTCGTAATCGCGTCTATTACCGGATTGTAAAAGCCCGCGATATGCGGGCTTTTTTAATGGTTCTTTATGTTTAAATGTCTTCGAATTTCTTTTAATTCATTCTTGACGATATCATTCAACGAGTGCATGTAGTTATCAAGTATGCTGATTCGCCGATAAATATCATGCAGGGTGACATCTCCGGGCGACGGATCGTTTTTAATCGCTGCCGGTTTTGATTCGTAGCTGACCAGTTCCTGGTTGTTTTCCGATTCATCAAAGTTAATATCAACGGACAGGTCATTTTTCCAGAATTCGTCTTCTATATCATTCAACACGGATTGCAGTGATTCGTAGCTGATCTTGTGTATTTCCTCCAGACCACCATAGAGAAGAATCCGGTCGCAGAGCAGATTCGTTTTACGGGGAATACCCTGGGCGTAGCGATGAATCTCGTCATATACCTCAGGTTCAATTTCCGGATCATTTTTCCAGTCGACGATACTCAGTCTGTGCAGGATATATTCCCTGGTTTCCTCGACATCAAGTGGACGGAGATGATATGAGGCGATGACACGCTGACGTAATTGTTCAAACCCCTCCATGCGCATTGTGTCTCTGAACTCTTTTTGACCAAGAAGAAAACTTTGTAACAGTTGTTTGCCTTCATATTGTATGTTTGAAAGCATACGTAGCTCCTCTATTGCCTTGGGAGCGAGATTCTGAGCTTCATCCACGATCAACAATACTCGCTTGTTATCCTTGTAACACTGAATAAAAAATGACTCCAGCTGTTTCAGCATGGTAGCCTTGTTTGATCGTTTATAGTCAAGATTAAATTCAGCAGAAACCATGCGTAACAAATCTTCGGCACGAAGCTGCGTGTTAACCAGTTTTGCCACCTGAATATTTCGGGTATCAAGTGACTGGAATAAACGGCTGACCAGTGTGGTTTTACCGGTTCCGACATCCCCGGTAATTATGATAAACCCTTCTCCCTGTTCTATACCGTAACGCAAGTAGGCAAGCGCGCGCTTGTGTGTCTTACTGTTAAAAAAGAAATTCGGATCAGGATTCAAGCGAAATGGATTGGCAGTCAGATTGTAATAGGCCTCGTACATTTCAGAATCTCCTGGTTAGTCCAACAAAGGCCCGCGTCTCTTTATAGTTACCACTACCGGAGTCAACTTCTCTGAGCGTATGACTCATGCCGCCGTTTATGTCCAGGTATGGCGAAAGATTTTTTATAATATTCAGACTGATTCCGGTCTGGTCACTCTGTAATCCAGTGCGTAAATCCTGACTGAGATAATACAAGCGAGCATCCGACTGCAAGGTTGGACCAATATCCCATACCCAATCCAGTCTTGCACTTAGCGTTTCGTCTGTATCGTTGGTTAGCTGGAAATCGCGTTCTCCAACGGTTAGCTCCATATTCACGAAAGTTTTACGATAATCATAATTAGCAACAATGCGGAAGCGCTTGTTGATTAATACTTCATTAGTTTGCTGGGGTACCAGCACATTAATATTGGCCGGAAGGCCGGTATCGGGGTCAATAAACGGCTCACCAAAAATATCATTTAGATTAAATACTTGTTGTTCTAATAGATTATTTCTGGTTGTTTGTGGTGTTTGATTGAATTCTACCAGAAATCGGAATTTTCTGCTGGTATAACTTATATTCATTTTATAGTCAGTACCGAAATAACGCTCACCAACGGATGCGGCAAAAGATGTTCTGCGAGAAGGGTTCCATTCAAAACCTGCATTCCAGAGTAGTCCACTAATATCTTCAGAACTCGCGAATTCATTATCGTCGTATCCAACTGCTGACGTCAGGGCAAATTTTCTGGTGAGTAAATATTTCAGACTTCCAGTCAGATTTCTAAATATGGTTTTATTCCCAAAATCGTTTTCTATATTTTCATCAGTAAAATCGAAATCCCATAGGATCCGGTTAAACATTGTACCGTGGTCCAGTTTCAGAATTATCTTGTCAGAAACACTATTGTTATTATTGGTAAAAATTTCATTGGTTTCATAACCAGCTTCAAAGAAAGCATAAACTCCAAGAGGCTGAACCAGGTACGGATGTATGTTATATGATAAAACATTCTGGCGATTGGAGTTGAGAGAAAGGTTATCATTCGCTATTACGCCGGTATTGGAAACGTTTTGCTGCCCGTTTTTCACGTTATATTCAGTAAACAGTCGCTCCTTGAAAAACTCGAATTCTCCTTGTGTATTTAGCGAATTGAAACTGTCCGTTCTTTGCAGATTAAAATAATGTATTTTTTGTAAAACATAGTTTAGAGAACCTTCATGAATACGTGATTTATTATGTATAGTAATTTCCGGATTCAGGGAACTGACGAAATCATCATCTTCAAATCCATCGTCTGCAAGATTAATATTGTCTGAGTAGGTCTCGTTAGCACTGATGGAAGGTTCAATTGTCAGGTTAAATGTATAACCAATCCTGCACAACAGACTCAACGAAAGAATTAGAGCCGCATTGATATAAACCGAAACTATCTTTGTTTCCGCCTGATCAGACATAATAGTAGCTTGAGCTATGTCTGTTGTTGCTCTTGTTTAAGACTATGCCGATATCAGTGGTTCTACCCAACATGCGTAATCCCTGTTCAACTACATGCTTGGGTGTTTTTTCGGCCTCAATAATATAGACAATCTGGTCAGCAAGGTTGGCCAGAACTTTCGCGGATGAGTCCTCTAGAACAGGGGGGGTGTCAATTATAATCAATCTGTCGCTATATCGGGATGATAACTCCTGTATTAGTTGCGTCATCTTTTTACTGCTGAATAACTCTGTAATCATCTCGGTGTAGCTGCCCGAGGGTATAATATTAAGCTTCTTTATATTCGTTTTAAGTATCAGGTTTTCAAGTCTGTTTTCCCGATCTGAGAGATAGTCAATTAATCCACTTGAACCCTCTACACCCAAAACCTTGCTGGACATTTTTTTAGTGATATCTCCATCGATTAAAAGCACTGTGTAGTTGTATTCATAGGCAATGCTCATGGCCAGATTCATTGATGTGAAAGACTTGCCTTCACCGGACAGAGAGCTTGTCACCATAACTATATTCTTGGTAACACCATCCTTGTTTTCAAATGCAGTCTTTAATACTGGTAATTTAATTCGCCTGTATTGTTCAAATAAAACCTTGTTGTTTGTATTCGGAGTCAGATAGCCTCGTTTGCCAAGTGCCTCAAGTTCCAGGTCTATTGACTTTGACTCATGTTGCTTGTTATCCGCTTTTTTATCACTTCGGATATCAGTTTTCTGATCAATATTGGTACTGTCGTCAGTATTTTCCCTTACCTGTTTTATTTTTTTGTTGAAAGAGTCGGGGTCTGAAAGCTTGTCCAATGCTTTTTCAATAATACTCATAACCCTAATGTCTCCCTGATCTGGTCGGGTAATTTATCCAGAATTCCAAAATGGATCAGCACGAATGCAAATGCGCCGAATAAAACCAGATAAAAACAAATATATACAAGGATGCCGAGTCTACGCTGGGAAATTTCCTGTGAAGACCAGTACATGGTCACGCCGCCGTAAACGGGGATATCAAAATCCTCCTCGATTACAGATTGTTGGTAGTATGTCGGTTTGAATTGCTCATAAACCCAGGCTAGGACCCCGCCGCCAATCACCCCGAATATGAGGACGGCTACAGATAACAGTATACGATTCGGACTTATTGGTTCCAGTGGCACTCTCGCAGGCTCGATAATATTAAACTGGTATTGACTGCCGGATTGTTCGGCCTCTCGTGATATCTGTGCCGACGCTCTCCTCTGAACCAGATTGTCATAGGTTTCCTTGAGAATTTCATAGTTACGTACCAGCCCTTTCATCTTCGCTTCAACTTCCGGCATTATATTGGCGAGGGCATTCATTTCCTCGATTTTGTTTCGATATTCCTCGATTCTGGCATTGATAGCTGCGATCTCAGAATTTGAACCGCTGAGCATGATTTTCAATTCCTGATACAAATCGGAGTTCTTGACGGAGGATGAAACCTTGACTTCCGTGTCCTCATTGTCAGCTTTTTCCTCTTCGGCTTTTTCGATTTTCTGTTGCCGCAATAACTCCTCAAGGGCATTGCGTGTGGTAATGACATCTGGATGCTTATCTGTAAATTGAAGCTCAAGTTCATCCAGTTTCAGTTCCATGGTGTCGATACGAAGTTCCAGCTGGGATTTTTCTTTTGGTGCGGTTTCAAGCAACTTATCAGGTGTAGCGCCAGGCTGGTTTTCAAGACTGACAATTTGTTCCTGCAGTGATGCGTTTTTATTGCGTTCTTCCCGGAGATTTAACAGGGCCTCGTCCAGTTTTGCCTCAAGGGCATAAAGACGGGAGTAAAAATTGTTGCCTTTGTCGGGGGTAAGCCCGGAATTTTTTTGTTTAAAATCCTTTATTTTTTCCTCTGCCTGCTCCAGCTTGAGTCGATATTCATTGATTTTATCATCCAGAAATTCCTCAGCCTTGTCGCTGTCTTTTCGAGAGATACCAAGCAGGCTTTCGACAAAAAGATTCAATAACGAATCTACAACCTTTTTTGCTATAACCGGATCCTCGTCCAGGTAAGTGATACTGTATAAGTTATCGCTATCCCGCTTGTTATTGCTGATCGAAACTGCGCTGATGTTGATCGACTCTTTCAACTTGTCAAGGAGTTCATCCATCTCTATAGGCGAAGTTGCAGTAAGGTCCAGTTCGGTATCCTGAGCAACCTTAAGCAGATTGGGGCGAGTGGTCAGGGTTCTTTTTATTAGAGAAATAGATTCCTCTTTAACAGAGCTATCTACGGCCAATCCCTGAAGCAAAGGTTTTAAAACTGTCTTTGTGTCAAAAAAGAACTTTGCCTCTACCTGGTATTGATCCGGTAAAATTTTCACAACAGACCAGCCTGCTGCGCATACGATGAAAGCACTGATAAGTGCTATCCAGCGATGATGCAAAATGATCCAGAACTGCGAATTCAGTTGTTCGAGTA
>JBHIXH010000079.1:0-6532 GCA_041984885.1 Gammaproteobacteria bacterium
TCTCTGTCGGATACGCTGTGTTTAACTTTCTCGGCGGTGTTGCATCTGACCGGTACGGGGCTAAATTGACATTGTGTACGGCGATGATCGTTTGGTCTCTTTTCAGCGGCAGTCATGTTGTATGGACAAAATAAGCGGTAGAAACAGAAAGGCCGCCCGGTAGGGCGGCCTGTCGTGGTTCAGTCTGGAACTGACAATTACGGCTTACAGGTACCCGGCATGAATTTGTTTTCCATGCTCGTAGAGCCAGCGGCATTACCGACAGCACCACATTCCCAGTTGATACCGCCATCGATTGTTGACAGGGCAAAGGTCGCACCGGCAACGTCAGCGGCGACACTACCTGCGCCTTTCATCGTGGCCTGGATAACGAAGGTTGCACCCGCGTTGGTAATAATAGCGATAGTACTGACATATTTACCGGCGATGGTCTGACCCAGTGCGGTCAGGTTGGTAATCGCATCAAACGCACCACGGTCGGAAAAGTATTCAGCAGCAGAAGTCTTGAAGCCTGAGGTCAAACTGACAGCCTCACTCACCTGGGCACGCGCGGTGTAGTCACGGTAGGAAGGAATGGCGACTGCGGCCAGAATACCGATAATGGCCACAACGATCATCAATTCGATCAGGGTAAAACCAGATTCACGTTTCATCATTGTTTTGTTCTCCTAGGGTTGTTAAAACAACACTGATCTGAAGACACGATCTGTGCCAGTATTTTCTTGCGCAGAGAAAAATTTAAGTCCTTGTATTCTATTGTAAAGTTTAAATATTACGCCTACCGTCGCGCGCACAAACTGCCGCAGCACGGCGAAATGTGACGTTTTTTGTCAGTTCGGGTCGACCAGCGGGCCCCTAGCCGATGTCCAGTTTTTCCAGTCGATAGCGCAGGGCACGAAAACTGATGCCGAGTGCTTTCGCGGCCGCCGTCTTGTTGCCGCCGGTTTTATCCAACGCCGACAGGATCAATTTTTTCTCAATGTCGATTAAATACGTGTCCAGCGGTGAATCCATTGCTTCCAGCTTCACATCATCCATCGCCATTTTATCCATCGTGTCCAGATTCAGCTCGTCGACGGATATCTCGCTGCTGTCGCACAAAGCGACGGCCCGTTCGAGTATATTCTCCAGTTCGCGCACGTTGCCGGGGAAATGGTAGGCCATCAGCATTTTTATCGCCGCTTCACTGACCGTGATGTTATCCAGATCGTAATACTGACTTTGTCTGGCGAGTAAATAATTAACGATTAACGGCAGATCGGACAGGCGCTCTCTTAGCGGCGGTACCTCGAGATCAATAACATTGATTCGATAATACAAGTCCTGGCGAAAATCGCCCCGCTCCACCAGTTGGGCAAGATTTTTATGTGTCGCACTTAAAATACGAAAATTCACTGCAATCTCTGTCTGCTCTCCCACGGGTCGGATCTTTCTTTCCTGAATCGCACGCAACAGTTTTACCTGGATATGAAACGGCAGGTCGGCTACCTCATCGAGAAACAGGGTGCCGCCCTCTGCCGACTGAAACAGTCCCTGCTTATCCGCGACCGCACCGGTAAAACTACCCTTCTTGTGACCGAATAGTTCACTCTCCATCAGTTCATGCGGTATTGCCCCGCAATTAACCGGGACGAACGGTTTGTCCGAACGCGGCCCCAGGTCATGAATCATTCTGGCGACGAGTTCCTTACCGGTACCGGATTCGCCGGTGATATGCACCGGGGCCTGGCTACGCGAAAGTTTTTTAATTTTTAGTCGAAGTTCTGTGATCAGGTCACTGTCACCGATCAGCCTCTCGGCAGGATCAAACTCATCCGTTCGAACGGTCAATGCATTGTTCACGATTGATCGTAATGAATCGAGATCGACCGGCTTTGTCAGAAAATCAAATGCCCCGAGCTTCAGCGCCTGGATGGCCGTCTCCATACTGCCATGTGCAGTGATTACCGCGACCGGCATCTGCGGATCAATTTTTTGCAAATATTCGATGAACTCGATGCCATCTCCATCAGGCAGGCGTAAATCAGTCAGGCAAAAATCAAACCGGTGTTGTTGTAACAAGCTTTTCGATTGCTTCAGGTTTTCTGCAGCCATGCTCTGAATCTGCATCCTTTCAAGCGTAATACCCACCAGCTCACGGATGTCCGGTTCATCATCAATGATCAGTGCGAGTGGTTGGGTCATGAATTCAATCTGTCCGTTTTTTCTGTGTAGGGAAAATTTATGCGGAAATGGCAACCTTTATCAGAATTCAAATACACGCTTAATGTCGCCTGGTTTGCCTCGCAAAGTTCTCTGGCGATATACAGCCCCAGGCCGGTACCCTTGGCCTCGGTCGTGACAAACGGCTCAAACAGGTGCTTGCTGACTTCTTCCGGCAAACCAGGCCCCGTGTCAATAATATCAACAAACGGGCGGCCTGAATCAGAATGCTTGGAACAGATGAATTTTAGAACAAAATCACCACGGCTGTAACGCACGGCATTTTCTCCCAGGTTCCATATCACCTGATGTAACTGGGTTGAGTCCATCTTTATCTCGAGTGTCTCCGGCTCAACTTCAATAACAATTGAACCGGCCGGAAGCTGATGCTTGTCGACCAACTCATCGGCAAACTTTTCCAGCCACGGTTTTATCCGGACACCGCTGGGCGTTGGCAATTTTCGCCGGCTTATGCTCAGTACATTTTCAATGATCGAATTCAGCCGGGACGACTGATCGCGGATGATCTGCATCAGTCGCTCGTCTTCCGCACGTATATTGTCCGACTCCGAGAGAAGCTGACCGGCATGACTGATGGCACCAAGAGGATTTCTGATCTCATGGGCAATGCTCGCGGTAAGTCGTCCAAGCGAAGCAAGTTTAAGACTTTGTGCCTGCTGACGTAATACAGCAATTTCATCCAGATACAATAAAATGCGTCCATGTTCCGCCTCTCCCAAATCGGAGATGGCCACTTTCAAATCCAGGTTGCTGCTGCCCTGACAGACCTCAAAAGAGTTCATGTTACTGTCCTGTGACCAGTTCTCCAGCACACTGGCGATTTCCTGTGAAACTGATCGAATGTGTGAGCCGATAGATTTTTTTGTGGTTGCCAGCATGAACATCGCGGAATTGTTTATCAGGCGAATAACAAGATTACTATCAAGCACAACAATGCCTGACTGCATACGCTGGACGATATCCTCGTTCAGCCTGGCCATATGTTGTAAATCTATTGCCCGTTGTTCAGCCAGTTCCTCGCTCTGTTCAGCGCGGCTGGCCAGCACGTGACTCAGAAACGCAGTGGTAAAAAAAGTAACGCCAAGAAAACCGGCATGCGTGTAGTTGGGCTCAAAGTAATACCGGGAAAGCTGTTGATAAAGTTCGAGTCCGAGAACGGACAAGCTGGCAATGGATGCAAACAGGATTGCGATTTTGCCGTTGACCAGGATGCTGCCACCGGCCACGGTGATAACGAGCAACATACCAAAACCGCTGCTGAGTCCATGGCTGGCAAACATCATCAGAATAATTGCAATGATGTCAAACACCACATTCAGGAATGTCTGAATCCTGTAGCCGGGTCGGCGTGCCTTGATGACAAAAATAAAAATAAATGCGACCAGTAAATACAGGTGCACAACGGTTGTGAACAGTTTTTGATCATCAACACCGATCGGTTCCGGCAAACTTTCTGTCCACGCGAGCGTACAAAAAAACAGCGCGACCAGTAACCGATAAAAATTAAAATACTGTAAGGCGCGCCAGTTGGCTCTTGAGGGTTGAGATACCTGGTTTATTTCACTCATTCAGAATCCGTGTATTCGGTTTTATGTTGTTCGGAACAGAAGAAGTTGTCGCCATCTGACAGCGCTTCGCCCTGCGGAATAAAAACGCCACAATGCGAGCAGCGCTGCATGCGATCCGGCAGTGAGTTTTGCTGTCGCTCAATTTTTTTATTCGAGCTTGATTTGAACTGTTTATATATCTTAAATAACAGCCAGAGGAATAATAAAAGCAGCAGGACTCGAAACAGGATCATAATATTACAATCGTGGTAGCAAACTCTGAATTTTTGAGCCTGTATTCATTTTATATGCTAACGTATATGTGCTGTCATCAAGCTAGCCGACAGCAGTAAATAATTGAACAGTAAACTGCAAAAAATCGACGAAATGAAGGATCGAAGATTATGAATCTGCATGAGTACCAGGCCAAGAATCTGTTTCAGGAGTATGGCATCCCTGTGCCAGCAGGCAAACCCGCCCACTCGGTCAAGGAAGCCCTGCGCAATGCCTCGGAATTCACGACCGCAGGCTGGGTCGTCAAGGCCCAGGTCCATGCCGGCGGCAGAGGCAAGGCTGGCGGAGTCAAGATCACAAAATCCCAGGAAGAACTGGAACAGGTCGTCCGCTCCATGCTCGGTAGTCAATTAATTACCAAACAATCTGCACCGACAGGGCAGCCGGTCAACTGTGTGCTGATCCAGGGCATATCGGATATCAAGGCGGAATTTTATCTGAGCATGCTGGTTGATCGGGGTTCGCGCCGTGTCAGCGTCATTGCTTCAAAAGCCGGTGGAATGGATATTGAGGAAGTAGCCGCAACGGAACCGGAAAAAATTATCAATATTGCGATCGATCCGATCATGGGTGTGCAAAACCATCACGTGCAACGCATCGCCTTTGCCCTCGATCTGACCCGGGAACAGAAAAAGGAACTGGAAGAGATGCTGACCGCAATGTACCGGTTGTTTATCGAAAAGGATTTAAGCCTGATAGAAGTCAATCCTCTGATTATTGACGGTGCTGATCATCTGAGTGCACTCGATGCCAAGGTCTCGGTCGATGATAACGCACTGTTTCGACAACTCAGTCTCGAAGATATGCGGGATTCGACACAGGAAGACGAGAAGGAAAACCTGGCGCGGCGATTTGACCTGAACTACATCACGCTGGATGGCAACATCGCCTGTATGGTCAATGGTGCCGGACTGGCGATGGCAACCATGGATATCATCAAACTGCATGGCGGTGAGCCAGCGAACTTTCTCGATGTTGGTGGTGGCGCGACAGCGGACAGGGTGGCAGAGGCGTTCAAGCTGATCGTATCCGATGAAAATGTTCGTGCAATCCTCGTCAACATATTTGGCGGTATCGTCCGTTGTGATTTGATCGCTGAAGGCATTATCCAGGGTGTCAAGGAGGTCGGTGTGAACGTACCGGTTGTGGTCCGGCTGGAAGGCACCAATGTCGATGCCGGTAAAAAACTTCTGGCAGAAAGCGGGCTCGCTATCATACCGGCGGATAACCTGAACGACGCTGCTGATAAAGCGGTAGAAGCAAGCAAAGAGGCCTGAAGCATGTCGATTCTGATTGATGAAAATACGAAAGTGCTGGTGCAGGGATTCACCGGTAAACAGGGCACGTTTCATGCGGAACAGGCGATCGAATATGGCACCAACGTTGTCGGCGGCATTACCCCGGGCCGCGGTGGTCAGACTCATCTGAATCGTCCGGTGTTTAATACGGTGTACGACGCCGTCAGGGAAACCAATGCCAATGCCAGTATGATCATGGTGCCTGCCGGTTTTGCCGCAGCGGCGATAGCGGAGGCCGCCGAAGCCGGAGTTGAACTGATTGTCTGTATTACCGAGGGAATCCCGGTGATCGACATGGTCAAGGTCCGCGCCATGCTCGACTACTATCCACGAACACGTCTCATCGGTCCGAACTGTCCCGGCCTGATCAGTCCGGGCAAATGCAAAATCGGCATCATGCCCGGGAATATTCATCAACCCGGCTGTATCGGCGTGGTCTCACGCTCCGGCACCCTGACATACGAGGCAGTACACCAAACGACGCAGATCGGTCTCGGACAAAGTACCTGTGTCGGTATTGGTGGAGATCCGGTCAATGGCACCAACTTTATTGATTGTCTGGCATTGTTCGAGGCCGACCGGGATACGAGAGGAATTATCATGGTCGGCGAGATCGGCGGCACGGCAGAAGAAGAAGCGGCCGATTTTATCAAGACCAATGTCAGTAAACCGGTTGTCGGTTATATCGCCGGTGTCACGGCTCCGCCCGGCAAGCGTATGGGACATGCCGGTGCGATTATCTCCGGCGGTAAAGGCACGGCCGAGGATAAATTTGCCGCGCTGGAATCAGCCGGCGTCAAAACCGTGAAATCTCCCGGCGATCTTGGCGAGGCTATCAATTCATTGATTGACTGAAATCTACCGGGTGACTATCCGGTAAATCAGTTTTTATAACCGGCAAATACCAGATCATCCAGTTTACGCGGGCCAAGTTTTGGCAATTGCATTACATGTTCCCGACTCAGCCCGTCGGCGTCTGAATCATTTATCCAGAACTTGCCATCTGCAACGTAGATAACTCGTTTACTTTTATCGAGCATCGTCAAATGATATAACCCGTCTGGCGAAGAGCGTTTTTCTACCACGATACTTTTTGAAATTTCACTACCGATGACCCGATAACCGGCGGCGAAAGGATGACCGTTACTGCCGGTAGAATAAAGTTGCTGC
>JBHIXH010000079.1:6542-6874 GCA_041984885.1 Gammaproteobacteria bacterium
TCAGGGCGTCAATAACGTTGAGATAACCAATATTATTCACTGCTGATAACTGTCCGGTAAGCCAGGCGATTCTGCCTCCCTCGTTGTCAACCAGGTTCTGGTACAACTCAGGCGGATTGATACCCTCCATTCTCACCTTTTCCCTGTATACATATTCTTTCGTTGGAATAATCGTATAGTAAAACCGTATCCCCTCATCATTCGCAACCTGTGACATCCTGATCATGACATCACGGATGATCTCCCAGGCAACATCTACCGCCTCATGCTGCAGGTTAGAGCGATTTCTGTGATCCGGTGTAAACACGGTTTGAATCCCGTCACGAAATGTC
>JBHIXH010000080.1:0-6736 GCA_041984885.1 Gammaproteobacteria bacterium
TTCCCGGTCATCGCCAATAACCTTAAAGATGAGCAGGCGAGCGAGGCATGGAACGGGTCTGGTCTGATCCCGGAAACGGTTCGCGTGTTAAAACAGGCTGTGCCGGAACTGCTGGTGATTACCGATGTTGCACTCGATCCGTATACGAGTCATGGTCAGGATGGCCTGATTGATGACAGCGGCTATGTGTTGAACGACGAAACTGTTGATGTCTTGGTCAAACAGGCGTTGAGTCACGCGCAAGCCGGGGCCGATATTGTCGCGCCATCCGATATGATGGACGGTCGCATTGGTGCGATTCGACAAGCATTGGAAAAAGACGGGTTTAAGAACGTCTGTATCCTGTCGTATGCAGCAAAATATGCATCCGCATTTTATGGTCCGTTTCGTGATGCGGTCGGTTCGGCCAGCAACCTCGGTAATGCCGACAAGCATACGTATCAGATGGACCCCGCGAACAGCAACGAGGCACTTCACGAGGTGACACTCGACCTTAACGAAGGTGCAGACATCGTTATGGTTAAACCGGGCCTGCCGTATCTTGATGTCATTTATCGAATCAAGCAGACGCTGGCCGTGCCGGTATTTGCCTATAACGTCAGTGGTGAATACGCTATGGTAAAAGCCGCCGTGGCAAACGGCTGGCTGGATGAACGCAAGGTGGTGATGGAAAGCATGATTGCTTTAAAACGCGCCGGTGCAGATGCCATCTTGACGTATCATGCAAAACAACTGGCCGAGTGGCTGGCAGAATAATTAATAAAGAGGAAACCGTATCAATGACTGCAAACTGGAATATCTACCTGTCAGGCGAAATCCATACCGACTGGCGTGAACGCATACAATCCGGCGCACAACAGAAACAGTTGCCGGTTCGCTTTACATCACCGGTGACCGATCACGATGCCAGTGATATGTGCGGAGTAAAGATTCTTGGAGAAGAAGACAAAAATTTCTGGCAGGACCGCAAGGGGTCATCGATTAATGCCATTCGCACCTCCAAACTGATCAGCGATGCCGATGTTGTCGTCGTCCGCTTTGGCCCAAAGTACAAGCAATGGAATGCGGCGTTCGATGCCGGTTATGCCGCTGCGCTCGGCAAGTCGATCGTGACGTTACACGAAGAAGAGCACGACCATGCATTAAAGGAAGTGGATGCCGCTGCGAAAGCAACTGCACGTACACCGGAACAGGTGGTAGAGATACTGGATTACGTATTAAACAGTTGAACAGCCCGGATTCAGTCAGAAAAAAGCGGGCATAATTCAGGGCCAGGTGTCTGCAAGCATTCCATTGCCCGGGCAAATTTATTTCAAACGAAATCTTTCAAATACTTCGCCCGATTCCTGGCTTTCGAATACGGCTTTCTCGCTGTCTATCGAGATGATGATATCTCTGATGACTTCACTCTCCGAGCCCGGTTCCGGCGGATAATAAACGACGTTGGTAATATCGAGCACTCCATCGATAATTTTCCACTCGCTCTTGTAACTTAAAAAATCTATTTCAGTGTATTCTCCTGATAGCTGCACAACCTGATAGGAAATAAATCCGTCTGCGGTTCCATCTTCATGGTAGGTTTTTTCGCCATAAGTAAGATAAGTACCGTTTTCAAAAATATATCTGGCAGACCATGTGCCGATGAGCAGTTCGGACAACCTGGCATCGGATAATTCTTCGGCAATGGACTGTGAAACAGAAAAACAAAGAAATAGATAAACAAGAGTACGCATGCTGTTATTCCGTTAAAAAGTGGCCGGTTCAGAATGATTCTGTCGACAGCTGCCGGTCAGTGGGTTAATCAGCTTTATCAAACTGAAAACGATGCACCGCGTAGCCATTCAGGTCTTTCATGAACAGGTTTAGCAACAGCCAACTGGAAAAAGAGGGAATTTTTACCTCGTTCCAGAGTAAGCCCAGTTCTCTTGCACGTACAAACATTGGAACGCGTTCGCTCATCTTGTAAGCTGATTGAAGAAATAGTTCTTCCGGATGGTCGGGTCGTTCGGTAAACGTACCGCCCGAAGCCACGAGTTTTTCATGCACACTTTGTGCAAACCGGGTAAAAAATTGTTTGGTCATCAAGTCACAGTACAGCACGTGTTGGGGAAACAGACGCTGAAGTGTTTTGATCGTGGTCTCAATGGCAGCGGGTAGCAGATACATGAAAACGCCTTCAATCACAAAAACAGTGTGGCCGTCCCGGTCTATATCGGTGAGTTTGTCGGCAAGCGATTCCTGTTCAAAATTGATGGCAACACGCCTGAGAGGGTTTGAGCATTCCTCGACTGGCAATTTTTCGTTCTTGTAACCTATGATTTGCGGCTCATCGATTTCCAGCCAGTTGCCGCCCGTCAGCCTATACGGCCGGGTATCAAAGCCTGCCCCGATTGATACGATATTTAACCGGTTATCTTGGTTTAATTCGGCGGTTAGAAATTCGTCGATCAGACGACACCGGGTAATGTTGGAAATGTTCGGCATGGTCTCTGACCGGAACGGCGCAAAAATCTGCCTGCCTGTTTCATCCATGAACCTTTCTGCATAGACGTCATTGCAAACGGAATGCTCCTTGTTGGCATCCTCCATTCGGATGCCGCAACAGTAGTACGCAGTATTCGATACGGTATTCATTTCATCTGTCTACCTTACGCATCAACCCCGGTCGCGTTGTGCCAGCATTTTGCCATATCAACTTTTTTATAAACAGGGTACCGGGTTTTACTGCGTTCACGGGCGGCACACACATCCGGCACAGACGGACTGAGATGGCCGAAGCCTTTCGGCTGCTCATCATCATTGTTGTCCGTCACAGTCCTGCACAACATTGTCCGGGTGAGGGCATCGACCTGCGTTTTTATATCCGCTAAGTGGCAATACCCTGACGCTGCATCGAAATGTTGCGACATGCAGTTTTCCTCCGGATCGATTTTGAGCTACAGTGGGGCCGTTCTACGGTTACAGCAATTCTTGCATGATGAACAAGACGTTCCTTGTCGGCGTAGTCGCCTTGCTGGTCGGTATCGTTGCCGGTGCTGGCGGCATGTTGCTCGCGTTTCCGTTCCTGTTTCCCCCGGTTGAAGTCAATGAACAACTGCGAAATGTCGACAGCAAAAGCACGATCGCTTCCGGCACATTTATCCATCCTGATCCGGATGACCGGGCACACTGGGGCAAGGGCAATGTCCGTGTGGTGCAAGGCGGCGACGGACTTGAGGTATTTTTAGAGCCGGACTTTGAAGTCGGCCCGGGGCCGGATTATTACGCCTATTTTGTTGCGGCCAGCGATATTGTTACCAACGACCAGTTTGAACAGGCCGAGAAAACAATGATATCGCGACTGAAAAGTTTCCGCGGCAGTCAGGTCTACGCAGTCATGAGCGATGTGCCGGAGCCACAACGGCAATCCGTGGTCGTCTGGTGCCGTACGTTCGGGATGTTGATTACGTCTGCAACATTAACGCCTGCTACAGATTCAGCTCCTTAATCTTGCGCGTCAATGTATTCCGCCCCCAGCCGAGCAGGGCGGCGGCTTCCTGTTTGCGGCCACCGGTGTGTTTTAATGCCGACTCGATCATGATGCGCTCAAAACTCGGTACGGCAGAATCCAGCAATTTTTGTTCACCGTTCGTTAACGCTTTTTCTGCCCACTGACGCAGCAGGGCCTCCCAGTTACTGCCGCTATCGCCTTCCTCTGCATGAGGAATGATTTCCGGTGGCAGGTCGCTGACGTGAATGTCCCGGCCGGATGCCATCACCGTTATCCAGCGACAGAAATTCTCCAGTTGGCGCACATTACCGGGCCAGGTCAGGCTGTTCAGCAGCTTTTCGGTTTCCGGTAACAGGTGTTTCATCTCGACGTTAATTTCCTTTGCCGCCAGTCCAAGAAAATGCTGTACCAGTGAATTGATATCTTCGCGACGTTGACGTAATGGCGGGACGTGCACGCGGATGACATTTAATCGATGCAGCAGGTCTTCGCGGAAATGGCCGGCCTCGACCATCTTTTCCAGGTTCTGATGGGTTGCGGCGATGACGCGAACATCCACCTTGATCGGTACATGACCGCCGACCCGATAAAACTCACCATCGGCCAGCACACGTAACAGGCGTGTCTGTAACTCGGTCGGCATGTCACCGATTTCATCGAGAAACAACGTGCCACCATCGGCCTGTTGAAAGCGACCAATACGCTGGGCGTTGGCACCGGTGAAGGCGCCTTTTTCATGACCGAATAATTCCGACTCGAGTAACTCTTTCGGGATTGCCGCGGTATTCAGTGCAATAAATGTATTGGCCGAGCGCGGGCTATGACGATGTAACGCTCGCGCCACCAGCTCCTTGCCGGTGCCGGATTCCCCGGTAATTAACACGGTCAGGTTCGAACCGGATAAACGACCGATCGCGCGAAAGACTTCCTGCATTGCCGGTGCCGAGCCAATAATGTCGGTATCGGTCGGTGCCGCGTTCACTTCCTGCTGCGATTTTGTCTGGATATCACTTAACGCACGTTTGACCAGATTGACGGCTTCGTCGACATCAAACGGTTTCGACATGAATTCAAAGGCACCACCCTGAAATGCGGACACGGTTTGTTCCAGATCGGTATACGCAGTCATGATGATGACCGGTAGAGCCGGATGTGATTGCTTGATCTGTTCCAGTAACGAGATGCCATCCGTCTCGGGCATGCGTATATCAGTGATGATCAGATCCGGCACCGCATGTTGTAGCTGCGCCAGTACCTGCGAGCCGTTTTCAAACAGCGATATCGAGATATCCAGTTTTGATAACGCCTTTTCCAATACCCAGCGAATCGATCGGTCGTCATCCACGACCCAAACAGTTGAGGCTTTATCTGTCATGCGCGCTCCATTGGTAAAAGAACCGAGAACTCGGTCCAGGGTTCCGTACGTTGATATTCAATCAGGCCACCGTGGTTCTGGATCAGTGATTGCGCAATCGATAATCCCAGGCCTGTTCCTTCAGCCCGACCGGTAATCATCGGAAAAAAGATATGGTCCTCGATCTCTGCCGGGATACCCGGTCCATCATCGAGAATGCTGATACGCATCGCTGTTTTCCAGGTGGTGTCGAGTATGTTTGCCTGATAACGAACCCGGGTTTGCACGATAATTTTTCCGTTGTCTGCAATCGCCTGCACGGCATTGCGGGCCAGATTAATGAACGCCTGGATCAACTGTTCACGGTCGGCATTGACATTCGGCAGACTCGGGTCGTAATCCCGCATCACTTCAAAGCGCTTTTTCGCATCCGCCTTGATCAGGCTACAGACGTATTCGAGAACCTCGTGGATGTTGAATGTGGTCAGGACAATTTTTGAATGCGGTGCCATCATGCGATCAACCAGCTTACGCAGTCGATCCGTCTCGTTAATGATGATGCCGGTATACTCATGCAAGCTCTCGTCATCGAGTTCCTGCTCCAGTAACTGCGCTGCACCACGAATACCGCCCAACGGGTTCTTGATCTCGTGGGCCATTGCGCGCGTCGATTCCTTGGCCGTTGTCTGTTGCTGCACCAGATTCTGTTTGCGTGTGATACGGTTTAATGAGTCACAACTGACCATCTCGACCAGCAATCCCTGGCCATCGCCGGGCACGGCCAGCGGTGAAATGGAGCAATCAACGAGCATCGTTGTCATCGACGGCAGGTGAATCGTGATCTCGTATTCGGTCGTTGTGTTGCCCTGTTCCAGCGCGCGGTTCATGATCTCATTCAGCGCCGGGTTATTCGGTAATAACTCCTTGATGTGCGTTCCTTGTACCTGCTTGCAGCTCATAGAGAGTAAATGCTCACTCGCAACGTTCATTGTTTCCAGCCGACAGGCGCTGTCGAACAACAACACGGCGGTGTTCAGGTTGTCGATTAAGTATTTTGCTACGGTTTCGCTGATCGGCATCGGGTCATAATGCACTATATTAGTGCAGTTTTCTTCTGTTCTCAGTGTCGGTTACCTGTTCTGATTCATTTTAGTTAAAGAAAATCAATACTTTAAAAATTTCAGGCGGCACTAAAAATGACCGCTCAGTAATGAGTCAGCAAGAACCAGACCAAAAGGAGGTGATTATCCTTTCAGGCTGTACGAACGCAGAAAATTTCCCGTGAACGCGAAGAGATCAATGCCGGGTGAGGCAGAACGGAATCGCTATGGCGGTGGCGGTGGTTTTGTCGGTGGCGGATGTTGCGATGAGTGTCGTAACAACGTAAACGTAATTTCCTCAGAACGAATGACCGGGCTGCCAGCAACAACGATCTCGGCTGACAACGAATGTGTCCCACGGTCAAGATTCACCAGGTCAAACGCGGTTTTATTGCCACGGTCGACTTCCTGTCCGTCCATGTACAAGACTATTTGATCCCCGGCGCGTAACGCGGGCTCGGTTTGCAGTTTTATGCTCAGGTTGCCGGCATTCTCGCGCACGGCCGTATCGTTTTCCGGTGACAGAATGACAAGACTTGCATAGTCTGAAACGGTGTCTTTTTTCTCTGACGGTGTGTACTTGAATTCGCGGTGTTCCGTCGGCACGGTTTGAATCTCGTCAATCTGGATGGTTTCAGCACCTTCTGACGGTTCATCCGAAAAGACGACATTGCCATCGGCATCAACTGAGCGATAGACATTCGTCTCGGCAGTCGCGATTAACGGCAGCAGCAACAGGACCAGTTTCAATGATTTTTGCATGCGCATAAGTTAACGGTTTTTTAGCAATTA
>JBHIXH010000081.1:0-366 GCA_041984885.1 Gammaproteobacteria bacterium
TCATCATCTTGATCGCGTTACTGCATCGTGCCAGTGAAGAAACGGTTCTGGCGAAGTATCGCGATTTTTATAAGGTCTGGTTGTCGGCCGGTATCTACTTCGCCGAGATGGCACTATGGCTGTTGTCCCTGTTCGGTAACTTCAACCTGGAAGAGAGCCGCTGGTATGACGAGACCGGTGCCGAGTTATTCGTGTTCAACCTGCTCTGGGCCGGCGGCAACATCTTGTTACTGAAACTTGGCACGACGTACCGTATGCGTATGTTACGCGGTTACGGTATTACCTTTCTCATCATCCAGGGTTACACATTGTATTTCTGGCACGTCGCCGGCGAACTCGGCGTCATCCTCGGTACGGCGATCGCCG
>JBHIXH010000081.1:376-6286 GCA_041984885.1 Gammaproteobacteria bacterium
GCGTTGTGGTTGGTGTTTTGGTTTGAGAAGCAGAGGAAGAGAAATTAAAAAGTAGGCCGTACCATGCTATTTTGATAATTTTAAAATGAAAATTAGAAGTTTAGTTTCGTTTTCTGATATTAAAAAAAGATTGATTTAAAATGAACCTGTTCTGATAACAAAGATTGCTATTGTTTGTTTGGGTCTTGTTAATCCTGCAGTGTTGTCAATTGTTCTGTTCATACAACACGAACGCTTTTTAATGAAAGACGAATATACAAAACAGTTTGAGCTGACTCGATATGATAATGCGTATTCCATAATTAATTCACAGAAAATACTGCATCAAATTGAGCTTAATAAAAAAAATTAATTAACGAGCTTAAGGAAGGAAAAGTTAGGGATGAGAAATATATTCACCAATTGGAAATAATGGCTGAGGTGCTTTCAGTTCAAATTAGCGAACTTGAAACTAAAAAAGAAGTTGCAGAATCAAATAATTTTCATAACGTTGAACAAAGGTTTCAGAACATTGATAATAAAACTATTGTTAGGATTGAAAAAATAGAATCTAAAGGCGTAATTCAATCGCCAATTCAAAATGTTATTCAGCCAGTCATTAAGAATGTAGTGCAATGATATTTCCAGGCAAACACTTGATTATTTTAAGAACCTGAATTTTTCTCAAATCTGATAAGCAGTTCAAATTTCCCCGAATAATTCTTTCAAATCCTCGAACGGTTTTGCTTTGATGCAGTCTGTTGTTTCTTTTGCTAACTGTGTGAGGATGTATGAAGACGTTATATCAAAAATCAGTATTAATCTTATTGCCGTTTATAATTATGGGTTGTACTACGGTTAATAAACAAACCGGCGAGACCGAAAAGAATAATACAGGAACGGGCGCATTGATCGGTGCAACCGTTGGCGCAGTGGCCGGTGCCCTGATCGGTGACAGCAAAAAGGCCGCAGTCATCGGTGCCGGTGTCGGTGCGATTGGTGGTGCCGCCGTTGGCTCTTACATGGATGAACAGGAAAAAGCGCTGCGAGAAGACCTTAAAGGCACCGGTGTTGAGGTCAAACGCGAGGGCGATAACATCACGCTGAATATGCCCTCATCGATTACGTTTGATACGAACGAGTCGGTGATCAAGCCGCAGTTTTATCCGATTCTCGATAATATCAGCCAGACACTGGTGAATTATGAATCGACGGTCGTCAGCATTGCCGGTCATACCGACAGCACCGGTACCGATGAATATAACCAGCAGTTATCGGTCAGCCGTGCGAACAGCGTCAGTAACTACCTGTATAAGCAAGGCATCATTATTCAAAGACTGCAATCGGTCGGTTACGGCGAGAGTTTTCCTGTCGCGACAAACGGCACACCGGAAGGACGACAGGCGAATCGTCGCGTCGAGATCACACTGGTGCCGGTAACGAAAGAAGCATAGCCTGCGATAAAAGAATTGATTTTAGAAAGCCACCTTAACCGGTGGCTTTTTTTATGCGTCTTGCTCAGCAGTGACGACGTAGAACAATGATCCGGTCATTAAATTTTCCATCGCGTATTTCCGTTTTAGTATACATTTATGATCACTGTAGCCATCTGTTAAGGAAATCAACATGACCGAGGAAACCAAACCAACTTCACCGATCGATGAAAAACGCGTGCAGCAACTGGTGCATGCGGTCAATCGTCGCGCGCCACTTGATGCCGTGCAGTTGCTGGATCGGGAATCCGATGACCTGGTAGCGGATGTGCTGGAACAACTGGAACCGACCCTGGCCGTACGCATACTGGCGCAGATGGATCACAAGCGTACCGAGATGTTGACACCGGTCATTGAAGATCGGGTCGGCGAACAATGGTCGGTAAACCAGGGCTATCCGGAAGACAGTATTGGCCGGTTGATGGAACCGCCTATCGAGAGTTTTCGAGTGGACATGCTGGTCAAGGATGTTGTCGATGTATTGCGTGATGCCTCGGTGGAAAGACAGATTGTCTATGCCTACGCCGTCGACAAGGAGAACAAGCTGATGGGTGTGATCGTGATGCGTGATCTGCTGTTTGCCCGATCCTATGACAGGATTGAAGACATCATGGTGGAGCACCCCTTTTATTTCCGCGCGAACAGTACGATTGAAGACGCGATGCGCGCAGTCCTGTTACGTCATTATCCGGTTTACCCGGTTTGTGACGAGGATCGCAAGCTGGTCGGCTTTATCCGTGGTTATGCGTTATTTGAACGTCGCACGTATGAATTAACGGCACAAAGCGGTCAGATGGTCGGTGTCGAAAAAGAAGAACACGTTGCCACGCCCTGGATGAAATGCCTGTTCATGCGTCATCCCTGGTTACAGTTGAACCTGATCACGGCGTTCATGGCGGGCGCCGTTGTCGGTTTGTTTGACGAGACGATTGCCCAGGTGGTCGTATTAGCTGCGTTCCTGCCCGTACTAGCCGGTCAATCGGGTAACACCGGCTGCCAGGCGTTGGCGGTGACGTTGCGTGGTCTCACCCTGAATGAACTCAAACCCGGCATGGAAAGAAGAGTGGTGATGAAAGAGGCGATACTGGGTTTGTGTAATGGCGCGCTGGTCGGAGTGACCGCCGGGCTGGGCATGTTTTTTTATGCGTCCAGTGTCGGCAGCGCGGTGCCGCTGCAACTGGCTGTCGTCGTGTTATTGGCGATGCTCGGTGCCTGCGTTGCCAGCGGCGTGACCGGTGTGATGATCCCGTTAGTTTTACGACGACTCGGTGCCGACCCGGTCACGGCCTCGACCATCTTTCTGACAACCGCAACCGACATTATCAGTATGGGCCTGTTATTGATCCTGGCGACGATAGTTATTTTGTAAATATGAGAAGTTAAACTGTGGCCCCCGGCATTGCTTATTTGGCATTGCTACTGTTGTCGGTGCCAGAGTGTCATGCTGGACGTTGAGCGATTAAAAGAAGAAACCGTTAAACAGCGCCAATGAAGTATACTTATATTTATTCAAGACAAAAAAAAGCACGCACGAATAGCGGGCTTTTTTTATCTTTAAAGACGGTATTACTTTTTGCGGGCCTTACGTGAAAGACCAAGACCTGCAAGTCCGATCGCCAGGATACTCAGGGCTGCCGGCTCCGGTACGCTGGACGCAGATACCAGCCAGGCACCACGTGATCCTGCATCGGCACCAGACAGGAAATGTGAGTCATCAAACACGTCGTGCAGAGCCAGTTGTCCTTCAAGTATGTAGTTGTAATACTTGTCGGTCGAACTACCGGTGTTTGTGTCGTAATCGCCAGCCACTCTCTCTCCCGCGCTACCGGTGTCGCTGCCTACACCATCAAACAGGTCGAGCAATGCATCGGTAGCAGGGCCGCCCATGTCATTGTCACTGCTGAAGATGTCAGCCGTCGTGAGTGAAAGACCGGTAACATCTGACCAGGTGCTGGCCAGTTGTGCCGCGGTCGCGAGGGTCCAGGTTCTACCAGCAAAACTGACGCCGGCACTAAACGTAGAGTAATCGCCAAAGACCAGTCCGACATCCAGATAATCGATACCCAGTGTGGTATCCGTTGTATAGGTGCCGTTATCAATAATTGTTGCCTGGGCAACATTACCAGCTACCAGACCTGACGCCAGAAGTGCGATTTTAGCTATTTTTTTCATCTGTCTAACTTCTCCGATTATCTTAAAAAAAGTCTTAAAGGGTAGAAGTGCTCTCTCTTATATTAGGTAAAGTTTGCAATTCACTATCAGACTGAAGCAATTTTATTGCCAGCCTTAAAAACGCATAAATATCAGTAAGTTATAAATTCCCGGGGCGACAACTGTAAATTTTTCCGACGTGTTGATTTTCTATGTAATAAAAAAGCACCAAAAATTAACAACTTACAACAAATTTCAAGATAATGATTTACTCGGGAAATAGCAGGGTTTCGTAAGATTTTCCGACAGTATCCGCGAACCCGACCGGATCAGATAAAAACCCCACTATCAAGTAACGGAAGGTTTGGCGATTTACGTTGCCTGACGACAGGATTTGAAACGACAATTTATGAAATGGTCGGGGTGACAGGATTTGAACCTACGACCCCCACGTCCCGAACGTGGTGCTCTACCAGGCTGAGCTACACCCCGAAAAATTGCTGATAACGAATAGCTATTCGCTGATTGCTGTATTTTTTTAATATTGCCTTTCAACCGAGAACCGGGCCAGTGCTTGAAGCGCTTCCTTGTAAGGCGATGTCGGGATTGAGTGCAGACTCAATATCGCCTTTTCTGACTCCGATTTAGCCAGGGCGGCAGTGTATTCAATGGCGCCGGTCTCTGCAATCGCCTGCTGGATCGCCTTGATGTCTTCCAGTCCGCCATTGGTGATTGCATTGCGGATGGTCCGCGCCTGCGTCTCGGTGCCGTGCCACATGGCGTACAACAGTGGCAATGTCGGTTTGCCTTCAGACAGGTCATCGCCGATGTTTTTGCCCAGTTGTTTGCTGTTGGCATTGTAATCAAGCGCGTCGTCGATCAACTGGAACGCGGTGCCAAGATGATTGCCATAGCGGGCCATCGCTTTTTCTTCCTGCTGAGGGCGATCGGAGATCACCGCGCCGAGTTGCGAGGCGGCTTCAAACAGTTTCGCAGTTTTGTTGTGTATCACGGCGAGATAGTTTTCCTCGGTGGTTGCCGGATCGTGCGCGTTCATTAATTGCTGTACCTCGCCCTCGGCGATCGTGTTCGTCGTTTTCGACAGGATCTCCATCACCCGCATCGAATTGACATCGACCATCATCTGGAACGCACGTGAATAGAGGAAATCGCCGACGAGCACGCTCGCCTCGTTGCCCCAGAGCTGGTTTGCGGTTTCGCGACCACGGCGCAGTTTCGACGAATCGACGACGTCATCGTGCAATAGTGTCGCGGTATGAATAAATTCGAGGATCGCGGCCAGCTTGATATGTTTGTCGCCGCTATAGCCGAAATGACGCGATGACAGCAGCAACAGCGCCGGGCGCAGCCGCTTGCCACCACTATTAATAATGTAGTGCCCGAGCTGGTTGATCAGCACGATGTCGGAACGTAAATGCTGCTGTATGCACTCGTTGACCAGTGACATATCCTCGGCGATCAGGCGTTGAATCCGCTCGATACCAAATTTCGGGTGTAATGGTATGGTGGCGGTCGGGGCAGGGGGGATCGTCGTCACGTGGTTTATCTCTCTGAAATTCAATCTATTTTGCCTATAGACCGGAATAATTGCCATTCATTGCATTCGGACCGGATTTTGCTTGTAACCTCCGGTCAGATTTCATAAAATCTGCGCCCTTTCAAAGCCCTGAACACAGAAAATTTCGGAGTACATCATGCAGGCGGTCATCAGAACAGGCGGAAAACAGTATAAAGTGGCTGAAGGCGACGTGTTGCGCGTCGAGAAACTGGCCGCAGACGAGGGCAAAAGCATCAAGATTTCCGATGTGCTCATGGTCATCGATGGCGAAAATGTCACCGTCGGCAAGCCACTGGTGAAGGGGGCCACGGTCAAGGCCAAGGTCCAGTCGCACGGTCGCGGTAAAAAGGTGAATATCATTAAATTCCGTCGCCGTAAGCACCATCGCAAGCAGATGGGGCATCGCCAGTCTTACACCGAACTGGCCATCGAAGGCATCTCGGTTAAATAAACGACAAAGATATCCAGAAGGTAAGCAGCAATGGCACATAAAAAAGCAGGCGGCAGTACGAGAAACGGTCGCGATTCAGAATCCAAACGGCTCGGCGTCAAGCGTTTTGGCGGCGAGAGTGTCTCCGCCGGTAGCATCATCGTTCGCCAGCGCGGTACAAAATTTCATGCCGGTGACAACGTCGGCATTGGCAACGATCACACCCTGTTTGCGACTGCCGATGGCGAGGTCAAATTTGAGAAAAAAGGCCCGAAGCA
>JBHIXH010000082.1:0-6260 GCA_041984885.1 Gammaproteobacteria bacterium
TTATTGAAGATATTATTCTCGATCAAGTACTTTATTATCGTAGCTAGGCCTTTGTGACCCTCTAGCTTATCCATCTCCGGCTTGTTTGCTTCGGCGTCTGTTGCACCGCCTTCAGAGTCAGCCTGCTCTTCCAGCGCGGCAGCCCAGTCTTCATCTGCTTGCTGTTGCTCTTCTACTTCATCATTCATGGCCTTCTTCCTGTGTTAATGGGGTTAATGCTGTGGATACCCGATTGTGACGTATCATTTCGGACACTTTTAAAGCATGTTTGCCGCGCGACATGCCATACTGCGCGCGAAAAACAGGGATATCATCAACGGTTGCAGTAAGATGCTCCGGCATTTCAAAAGGCAGTACGTCACCGACCTGCATGGTCCGCATCTCTGACAATGTGACCGGGATATCCACCAGGTCACACTCCACTTCAATCGGTGCTTCCTTTATTTCTTCCTGCAGTGAGTTTATCCAGCGTTCATCAAAATCCGACACATCGCTTTGTACACCCGCATCCAGCAAATCACGGATCGGTTCGATCATTGAGTAAGGTAATGCCAGGTGGATGTCGCCGCCGCCGTTATCCAGTTCAACATGAATTGTCGAAACAACAACGACCTCGGTTGGACTGACAATATTGGCAAAATGCGGGTTAACCTCGGAACCACTGTGTTCAAAAGTTACCTCAAGTACCGGCTGCCAGGCTTTTTGCAAGTCAGCAAATAAAATCTGCAATACATTGTTAACGACTTGCATCTCTGTCTGGGTAAAGTCACGGCCTTCAATCTTGGTATGAAAGCGGCCATCACCACCAAAAAAATTATCGACCAGCGAGTAAACCAGTTTCGGGTTCATCACAAACAATGCAGTACCACGCAATGGGCGAATTTTTACCAGGTTCAGGTTTGATGGCATAAACAGGCTATGAATATATTCACCAAACTTCGTCATTTGTACACCATCGACGGAGATGGATGGACTGCGTCTTAAAAAGTTGAACAGGCTGATTCGAAAATTCCGGGCAAAGCGTTCATTGATCATTTCCAGCGTTGGCATCCGCCCACGCACAATACGATCCTGACTGTTAAAGTCGTAGCCTTTTACTGCATTCGGATCAACTGCAACATCTTCTTCCGTATCGACATCACCACTGTCAACACCGGTTAAGAGTGCATCAATTTCATCTTGGGAGAGGATATCCGTCGACATGGCCGGGCCTATTGCATGACGAAGTTGGTAAAATAAATATCTTCTATCGCATCTTCCCTGCCGGTCTCGTCTTCCAGTATCTTGTTGATCTCTTTTAACAGATTTTTCCTGAGTCCATCCTTACCTTCCGGCTTCATCAGTTCACCATAAGTCTGACTACTGAGTAGCAAGACGACGTTATTACGAATCTGTGGCAGATGTTTGGTCACGTCCAGCTTGACCTGTTCCTCCCGTGTCATGCCATCTATATTGACTTGCAGGTAGCGAGCCCGGCTTTTTCCCTGAAAATTGACGACAAATGCCGGATCGAGGGAGAAATAAAACGCACTCTTGCGACCGCCCTCCTCTTCGTCCCCTTCCTCGTCCTCGCCATCGGCGTTCTCTGCCGAGGTTGTGTCATCGCCGCCGCTGCCCATAAGGAAAAATGCGGCACCACCACCGCCGGCCAGTAAAACGACTACCACAATCAGGATCAAAACCAGCTTGTTGCCTTTCTTCTTGCCTTCGGCCTCTTCTGTTTCTTCTGCCTGGGTGTCTTCTTGTTCTTCTGCCATGGATAACCTCCTGCATTGATGGTTTTTATTTTGCAATCGGTATGCCAGCAGACTTTTTATTTATTATTTAGATACTTAGAACATCTTTAGATGCACGCGTGTCAACTTATTGACTGGCATTAAATAAATACATGACAAATCTGTGCCCCGGCAACGGGGCATTGACGCCTGCCCGCCATGGTGGCAATGTCATTCAACCTTATGTATTTCACCAACAGCAATGGAGAGTAGTAACGTGAGTGGCGATAACACACCAAAAAGTGGCTCCAGAATAAAAATTCAAAATGGCAAGTTACAAGTGCCGCGCGAACCCGTCATCCCGTTTATTGAAGGCGATGGCATTGGCCCGGATGTGACCCGGGCTTCATTAAGAGTGATCGATGCAGCCGTGCATCAAGCCTATGGCCCAATGCGCAAGATTCACTGGATGGAGGTCTACGCTGGCGAAAAAGCGAACAAGTTGACCGGCAAATGGTTACCCGATGAAACGCTGGATGCCTGTCGGGAATATCTGGTTGCGATAAAAGGTCCGTTAACCACACCGATCGGTGGCGGAATTCGCTCGCTGAATGTCGCCTTGCGACAGATTCTTGATTTGTATGTGTGTCTGCGCCCGGTGCGTTGGTTCCAGGGTGTGCCCTCACCGATCAGAAAACCGGAACAGGTAGACATGGTTATCTTTCGCGAGAACACGGAAGACATTTATGCCGGTATCGAATTTGAACAGGGCACAGATGAAAACAGGAAATTCCTGCAGTTATTCGAGGAGGCATTCCCGTCCCTGTATCAGAAAATACGTTTTCCCGAAACATCCGGTATCGGGATTAAGCCGGTATCGAATGAAGGCACCAGTCGTCTGGTACGTGCCGCAGTTAAATATGCGATCGAAAATAATCGTAAAAGCGTCACGTTTGTCCACAAGGGAAATATAATGAAATTTACCGAAGGTGCATTTCGTAACTGGGGTTATGCACTGGCAGAAAATGAATTCGCCGAAGAAACCTACAGCTGGTCTCAATGGGAACGTACTGTTGCAGAAAAAGGGAGTGAGGCCGCCAATCAAGAACAGAAAGCGGCACTCGATTCCGGCAAGGTATTGATTAAAGATGCGATCGCCGACATCACGCTACAACAGGTGTTAACCCGCCCCACTGACTTCGATGTGATTGCCACCATGAACCTGAATGGAGATTATCTGTCCGATGCCCTCGCGGCCCAGGTAGGCGGTATCGGCATCGCACCGGGTGGTAATATTAATTATGACACGGGCCACGCAATTTTCGAGGCGACACATGGCACCGCCCCGAAATACGCGAACCTGGACAAGGTCAATCCCGGCTCATTATTACTGTCCGGTGAAATGATGTTGCGCTATCTCGGCTGGACCGAGGCTGCTGATTTGATAATCAGCGCCATGGATAAAACGATAGAAAGCAAGGTTGTGACGTATGATTTCGCCCGCCTGATGAAAGGGGCAAAAGAAGTTCGCTGCAGCGAATTTGCCGATGCGCTGATTGAAAACCTGTAACACACAGTCCGTTTTCGCTGATTATCATGAACGAACAGGAACGTTATGAACTAATCAGCAACGCATCGCAGACGGTTTATGATGGATTTATAACTTATAACTACAATTTCCATCGGATTACCCGCCGCGCCCGTGTGCGTTTTGAAAAACGCGACTGGAAGGGTCATCAGGATGATATCGTTGATCGCGTTGAATTGTACGATAAGTCAGTTCGGCGGATTGTCCTGGCTTTACGTCGTTCGATGCAGGACAAAGTCAGCGATCACGCGCTCTGGAACGAGATCAAGGTCTATTTCGGCGATCGACTTGAATACGTGCCGGATGCCGGCTTTATCAAGACTTTTTTTAATTCCGTCACGCGCCGCATCTTTGCCACTGATGGCATTGACCAGGACATTCAGTTTCTTGCTACCAGTTCTGATGTGGACGAAGAGCGTTACATCTCATTAAGCCTGAGACGCTACCCGTTCTGGGGATCATATCGCCGTACCTTTGAAACCATACTGATAGAGTTTGCCTTTCGCGTTGATTACAGGGATCTGAGTGCCGATGCCTCTTTAATCGAGGCAGAGATTGTGAACTATATGAAAAATCATATGGACAAGCAGAACAAGTGTCTGCGCTTCGAATTCATAGATACCTACTTTTATCAGTCGGCACGTGCGTACCTGGTTGGCCGCATGATCTTTACCGATGGAATTTATCCAATAGTTATCGCTTTTAAAAACGAGGATGACGGTATCCAGATCGATGCCGTCCTGTTATCGGAACAGGAAGTCAGCATTGTGTTTGGATATACCCGCTCGTATTACTTCGCCGATCCAAAATCGGTTATTGGTGCCGTGTATTTCCTGCATTCCATCCTGCCGAAAAAGCCGATGGACGAGTTGTATACCGTGCTAGGCCGTCTCCGACAGGGGAAAACCGAGCGTTATAACTATTTCACCCGGCACCTGACGAAAACGAAAGACAAGTTCGTGCATGCGGCTGGCGATAAAGGCCTCGTCATGATTGTCTTCACGTTGCCATCCTACAATCTTGTATTCAAGGTCATTCGCGACAAGTTCGGCTATCCAAAAAATGTTACACGGGACGAGGTTATATATAAATATAAACTGGTATCAAAACACGACCGTGCCGGACGACTGATCGATACGCAGGAGTTCAACAAACTGCAGTTTCCTCTTGATCGGTTTGACGACGCCCTGCTTGATGAGTTGTTCAAAGAGGCCGCCTCAACGGTGCGTAAAAAAGGACGAACCATTGAAATGGATCATGTCTACGTTGAGCGGCGGGTCCGCCCCCTGAATTTATTCATTAATGAAGTCCCACGCGCAGATGCGAAGCTGGCCATCCTGGATTATGGCCAGGCATTGAAAGACCTGGCACACACCAACATTTTCCCCGGCGATCTGCTGTTGAAAAATTTCGGGGTAACAAAGCTGAATCGGGTTATTTTTTATGATTACGATGAAGTCTCTCTCGTATCCGAATGTAATTTTCGTGATATACCGGAAGCGAACGATTATTACGATGACCTGCGCGACGACACCTGGTATTACGTCGGCAAGAACGATATTTTCCCGGAGGAATTCATCAAGTTTCTGTCAATGGATGACGAGTTGCGCAAGCTGTTTCTATCGACTTATCCGTAACTGTTGACGGCTGATTACTGGCGCAGCATCAAGGCCAGGCACGACGCCGGCGATTTGTCGCTGGTCGTGCCCTATCTCAGCCCAGTATTGACGACCAGCATGTTACGTAGTGTCGAATTGCGCGATGACACTGATATTGTCACCGACGATTAAGACTACCGAAAAAATTCCTGTTGCTTTTAGTCAGGCACAATGCGGTGTTTGACATATGCGCCGGGGGCATCTTCAATCACGCCGAGGATTTTACCCGGCTCACGCGCATCGACTTTCCTGCCTGCGTGCTTCTTGATCCAGTTTTGCCAGTCCGGCCACCAGGAACCGCCATGTTCTGTCGCCGATTCTATCCAGTCATCGGCATCTTCGGTCAATACATCATTCGTTAAATAGTTATACTTGTTTTTCACCGGGGGATTGACGATGCCGGCGATATGGCCGGATCCACCGAGGACAAATCGTACCGGACCGGATAACAGACAGGCGCCGGCATACGTCGACTCCCACGGGGTAATATGATCTTCCCTGGTCGAAATAAAATAGGCCGGAGTTTTCACCTTGCTCATATCCAGTTTCTCTCCGGCCAGTTCCATCTTGTCCGGCTGACACAAGCTGTTTTCCAGATAGCAGGAACGCAGATAAAACAGATGGTTGGCTGCTGGCAAACGCGTAGAGTCCGAATTCCAGTAAAGCAGGTCGAATGCAGAGGGTGCCTGTCCAAGAAGATAATTGTTGATAACAAACGGCCAGATCAAATCGTTGGAACGCAACATGTTGAAAACTGTCGCCATTGTCGTGCCTTCAAGGTAACCATCGCGCTTCATTTGCAGCTCGAGTGACTGCAACTGTTGTTCATCGATAAACACACCAAGGTCACCCGGTTCGGTGAAATCAATCATGGTCGTGAAGTAGGTCGAACTGGCGAACGGTTTACGACGTTTTTTCGCCAGCCAGGCATTCGTCGCTGCGAGCATTGTGCCACCGATACAATAGCCAATCGTGTTAATCTGACTGACACCACATTCTTTCTGTACGGCTTCTGCAGCTTCAAGTACACCCTGTGTCATGTAGTCATCGAATGTCTTGTCTGCATGTTGCTCATCCGGATTGATCCATGAAATCAGGAACACAGTATGCCCCTGATCGACAGCCCATTTAATAAAGCTGTTCTCTTCGCGCAGATCGAGAATGTAATACTTGTTGATCCACGGCGGTACGATCAGTAACGGTTTTTCGAAGACTGTTTTTGTCGTCGGTGTGTACTGAATCAATTGAAACAATTCGGACTGATAAACAACCTTGCCCGGTGTCGTCGCCACGTTTTTA
>JBHIXH010000083.1:0-290 GCA_041984885.1 Gammaproteobacteria bacterium
GCTCTTGTGGCGCGCGGCCTTGTTTTTATGGATCAGGCCCTGGCCGGCGAGGCGGTCCAGGATCGGAATGGCAACTTTATAGGCCTCGGTGGCTTTTTCCTTGTCTTTCGCTTCGATCGCGAACACGATTTTTTTCATGTGGGCGCGCATCATTGAGCGACGGCTGGCGTTTTGACTGCTACGTTTGACCGCCTGTCGGGCGCGTTTTTTTGCTGAG
Source organism: Gammaproteobacteria bacterium (assembly GCA_041984885.1). GTDB lineage: Bacteria > Pseudomonadota > Gammaproteobacteria > Eutrophobiales > Eutrophobiaceae > UBA4486. Next base: position 218 of record JBHIXH010000083.1, read on the forward strand.
GCAATGTTTGCCAATGTCCTGTTCCTCTTACGGTTTTTGAAGGCGGGTAACTATGAGGATCTTGCCCGCAGTT
>JBHIXH010000083.1:300-6038 GCA_041984885.1 Gammaproteobacteria bacterium
GTCTTGCCAATCTATTATTAGGGGCAGAAGAGGAATCAAAAGATGAATTCCTGTATAATTATTTGGAAATAGATCTAGGGTATTCCAATTCACATATTGGATTAGATATTTTAGATTCTGAATGCAAATACATTTCAAAGGTTATTTTAAGATAAAACATTGAGTCACTCCCTGTTCAATTCATTGTTCAATGTCGGCAGCATGACATTGCTGTCCCGCATATTCGGCCTGGTGCGCGATGTCGTCATCGCTACCCTGTTCGGTGCGCGCGATCACACGGATGCGTTTTTTGTCGCGTTCAAGATCCCGAATTACTTTCGCCGCCTGTTTGCCGAGGGTGGTTTCTCACAGGCCTTCGTGCCGGTCCTGACCGAGGTGAAAACGAAAGACGGCGAGGAGAACGTGCATGAACTGATCGACCATGTCTGTGGCACGTTGGCCACCGTGTTGTTTGGCCTGACGCTGTTCGGCATCATTGCAGCGCCGTTATTCATCTTTGTGTTTGCGTCCGGCTTCACGACGACCGAGGGCAAGTTTGAGCTCGCCGTCGATATGCTGCGGATAACGTTCCCTTATTTATTGTTGATCTCGCTGACGGCGATGGCCGGTGGCGTGTTAAACACGTATCACCGCTTTACCGTGCCGGCATTCACGCCGGTGCTGTTGAATTTCTCGTTGATTGCTTGTGCCATCTGGTTATCGCCACAACTGGAGCAGCCAGTGGTCGCACTCGCCTGGGGCGTGTTTATTGCCGGCATCGTGCAGTTGCTGTTCCAGTTGCCGTTCTTGATGAAGCTGAAGTTATTACCTCGACCGAAGCTGAACTGGCAACACGCCGGCGTGAAAAAGATCATCAAGTTGATGGTACCGACACTGTTTGCCGGGTCTGTCGCGCAGATCAACATCATGATCGACATGATGATTGCCTCCTGGCTCGTCTCCGGCAGCATCTCCTGGTTGTATTATTCCGATCGATTAATGGAGTTCCCGCTGGGTGTGTTTGGGATTGCCCTGGCTACGGTGATCCTGCCGAACCTGTCGGCGAAACATGCGGCCGGTTCAGCCGCGAAATTCAGTGATACGCTCGACTGGGCATTGCGCTGGGTGTTTGTCATCGGGGTGCCATCGGCGGTTGGCTTGATCCTGTTAGCCAAACCAATGATTGCCACGATCTTTCAATATGGCGAGTTTACCGGTAGCGATGTCGACATGGCCGGTCGAAGCCTGGTGGCCTACGCAATCGGGTTGATCGGATTGATCCTGATCAAGGTCTTGTCGTCCGGGTTTTTCTCACGCCAGGATACACGCACGCCGGTACGTATCGCGTTAATCGCAATGGTCTGCAATGTCGTGTTAAACATTCTGCTCGTATTTCCGTTGGCGCACGCGGGGCTGGCACTGGCAACGTCGATCGCCGCCATCGTCAATGCCAGCCTGCTGTATCGATATTTACGCAAGAGCGGGGTGCTGACGCATACTGCTGGCTGGGCAGCATTTGGATTGCGCGTTTCCATTGCCGCTGTCGTGATGTCAGTTGGCATATTCTATTTTCTACCAAGCATTGATGTCTGGCTAACGGCATCTGTGCTCGATAAAACCTCGCGGTTGGCGGCGTTTGTCATCGGTGGTGCGGTTCTATACGGGGCAACGCTATGGTTGTGTGGTCTGCGCCGCGTGCATCTTCAGGCACCGGCCGAGTAGGTCTTATATGAATCTGTATCGAGGGCTGTATAACCTGCCGGAGTTGACTTCTGATAGTGTCATTACTATCGGCAACTTTGATGGTGTGCATAAAGGTCACCAGGCGATCCTGCACCAGGTGAAACAGCTAGCAGAAGCCTCGAATCGCAGCAGTGTGGTTGTATTGTTTGAGCCACAACCGCTCGAGTTCTTCAATCAACGTGAAGCGCCGATTCGCCTGACGCGGTTACGCGAAAAGTTGATGCTCATCCGTCAGTTCGATATCGACTGCGTCGTTTGCCTGACTTTTAACAACGATCTGGCCAACATGTCGGCACAGGCATTTGCTGATCAGATTCTTGTTCAACGCCTGCGTGCCCGTGACATCCTGATCGGTGCAGACTTTCGCTTTGGCAAGGGCGCGACTGCAGGCATAGCCGAGTTGGTGAACTACGTGAAGCCGGCGGGCTGCAGTGTGCAACCGGCGGCAACGCTGGCGCATGAACAACGCCGCATCAGCAGCAGCTGGGTGCGCGAGGCCTTGCAAAAAACCGATCTGGTCACGGTACGCGCACTACTCGGTCGAGATTATGCGTTAACCGGTCGCGTCATCCACGGCGACAAACGCGGGCGGGAACTGGGATTCCCGACGGCGAATGTCTCCCTGCAACGGCGTGTCTCGCCGGTGCGCGGGGTATTTGCCAGTGTCGTCATTGCCGAGCAGGGTGCGTCGATGCCGGCCGTGACGAATATCGGCGACCGGCCGGTGTTTGGCGGCGGGGCCGTATTAATGGAGTCGCACGTATTAAACGGCCAACCGGATTTTTATGGCAGCATGATCACGGTCGAACTGCAGAAACATCTCAGAGAGGAGAAAAAATTTGATAGCATTGCGGCGCTGAAATTACAAATCACCGAAGATGTGCAACAAGCCGAAGCTTTTTTTCAACAACAATAATAATAAACGATGACCGATTACAAGAGTACGTTAAACCTGCCTAAGACCGACTTTCCGATGCGTGGCAACCTGGCTCAGCGTGAGCCGGAGATGTTGAAACGTTGGCAGGACCTCGATCTGTACCAAAAAATACGTGATGCACGCCAGGGTAAAAAGACCTGGCTGTTGCACGATGGACCCCCGTATGCAAACGGCGACATTCACATCGGTCATGCCGTCAACAAAATACTGAAAGACATCATCGTCAAGTCACACACGCTGGACGGTTACGATGCACCGTATGTCCCCGGCTGGGACTGTCATGGTTTGCCCATTGAACTGATGGTGGAAAAGAAAGTCGGCAAGGCGGGTGCCAAAGTCACGCCGCGCGAGTTTCGCAATCACTGTCGTGATTACGCCGCAAAGCAGGTCGACAGGCAACGCACGGATTTTATTCGTCTCGGTGTTTTCGGTGACTGGCAGCAACCATACCTGACGATGAACCATGCCACGGAGGCGAACATCATCCGTTCGCTCGGTCGTATTATCCAGGCCGGACATTTGCAGACTGGCTTCAAACCGGTGCACTGGTGTATGGATTGCGCTTCTGCATTGGCCGAGGCCGAAGTCGAATACATGGATAAAAGTTCTCCCGCAATCGACGTGTGCTTTCCGATTAAAGACCCGGCTGATTTTTTTCAACGGATTGATGCCGAGGCAGGCAGTGAAGCAGATATATCTGTTGTCATCTGGACAACAACACCCTGGACATTGCCAGCGAACCAGGCCGTGTCCGTGCATCCGGAATACGAATACGTCTGCGCGCGGATCAAAACCGCAAACGGCGATCAATGTATTGTCGTAGCTGCGGCCCTGCTTGAAACGATCACGCAGCGTGCGGCAGCGGAAAGTGTGCAGGTGTTAGGCCGATTTGCCGGACATAAACTTGAACACCTGGCATTACAGCATCCTTTCTACGACCGACAGGTGCCGGTTATCCTTGGTGAGCATGTCACGCTTGATGCCGGTACCGGTTGTGTGCATACCGCACCGGGACATGGTATTGATGATTATGTAGTCGGCAGTAAATACAACTTAAAGGTTGATAACCCGGTCGGCGCGAATGGCTGCTTCCTGCCGGATACACCGTTGTTCGCCGGTGAGTTTGTCCTGAAAGCGAATGCACAGGTGATCGAAGTATTAAAAGAGAGATCGAACCTGTTGCACGATGAGACGATCCAGCACAGTTACCCGCATTGCTGGCGACATAAATCGCCGGTCATCTTCCGGGCCACGCCGCAGTGGTTTATCAGTATGGATGCGAAAGGTTTACGCACGACGGCACTGAAAGAAATTGAACAGGTGCAGTGGTTGCCGGATTGGGGACAACAACGTATTGAGGGCATGGTGCGCGATCGCCCTGACTGGTGCATTTCGCGGCAACGCAGCTGGGGTGTACCTATTACTGTGTTTACACATAAGCAAAGCGGTGAGTTGCATCCGGATACGGATGCATTAATCGAGCAGGTTGCCGAGAGGGTTGAACAGGACGGGATTGATGCCTGGTTTGATCTCGACCCGGCCGACTTGCTCGGTGCGGCGAGCGAAGACTACGACAAGATCACGGACACGCTCGATGTCTGGTTTGATTCCGGCGTGACGCATGAGTCCGTGCTCGAAGCCGATGATCGGTTGTCGTTTCCGGCCGAGATGTACCTGGAAGGTTCCGATCAACACCGTGGCTGGTTCCAGTCATCGTTGTTGACGTCGGTGGCGATGAACGACAAGGCGCCGTACAAAACCGTGTTAACGCATGGATTTACCGTGGATGCGAAAGGCATGAAGATGTCGAAGTCAAAAGGCAACGTCGTGGCGCCACAAAAGGTGATGAAATCACTCGGTGCCGATATCCTGCGACTCTGGGTTGCCGCGACGGATTACCGTAATGAAATGAGTGTGTCGGACGAAATCCTGAAACGCACTGCGGATGCCTATCGACGTATTCGCAACACGTCACGTTATCTACTCGCGAATTTGGATGGTTTCGATCCGGAAAACGACCAGGTTGCCGAGGCCGACATGCTGGAACTGGATCGCTGGGCGTTACATAAAGCCGCATCGCTGCAGCAGGAGATTGTGTCTGCGTATGATCGCTACCAGTTTCACCAGGTCTATCAAAAGCTGCATCATTTCTGTGTTGTCGACATGGGCGGGTTTTATCTCGACATCATCAAGGATCGCATTTACACATTACCGAAAGACAGCGTTCCGCGCCGCTCGGCGCAAACGGCGATTTATAACATTGCCGAGGCACTGGTGCGCTGGATGTCGCCGATACTCAGTTTCACTTCGGACGAGATCTGGCAGCATCTTCCCGGACAACGTGATGAGTCGGTCTTTACCACGACCTGGTATGATTTTCAGACCGAGGTCGACGTCGGCTTGCTGGATAAGTGGGGCAGGATTATCCAGGTCAGGGAACAGGTCAATCGTGTGCTGGAACAATTGCGTAATGATGATCAAATCGGTGCGGGACTGGAAGCCGATGTCACGATTTATGCCGACGAACCGTTACTTTCCCTGTTGCAGTCGATTGCCGACGAAATGCGCTTTGTCCTGATCACGTCCGGTGCCAGCCTGGTTGCGTTGAACAATGCACCTGGCAACGCCGATAAAGTTGAACTGGACAGTGGTGATTCGATCGCGATTGATGCGAACAAGATCGCGCACGCAAAATGTGTCCGTTGCTGGCACTACCGCGATTCGGTCGGTAAAGACACGGAACACCCCGAGTTATGTGATCGTTGTGTCACGAACATCAACGGTGACTGCGAACAACGTTTGTTCGCCTGACCGCATGATTAAAAGCAGACAATTAAAGTGGCTGTGGATCACGCTGCTCGTAGTGATGCTCGATCAACTGAGCAAGTGGTACATTGTTCAGACCATTTCATTGCATCAGGGCCTGGCAGTGTTTGACTGGTTTAACCTGGTACATGCCTGCAACAGCGGTGCGGCCTTCAGTTTTCTCAGTGATGCGGGTGGGTGGCAGCGCTATTTTTTCAGTGCTGTCGCGATTGTGATCAGTGTGGTTTTGGTGGTTTGGTTATACACTTTGCAG
>JBHIXH010000084.1:0-5899 GCA_041984885.1 Gammaproteobacteria bacterium
GACCACCGGCAAGGCCACCAGAAACATGCCGGCCAGGATCCGAAAGCGTCCCCGTTTGTCGACTGCCAGAAATCGCTGTTGCAGCATGCCGTTTTGCAGGACTGACAGTCGAACCACCCTGCCGACGATGGCGAACAGGAGTAACAACAAGGGTAAAACATACAGATTGAAACTGACCAGCGAATGCACCAGCAACGATACGGCGGCCATTGACAACAACATGACCTCCAGCCTGGTTGATGGTTTTTTTAATCCCGCTGCCACGTGGCAGACAACTATGACAGCGCTTACAAGTAACAGAAAGACAAACGGCAGGCCCAATTCAAGGTACAACTGTAGGTAATCATTATGAACGTATTGACCGGAACTGGTGTCTTCTGTCTGTCGGTACGCCGGGTAACGCATATGAAACGAGGCAAAACCACTGCCGAACCAACGGGTATCGTTCAACATGTTGACAGCGGACTGCCAGATTAACACCCGTTCGGTTAACGAGTTGACCCTGGTTGACTGTTGTTCAATCTCACCGTCGGCTTCTGTCAATACCAGCAAGTGATCATCCGCTGCCATTGCAGAATAATCCTGAATATAGTCTACGAGCTCACCCAATCTGTCAGTTAACGTCCAGCCCCGGCCGGCGGTCCCGGTAAAACCAGCCAGCAGAATACATAAAATGATTATCCCTGTGCGCTTGTGACCAATAGATTTATAAACATATACGAGAGCACAGACAGACAGGAGCAGATTTGTTAACAAAGCGGCCCGACCACCAATGTAAAACAGCAAAAAGTAGAAAAAGAACAGCGCAGCAATGCCTGCCATACCGTTGTTTTTTCGGTGGGTATTGTCGGCGACCAATGTATACAAAAGAAAAATCAGTACACTGAAAAATGCCGCCTGCGAATTCGGTTGTCGGAAAAATCCGGTTGGCAATTCACCAAGCAACATCACCTGGGCCAGAGTAAAAATGCCACAAAAGACGCCTGACGCAATCAGGTAAATGCTAAACAGGCGCCAGCCCTTTAAATTAAAAGCAACCAGGAAAAAAACCAGGCCGATCAAAAACTGGTAAATCCCGATCATTCCGTTGTACGTGACCGGCTGGATGAAAGCGGATAGCAACAACCAGAGCAACAGCATGACCAGCAGTAACGAAACAGCGACAGGAATCTTCAAGCTGTTTTTATAGGAGTAAATACTACACGCGGTAAAACCCAGCGTCAGTAACACGATGGATGCAAATGCAATCGCATCAAAGCCGCGCGTTATCACCGCTACAAGCACAATGGTCGCCAGACCTAATGCCGACCAGTCTTCCGGATAGAGTCGTGATGGGTTTTTCATTTCAAAAAAAAACGGCAGCCGGAAGCTGCCGTTTTTCTCTATAGGTCAGGAACAATTAACAACTGGTTGTCGTTGTATTCACCTGTGGTGTATTGCCGGTACCGCCCAGCGTATAGGTAGCCTGGCAGCCTGCTGAAGCACGCAGGTTGTATGTGCCGGCAGCCGGGTTATTATAACCGGTCGTATCCTGCAACATTGCATCAATGCCCGTGGTTGCCACTGTCGGGTAACCTTCGTTACTCATGGTGACGCCCGTCGCACCTTCAACATCGATCGTGGTACCACCCGCGGTTGCGCCCTCGGCCAGCCACTGGGCGTGAGCCAATGCGGCGGCGGCACGCATGCTACCGGCCAGACCATTGATTGAGGCAATTCTTGCCTGCGACTCAAGGTTGGTAAACCTTGGTAGCGCGAATGCAGCCAGAATACCAAGAATAGTGATCACAACGACCAGCTCGATCAGGGTAAAACCTGTTTGTCTTGTTTTCATAACTTTTTCCTCTTTAATTTCTCATTTACAACGGTAAGTAGATTTAACACGGATGGCTTGTGCCCACCGCAGCGGGCAAAGACGTTCAAAAGCCGTTTTGAACCCGATCCGTCTCGGCAGTCAATCCTTAAACTGTAAAAATTCTTCATGGCCTGTGCTAAAGCAAATTTTGTCCCCGCCGCGTACTTTGCAATAAATCAGAATTAAAATTTGTGATACAGTTCTTATAAATCACTAATAATTTAGCATATAACTAGTTGATTTCAAATATTTTTGTGCTGAATTTCACAAAAATTTTCTTTTGCTAACTGTTTTTCATTCTCATTTGGATACATCTGTCTCATTTCAGCAACAAAACGGCTCCGGACACGAATAAATACAGGCCCGAACAAAATATAAGCGCACCAGCCAGTCTCGGGTGCTGCATGGAATAGATTTGTGGTCGCTGGTACTGGCGATCCAGTGCCTCACCGGGTTCCGTGTTGACCCATTTGTTCATCGAGTCCTCAATCGCTTTCATCGCACTCGGCCGAATCAGGACGACCAGCCCGAGCCCGATGAAGATAAAACTGCTGACTTGCAGGATGAAAGTAATCGACTCGATAAACCAGCGCTGCATCGCGGACGACATGCCGTACAACACAGAAAATTGAAAGTCATCGGTTGAGTACAGAAACGTGAACGTTATAAAAATCCATAGACTTGCCAGAAAAATCAGCCCGCCAAACAGTTTATGATGCCGATAAAACATCGGCTCAATTCGATGTGTTTGTCGCCAGGACGAAAACCAGCCGCGCGTATCAATCCAGACATTCATCAGGTTAAAAAACCGGGTCGTCAGGCCCGGCAGCAGCAGCAGCATCAGACCAAGCAACATAAATACCAGGCCAAAAAACGCGATCAGCTGATAAACGAAATAGTAAAAATCTGTTTCAACTATTGCCATTGATACGGCTCCACAATATTCAAACCGAGTCCGGATAACGTATCCACGCCCGGATCATAAACAGTATTATTGTTTATATCCCTGTACACCGGCTCTAGTCTCAAGCGTATCCGCGGTGGAGAGGTGGCACCCCCGATAAAACGATCAGAATTTATCACGTGATAAACGAGGTATTTATTCTCGGCGTCGAAATACCAGTCGCCTGGCTGAAACCGCTCGGGGTTTGGCCGGTTAAATTCTCCCCGATAACTATCCGGCGGCGGGAACACAGTTCCGACCGGGTTGAGCGACAGGATTTCGTCCAGGTCCGTATACTGTCCCTTGATGATCCTGTCTGCCTTGTACAGATCAAGGTTGCTATGCATGTTGCGTATAATGACAGACACGCCGGTTTGCTCGGTGAACGTGGTCAAGTCCGAGAACTTCTCCACCAGGTAAACAAACAGGATTGAAATAATTATTATCGATACACCCAGTTCGAAACGCGACAGCGTGCGACTTTCTCCGGTTAACTGCATTCGCAGTCATCCAGATTGATTTATGTTGACGGACGCCAGGTCCCACATCGGCAGGAAGACGCCCAGCGCAAGGACTAACACCAGTCCACCAATTAATACAATCATCACCGGCTCGATAATCGAACTCAGATTCTTTACATCATAATCGACTTCGCGTTCATAAAAGGAGGCAACCTCGTCCATCATGTCGTCAACCCGACCGGTTTCTTCACCGACCATCATCATCTGCAGTACAAGTGGAGTGAACATTCTTGTTGCTGTCGCCGTCCGTGTTACGCTGTCACCACGCTCGATGCCGGTGCGCATATTTCTTATGTGACCACCGATATAGGGATTGTCGACTGCATCGGCGGTGACGGACAACGACTGAATAATCGGCACGCCGGATTTTAATGACATGGCGAAGGCACGGGCAAAACGTCCGAGTGTCGCCCGCAGAATAATATCGCCGACCAGCGGCAGGCGAATTTTTAATCTGCCCCATGCATACATGCCCTGTTCCGTGCGCAGATAAAAATGCGTACTGACTATGATCAACACCAGTCCACCGAGCATCCAGCCCCAGTAGTTAATAAAGAAATCGGATGTCGCCATCAGTATGCGGGTAAATATCGGCAACTCGGCTCCGGCCCGTTCGAACACCTTGGCAAACGCGGGGATCACCCAGATATTGATAATCGTCAGGGCTATCGACATGGCAACAATGACCATAGTCGGATAGCGAAGTGCCGATTTCACGCGTTCGCGCGTATCTTTTTCCAGTTCCAGGTACTGGTTTAACCGCAGGAAGGACTCATCCAGTTGACCTGAATTCTCACCGACCCTGATCATGCTGATATAAAGCGGTGTAAAGATATCCTTGTGGCGGGCAAGACTGCTGGAAAGATCACGACCGGACTCAAGTTGCGCGCGGATATCGGTCAATGCCTCTTCCAGTCGCAGGTTGCGAGTTGATTGAATCAGGCCGGTCATGGCACGAACGATTGGTATGCCGGCTCGCATCAGGGAATACATCTGACGACTGAACAATATTAAATCATCGATGCCGGGCCTGGGAGAATTCAGACGCCGGAGAAATTCACCGGCATCGTTTGTCGCCTGAATCGTTTCCCTGATATCGATTGGCGTGATGCGATTACCAAACAGCTGCGAGGCAACGGCATCAATATTTGCTGCTTCCACTTTGCCATTGACCAGGTCGCCGTTGCTGCTGCGACCGCTATATTGATAAACCGGCATGGTTTAACCGTTGACCGATTCGGCCCTGGCCTCCGACTCCATTTTTACCACCGAAGTTTCTGCTTCAACGTCCGCGGATATTCGCAGGGCTTCATCGACTGTCGTGATGCCTTTCATTGCATACATCAGCGCCGTTTTTTCCAGCGAGAGAAATTCAGGTTTTGCGTTCGCTACCTCGGCAAATTCAGCCGTATCACCACGACCAAGTAACCTGCTCAGTTGTTTATCCAGCTCGAGAAACTCATAGATTCCGACACGACCGTCATAGCCGGTAAAGTTACAGTGCGCACAACCGACGCCGCGCTTGAATTGTCCCTTGAGTGCGTGCTCGCCGCCCACGTTCTTTATGTATTCAAGCATCTCCCCTTCCGGCTGGCTTGGCTGGGCACAACTCTCGCAGATTTTTTTCACCAGTCGTTGCGCAACAATGGAATGCAGCGATGTCGATAACAGATAACTCTTGATGCCCATATCAAGCAGGCGGTTAATGGTCGAAATGGCACTGTTCGTATGTAGCGTTGATAACACCAGGTGCCCGGTCATTGCCGCGCGTACTGCGATCTCGGCGGTTTCTTCATCGCGGATCTCACCTATCAATACCACATCCGGGTCCTGCCTGAGAGCAGAACGTAAAACAGCGGCAAAAGTTAAACCGATCTCCGCTTTGACCTGTACCTGGTTGATGCGCTCAAGTCTATATTCAACCGGATCTTCGACTGTAATAATTTTCTTTGACGGTGAATTCAATAATTTCAGTGCCGCATAAAGCGTTGTCGTTTTACCACTACCGGTAGGCCCGGTGACCAGTACCATCCCGTGTGGACGTTTGATCACTTTCCTGAATGATTCGATCACGCGTTCCGGCATGCCCAGTTGTTCCAGGTCAAATGTACCCCGGGTTTGATCCAGCAAACGCATGACAACCGATTCACCATGCTGCACGGGCATCGTTGAAATACGTACATCGATGGAGTGAGCCTTGACATTAATACTGAAGCGACCGTCCTGCGGCAGGCGTTTTTCCGAGATATCAAGACCGGCAATGAGTTTCAGGCGCGAAACCAGCGGACCGGCTACCCGCGCTTCATTAATCTTTTGTTCCTGCAGCTCGCCATCGACACGCTGACGTATACGCAACAAATCCTCGTCCGGTTCAATGTGGATATCCGAAGCCCCGATCTGCACTGCATCTTCAAACAGGGATTTCAGCAGCTTGACCACGGGCGCATCCGCAACATCGGCATCGGTAACCAGTGCCTGCAAGTCGACATCGCCTTCGGTCAGCTCATCGCTTAACTCTTCAGCAAAGCCGGTGATCTCGTCGGTTCTGCGATAAACAATATCAATCGTGTGTAATAAATC
>JBHIXH010000085.1:0-5130 GCA_041984885.1 Gammaproteobacteria bacterium
TCTGGGTGCTGTGGGCCGGAGATCGTCAGGCCGGTACCGCGCGCTACCTGGCGTTTATTATAGCGGCAAAAACCCGGTTTATATCTGCCGTGCATGTCAGTGGTTTTGACAGTTCATCGGCAGCAATGCAGTTTATCGAGTTCCGCACCTGGATACCGGCGTTTGACCTGCATTATCACCTTGGCATCGATGGTATTGCATTATTAATGCTGGTATTGAATGCATTTATCACGCTGCTGGTCGTGATAGCCAGTTGGGACCGGGTCGAGGTCAAGGTGTCGCAGTATCTTGCCGCGTTTCTGTTTCTTGAAGGGTTGATGAACGGTGTGTTTGTCTCTCTGGATGCAATCCTGTTCTACGTTTTCTGGGAGGCGCTGTTAATTCCCATGTTTTTGATCATTGGCATATGGGGCGGTCCGCGTCGAATCTATGCAACGATCAAGTTTTTCCTGTACACGTTTCTGGGTTCTGTGTTCATGTTGCTGGCATTTTTATATCTGTACTCACAGTCCGGCAGCTTCTCCATCCTGCAACTGCATGCATTACCGCTGGGCCTGACCGAACAAAAACTGCTGTTTTTCGCTTTCCTGTTTGCGTTTGCAGTCAAGGTGCCAATGTGGCCGGTGCATACCTGGTTACCGGACGCGCATGTGGAAGCACCAACGGCGGGTTCAGTGGTGCTGGCAGCGGTGATGTTGAAACTGGGTGCGTACGGATTAATTCGTTTCAGTTTGCCCATCGCACCGGATGCCTGCGCCGACCTGGCCGGTTTCATGATTGTCCTGTCATTAATTGCGATTGTGTACATCGGTTTCGTGGCACTCGTGCAAATGGATATGAAAAAGCTGGTCGCCTATTCATCAATATCGCATATGGGATTTGTCACGCTGGGACTGTTTGCCGCGTTTCCGATCATCCAGAAGAACAACAGTGACACGGCCGCCATGCTTGGAATCGAGGGAGCGATCGTGCAAATGGTGTCACACGGGTTTATTTCCGGTGCCCTGTTCTTCTGTATCGGCGTGTTGTACGAACGTAAGCACAGTCGGCAGATCAATGATTACGGCGGCGTTGTTAACACGATGCCGGTCTTTGCCGCGTTCCTGATGTTATTCGCCCTGGCCAATGCCGGTTTACCCGGCACCTCGGGTTTTGTCGGTGAGTTTGTGGTTATTGTCAGCAGTTTTCAGGCAAACGCCTGGATTGCATTCTTCGCTGCGATGACATTGATTCTTGGTGCAGCCTATACCCTGTGGATGTATAAACGTGTCATCTTTGGTGTGGTTGCCAACGAGAATGTGGCTGAATTGAAAGACATCGATAATCGTGAGCGATTTGTGCTTGGTACACTCGCGCTTGCCGTGTTGCTGTTTGGTATCTGGCCGGCACCGTTGTTTGACATGATGCATGCCACGGTCGAACAGCTTTACCAGCACATCGTAGCAGGCAAGGTGGGTTAGTATGCAGACAGATCTACTGGTCGTAATGCCGGAAATCGTGCTGTTTGTCTTTGCCTGTGCGATTCTCGTGCTGGATGCGTTGATTTCCGAGCGTTCTCGTGGTCTCACTGTATTGGTCAGTCAGTTTGCGCTGCTGGTTACCGCGTACCTCGTCTTTACCGGTTTTCCGGATTCCACCACTTTTGCATTTGCCCGGACGTTTATTTCTGATCCGATGGCGGCCACCGTGAAGCTGTTTATTCTTGGTTTCACTGTGCTGATTTTTTTCTATTCGCAGGATTACCTGCATGAACACGGCATACTGAAAGGTGAGTATTTTGTGCTCGGACTGTTTGCTGTCCTGGGCATGATGATCATGGCTTCGGCAGCCAGTCTGCTGAGTTTATACCTGGGGCTTGAACTGCTTTCTCTCTGCCTCTACGCAATGGTAGCCATGCACAGGGATTCACAACCGGCGGCAGAGGCGGCGATGAAATATTTTGTGCTGGGGGCCCTCGCCTCAGGGCTGTTACTGTATGGCATGTCAATGTTATATGGCATTACCGGTAGCCTGAACCTGCAGGAAATCAGCCAGTTTGCCCACATGCACCCGGAACAATTGACGCTGCTGGTGTTCGCGCTGGTATTTATTGTCGTCGCCATTGCGTTCAAATTTGGCGCAGTACCGTTTCATATGTGGGTGCCGGATGTCTATGAAGGTGCACCTACGTCAGTGACATTGTTTATCAGCAGCGCTCCGAAGGTAGCCGCTTTCGCTATGACAATTCGCCTGGTTAACGATGCCCTGATGCCGTTGACACCCGAGTGGCAAAGTATGTTGATCATACTCGCCATATTATCAATCATTGCCGGCAACGTGATTGCGATCGCACAAACCAATATCAAGCGTATGCTGGCGTACTCCACGATTGCGCATATTGGTTACCTGTTACTGGGTTTGATCTCCAGTAACTCGATCGGATACACCGGCCCGGTCGGTTTTGCCGATGCGTTGTTTTATGTCATCAGCTACGCGGTGATGAGTATCGCAGCTTTCGGCTTTATTATCCTGATGGGGCGTCAAGGTCATGAGGCCGATGCACTGGAAGATTACAACGGACTGGCTGACAAAAATCCGTGGTTTGCATTCATCCTGCTGATGATTATGTTTTCCATGGCAGGCGTACCGCCATTTCTCGGTTTCTGGGCCAAGTGGTTTGTCCTGAAAGAAGTCATTGCCACCGGTCTGTATCCGTTGGCGATTATTGCCGTTGTCTTCTCTGTCGTCGGGGCGTTTTACTATCTCAGCGTGGTCAAACGTGCCTACTTTGACAAGCCAATTACGATGACGGCAATCAAGGCAACGCGCACGATGCGAGCCGTGGTCAGCCTGAATGGCCTGGCCATCCTGTTACTGGGGTTGGCGCCCGGATTCCTGCTGGCACTTTGCCTTCAGGTAATGGCATAAAAAAACTGTCCTTATCTCGCTGTTGTAGCAAGCGTTTCTCCCATCCGAATTGCCTGGCCGGCTTGCAGCTCGGGCAGCCATTCGATGGAGTGTTCCGGGAATAATAAAATAACGGTTGAACCCATGTTGAACCGACCGAGTTCATCGCCCTTGTTCAGGCTGACAGGTTTGTCTGTTGCGGTAAATTTCTCTGTCTGGCACTGTTTCGGGTACGGTGAATTAACCTCGCCGGCCCACACGGTCTCAATATTGCCAACGAATATTGCGCCAACCAGCACAACCGCATAGTTACCGACGTCACTGTTGAACAGTGTCACCAGGCGCTCGTTGCGACTGAACAAATGTTTTACAACACGGGTAGTATGCAGGTTGACTGCAAACAAGCGTCCGGGAACATAGTGAGTGCATTGCAATTGTCCTGCTGTCGGCATGTGAATACGATGATAGTTTCTGGGTGACAGGTACAGTGTCATGAAACAGCCGTTCCGTAACGATTGTGACAGTGAGTCGTCGTTACCAAGCAATGCCAGTAACGAATAATCCTGTCCCTTCGCCTGGATTAACGTGTCATTGTCGATCCTGCCGAATTTACTGATGAAACCATCGACCGGGCTGATAATCGATTTTTCAGAACCATCAAAGGGGCGTGCGTCCGGTTGTAATGCCCTGGTAAAAAAGGCATTGAAACAGTCAAATTGCGCTGCCCGTTTCAGCACCGCATCACTCATATCTACCTTGTAAATCCTGATAAAGGCGTTGATGAGAAAAGTGCGTACCAATGAAACGCGGCTTCGCATTAAACGATAAATGCAACGCGACAGAAAATGTTGCGGCAGAAGATACTGGGGCCAGACCTTCAGACGATCCAGGTACGAAGCAGACATGATGAACTCAGTACCCCGCTTCAGTGATGTTCGTGCCTGTGTGCTGAACCGGGATTAATGACATCTATCGTCAACGGGATTGTTTCACCATTATGTAATGTCAGTGTCAGATCCACCTGATCCCCCGATTTAAGGTTTGCTGCCGGGTTGATGAACATCAGGTGCATACCACCGGGTTCGAGCAGCACTTCTTCACCGGCTTGCAATGTCAGCGACTCCTGTTTCAACATGCGCGCTACATCGTCACGAATTTCTGTTTTATGAATCTCGACGGACTGAAATTGTGTGCTTGCCATTCCGGTAATTGTCTGTTCGCTGGCAGACACATTTTTGATATGCATGTAGCCAGCCAGTACCCGGATAGTCGGTGGCGACGCATGGATCCTGGCATCACTGATTAACACTGTTCCCGCGTGTGCATTGACGACAAGACACAGAGCCAGTACTGCGAGAGCTCTAGACATTTTCCCTGCTGGCTTCGCTATAAAATTCCTGTATCTGTCTAAAGCGTTCCGTGATCTCGCCAGGTTTGTGTGGCGCGCGAAAGATTGCCAACAAGCGACCCTGTGGGTCGATTAGGAATACCGATGCGCTGTGATCGACAAGGTAACTGCCATCGTCGGCCTTGTCATGCAGAAAATAGGCGACGCCAATTTGACGGGCAAAACTTTCGACTTGCTGTTGATTACCACCGATGCCGACAAAATCCGGGTTAAAGAAGTTGACATACGTTCGCAGTTGTTCGCTGGTATCCCGTTCCGGGTCAACACTGGCAAAGACAATTTGTACCGGATCGTTTGCCTGCTGTGCAAGGTTGGCATACGCCTGTTCCAGTGTTTTCATCGTGAGTGGACAAATATCCGGACAATGCGTGTAACCGAAAAAGACAAATGACCAGCGGTTTTTTAATTGCTCAAGGCCAAACACCTGGTTGTCGTCATCAATTGTGGCAAATGGCCGGAGTGGTTTGGGATCCGGCCAGAGCAGCCCCGGGATTTCTACACCGCTGTCCTGTCGATAATAGTCCGATGTAGTTACCCCGAAAATAATGCCGAGCACGACAAAGACGGCAACAAATAACACGCTGTTTACTATAATAAAAAGTATCTACTACTTTGGGTTTAATTTGTACTGCAGTAATAATTTTGACCAGAAAAATGTGAAAATCGCCAAAAAGAGCAATATAAGTAACTTTTTTCTTCGAAAATACAAATTCCGCGAATTATAGAAGATACAAATTAATTGTCAAAAGATCTATTTTAAGTCAATTTCAGTTCTGTATAATGCACAGATGTTCTATTAACCCATCCACTTGGTCAAGCAATATTGGTGAAAGGTG
>JBHIXH010000086.1:0-4694 GCA_041984885.1 Gammaproteobacteria bacterium
CTCGATTGCACGATGATCGCGAAAGACGCCAATGGCATGCAACGCGACGGCTGGTACAGCAAGGTCCGCGATTATCGTGAACTGGAAACAGCCAGTAACATTGGCAAAGAGGCGGCACGACGCACACTGGCCCGACTCAGTGCAAGGCAGTTATCGACGCGAACCTGCCCGGTGATTTATGAGGCGCCGGTCGCATCGAGTCTGTTTTCACCGTTTCTTACCGCGATCTCGGGCAGCGCCCTGTATCGCGGTGCCAGTTTTCTGCAAGACGCGCTCGGGCAAACGATTTTTTCTGATCACATCCAGATCAATGAACAACCGCATATTAAAAAGGCGCTCGGCAGTGCGCCGTTCGATAACGACGGCATGGCAACGCGGGATCGCGACATTATCCTCGATGGTGTGTTGCAGACGTATCTACTCAGTGCCTATTCCGCACGCAAGTTGAACATGGAACCGACCGGCCATGCCGGTGGGGTGCATAACCTGATCGTTGAAACCGGTGACAACGATCTTGCGACCCTGTTAAAAAACATGGGCACCGGCCTGTTGATCACCGATCTGATTGGCTTTGGGGTCAACCAGGTGACCGGTGATTATTCACGCGGTGCCAGTGGCTTCTGGGTGGAAGACGGAGAACTGCAATACCCCGTTGAAGAGATCACGGTCGCCGGGAATCTGAAAGATATTTACAAAAAGATTGTTGATGTCGGTAACGACGTTGACCCGCGTGGCAATATATTAACAGGTTCTGTTATGATCGAAGCGATGACGGTGGCGGGGAATTAGAAACAGCTGCAATATCAATGAAAAATATTTCTATCATTTTCATAATTTTCCTTTCTTTGCTGAATATTAACTCAGTTCAAGCTGTGTCCGATGCTGAACTGGAAGAACTCGAACGGAAAATCGAGCAACAGGAAGCAGAAGCAAAAGCAAATGCTGAAGCTGTCGCGAAACGCAGAGCAGAGGCTAAACGAAAGGCCGAGGAGCAAGCAAAAAAAGAGGCAGAAGAAAATCGTCGTGCGGAAGAAAATGCCAGATTGCAGGCAGAGGCGAAAGCAAAGCGCCTTGCAGAAGAAGAAGCCAGACAGAAAGAAAAATTAAAATATCTGGTAGCTGAAATGATCAAAATTCCAGGAGGCAATTTTCAGATGGGCAGTAATACCAATGACCCATATCGTACGGATGAGCACCCAATCCACACTGTAAGCGTGCCTTCATTTTATATCGCGAAATACGAGGTCACACAAACACAATGGATGGCGGTAACGGGAAATAACCCATCTTATTTCAAAGACTGTGATGAATGCCCTGTAGAACAGGTCAGTTGGGAAGAGATACAAAATTATATTGAAAAGTTGAATAAAGAACTTGGTGAAAAATACCGTTTACCGTCTGAAGCAGAGTGGGAATACGCCTGCCGTTCTGGAGGGAAGCAAGAACAATATTGCGGCGGCAACGATCTGGACTCACTGGGATGGAATCCAAATAATACTGGAGGTACTAAACCCGTCGGTCTAAAGCAACCAAATAGTTTCGGGCTTTATGATATGACGGGAAACGTATATGAGTTAGTTCAGGATTGCTGGAATCATGGCTATCGAGATGCACCTGCAGATGGCCGTGCTTGGTTGCAGGGAGATTGCCAAAGTGTTCCGGGGCGTGGTGGTTGCTGGGAGTGTATCGGTAATTATTCGACTCTTCGTTCGGATTGGCCACGTAACTACCCGTACAAGACACTGGGTTTCCGACTTGCCAAAGATTTATAATCTGGATTTTTATGACATGGGTTGTTTTTATAGTTCGACTTGATGGCCGTTGTCTGATTCGCTCATAAACTGATGATTATTCCGGAAACCGGTTATACGCGTCGAGTGCCGCGACTTTATATGCCTCGGCCAGGGTGGGATAGTTAAACACGGTTTTGACAAAGTAATCGAGCGTACCACCGAGTGACAACACGGCCTGGCCGATATGAATTAACTCGGTCGCGCCTTCACCGACAATATGCACACCAAGCAAACGTCGGTCTTCCAGAGCAAATACCATTTTCAAAATGCCTTCACGCAAGCCGAGTATCTGGCCGCGCGCGGTTTCGCGTAACCGCGCCGTCCCGGTTTCATAGGCGATGCCCTGCTCCCGTGCATCCTGTTCGGTCAGGCCGACCATGCTCATTTCCGGTACGGAATAGATACCGATCGGAAAAAACTCGACATCGCTTTCGGCGCGTTCACTGAACGCATGGCAGGCGGCATGCCGACCCTGTTCCATACTGGTTGATGCGAGACTGGGAAACCCGATCACATCACCGGCCGCGTAAATGTGTTCAACGTCAGTCTGGTAGTGCTCGTTGACTTTCAATCGTCCACGCCTGTCGGCTTCGAGTCCAACCTTGTCCAGCGCCAGACCATCGGTCGCACCTAGTCTGCCGGCAGCAAACAGGGCGATTTCTGCTCGCACCTGTTTACCGCTTTCCAGCATGACCTTGACGCGACCCTGTTTGTCGCGCTGAACACCGACGACCTTTTCGCCCAGACGCACGGTGACATCGCGGTCACGCAGGTTATGAATAAACTCCTCAACGATCTCGTCATCAAGAAAGTCCATCATTTCGTCACGGCCATCCAGCATCGTCACTTCAATATCCAGCGCACTGAAAATCGATGCATACTCACTACCAATCACACCGGCACCGATGACGACAATGCTGCGCGGTAATTCCTTAATCTTCAGGATGTCATCGCTGTCGAGTACGGTCTTGCCATCAAACGGGATATCGGCCGGATGCGCCGGATAGGTGCCGGTCGCTATCAGGATCTTGTCGGCCTTGATCAGTAACTCATCGTCGTCCTCAAAACGAATATCGAGTGTGTGTGCATCAATAAACTGTGCCTTGCCCGGAATGACCTTGACATGGTTGCGATACATCTGGTGCTGTATTACTTCCACCTGCTGGCGGATCGTTGTGTCGAGTCGTTGCATTAAATCGTCGGCCGTGATCCGCTGTTTCACCCGGTAACTGCGGCCATAGAATCCGCGTTGTCGCCAACCGGTCAGATACAGCACCGCCTCACGCAGTGTCTTGCTCGGAATCGTTCCCCGGTGCAGTGACACACCACCAATCGGTACGTTTTTGTCGATCAGGGCGACTCGCTTGCCGAGTTTTGCCGCCTGGATCGCAGCGCGTTGCCCGGCCGGACCGGTGCCGATCACTGCAAAGTCGAATGTTTCCATAATTTATTGTCCAACCCTTTAAAATCCGTCATCCAAGTGTAATCTTGTCTTTCTGGCTTATTTATCGTGACGCAGGTACGATTCTTGAATGGATTTATTCTTCTTTTTCCCGGTAAAGTATAAATCATCATGACACAAACATCTGAGGCAACTCGAACCGAACCGCTTGGACCGGCACTGGACGCGGTCATTGAACAGGCGAACCGCGTCATACTCGGCAAGGATACAGCGATACGACTCGCGCTCAGTTGCCTGATCGCGCGTGGTCATCTGTTAATCGAGGACCTGCCCGGCGTCGGTAAAACCACGTTATCACAACTACTGGCGAAATTACTCGGTCTCAGCCATCAACGCATCCAGTTTACGAGTGATTTGTTACCGGCGGACATCCTCGGTGTGTCTATCTATAACCGCGAGCAGGCCACGTTTGATTTTCACCCGGGCCCGATATTTTCACAGTTGATCCTCGCTGATGAAATCAACCGTGCCACACCGCGTACGCAGAGTGCGTTGCTGGAGGCAATGGAAGAAAACCAGGTGACGCTGGAAGGTGAAACCCGCCACCTGCCAAAACCGTTTTTTGTTATCGCCACGCAAAACCCGAATCAACAGATCGGCACGTATTCCCTGCCGGAGTCACAGCTGGATCGATTCCTCATGCGCATCCATCTGGGTTATCCGGACAAACAGGCTGAAAGGGAACTGTTCACCGGCGACGATCGCCGCAATCTGATCGAGTCGTTACAACCGGCATTGTCGCCATTGCAACTGCTGTCCTGCCAGAAACAGGTTGACCAAGTGCATGTCTCGGCGGCACTGCTTGATTACGTCGAGGATCTGCTCGCCTACAGTCGTGAAAGTGGTGTGTTCAATAACGGACTGTCACCGCGTGCCGGGCTGGCATTACTGCATGCGGCCAGGGCGTGGGCGTTACTGCATCATCGTGAACAGGTGATACCGGAGGACGTACAGGCAATCCTGCCGAGTGTCGCCGGGCACCGCCTGATATTCACCGACAACGCCGAGGCGAACGCCGACAGCGGGCGTAAATTACTCGACGCGGTTCCTGTTCCCTGACCGGTTATGACTACGCAAACGATCGTTCTCGATCGTCAGTTCGCGACAAGTTCCAGCCCCGCCTTACCCGGCCAGTATAGCCGTCGTCGTGTTTATATTTTTCCGACTCGCTATGGATTTTTATTCTGCAGCATGATGATCGTCATGCTGATCGGTGGCATTAACTATAACAACAGCATGGCGTATGTGCTGACATTCATCCTCGGCAGTGTATTTTTGATCAGCATCCTGTACACGTACCGGAACCTGGCCGGTTTATGCCTGACCAGCTCGACACCGGAACCCGTGTTCCGTGGTCAGTACGCGAAGTTTCCGTTATTGATTGATAACCGGGATCAGACTGCGCGTTATTCTATCCTGTTGCAGCCGAACCCCGACCA
>JBHIXH010000087.1:0-4628 GCA_041984885.1 Gammaproteobacteria bacterium
AGCACTGCATCGAGCACCGACACCGGTAATGTCATCAGCAATTCAATTGTGCCGGACTTGCGTTCCTCCGACCACAGTCGCATGGCGATGGCCGGGATTAAGAACAGGTACAACCACGGGTGAAACCGAAAGAACGGCTCCAGGTCGGCCTGGTTACGCTCATAGAAGCCACCGACATAAAAGGTAAAGACGCCGGTCAGGAACAGAAAGATAACAATAAACACGTACGCGACCGGCGTCGAAAAATACGCGTACAACTCTCTTTTGAAAATCGCAACGATATTGTTCATGACTTTGCCTCGACGCCGCTTGCCTCGTAGAAACGTGATGTCATTTCACGGAACACATCGTCCATGCGACCGGTCGGCGATTGTGCGAGTAATTCCTTCGGTGTGCCGTCGAAAAGCAGCTGGCCGGAGGCAATAATGATCGCACGACTGCAGACGGCATCCACTTCTTCCATGATGTGCGTTGAAATAACGATCGCCTTTTCGGTCGACATCGTCTTGATCAGCTCGCGCACTTCATGTTTCTGGTTGGGGTCCAGCCCGTCGGTCGGTTCGTCCATGATCAACACTTGCGGGTCATGCAGGATGGCCTGCGCTACACCGACCCGGCGTTTAAATCCCTTCGACAATGTCTCGATCGTTTGATCGGTGACGCTGTTCAGGTTGATCTTGTCAATAGCCGCATCCACGGCCTGCGTTTTGGCCTTGCCGCTCAGGCCACGAATGTCGGCAATAAATAACAGAAAGCGACGTACCGTCATCTCGCCATAACAGGGCGCGCCTTCCGGCAGGTAACCGATACTGCGTTTGACCGCGATGGCATCTGTCTGCACGTTGGCACCGCAGACATGCACGCTACCGGCTGTTGGCTCAAGAAAGCCGGTGATCATTTTCATCGTCGTTGATTTACCGGCACCGTTGGGTCCAAGGAAACCGAGCACTTCGCCTGTCTGTACGCTGAACGACACACCGCGCACAGCATGAATCTGCCCGAAGCGTTTTTCGAGGGAGTCGACCTGAATGGCCGGTTGTTCGGCGGCTGCGTCCATCTTCGTTATAGTATTTAAAGGAGCGTAGGAGAAGCGGCGTTATTCTGCATATATATACAGTAACGTCAATTCATTGACTGAATCTGAAATGGAAAAATTGAAAAAGTTCTGACTGACAGCAGTAACAATCCCTGTCCTGTACGGGCAATCAGTGCGGCGACTCCGTCTCTGCTGTTTTCAAACGAAACAACGCCGAGATGTCTTCATCGCCGTAACCCTGGTCCATCAGGCGTTGATAATGGATTAATGTCATCTCAACAATGGGCCAGCTTCTGCCTTGCTGTTCGGCCATCGTTTTACAGATGGTCAGATCATTTTGAAACCGGGTACAAACGTGCCCTGCAGCATCGTTTTCCCGCGATGCGATAAAAACCAGTTGCCGGCGGCACCATTCGAGACGACGTCGACTACCTTGTCCATGTCGAGTCCCATTTGCTGGCCGAACGCCAGTGCCTCGGTGACCGCCTGATTAATGCCGGCGGCCATGAATTGATTGACGGCCTTGCAGGCCTGGCCCGCGCCATTCGGGCCGATATGAACAATATTGGCGGCGATCGCCGCCAACGTATCCCGCGCCTGATCCAGTGCGGCGGCATCGCCACCGACCATCATGGCCAGATTGCCATTGCGCGCACCCTCGACGCCACCGGAGACCGGGCAATCAAGAAACGCCGCCTGTTTTTGCTGCAATTTTTTCGCGGCCGTTTCCGCCGTCGTGGCACTGACGGTCGAGGTATCGACGACAATCGAACCGGAATTGATTGTGGGCAGGATCGCTTCGATCATCTCCAACACATCGGCATCACGGGATACGCATATCACGATCAACTCGCAGTGTTGTGCCAGTGCGGCCGGTGATTCGGCAATGCTGGCACCGGTGTCCGCTGCCAGGGCCTCGGCTTTTTCCCGGCTACGATTCCAGATGCTGTGCAGGTGGCCGTGATGGTGAAAATTCGTTGCCATGTAATAACCCATCGCACCGAGCCCGATTACGCCGGTTTTCATTCGACTATCTCCTTTATTGGCCTTGCCTGGCGAGGTCTGAAATTGTCTTCGCGACACAGCAGGTAAGCTTGATCGCGGTCGGTATATGTAAAAATTCGTTCGGCCCGTGCGCATTCGAGCCGGGGCCGAGAACGCCGGTAATCAGGAATTGCGCCTGCGGAAACTGTTCGGCCAACATGCCGATGAATGGTATCGACCAACCCTCGCCAACACAAACGGCCGGTCGCCCAAAGTACGTGGACGAGGCCTGGTCGATGGAAGCTTGCAGCCAGTCGGCCATATCCGGTGCGGACCAGCCGGAAGCGGCCCAGTCCGGTTGAAATGAAACCCGGGCAGCATACGGCGGGTCTTCGGTTAACAGCTGTTGCAGGCGTGCAGACGCCCGGGTCGCATCACAGTCCGGTGGTAACCGCATCGATAGTTTCACACTCGTATGCGGCCGCAACACGTTGCCGGCAGAATGCATCGGCGGGATGCCATCGGCACCAATCACGGCCAGGCTGGGGTGCCAGCTACGGTTCAAAAGCAATTCTTTTGCATCATTCGATACAGTCCGGGTGCTGTCTGCCAGCGGAAAACGCCGGGTCAACGCGTCGTCGATCATGGTTGCGGCCTGTTCGGCCTGCGCCAGTCGTTGTGATGGAATTCTGCAATTAAATGCGGCATCACCGATGCTGCCGTCCAGGGAGTCTTCAATCCGGTCAAGCAACTGACGCAGCACGCGAAAGCTTTCCGGCACAATGCCGCCAGCATCGCCGGAATGTACGCCCTCGTCCAGCACCTGGATCGTCAATTCACCACCGATCAAACCGCGCAATGAGGTTGTACACCAGAGTTGTTCGTAGTTACCACAGCCGGAATCCAGGCAGACGACCAGGTCCGGTGTGCCGATACGGTCCTGCAGATGTTGCATATAGCCAGGTAAATCCGGACTGCCACTTTCCTCGCACGCCTCGATGACAATGACACAGCGCGGGTGTCGGATGTGTTGTCGTTGTAACGACTCGATCGCCAGCAGTGAGGCAAACAGGGCATAACCGTCATCGGCACCGCCGCGACCGTACAACTTGTCGTCTTCGATGACCGGTTGCCAGGGCCCGAGATCCTCGCGCCAGCCGGTCATTTCCGGTTGCTTGTCGAGATGACCGTAGAGCAGGGCGGTCGTCGCGGCGTCGCCATCAATTTCTATGAAGATCAGCGGCGTGCGCTGCTCAAGCCGGACGACCTCGAACTGCAGACCGTCAATCTCCCTCGCCTGAATCCACCGGCAAAACTGCGTGACGACGGTCTCCATGTGACCATGTTCACGCCAGTCAGGATCGAACATCGGCGATTTATTCGGTATTTTTATGTATTCAACCAACTCCGGTAATACGGACGTTTGCCACACTTCGGTGCAGTACTGCTGTATCAAATCATTGTTCACGTTACAATGTTAACGTATTTGTAACGTCAGACGTGCAATTTGCACTCCACTTACGATAGAAGCTCAGTTGCTATTAATTAAAAATTCACTGGAGAAGATTATGAAATTAACTGCACACAACATTATCCTGGCGCCTGTTGCTGCGCTGCTGTTGTCACTGACGGCTTGTGGTGATGACAAAGCGGCCGATCAGGGTAAAGCGGCCACACCTGCCAGTTCGTCTGCGCCAGCGGCGTCAGCACCTGCAAGCAGTGCCTCCGGCTCACATCCGGTTCTGGATGGCGTTGAACGCGCTGATGGCGTGGTTTACTACGAAGATTTCTACCCAGAATGAGTGTGAAGTTCAGGCCAGCGCATGATGTGCGCTGGCTGATTCTTTTTGCCGGTTTATCGTTGTTCGTTGCCTGCGGTGATGATGAACCAGCGCAGCCAGAGGCTGTTGTTGAGCAAACGCAATCAGCGCCCGCGGCGCCCGTTACTGATCCCGCACTTCCGGCAACTAATGAACCGGAGATCGCCGCCCAATCCGAAGATGATGCAGCCGCGATCGAAGAGGAAGAGGAACAGGAGGAAGTCGAAACTGCAACAATCGACAAACCTGTTGCCGGGAAGACCCATACGATTAATGCCCAGGCGCGCATATTCAAACCGGAGATTATTTATATCAACCCCGGAGATACCGTGCAGTGGATCAACATGACATCGCATAACACCGTTTCGGTCGACGAACTGTTGCCGCAGGGCGCGACCCCGTGGAGCAGCGACCTGGGTGAAAACCTGAAACTGAAGCTGGATATCGAAGGCATCTATCCGTATGTCTGTGTACCCCATATCGGCTTTGGCATGGTCGGTGTCATCGTCGTTGGCAAACCGGATAACCTGGAAGAGGTTAAGAGCAAGGCCACGACTGTATTACAGGGACCTTACCGTCGAATGCTCGGCAAACTGAATAAGGTCGTGATTCCCTGACAGCCTGGAAAAAGAAAAATAAAAAACACCCAGCCGGGTGTTTTTTTATGTCGGTTCGTTCAACAGCTCACGGATGGTTCGTTCTATACGCAATGCCCGTGTATCACCCTCGTGAGTTTCACCGACAAACACCTGTCTGACCCGACCCCGTTTATCGATCAAGTAGAATGC
>JBHIXH010000088.1:0-4273 GCA_041984885.1 Gammaproteobacteria bacterium
GGAACGATCGGAGGAGGCGACCCCGAAACGCCAGCAGGACGCGCGCCAGAAAGGTCAGGTTTCCCGCTCACGCGAACTCAGCACAATGGCCGTGCTGATGGGCAGTGCCATGATGTTGTTCCTGTTTGGCCAGGCAATATTAAACAGCATCACACTGGTGATGCGTGAAAATTTTATGCTGGAAAGGGCCAGTTTGTTTTCCGACAGGAGCATGTACATCCAGCTTACCGAAGCGACTGAGAGCATACTGATCGGACTGACACCGTTTTTTATCGGTGTGGTATTGATCGCGATACTCGCACCACTGGCAGTCGGTGGCTGGATATTCAGTGCCGAGGCGATCAAGTTTCAATGGAAAAAACTGGATCCGATTGCTGGCACAAAAAGACTGTTCAGCGTCAAAAGCCTGGTCGAATTTCTCAAGGCGTTTGCCAAGTTCTCTGTTGTCGTTAGCATCATGTCAGTTCTGCTCTGGTTGCAGACCGAAGATTTACTGCAAATGGGACGTGGTGAGATTCGTCCGGCGCTGGTTCAGGCCGCCAACTTCATACTCTGGGCTTTCATCATAATCAGTTCGGCGACGATATTAATCGCGGCATTTGATGTGCCTTTTCAAATATGGGAACACAAGCGTCAATTGAAGATGACGAAACAGGAAGTCCGTGATGAGATGAAAGACACGGAAGGCAAACCGGAAGTCAAATCGCATATCAGGGCGCTGCAGCAGGAACTGGCGACACGGCGCATGATGGATGATGTGGCGAAGGCCGACGTGATCGTGACTAACCCGACGCATTACGCGGTGGCGCTGGCGTATGATCGGGATGCGATGGGTGCACCGCGTGTCGTTGCGAAAGGCAAGGACCTGATTGCCATGCGTATCCGCAATGTCGGTGAACAACATCGTGTACAGATTTTCTCCTACCCGTTACTGGCACGCGCCTTGTTTCATACGACGAAGATCGGCCAGGAAATACCGGAGGGATTATATATTGCCGTTGCCCAGGTGCTGGCCTATGTCTATCAATTGAAGGCGAGCCGCACGGATCGCAATGTGCAACGACCGCAGGTGCCGAACGATCTGCCAATCCCGGATGACATGAGGTACGACGAGTCGTGACCGCACTCCAGGCAATGCTCGGCGGACAAAACGCATCACTCAGTCGTACCGGTCTGGGTTCGCCGGTGCTGGTCATGCTGATCCTGCTAATGATGGTGATACCGCTGGCGCCGTTTGCGCTCGACATGATCTTCACGTTTAACATCTCGTTATCACTTGTCGTATTACTTGCCGTTATTTACAGCCGACGACCACTCGACTTTGCCGCGTTTCCAACCGTGTTGCTGGTCGCCACGCTGTTACGCCTCAGCCTGAATGTGGCGTCAACACGAATCGTCTTGCTGGACGGTCATACCGGTCCGGACGCGGCCGGTCAGGTGATCCATGCATTCGGTGACTTTGTCGTCGGTGGCAATCACACAGTTGGCTTTGTTGTCTTCATCATTCTCGTCATAATCAACTTTGTTGTGGTAACGAAAGGCGCCGGCCGTATATCTGAAGTCAGTGCCCGTTTCACCCTGGATGCCATGCCGGGCAAACAGATGGGTATCGATGCGGATCTGAATGCCGGCATGATCACGGTCGAGGAAGCCAGGGCGCGGCGCGAAGAGATCGCCCAGGAATCCGATTTTTACGGCTCAATGGATGGTGCCAGCAAGTTTGTCCGGGGTGATGCCGTTGCCGGTATCCTCATCCTGTTAATCAACATCATCGGCGGATTGAGCATCGGCACGATCCAGTATGGTCTTGCCATCGGCGATGCGGCGCGGGTATACACATTATTAACCATCGGTGACGGTCTGGTAGCACAGATACCGTCATTATTGCTGTCTACTTCGGCCGCCATCATGGTCACGCGGGTGTCGACGAATGTCGATATGGGCGAACAGATCGTCGGACAACTGTTTCACAATCCAAAAACATTGTTCGTTACCGGGGCCATGATCGGTTCCATCGGCCTGGTTCCCGGAATGCCGAACATTGCCTTTCTCCTGCTTGCAGCAGCCTGCTTTGCCGGTGCCTGGTGGGCCAGTCAAACACGGCAAAAAGCGGAACAGGAAGAAGAAAAAACAGAAACCGTTGAACAACCAAAGGCCGAGGAGCGAGAGTTAAGCTGGGAAGACATCGAGCAGGTCGATACGATCGGTCTGGAAGTCGGCTATCGTTTAATCCCACTCGTGGATCGCAACCAGGGTGGCCAGTTACTCGAACGTGTGAAGGGTGTACGCAAGAAACTGTCGCGTGAACTCGGTTTTCTGATTCCTTCCATTCATATTCGTGACAATCTCGATCTGGAACCGAATACCTATCGACTGACGATAAAAGATGCGACCGTTGCGCGTTCCAGTGTCCAGCCGGAAAACGAACTGGCAATCAATCCGGGACACGTCATGGGCGAACTGCAGGGACAGGTCGCGCGCGATCCGGTGTTCGGTCTGGATGCCGTCTGGATTAATCCGGGCGAGCGCGACAGTGCCCAGTCACTGGGTTACACCGTCGTCGATAGCAGTACCGTGATCGCAACGCATCTGAACCAGATGTTGCAGGATCATGCGGATGAACTTCTCGGTCACAATGAGGTGAAAGAGATCCTCGACCGTTATGAAAAATTCTCACCAAAAGCCCTGGAAGAACTGATCCCGAAAGTAATACAAATCGGCACGCTGGTGCAGGTGATGAAAAACCTGTTACGCGAAAACATCCCGGTGCGCGATACCAAGACGATCATTGAAACGATCATGCAACATGCTGAACGTACCCAGGATGCTGAAGCACTGACTGTGCTGGTGCGCATTTCACTTGGCCGCCTGATCGTTGAACGCGTTGCCGGTCAGGACGAGGAGGTGCCGGTGATCACACTGGAAGGATCGCTGGAACAGTTATTGCTACAAAGTACACAGGCGACCGGAGAGGTGACAGTAATCGAACCTACGTTGGCGCAAAGGATGATTACGTCATTACAGGAAACGGTCGAGCGGCAAGAGGTTGCCGGTCAGCCCACCATTTTGCTGGTGCCGGA
Source organism: Gammaproteobacteria bacterium (assembly GCA_041984885.1). Taxonomy (GTDB): domain Bacteria; phylum Pseudomonadota; class Gammaproteobacteria; order Eutrophobiales; family Eutrophobiaceae; genus UBA4486. The sequence goes on from JBHIXH010000088.1 coordinate 3,081, forward strand.
TAACCTCAGGCAGATGTTATCCCGGTTTACGCGCCACCATGTGCCGAGACTTAGTGTGTTGAGTTTCAGCGAGATACCGGAAGACAAGCAGTTAAAGATTGTTGCCACAGTAGGCGCAGATACACCGGGTTAAGCAACGATGACAAAAATTATAAACATAAGACAAGCCAGGAACCGGAGCTAGAACTGATATGAAAGTGCGTAAGTATTATGCAGCAGATATGCGTCAGGCACTGAAGATGGCGCGAGAACAACTCGGACCGGATGTTGTGATCCTGTCCAACCGCAAGGTAAGCGGCGGCGTTGAATTACTGGCTTCTGATGATTACGACAAACCGTTGGCACAGCATGTCAGCGAAGCACACCGGCAAACGTCAGGTACGGCTGCGGTCACAGCCGACAACCTGCCAGATTTTTCCGAGCAACTACGTACGATTACGGCTGACAATATGTATGCCGATGACAGCATTGAACAGATGCAAAATGAAATACGTTCGCTGCGTCAATTACTCGAGCAACAGATTTCCGGCCTGGCCTGGCATGACTACGGTCGCAGCCATCCACTGTGGGCCGCGCTGTTGCGTCGCTTTGGCGAAATGGGCCTGGAACCGGAACTGGCGCGCTCGATCGTTGAACAGATTCCGCAGAACACCGAATCCAAAAAGGCCTGGCGGCTGGCACTCGCCTACCTGAGTTATCGTTTAAGGATATCAAGAGACAATTTTTTGACGCCTGTAAATGCAGTGGCGTTTGTCGGTGCCTCGGGTGCCGGCAAGACAACCACGTTGGCCAAACTGGCAACCCGTCACGTGATGGAGCACGGCAACGAAAATATTATTCTGGCAACGACCGATCATTATCGTATTGGCGGGCGCGATCACTTGCGCGGTTATGGACGTATTCTCGATGTGCCGGTCAGGACATTACATGCGGCCAGCGATCTGAACATGCTGCTGGATCGTTACCATGGTCAAAAGCTGATCCTGATCGATACCGCCGGCCTCAGTCCAAACGACGAACGTCAAACCGAACAACTGAACATCCTGCACGCGGCACAATCAAGACTGAAAATCTGTCGTGTCCTGTCGGCGAACAGTCAACTCTCTGTGTTGCAACACAGTGCCGAAAAAACACCCATCCTGATCCAGAATCACGCCATCGTGACAAAACTGGATGAGGCGGCCTCACTGGGT
>JBHIXH010000089.1:0-4079 GCA_041984885.1 Gammaproteobacteria bacterium
TGGTGTAGCCAAGCGTAAATTGACGATTGACCTCACTGGTATTGAACGCAAAGGCAATCGATTTACCGCTGCCAAGAAAATTGTCCTGAGACACGCTGGTCTGGAAGATCAACCCCTGGCTTTGAGAAAAACCCAAGCCTGCCAGAAACTGACCCGAAGGTTTTTCCACAACCGAATAGCTAACGTCGACCTGATCCGGTTCACCGGCAACGGCCGGAGTTTCAACATTCACCTCGGTAAAGTAACCCAGTCGTTGCAGGCGCACACGACCACGTTGCACCTGAGGAGTAGAGATCCATGCCCCCTCCTGTTGTCGCATTTCTCTACGCAATACTTCATCACGGGTTTTCGTGTTGCCGGCGAAATTGATGCGCCTGACATAGACACGTTTTCCCGGGTCGATAAAAAATGTCAGCGCGACGGTCTTGCTTTCATTATCAATTTCCGGCACCGCATTCACGTTGGCAAAGGCATAACCTTCACTACCGATGATATCGGTGAGATTAGTGGTCGTTTCGGCAACTTTCTTTCTCGAGAACAAATCGCCCCGGACGATCTTCACCTGCTCAAATAAATCTTCCTCTGGCACGATCAGGTCACCGGCTATCTCGACCTTTGAAACAGAAAACTGCTCGCCCTCGGTGATATTGATCGTGATGTAGATATCTTTTTTATCCGGGGTAATGGAGACCTGGGTGGAATCAATCGTGAAATTGACATAACCATGATCGAGGTAATGCGACCTTAACGTCTCAAGATCGGCGGACAACTTTTGTTTTGAGTATTGATCGACCTTGGTAAAGAAAGACAGGAAAGTGGGTGTGCTTAGTTTGAAATCATCGAGCAAATCGTCCTCGTCGAAAACGGTATTACCGACAATATTGATTGATTTTATTCGCGCTGGTAATCCTTCCGAGACATCGATGGAGATATCAACGCGATTGTTATCCAACTCTGTGACGGTTGAATTGATTTTTACCGCATACTTGCCGAGTGAAAAATACTGGCGACGTAATTCGCGCTCCAGCGTATCCAGTTGCGAGATATCAAATACGCGCCCTTCGGCAAATCCGACCTGGCGTAAACCCTCAATCAACTCATCCGTATCGATGTCCTCGTTGCCACTTAAACTGATCCTGTTGATCGAGGGTCGCTCGGTGACAACGACGACCAGTACGTTGCCGTCGCGTTCCAGCCGGACATCATCAAACAGGCCGGTTTTGAACAAAACACGTACCACCTCACCAGAGCGCCGATCGTTAAACTCATCACCGACCTTCATTGGCAGGTAATTAAAGACAGTCCCCGGCGTCAAACGCTCCAGTCCTTCGACGCGTATATCTTCAATTATGAAGTCTTCTGCGGCTTGTGCTGGCAACCCCAAAGCACAAATCAGAAACAGAATATAAAGTGATTTCTTAAAAAGAGAACCTATCTTCATGTAATTTTGTATTTTTATATAATTATTCAATCAGGCGTACGATGTCGTTATAGAACACTAACGTCATCAGCCCCAGCAAAACGGCCAACCCAACCTGTTGACCAGCAACCTGGACAGCTTCCGAAACCGGGCTGCCTTTCACAAGCTCTATAAGGTAATACATTAAGTGCCCGCCATCCAGTAGCGGGATAGGAAAAAGATTTATTAATCCGAGACTAACGCTAACTATTGCGAGAAAACTAATATAAGCCGCCAGGCCTGCCGCTGCCGTATAACCCGCATATTGGGCAATGCTGATAGGGCCGCTCAGATTTTTCACCGAAGCCTCACCGGTTAACATCTTGCCAAGCACCTGTAATGACATAACACACACATCCCAGGTCTTGTTTATCGCAAGCCGAACGGAGTCCGCCGCGCCGTACGACTCTGTCGCCAGCAGTTCTGCATCCGGGCTGTTCGGCAGTTTCACTCCTATGCCAACCTTGCCAACGGTTTCGCCGTCCTCATCAAAGGGTTTTGGCGTCAACGTTACAGCCAGCACCTCGCCGCCACGTTCAATATCGAGATGAATAGTCTTTGCCGGACGTGCGCGCACATAGTCGACCCAGTCGGACCAGTCAGTAACATCCTGACCATCCGCAGTCAGTATCCTGTCATCCACCTGCAGGCCGGCCGACTCCGCTGCACCACCGGGAACAATCTGACCGACTATGGAATGGATAGGTGCTTGTTTTGGTGTAATACCGAGTTGATTAAGCAGTTTGCCACCGGCAATGTCATCAATCGATATCGCATCGACGTTTAAATACAAATCACGCCGCTGACCGGACGGATCACTGACCGTAAACTGCAACGTGCCACCATCAATAATCTGTGCCACACTTTTGTCCAGCACGCTGGTCCAGATCTTTGTGTCCTCGCCGTTCACTGCCACGATCAGTTGTCCGGCACGCGCACCGGCACTGGCGGCAATCGAGCCGGGTTCCACATTATCGATAATCGGCTTGTAACCGTTGATGCCGATACTGAATACGAGCCAATAGGCAGCAACGGCAAAAATAAAATTAAACAAGGGACCGGCGAGGACAATCAGAAAGCGGGCATGCAGCGGTTTATTATTGAATGCCCGTTGTCTTTCGTTTTCCGCAACCGCACCCTCACGTTCATCCAGCATCTTGACGTAACCACCGAGTGGAATCATGGCCAGTACGAATTCACTGTTGTCGGCGCCGAATCGGCGTGAGTAGAAGGCACGACCAAAACCAACCGAGAAGCGCAGTATCTTGACATCAAACCAGCGCGCAACCTGGTAATGCCCGTATTCATGAAAGGTGACGAGAATACCAAGGGCAAAGACAAACGCGATCACGTACTGCAGAAACTCAAGCATGCTGCGCGTGCTCCTGTACGTATAACTCTGCACAGAGTCTGGCCTGTCGATCTGATTCAAGAACCATATCAAGACTGTCTGCCGGCAGCGGCGTCACTTGCTCAAGCGCATGTTCAACGGTTTTTGGAATTGCAGTAAACGGAATATGACCGGCGAGAAAACTGGCGACGGCAACTTCATTCGCTGCGTTCAGGATCGCGGTTGAGGTTTTACCGGCATGCATGGCCGCACGCGCCAGTTGCAAACACGGGAAACGCTGGTCATCCGGCGCGGAAAAATCCAGTTGTGCAATCGCAAACATATCCAGCGACTCCACGCCCGAAGTCATCCTGTCAGGCCAGGCCATTGCATGTGCAATCGGTGTGCGCATATCCGGATTACCCAGTTGTGCCAGCACTGATCCATCGACATATTGCACCATGGAATGAATGACGCTTTGCGGGTGTATGACTACCTGGACAAAATCCGGTTCAACATCAAACAGCCAGCAGGCCTCGATCACCTCCAGCCCTTTGTTCATCATCGTGGCGGAATCAACTGAAATTTTTCGCCCCATATCCCAGTTTGGATGCGCGCAGGCCTGATCGGGTGTGACGCTGGCCAATTGCTCCAGGGGCAGGTTTCGGAATGGACCGCCTGATGCCGTTAACAGGATTTTGCTGACTCCGGCCTGTTGCATGCCATGTTCAAAATCCGGCGGCATACATTGAAAAATGGCATTGTGTTCGCTGTCGATAGGCAATAACTCCGCTCCGGCTTCCGCTATCGCATTCTTGAATAACCGCCCGGACATGACGAGCGCTTCCTTGTTCGCGAGCATCACGCGTTTACCCGCGCGCGCCGCCGCGATGCTCGGCAACAAGCCGGCCGCGCCGACGATGCCCGCCATGACCGCGTCTGTTTCGGGCAGGCTGGCGACGTGTTCGAGTCCGTCAACCCCGGCCAGCACCTCGGTCTCGACCCCCGCTTCACGGATACGGCCCGCGAGGCGCTCGGCGCTGTTCGCATCGGCCATCACGGCGTACCTGGGACGCCAGCACTCGCACTGCGCGAACAGGTCGTCGACATTGCGGTTCGCCGTCAAGGCGATAATTTCCGTCTCCGGGCGGTGGTTGGCGACGACGTCTAGCGTGTTCAGCCCGATCGTCCCGGTCGAGCCGAGTATCGTCAGGCCGCTCACAGGCGACTCACCCAGAAGTACAAGCCGGCGGTAAACACCGGCGCGGCCGCAACGAGCCCGTCAATTCG
>JBHIXH010000090.1:0-4029 GCA_041984885.1 Gammaproteobacteria bacterium
GAAATATTTCAAACTCAAAAGTTAGTTAGCCCTACCTTTGATTTTTATTTATTAGATGTGGCGGGCAATATTATTTCTGTCGTCGATGGTGTCACCCAGATTGGTCAGTACAATGTCGTTGTGCTTGATGTGGGTACGGATGATGGTATTGAGACCGGCAACGTACTAGGAATCTACCAGAAGGGAGAGATAGCTGATGACTACATCATTGCCGAGGTTAAACGCAAGGAAAGAGTCGATGCGATAAGAGATCGTCTTGAGGCAAACGAATACGACGAAAGCATTGGTGGCGGGCTGGCATCCGCATTTGACGAGATAGAACTTGCCGTGCATGACTTTAACAAGGAATTTTCCCACTTCAGCAATCTGAATACGAAGCCGGAGAAAGTCCAGCTGCCGGAGAGCAATGCCGGCGTATTGATGGTAATCCGCACATTTGATCGTTTGAGCTATGCCCTGGTCATGGATGTGACTGCGCCCATACATATAAATGATCGCGTTAGAAGCATGTAATTAATAATATTCGAACAACGCCGCGGTGTTCTCTTACCGCGGCGTTTTCTTTTCCGGTTGCAAGGAGGCGACATTGGACACTGGCTGCCAAAAGAACAACAGGGAAGCCACCCTGACTGCCCATCTGGCCTTGCATAGAAGCTGTGTTTATCACTCAAATGCTGCGCACAAACTGCTCGATAAATTTCACAACCCGTCACACATTTTTAATGCCTCAATCGACGAGTTAGTGCAGGCGTCAGGAACCAACGAAAAACTTGTCCACACACTGAAAAACCCGGACTGGCGTGGTGTAGAAAAGGATCTGCACTGGCTGGAGCAGCCAGGGCATTCGATTGTGTTATTTCAGGACGAAACCTACCCGAACTGGCTCAGAACCATCGACCAGCCGCCATACCTGTTATTCATAGCCGGAGATCCAGCAATACTTTCAGAACACCAGATCAGTATTGTTGGTAGCCGGAAAGCGACGGCAGCCGGAAAAAACATAGCAAATCGGTTTGCCAGGGAACTCTCCCGCCTCGGGATCACCATCACCAGTGGTCTCGCCGCCGGCATCGACAGTGCCAGTCATGCAGGTGCGCTGGCAGAAGATGGCAGGACAATTGCCGTATTGGGTAATGGTCCTGATCGTATCTATCCATCACATAACAGAAAGTTGTTCGAATCGATTGCGCTTTCAGGAGCCGTGCTATCCGAATTCCCGACAACATTTTCCCCGCTAAAGCAGCACTTTCCACTGCGTAATCGAATCATAAGTGGATTGAGTCTGGGAACCTTGGTAGTCGAAGCGGCCCAACACAGTGGTTCGCTGATTACTGCCAGGCTGGCCGCAGAGCAGGGACGTGAAGTCTTTGCGGTGCCCGGTTCAATACTGAATCCAATGTCGACCGGTTGCCATTACCTGATCAAGCAGGGTGCAAAATTGACAGAATCAGTCAGTGACATTCTTGAGGAACTGCTGCATGTACTGCAGCCAAATATTGAAAATGTGATGCAGTTGACGACAGAAAGGCCCGCGGTCAGCGCAGAGAAACAGGATGTTTTTCTGTTACGCTATCTCGAATTCGAACCTAAATCGGTGAATCAGTTAGTCGACATGACCGGATTGACGGCTGCAGAAGTTTCCTCCATGCTGTTAAATATGGAGATCGAGGGGCTGGTTGTTTCACAGCTTGACGGGACGTATCAACGAGTAAAATAGTATTGGCATGTGAGGATATAGTCGCAGCAATGAAAGAAAGTGTGCTGGATGTTTTAATTTATTTATTCGACCATTATATCGAGCAAGAGCAGGATTACCGCCCCGATCAGGATTCTCTTCGCAATTATCTAAAACAGGCCGGCTTTGAAGAGCAACAGGTTGAAAAGGCATTCGACTGGCTCGAAGGTTTGTCCATCCAGCAGAAAGACGCGGCGTCCATCAATAATTGTTCAGAACATAACTTTCGCGTTTTTACTGAACAGGAGAGAGCCAAAATAAACAGGGATTGTCGCAGCCTGCTGTTATTTCTTGAGCAAGCCGGTGTGCTGGGTGCCGATGACAGGGAATTTGTAATCGATAGAATCATGGCGCTGGGAACAGACGAGATTGATCTTGAACAACTTAAATGGGTTGTATTAATGGTATTACTCAATCAACCGGGAAAGGAAGCGGCATACGTCTGGATGGAAGACATTGTCATGGAAGACGGTAATCGATTGCTTCACTAGATATCCGCCATAAAAATAATTCTTCATTGAGTATTCATGGGTAAGTCACTAGTTATCGTCGAGTCGCCGGCCAAGGCAAAAACGCTTGGTCGTTATCTCGGTAAGGATTTCGATATCCTTGCCTCCTATGGTCATGTCCGGGATTTGTTGCCACGTACCGGGGCCATAGATACAGAAAAAGATTTCGAAATGCAGTACGAGATTATCGAAAAAAATTCGAAACGTGTGGATGATATTGCCAGGGCATTGAAAAAAGCCGATGTCCTGTATCTGGCCACTGACCCGGACAGGGAAGGAGAGGCAATATCCTGGCACTTGTATGAGTTACTGAATGAAAAAGGTGTCTTGAAGAACAAGGATGTACACCGGGTAGTATTCCATGAGGTTACCAAGAAAGCGGTCAACGATGCGATCGACAATCCCCGGCAACTCTCGACGGATTTAATTGATGCACAACAGGCACGTCGTGCGCTCGACTACCTGGTGGGTTTCAATCTTTCACCTTTGTTATGGAAGAAAATACGTCGCGGTTTATCAGCCGGTCGCGTACAAAGTCCCGCGCTTCGGTTGATTGTTGAACGCGAACTGGAAATAGAAGAATTCAAGCCACGCGAATACTGGACGATAGAGTCCGACCTTGACAAGGAAGGTTCCTGTTTCAAGGGAAAACTCAACCTGTTGCATAACGACAAGGTCAAACAATTTTCAATTGTTGATGAAAAGACTGCGACGCAGGTGCGGAACGAACTGCTTGAAGCGGCAAATGGCAGCTTACAGGTTTCGTCAATCGAGAAAAAACAACGCCGTCGCCAGCCGGCTGCTCCTTTTATCACTTCCACGCTGCAACAGGAGTCAGTGAGAAAGCTGAATCTGAGTGCACAACAGACAATGCGTATTGCCCAGCAGTTATACGAAGGTATCGACATTGGTGATGGCGCAGTCGGTTTAATCACCTATATGCGAACCGACTCGACCACGCTGGCACAGGAAGCCGTGGACGAAATTCGTCAGCTGATTACCGAGCGCTATGGCAAGGAGAATCTACCGGCCGAGGCACGGCAATTCAAAACAAAATCGAAAAATGCGCAGGAAGCACACGAAGCCATACGACCTACTTCGGCAATGCGTGCCCCGGATCAAATCAAGGACAAACTCTCGCGTGATCAATTTCGTTTATACGATTTAATCTGGAAACGTGCAGTTGCCTGCCAAATGACACATGCCACCATCGATACGGTTGCCGCTACACTGGCCTGTGGTGATGGCAATACGTTTCGTGCAACCGGTTCAACCATCGCTGACCCGGGATTCATGCAGGTTTACCTGGAAGGACAGGACGATGCCTCGGCTGATGATGACGAGAAGACATTACCGCCATTAAAGGAAGGTGAGAAAATTAAATTACTCGACATCCGTGCGGATCAACATTTCACTGAACCACCACCACGTTTCTCCGAGGCCAGCCTGGTCAAGGCTCTGGAAGAATACGGAATCGGTCGACCCTCTACCTACGCCTCAATCATTTCAACCCTGCGCAACCGTGAATACGTTGAAATGGACAAGAAACGCTTCATCCCGACCGATGTCGGTCGCATCGTGAATAAATTCTTGACCGATCATTTTACTGATTATGTTGACTATGATTTTACCGCACGTCTGGAGGATGAACTCGATTCCATCTCCCGCGGTGAAAAAAACTGGGTGCCTGTATTAAAACAGTTCTGGACGTCGTTTGAACATCAGGTCAAAGACAAGGAAGAAAACGTCAGCCGTAGTGAAGCGAACCAGGCACGTGAACTGGGT
>JBHIXH010000091.1:0-3946 GCA_041984885.1 Gammaproteobacteria bacterium
GGCAAAACCGATGATATGAATGCTGATGTCCTCACTGGAATACTTTTCACGAATGCGTTCTTCGAGTTGCCTGGCGACGTTAATATAATCAAGTCGTTCACCAGTGTTTGGATCTATCTCAAGTAACTGGGCGCTGACCAGTGCACCACTGAAATCGTTTGTTACCAGCCGCCCCACATACACGGACTTCAGGATATTGTTTCGCACCCTGGCAAAACCGGCCTCATCGGTCCTGAAATCGTCGGGAATAATATTGCCTCCGGCTATGCCATCCTCAACCACCTCGGTAAAGCGAACGTTTGGCGTAAACAGCGAATACACCCGTGTGCGATCGACACCGGGAATAAAAAACACATCGTCAGTGACCTGGCGTAGAGTATTAAAAAAATGTTCGTTAAAAATATCTCCCTGCTTATCCACCAGTGCTATCAGTATTCGATTTGCGCCACCGAATTTCTTCTGATGTTTCAGATAGGTTTGCATGTATTCATGTTTTAACGGCAACATTTTTTCGAAACCGGCATCAACGCGCAAGCGAGTGGCAGAGGTCAGCATGCCTATCGTGATGATTGCAAACAGACACAGGATTGATTTTCTGTGCGAGAACACGAACAGTTCGATAGATTCCAGCAAACGATTTGCAGCATCTCTGTTCATCGATTTTCTTCAGTACCAATGGTTAACACTTGAATGCCTTTATCCGTGACCGCGATAAATTTTCCTTCGCCTGTTTGCACAACTGCATTCAATGCAAACCTTTCCGCTTGTGTCGCGTTTGTTAATGTACCGGTAGCATCTGATAACAAAACGGTACCTCCATGGCCAACAACGATGTAGCCTGAACCTGTTATTGGTTTAACGTCACTCAGCAGACCATCACTGTCCGTCGGGATTGCCTCAAATGTGTCGCCTCCATCATCGGAGCGATACAAATGGCCTCGCAGTCCGGCAACCACGATCGTTTTTTCATCAAGAAATCCGGCAGAGAAAAACGAGCCATGATAGGGCGATTTTAGCTTTGACCAGTCTCTTCCCAGGTTATCAGACCGGTATAAGTGACCTGCCTCGGCAGCTATCAGTAACTGTTGACGGGAACTGGCTGCCAGACTGTTTAAGTGGAAATCTTCATCAGCAATCGTTCGCTGTTGCCAGCTTTGACCGCCATCCTGCGTTTGTAGATACAAACCATAAGCACCGATTGCGATCCCGTTTAACTCGTCTGCAAACCAGATATCGAGTAACGGGCTCTCCAGTTCCGGCTGATGATGCACCTGCTGCCAACTGTTACCACCATCATTTGTCCGCAGAATCGTCGCATCATGACCTGTTACCCATGCCCGGTTCCTGTCCAGCATGAAAATTCCGGTCAATGTCGTTTGTACCGGTGTGACTACCTGCTGCCAGTGATCACCAGCATCATCGGATACCAGTACATGACCGCGCTCACCGACTGCGATCAGTCTGTTTTCATAAACGGCAATATCGAGCAACAGCGAATGCCTGGCGAGTGGCGCGATAATCGACTTCTGTGCAGCGAACGTTGAAATTCCGGTTACTGACAGAATAAGAAATAAAAAATAACTAACAGGGTAATGAGGGATTTGTCTGTTGCAGGAAAACAATTACTTGAATGGATGGCGTAACACTATCGTCTCGTCACGATCCGGCCCGGTTGAGATTATGTCGATGGGTGTATCCGTGATCTGCTCAATCCGCTGCAGGTAGTTTTTCGCGTTTTCCGGTAATTGATCATATTCACGTAAGCCCGCGGTATTTTCCATCCAGCCCGGCATCTCCTCGTATACCGGTTTGCAATCGGCCAGCAGATCGGCACCACTCGGCGTGGTAGAACGCAACTTGCCGTTAACTTTGTAGCCGGTACAGATCTGTATGGACTCGAGTCCATCCAGCACATCAAGTTTGGTAATACATAAACCGGTCAGGCTGTTGATCTGCCGTGACCTGCGCAATGCCACTGCATCAAACCAGCCACAACGTCGTGGTCGACCTGTGGTTGCGCCAAACTCATGGCCACGTCGTGCCATATGTTCGCCCATTTCATCAAACAGTTCTGTTGGAAACGGGCCAGCTCCGACACGGGTTGTATACGCCTTGGTAATACCCAGGACATAGTCAAACCGTGTCAGACCGGCACCACTACCGGTCGCGGCGCCACCGGCTGTCGTATTCGATGAAGTTACAAAAGGATAAGTCCCGTGATCAATGTCCAGTAATGTCCCCTGTGCGCCTTCAAACAGGATGTTCTGACCCTGCTGTTGCAGCTCGTCGACCAGTTCTGTCACATCCGTGATCATCGGTTGCAGTTGTTCCGCCTGTTGCATGGCTTCATCGAGTGTTGCCTCAAATGAAATCGTTTTGGTCTTAAAATAGTTTTTCAGACAGAAATTGTGGAAATCGAGCACTTCACCCAGCTTGGCTGCAAAGCGTTCTCGATGCTGCAAATCACCAACTCGCAGGGCACGCCGGGCCACCTTGTCTTCATACGCCGGACCAATGCCGCGACCGGTGGTGCCGATGGCGGCCTTGCCCTTCGCCTTTTCCCGCGCCTGGTCCAGTGCAATGTGATACGGCAGGATTAACGGACAGGCCTCGGATATCTTCAGCCGTTGCTGCGCCGGAATGCCTTTCTCCTCGAGCATTTTCATCTCTTCCAGCAACGCCGCCGGCGATAACACCACACCATTGCCAATAATGCACTGCACCTGTTCACGCAATACACCGGATGGCACCAGGTGCAATATCGTTTTTTCCTCGCCAATGACAACCGTATGTCCGGCATTGTGACCACCCTGAAAGCGTACCACGGCACTGACGTTATCAGTCAGTAGATCAACCAGTTTGCCTTTACCTTCATCGCCCCATTGCGTGCCGATGACAACAACATTCTTACCCATTGGCGTAAATCAACCCTTGAAATGATATGTTATGAATTGGTTATTGGAGAAACGACCCACTCACCGTTTTCCTGAATTAATGTTCTGTCACAGTTCATGTCCACTGCCGAACCGGCCTGATCGGGTAATTCGACGATGACTATCTCGCCCTGGCGTCTTAATTCAGCTATTTTTTTCTGCAATTCAGCATCTCTGCAGCAAGGCGAATAAATGCCGGCACGCATTTCGCCCGATGTTCCAATCACTGACATGACGCTTTTTAAATCCATACTGAAACCCGTCGCCGGTCGGGCGCGACCGAAGCAGGCACCGATATCATCATAACGACCACCAAATGCGATGCCATCACCACGACCAGGAACAAACGCGGCAAACATCACACCGGAGTGATAATGATAACCACGCAGTTCTGCCAGATCGAAATACAACGGCGCATCCGGAATGCGATCGCGCACACTGTTTGCCAGTAACTCCAGTTGATCGATGGCACGTTGTGTCGCTTCACCACAGTTTTCAAGTCCCTGCCTCGCCTGTTGCAGAACCTGATGATCACCATGCCAGTCAGGCAGCAAGGCAATCGCCGATTTGATATTTTCGTCCAGCGACAACGGCTGCAGATACTCCAGTAACTCGGCTTTCGCCTTACGTTGCAGTGCGTCGAATATATTTGTCTCGGCTTGTTCGGTTAATGCTGCCTGTTCGATCAGTGCGCGGTACAAGCCAACATGACCGAGATCGATATGCAGTTGTTTTAAGCCGATACCACCCAGTGTTTCCAGCATCAAGCATAAAACTTCGACATCACTCTCGATTCCGGCATGACCATATAATTCAGCCCCGACCTGCAACGGACTGCGGGTGCCGCCATTGCAAACCGGTTTGGTGTGCAGCACGGTACCGGCATAACAAAGTCGTGTCGGGATGTCCTGCTGTAGATGATGTGCGTCGATCCGTGCGACCTGGGGTGTGGTATCGGCACGAACGCCCATCATTCGGCCACTGAGTAAATCGGTTATCTTGAACGTTTGCAG
>JBHIXH010000092.1:0-3557 GCA_041984885.1 Gammaproteobacteria bacterium
GGCCAGAATTTCGCGGTTGGATGCGGCCACAATGCCGGTTGCCGGGTCGCCGCCTTCGTAGATAACTGCATCTCCGATATGCAAGGCTTCATAGCCCAGTACTTCTGCCTCTTCGCCTTCAGGGCCTGGACTGACGTACGGCTCACCTTGACGATACACCGCGTATCGTCTGGACGAAGTCACGCCATCCTGTATACCACGCACATAAATCTTGTTGCCATTACTGGCGATCAATCGCTCATCCTGACTGGCGATAACATACGGCCAGTCCAGCATTTCGTCCTCCTGAACCACTAACGGACGGGAGAGGAAACTTTTAATTACATCAATTGGAATCGCAGGTATCGCATCATCACGCTGCTCGCTACGTATCGCTGGAGACAGGCGAACGGTTCGTCCGTCCGTTGACCGATAAACATTGCCAACCGACAGAATAGGTTTACCATCCACATAGGTCAGCGAGACGACATCTCCCGGATAGATTAAATGCGGATTGGCTATTTGCGGATTGCCTTTCCAGACTTCCGGCCACAACCACGGATGTTCGAGGAAACGACCTGAGATGTCCCACAGGGTGTCGCCTTTTTGAACGACGTACTGGTCCGGATGGTCTGATTTCACCTGGACCGTGTCAGCTGACGCGCCAAATGACAATCCTGCTAGCAGGGATGAAAGTATAATTTTTTTAAGCATGTCAGATACCTTACGTGGTTTCCTTAATGTAGATTAGCAAAAAGTTTAGCAAAATATAAGTCTTTCAGCTATTTGCGTTATCGATTTTGAATTCTTTTCCTGTGACAGGATTTTTTTGTATACTATCAGTAAGTTATGACATTTCAGTGATAAATCCATGAGCCTGCTTCAAGTGCTACATTTTCCGGATCCGCGCCTGCGCAACGTCGCTCAGCCAGTGGCTGCCGTTGATGACGAGGTACGCGGTATCGCCAGTGACATGCTGGAAACGATGTACGATGAGGGCGGTATCGGCCTGGCGGCCATTCAGGTGAATATTCGCAGACGAATCGTTGTCATTGACCTGTCCGAAGAACGGGATTCTCCGCTGTACCTGGTTAACCCGGAGATCCTGGAGAAAGAGGGCACCGAAAAGATGCAGGAAGGTTGCCTGTCGGTGCCGGATTTTTATGACTATGTTGAACGCGCGGAGAAAATTCGTTATCGCTACCTTGACCTTGATGGAAATTCACAGGAAGCCTCGGCTGATGGACTACTGGCTGTCTGTATTCAGCATGAAATTGATCACCTTGATGGCAGGTTATTCATCGATTATCTGTCAACATTGAAACAACAGCGACTGCGGAAAAAACTGGAAAAACAGGTGAAACAAGCGGCGCAGGTTTTGTGACCGGCGCTGCCTTACGGCTGGCCTTTGCCGGCACCCCAGACATTGCCGCTACCATTCTGTCGCGTCTGCTTGCAAACACGAATCACAGCATTGAATTCGTTCTGACCCAACCGGATCGTGGTGCCGGTCGCGGTCGCAAGACCACTGCCAGCGCGGTCAAACAGGTTGCCATGCTCACCGGCATTCCTGTGCAACAACCGGCAACCAAACAGGAATTAGAAGCGGTTGCCGAACTCGCCAATGTCGATGCCCTGATCGTGGTTGCCTATGGCATGATCCTGCCGGAAACCATTTTGACTCTGCCTCGTTGCGGCTGCATCAATGTCCACACGTCGCTACTGCCACGTTGGCGAGGGGCCGCCCCAATCCAGCGCGCAATTCAATCCGGTGATAAAGAAACCGGAGTCAGTATCATGCAAATGGATGCCGGGCTGGATACCGGGCCCATTATCCTGCAATCCCGCTGCAAGATAGACCCGGATGAAACAGCGGCGTCGTTACATGACAAGCTGGCCATATTAGGGGCAGACAGTTTGATCACCGCACTTGAACAGGTTTCCAGTGGCGCGCTTACCTTGACGACACAGGACGATTCAGGCATCACCTATGCTGACAAGATTTCCAAGCAGGAAGCGGAACTCGATTGGACCCACCCCGCAGATACGCTGGAAAGACAGGTGCGTGCTTTTAACCCTGCCCCGGTGGCCTATGCCACGCTGAATAATCAAACGCTACGCATCTGGCAAGCGACTGCAAATATGTCGGTGCAACATGCAGCCAGACCCGGCGACATCCTTGCGGTCACCGATTCCACTTTCGAGGTCGCCTGCGAAACCGGTTCTTTAATTGTTAATGAATGCCAGTTACCGGGTAAAAAACGTATGCCCGTAAAACAGCTTCTGCCGGGGCGCCCGGCGTTTCTGCAAACCTGAAAAAGCTCTGATTGTCTGAATGCAAGCACGGGTATTGGCAACCGAATTAATCTGTCAGGTCATACAGGAAGGCAAAACACTCACGGCCATTCTGGATCGACCGTTTCCCGATGGGTTAGATAAACGCGACCAGCCCTTTGTCCGCGATTTATGTTACGGCGTCATCCGCTGGTATCACCAGCTGGATAGCCTGCTGGCCCTGTTATTACATAAACCGATCAGGAAAAAAGACGTGAAGCTCAAAGTCCTGTGTTTGCTCGGTTTATACCAGTTAATTCACCAGCGCACAGCCGAACATGCAGCCGTGTCAGCCACGGTACAAAGCTGTGATGCCTTGTCACTGGGCTGGGCAAAAGGCCTGGTCAATGCCGTGCTGAGAAATTTTCAACGTAATTGCCCCTCGTTACTGGAGCAACTGGAAAGATCGGAAACGGCGCGGTTTGCTCACCCCGACTGGTTAACGCAACGGGTGCGACAGGACTGGCCGGAACACTGGGAAAAAATTCTGCACGAAAATAACAAAAATGCACCGATGAGCCTGCGGGTGAATACATCGCAAACCACACGCGCTGCATATATGGAAAAGTTGCAGCAAATCAACATCGGCGCAAGCGCGATTCCTTTTACTGATAGCGGTGTACAATTGAACCAGGCCATGGCGGTCAGTGAGCTGCCGGATTTTCTCCATGGCCACGTCAGTGTGCAGGATGGTGCTGCACAACTGGCGGCCGGCCTGCTCGATTTGCAAGCCGGGCAGCGCGTGCTCGACGCGTGTGCCGCACCGGGTGGCAAGACCTGCCACATACTCGAATCCCAACCCGGCTTAAAACAGCTGGTGGCCATTGATAACAAGGAGAATCGCTTAATAAAACTGCGGGAGAACCTGCAACGTCTGCAACTACAGGCCAGGGTCATCGAACAGGATGTCGCTGAAGTAGACAGATGGTGGGACGGCGAGCGGTTTGACCGGATCTTGCTGGATATTCCCTGCTCGGCGACCGGAGTGATTCGCCGTCATCCCGATATCAAGTTGTTACGCAGCGAGCAAGGCATCACTGAATTAAATAAAACTCAGTTGCACATCCTTCTCTCAGTCTGGTCAACGCTCGCGGCTGGCGGTAAGCTGGTTTACGTAAGCTGTTCAATTCTTGACTGCGAGAATGATCAGATCATCGAGCAGTTTTTACAGAAAACCGGTGATGCTGTTAGCAGTCAGATAATGGCAGACTGGGGACAACCGACAAGATATGGCAGACAAATTC
>JBHIXH010000093.1:0-3105 GCA_041984885.1 Gammaproteobacteria bacterium
CTGCGAGTCGACATGGCCTTGTTCGGCAGCGCGGCGATACCAGTTAAACGCGGTCTTGTAATTTTTGTCGACAGAGCGTCCGACGTAATACATGGAGGCGAGATGCGATTGTGCCTCGGCATCACCGGACTCGGCCAGCGGCTGGAACTGATTCAGTGCTGAATCGTAATCACCGCTGGACAGGGCAGCACGACCGTCGGCAACCGAGTAGCCTGACAGTTCCGGTTCCTCCGTCGTCACAGTTACAGCGGGCTCAGCCAGGGCGAGTTGCTCCGGCTGTTGATCCTGATCCATTAACGTTTCTTCCGGCTCCTTGTTACTACCAAACAGTCGACTGAAAAATCCGCCGGATTTTTCTTCTGCTTTGTCTGCTACCACCTCGTCCTGTTCTGCTATGGCGACTGTCTCTTCAACGGCTTCAATGTCAGCCACGTCGTTTTCGATCTCTTCCTTTACGGTAGCCGATGTTGACTCGATCTTTACGGACTCGACCGGGATCGGGTCGCTTTCAATCATGGCCGTCTCGCTATCCGTGGCCTCTGTTTTATTACTACCGAACAGGCGGCTGAAAAAACCGGGTTTCGTCTCCTCTGGTTCAGTTGTTTGTGCCGTTGCCTCGGCTCGTCCGATCGAGTCGGTCTCGGGCATATTCGAGATCACTTCAACCTGGTCCGGCTTGACCGTGATCTCTTTCGTTATCCGGGTTTCGCGTGTCGCGGATGATTGCGCTAACTCGGGCTTTTCCTGCTCAACTGCTTCCAGTTCCAGTGGTTGTAGTTCTGGTTCGGTTTCAGGTTCAGTCGCCGCCGTGATTGTTTCTGCCTTGTCCTGCCTGTTACCGGAACCAAACAAGCGTCCAATGGCACCGGCAAGTCCATCGTCCTTGTTTTGCTTGCCTGGTGCATCTGCAACAGATTCAGCTTTGGCCTGGATTCCATCAGTCGATGTGGCAGCATCGAAACGTTTTGGGGTCTGTACGACGGCAACGTTTTCTGCCTCGTTTGTCGCCGTTGTCTCATCGGATGCTACGGCTTCGGGCGCGGTGCTGATCGGTGAGGTTGAAGCCGAGGCACTACTGACACTGGTCGTCGTGGTCGGTTCGGCGACAACGCCCGGTGTGGTTGTGTCGGAGCCCGGTCTTAGCTGTGGCGTAGGGCGGCTGGCAACACGACTGGAGGTGCGTTGCAGGCTGGCCAGTTCATTTTGTGCAGCAGCGTAACCCTGGTCTGCGGCCATCGTAAACCAGCGGATGGCTTGCGGGTAATCCTGCTCGACGCCTTTACCGGCACGATACAGGGCGCCAAGATTATATTGTGCGGTCGCATCACCGCGATCGGCGGCCATGCGGTACCACTCAATCGCCTTGCTGTAATCCTGCTCGACGCCTTCACCGGTATGGTAGGCACTGCCAAGCTGAACCTGCGCCCGGATATAACCTTGTTCGGCCGCCTTCTCAAACCAGCGTATCGCTTCCTTGCTGTCCTGTGGCACGCCTTCACCAAAGGCGTACGACAAACCCAGGCTGTATTGCGAGATCACGTGTCCCTGTTCAGCGGCGCGTCGATACCAGATGCTCGATTCTTTCAGATCCTGTTGTGTGCCCTCACCAAAGGCATAGGCGACAGCCAGGTTGTATTGCGCGTCCTTGTTTCCCTGTGTGGCCGCCTTGCGATACCACTGCACGGCTTTCGCGTAGTCCTGGGGAACACCTTCACCAACATAGTAGAGATAGCCGAGGTGCGACTGCGATTTGGCGTCGCCTTTTTCTGCAAGTGCTTGAACTTTACGGGCATTTTCTTCCAGCGGGCCGGCCACGGCCAGGCTGGAAAAAACGCTGATGAGAGTGAAAAAAAGAATGTCAGTCAGGGCGTGTGAGTACTTCATCGCCAATTCCCCCTCGTGCTGGACGATGTGGTGCAGTTGGTTCGTTTCGCTGGCGGAGTGAAACGTATCAAATCAGTTCGTAGCTGGTAATTGAATTGCGCAAATTATAGTGGAACGAATCAGGAAATACACTACATATAGTGTAAAAATCCATGATGTTTCAGACAGATACGCTAATTACGATGACAAATTCAAACCAGCAGACCACCGATCAGGGCGCCGATTAACAATGTCGGTACATAAACCAGGTAAATCAGCCCACCGATGCCAGCGAGCAGGGCGCCGACCAGTGGTAAAGCGGTCAACATTGTGCCCCCGACCAGCAGGGCGACAGCAATAATAACGCCAGGCAGCAACGCGGCGAGGATGCCGGCGCCAACACCGCCGGCCTGCTTGCCACCGACTATACCCGCGATCAGGCTGCCGATGCCGGGCAACCAGAAAAGTAATAATGAAATGATAATCATCCAGAACATACCGGCCAGGATGCTGCCTTGATCTTCTGCCATTCAGTTGTCTCTTTTTAATTCAGTTACGGTATTATCACGAGCATTATAAAACAGCCTGATTTATCAGCAATATTATCTGGCGAAAACTCGATTCTTATCTGGTTCAGGGGTAATTCACATGTCTGAAAAGAAAAATCCAACCAAGACCTTGCGCGATTTGATTGCCAAACCCGGCATCATCCGATCATTAGGCGCACATGACGTGTTGTCTGCGTTGATGATCGAGCAGGCCGGTTTTGAAACCGTGTTTATGGGTGGTTTTGGCACCAGTGCCAGCCTGACCGGGTATCCGGATTTGAATTTTCTCGGACTGATGGAAATGGTCGAGGCTTCCCGGCGGATGGCGCATAGACTCTCTGTGCCGTTAATTGCCGATGCCGATACCGGTCATGGCGACCTGCACAACGTGATGCGCTGTGTCGAGGAGTTTGAAGGTTCCGGTGCGGCCGGGATCATTCTCGAAGATCAGGCATTCCCGAAACGTTGTGGTCATTTCGGTGGTAACCAGACGATCGAGGCGGCAGACATGGTCGCCAAGTTTAAAGCAGCGAGAGAAGCACGCAATGATCCGGATTTTGTTTTCATTGCCCGCACCGATGCCCGCGGTACACATGACCTGGATGAAGCCATCGACAGGGTAAATCGTTACTGTGATGCCGGTGCCGATGTGGCGTTTATTGAAGCCCCGCTCAGCATTGATGAACTGGAAACG
>JBHIXH010000094.1:0-2868 GCA_041984885.1 Gammaproteobacteria bacterium
GTAAAGTCATTTTACCTATACCTTTCAATCCACCTACATTTTCTTTGAATTTTTTCCAATCATTATTTAGATGCTCAAGTGAAGTGGCCAACTCTGTTTGGTCGGTCTGTTCTGTGGGCACTAATGATACGGGCTGGTTTGTTTCGACTTCAACCTCGCTTTGCTCGGTCGAATCTGTCCGGTACATAGACTCGATCCGTGCCTGCTCGTCAGTGTCGGTTTCTTTGTTATTACTCATATTCGCCACTATTGAGTTGACGTATTCGGTTCAATGCATAGCGCAAACGACTCTTTGCCGTTTCTTCATTCACACCGGTTGTCTCGGCAATCTCCGGCACACTCATATCCGCTTCAAACCTGAGTAAAAAGGCCTCACGTTGCAGTTGGGGCAACGACTCCACCCGCGATACTAATGATTCCAGTTGTTCCGACAACTCTGTCTCCTCTTGCGGTGACAGATCGGCCGATACCATTGTCTCATCCATCAAGTCTGAACGGCTGGAATATGCCAGCGGCGAGTGCGCGTCAACACGAAAATGATCTATGACGCGGTTTCTGGCGATCTGGAACAACCATGTCTTGAACCTGGCCGTCACCTGATAGCGCTTACGGGCATCGATCAGCTTTATCCAGATATCCTGTGTCAATTCCTCGGCCAGTTGCCGCTGTTGACATTGCCTTAACACAAACCGATATAACACATCCTTATGACGATGAAAGAGGATTTCGAATGCATCCGCATCATCATCGGCATACCGCAACATTAACTGCTCATCCGTATACTCAGACGCATTATCCATCACGCGGGCATCCGATAAATTTATTTATGTAAACGAAAAAAACCCCGTAACGGGGTTTTTTTCGTACGTGCTGTCGGTGAGATAACAGCTGTCAAAATTACAACGGTTATTCATTCACCGCTTTCATACTGAGGCGCACCCGGCCCTGCTTGTCGATTTCAAGCACCTTCACCTTGACGAATTCGCCTTCCGACAATTTATCACTGACCTGCTCAACGCGTTCTTCCGATATCTGGGAGATATGCACCAGCCCATCCTTGCCCGGAAGAATGTTGACGAATGCGCCAAAATCCATCAGCTTCGCGACACGGCCTTCATAGATCTTGCCGACTTCGATGTCTGCCGTCAGTTGTTCAATGCGTTTAATCGCCTGATCACCGGCGGCCTTATCGACTGCGGCCACCTTGACCGTGCCGTCATCATCAATATCGATCGTGGTGCCGGTCTCTTCCGTAATCGAACGAATGGTCGCGCCACCCTTGCCGATCACATCCCGAATTTTGTCCGGATGAATCTTGATCGTGGTAATACGCGGAGCGTATTCAGACATCTCGGTGCGCGGTTGCTGAATCACCTTGTTCATTTCACCAAGTATATGCAGGCGACCATCTTTCGCCTGTGCCAGTGCGGCTTCCATGATTTCTTTCGTAATGCCATCGATCTTGATATCCATCTGCAGGGCATTGATACCTTTATCGGTACCGGCCACCTTGAAATCCATGTCGCCGAGATGATCTTCGTCACCCATGATGTCTGACAACACGACAAAGTTATCGGATTCCTTGATGAGTCCCATTGCGATACCGGCGACCGGTGCCTCGATTAAGACACCCGCATCCATCAATGACAGACTGCTACCACAGACAGACGCCATTGAACTGGAGCCATTCGACTCGGTAATTTCTGACACCACGCGAATCGAGTACGGATACGTCTCCATATTCGGCATCACGCCAAGTATGCCGCGTTTCGCCAGGCGACCATGACCTATCTCACGCCGTTTTGGTGACCCGACACGACCGGTTTCACCGACGCAATAAGGTGGAAAGTTATAATGGAACATGAACGGTTCGCGATATGACCCTTCGATAGCATCAATAATCTGCGCGTCCTTGTCCGTGCCCAGCGAGGTCACGACCAGTGCCTGAGTCTCACCGCGGGTAAACAGGGCGGAACCATGCGTGCGTGGTAATACACCCACTTCAACACTGATATCACGAATCTGTTTTGAATCACGACCATCAATGCGCGGTTCACCGGCGAGAATTCCGCTGCGTACCAGGTTACTTTCCAGGCTTTCAATCGCACCGATAACTTCGGTCTTTGACCATTTCGGTTCTTCGACGTCGCACAGGGCCTCGATCACGCCTTTGCGGATCTCTGAAAGCCGATCACGACGGCTGAGTTTGTCACGAATTGAATACGCTTCACGCAACAAATCAGAACATTCGTTCGCCACGCTTTCTTCCAGTGCCGTATCTTTTTCCGGCGCTTGCCAGTCCCAGGCGCGTGTTCCGTTTTCTTCTGCAAACGCGCTGATGTTATCGATTACAGTCTGAAATTGCTCATGACCATACATGACTGCGCCGAGCATCACGTCTTCCGGCAGTTGTTTGGCCTCGGATTCCACCATGAGCACAGAACTGCTGGTACCGGCAACAACCAGGTCGAGTTCGGAATCTTCCAGGTTTTTAAATGACGGATTCAGAATATATTGACCGTCTTTATAGCCAACCCGGGCAGCACCAATCGGGCCGTTAAAAGGGACGCCGGAGATAGCAATCGCTGCCGATGCACCGATCATCGCCACGATATCCGGGTCGACGTTTTCATCCAGCGACATGACTGTCGCTACGATTTGGACTTCATTCTTGAATCCTTTCGGGAACAACGGCCGCAGAGGGCGATCAATCAGGCGTGAGGTCAGCGTTTCTTTTTCGCTCGGGCGGCCTTCACGTTTGAAAAAACCACCGGGGATTTTACCCGCAGCATACGTTTTTTCCTGATAGTCGACCGTCAGCGGAAAAAAATCCCGGTCCGGGTCGGCGTCCTGCCTTGCCACACATGT
>JBHIXH010000095.1:0-1479 GCA_041984885.1 Gammaproteobacteria bacterium
GGTTCCGCTTCAATCCCGAATTCATTGCGGATACTGATAGGGGTCAATCATTCGGCACTTGGACGCAGGGCAAATCAATTGCAATGTTTAATTTTGCAGAATTCGAATCCGCCGCAGATATGCTACGCACCGCCATTATTGAAAACGGCGACTGGCTGGATGTGGCCAAACGCTACGATCGCCCGCACAGCTTTATGTTTGCCGACCCGCCCTACCTCCAAACACAGGGCTATGCAGTAGATTTTGACGCGATGGAATATCAAAAAATTGCTGATTTTATGCGTAATTGCAAAGGCAAGGTGATGCTTACCATTAATGCACATCCAGCATTGGATGATGTTTTTGAGGGGCTGAAAAGAATTGAAGTACCTATTAAATACAGCATTAGCAAAACAAAAAAATACAAAGAATCTAAAGAATGGATTATTTGCAATTACGAATAAAGACCATCTAAAGGCTACCTGAAACATGAAATCAAAAGACTTTTTGCGCGAGCTTGACGATTACGCCGCCCAACTGCGCCGCACCATTGAGGCGGAGGTGGAGGGCTTTTCGACCGCGCCCGAAGACATCAAGGCGCGGCGCGAAAAGGTTTTAGATCCTGTGGGCGGCTATGAGTATTTTACAAAAAACTATTTCCCTCACTATATCAGTAGCGGCAGTCAATCGGATTTCCACCGCTATTTGTTTACCGAGCTGCCCGACATTGCGGCCAATCCGCTATCTCAATCGCTGGCTGTGGCTGCGCCGCGTGGTGAGGCCAAGTCCACATTGGTCACGCAGATGTACACGTTGT
This sequence comes from Gammaproteobacteria bacterium, assembly GCA_041984885.1. Taxonomy (GTDB): domain Bacteria; phylum Pseudomonadota; class Gammaproteobacteria; order Eutrophobiales; family Eutrophobiaceae; genus UBA4486. The sequence continues at coordinate 797 of JBHIXH010000095.1, forward strand.
GGCGCATCGTCACAGGGCAAGCGCATTTTGCGGTGATTGTGATGGACAGTATCGACCAAGCCTACCCGATGTTGGAGACCATCAAGGCCGAGCTGGAGTTTAACCCGCGCATTGCGGCCGATTTCCCCCAGGCGGCGGGCGCGGGCAAAGTGTGGCAGGCAGGCACGGCGGTGACGGCCAACGGTGTAAAAGTGCAGGTGGCAGGCTCGGGCAAAAAATTGCGCGGCATGCGCCACGGCCCCTACCGCCCCGATTTGTGCATCCTCGACGACATCGAGAATGACGAACAGGTGGAAAACCCCGCCCAGCGCGACAAGTTGCAACGCTGGATAGAAAAAACCATCGAGCCTTTAGGCGGCCCCGGCAAAAAGTTTGACATTGTCTACATCGGCACCGTGCTGCATTACGACAGCGTGCTCTCGCGCACGCTGGCCAATAAGTTTTGGCGCAGCAAAAAATTTAAAGCGGTGGTGCGCTGGCCCGACAATATCGATTTGTGGGAGGCGTGGGAGACCATCTACCGCAACGAGGGCGAGCAGGCCGCCGATGCATTTTATACGGCCAACACCGAGGCCATGCAGCAAGGCGCGATAACCTCGTGGGCGGCGCGCGGCATCGAGGTGCTGATGCGCATCCGCGCCAAAATCGGCCTGCGCTCGTTTGCCTGTGAGTATCAAAACGAC
>JBHIXH010000096.1:0-873 GCA_041984885.1 Gammaproteobacteria bacterium
TTACCGACCTGGATGCGGATGCGAATCAGATCACCGGTTTGACGTTCCGTGATAATACCGGTGGATTTAACGTGCTTGGCATTAACGCCACCGGTACGGTGACACTGGACAGCGACGATACGGTGACGGATGCGGGTGCAATCATTGCGACTGCATTGAACCTGGTTGATACGAGTGCGAGTGGTACGGCGACATTCACGCTGGATAACACGGGCCATGATGTGACGACACTGGAAGCGGACGCGAACCAGATCACGGGGTTAACGTTCCGTGATAACGCGACCGGATTTGATGTGGCGGGTGTGAATGCGACCGGCACGGTGACGCTGGACAGTGACGATACGGTGACGGATTCGGATGGCATCATTGCCGGCACGCTGGATCTGCGAGATACGAGCGCGAGCGGTACGGCGATATTCACACTGAACGATGCCAGCAACAACATCACGACGCTGGACGCGGATGCGAACGCGTTGACGGCGGTGACGTTCCGTGACGATGCGACGGGCTTTGATGTGGCCGGTATTAACGCGACGACGGTGACACTGGACAGTGATGACACGGTGACGGACAGCGGTGCGATCACAGCAACGACGTTGAACCTGGTTAGTTCAGTGGGCGGCGGAAATTTTATTCTTAATTTTACCGGTCACGATGTGACGAATCTTGATGCGGATACGAATACGATTGGTAATCTGACGTTCCGTGACGATGCGACCGGGTTTAATATCACCGGTATTGACTCTGCCGGTACGGTGACACTGCAGAGTGATGATACGGTTAACCAGAGTACTGCCAACATCACGGCGTCGACACTGGTCCTGCAAAGCAGTGGTACCTATAACCTCACCGACAATACCAATGATGTCGATA
>JBHIXH010000097.1:0-839 GCA_041984885.1 Gammaproteobacteria bacterium
GTAAATATCTCCGACTTCTATTTCTGAAAGCCTGAATCCCGCATATTCAGATGCTATTCGTTATCACGTAGGTAGTCGAGCTTTTCGCGAAGGTCGTGGAAAAATACGGTGTTTTGGTTTACGTAGTCAATAAAATAAGCGCGGACGGCTTCGATATCCTTTTCGAATTGGAACCGGCCGTCCTTCTGTAGCATAATTTCGTTATTAAGCTCGATATAACTTGCGTGTTTATTCGTCAAGCGCATTCACCCTCTCGATAAATTGTCGTACATCTGCGTCCGTGCCCGCCAGTTCAAAGCGCCCGACTATCGGCACGCCGTACTGCGCTGCAATCACGTCCGCCGCCTTTGCGTAATTATCGCCCCAATTGCGATTACCCGACGCAGCTATACCCGCAAGATAGTCGCTGTTATCCGCGAGGAAATCCGAAACCGTGCCGGCAACCTGACCGAAGCCGTACGTACCGGTCACGCATACGAACGGCTCGGCGAGCATCAGGCCCGGCTTAATTTCGACGGTTGCTAGGCCGGTCTTAGCGACAAATCTGCGGACGTTTCCGGTCAGCGAGTAATAGGCGATTAGCATCCGATCTACCCCTTCCGTCTCTCAATTTCCGCCTCAACTTCGTCCAGACGCGCCTGTGTCCGTTCTCGCTCGATACGCTCCTCGATTAGTTTCCGGTCGTGGAAGCTGATGGCGGTATCACTTTCGATCAGTTTTTCGTTAAGCCAGCGTCTCATATTTCGCAAACCTTCGTCAGTTGCTCCGTGAATCATTCGGCCGTTCCCTCCGTTTCGCGCTCGCGTTTATATGCGCGGTATGGTTCGACGATCAGCCAT
>JBHIXH010000098.1:0-711 GCA_041984885.1 Gammaproteobacteria bacterium
AATTTTGAGATTCTGAAATTTCGAAACCTTTCGAAATTTGGGTTGGAGTGGGCAAATATTGGCGGAATGGGATAATTTCACAATTTTTCCGGCCATCTCACGTCAACACTTTTTAATGTTTTTCCGTGATTCCTTCTGATTTGGAATGATGAATGGCCCAAGAATATGACGTTTTTGGAATTTTGAGATTCTGAAATTTCGAAACCTTTCGAAATTTGGGTTGGAGTGGGCAAATATTGGCGGAATGGGATAATTTCACAATTTTTCCGGCCATCTCACGTCAACACTTTTTAATGTTTTTCCGTGATTCCTTCTGATTTGGAATGATGAATGGCCCAAGAATATGACGTTTTTGGAATTTTGAGATTCTGAAATTTCGAAACCTTTCGAAATTTGGGTTGGAGTGGGCAAATATTGGCGGAATGGGATAATTTCACAATTTTTCCGGCCATCTCACGTCAACACTTTTTAATGTTTTTCCGTGATTCCTTCTGATTTGGAATGATGAATGGCCCAAGAATATGACGTTTTTGGAATTTTGAGATTCTGAAATTTCGAAACCTTTCGAAATTTGGGTTGGAGTGGGCAAATATTGGCGGAATGGGATAATTTCACAATTTTTCCGGCCATCTCACGTCAACACTTTTTAATGTTTTTCCGTGATTCCTTCTGATTTGGAATGATGAATGGCCCAAGAATATGACGTTTTTG
>JBHIXH010000099.1:0-699 GCA_041984885.1 Gammaproteobacteria bacterium
ACAGTTATTGATGGTTCCGTAAAGTCGAAATTGAATCGTCTAGCAGACGCGTTGCAAGCATAACGGGGATAAGAGCATGCAACTTAATTCCACTGAAATTGCTGAACTGATCAAGAAAAGAATTGAACAGTTCAATGTAAGCAGTGAAGCACGTAATGAAGGTACTATCGTCGCAGTAACAGACGGTATTATCCGCATTCACGGCCTTGCAGATGTAATGCAAGGTGAAATGATCGAGCTTCCTGGAAGCCGTTACGCAATTGCACTAAACCTTGAGCGAGACTCTGTAGGTGCAGTTGTTATGGGTCCTTATGCGGACCTTAAAGAAGGCGATAAAGTACAATCTACTGGTCGTATTCTTGAAGTACCAGTAGGTAACGCACTACTAGGTCGTGTTGTAAACACACTAGGTGAGCCTATCGATGGTAAAGGCGCAATCGACGCAGCTGGTTTCGAGCCAGTTGAAAAAATTGCACCTGGCGTAATCGAGCGTCAATCGGTAGACCAGCCAGTACAAACTGGTTATAAGTCAGTTGACGCCATGATCCCAGTAGGTCGTGGTCAGCGTGAGCTTATCATCGGTGACCGTCAGTGTGGTAAAACAGCAATGGCTGTTGACGCTATCATCAACCAAAAAGGTACAGGCATTAAATGTGTGTACGTAGCGGTTGGTCAGAAAGCATCTACTATCGCTAACGT
>JBHIXH010000100.1:0-424 GCA_041984885.1 Gammaproteobacteria bacterium
GTGAAGTCGTAACAAGGTAGCCGTAGGGGAACCTGCGGCTGGATCACCTCCTTAATCGAAGATCCCGGCTTCTTCATAAGCTCCCACACGAATTGCTTGATTCATTGTAGAAGACGAGAACTGCAGAGTTGATCTGCGGTTTGTCTGTCGTAAAGCTTAGAAATGAGCATTCCATCAGATGGTGGTGAATGTTGATTTCTGATCTTTTGATTAGATCGTTCTTTAAAAATTTGGGTATGTAATAGAAAGTTAGACTGGATAACACTTTCACTGGTGTTTATTCAGGCTAAGGTAAAATTTGTGATTGAAAGCAAATTTTCGGCGAATGTCGTCTTCATAGTATAACCAGATTGCTTGGGGTTATATGGTCAAGTGAAGAAGCGCATACGGTGGATGCCTTGGCAGTCAGAGGCGATGAAAGACG
>JBHIXH010000100.1:434-684 GCA_041984885.1 Gammaproteobacteria bacterium
TCGATCCTCCTTGGCTCCACCATCTAAAACAATCGTCGAAAGCTCAGAAATGAATGTTCGTGAATGAACATTGATTTCTGGTCTTTGCACCAGAACTGTTCTTTAAAAATTCGGGTATGTGATAGAAGTAAGACTGAATGATCTCTTTCACTGGTGATCATTCAAGTCAAGGTAAAATTTGCGAGTTCAAGCGCGAATTTTCGGCGAATGTCGTCTTCACAGTATAACCAGATTGCTTGGGGTTATATGG
>JBHIXH010000101.1:0-631 GCA_041984885.1 Gammaproteobacteria bacterium
TCATCGCCTGTTTCAAAGCCGATGATAAATCGATGTCCCGGGCTTTGTAGTTCGGCTTTGAATTCGTCATCGCCTGTTTCAAAGCCGATGATAAATCGATGTCCCGGGCTTTGTAGTTCGGCTTTGAATTCGTCATCGCCTGTTTCAAAGCCGATGATAAATCGATGTCCCGGGCTTTGTAGTTCGGTGTATCGGCATTGGCGATATTCGATGCAATCAGCCCAAGCCTTTGCTCCACTAAACGAACCGCGTTATTCCAAAACTTCTCGTCCTTCTCTCCACCATCACTCGACAGCGCATTCATTCCGTTGATGTTCATCACCCGCCTCCTAACGAAGAAAATGCCAATTCAACCCGGACATACCTTCGAATTTCTGCTCAATCAATACGCTGAAGTCTGATCCGCAACAAAAGCCCGCTAACGGCTACAGAGGCGCGACGTTGGACAGCTACTCTTAGGATTGCTGGGCGAAACGGCGAGAGACAGATCCTGGCAAGACCTTGCATTTTTTCTCTCCAGCTGAGGTGCGTCCTTCGCCAAGGTTGGCGCAGAGCATAAGACTGACGAGACAAGAAATAGGGCGAGCAATGCGTCCACGAGACCTCCAAGACGAGTACCTATGGTCAGATC
>JBHIXH010000102.1:0-572 GCA_041984885.1 Gammaproteobacteria bacterium
CGCTGCCGACGCTGCACGAAGCGTTGACCAAGCTGGCCATCGTTACACAGGCACCAGTTACCAAGCTTGCACGTACCCTGAACGATATTCCGGGCAGGATCACACGTGTTGTAGCTGCAGTCCGGGACCAGAAGCAAGAAGCTGCTTGATTCTGTTGAACACCATTTTTTACTTTTTTGGGAGAAAGTCATGGCTCTGTCTAAAGACGATATTTTGAATGCAATTGCTGAAATGAGCGTAATGGAAGTTGTTGAGCTCGTAGAAGCAATGGAAGAGAAGTTTAACGTATCAGCTGCTGCTGCTGTTGCTGCTGCTCCTGCAGCTGCCGGTGGTGACGCTGCTGCTGCTGAAGAGAAGACCGAATTTGACGTTGTTCTGACCGGCGCCGGTGAGAAGAAAGTAAACGTCATCAAGGCTGTTCGTGAACTGACCGGCCTGGGTCTGAAAGAAGCGAAAGAAATGGTCGACAGCGCTCCTTCTGTTGTTAAGGAAGGCGCAAGCAAAGACGACGCTGAAGAAGCCAAGAAGAAGCTTGAGGAAGCAGGCGCTTCTGTTGAGCTCAAGTAAGAGTC
>JBHIXH010000103.1:0-566 GCA_041984885.1 Gammaproteobacteria bacterium
ATCGCATTGTTCGTATTTGTTTTCGTGGTAGCAGCGCCGGCGTATACGATTGCGTCTTATCATAACGAAAACACTTACGTAATAAAAGTGACGGATAAAGAAACGAAAACGTCTGACGATTCCTCGAAGTATCTGATTTTCGGAGATGACGAGAAAGGTAACGCAAAAGTGTTCGAAAATACCGACGCGATATTTGCGCGGAAGTTTAATTCCAGCGATCTGTACGCGGAGATCGAAATCGGTAAGACGTACGAATTCAAGACGGTCGGCTTCCGTATTCCGTTCATGTCGAGCTACGAAAATATAATGACGGTAAAGGAGAAGTGATGCGAATGTTTAAGCGGAGATTAATCGAAACGCTTTCGTGGATACTTACAATCGCAACGTTTTTTCTATTAGTCAGATTTCTGATATGGGCGATAGAATCTCCCGTAGCAAAAGCGATCTTTACGATTGCGGCCGTATTCGGCCTGCTTCTCGTCGGGCTTTACGGAATCGTCCGTTTTGTCCTATGGCTGATCGTCGAACCATACCGCGCATATAAACGCGAGCGCGAAACGGAGGGA
>JBHIXH010000104.1:0-559 GCA_041984885.1 Gammaproteobacteria bacterium
CTGTACGAGACGTTTGGGGATGCGGAGTATAAAACGAAGGCTGACGCTGTGATGACGAAATTGAGACGGGAGGCGGGCGAATAGATGCAGGAATTAATTATAGGGCTTATATTTTTTGTTAGCGCAAGTATAGCTGGGTTCGTAATTGTCACGAAAGGAGAACAGAAGTAATGGGCGTATGGAGATCGGATTGGGTTTTGATTGGCGCGGATATAGGATACGATCAATTCGATGAATACAAGTACGAAGAATACGAAAAATTTGAGGGCGTGGATAGATCGGGTGAGATTACGTATTTAATAGACGGAATGAGTGGCGGGTATTTTGTCGTCGGTGAGGTCGTGACCAAAGCATCTGAATATGCGGGATTCAGGCTTTCAGAAATAGAAGTCGGAGATATTTACGAAAATGCTTGCGAAAGAGTGCGAGCGCATATCCGCAATGAATTCGGGATTGAAGCGGAACCGAAGCTTATCGTTATCACACATTTTACGTAAGGAGCTGAACGCCCATGAACTACGGAACTTTATTAATATCGAAGGCCATCGAAGCAAACGAT